>NZ_JBITFM010000014.1:0-101783 GCF_044456065.1 Streptomyces sp. NPDC051041
ACGGAGGGAACGGCCACCGGGGAAGCCGGGGACGTCGTCGACGCCCCGTGAGGGGCGCGGAGCCCCTGCCGGCACGCCGCCGCGCCGGGCGGGCGCCCCCCCCCCCGCCCCCCGCCCCCCCCCCCCCCCCGCCCCGGCCCCCCCCCCCCCCGCCCCCCCCCCCGCCGCGCCCCGCGGGCGGGGGGGGGGGGGGGCGCCCCCCGGCCCCCCCCCCCCCCCCCGGCCCCGCCCCCCCCCCCCCCCCCGGGGGGGGGGCCCCCCCGGCCCCGGGGCCCGGCGGGGGCCGGGCTCCGGGAAGGGGCGGCCGGTGATCACGGCGGCGACCGTCGTCCCGCGCGCGAAGGCGCCCTCCCGGGCCAGGGCGACGAGGCCGTACAGCAGCTTGGCGACGTAGAGACGCTCGACGGGCAGCCCGTGACGGCGTTCGAACTCCTCGGCGAAGTCGTCGAGTTCCGGGGTGGTACGGGCGTAGCCGCCGAAGTGGAAGCGGTCGTCCAGGCTCCAGTCGCCGCGCGGACCGCCGAAGGCCTCCCGCTGCAGAGCCCGTACGCCGGCGTCCAGGAAGCCTCCCTTGAGGACGGGGATGCCCAGGGCGCGCCGGCCTGCGGCCAGTCCGGCGGCCAGACCGGCGAGCGTGCCGCCGGTGCCGCAGGCGACGGCGACGACGTCGGCACGATCGCGCAGTTCCGCGCCGAGCGCTCGGCAGCCGCGTACGGCGAGGGCGTTGCTGCCGCCCTCGGGGACGACGTAGGCGTCCTCGGCGCCCGCGGCGCGCAGGACGGCCGCCAGGGTCTCCGGATCGGTCTTGCGGCGGTACACCGACCGGTCGACGAAGTGCAGCCGCATGCCGTCGGCCGCGCACCGGGCCAGGGAGGGGTTCAGCGGGCGGCCGGCGAGTTCCTGCCCGCGCACGACGCCGACCGTGGGCAGGCCGAGCAGCCGGCCGGCGGCGGCCGTCGCACGCAGGTGGTTGGAGTACGCGCCGCCGAAGGTCACGACGGTACGGCCGTTCGCCGCGGCCAGATTGGGCGCGAGCTTGCGCCACTTGTTGCCGATCAGCTCCGGGTGGATCAGGTCGTCCCGCTTGAGCACCAGCCGCACCCCGTACCGCTCGAACCGCTCGTCCGCGACTTCCTGCACCGGCGTGGGCAGGCGGGGGCGGAGGGCGGCGGGATCGGCGGCGTCGGCGGCGTCGGGGCTGGTCACGACACCATTGTCGGAGGTCGGCGCAGCCGGGGGGACAGGCCCCCGGGCGCGCGGGGGCCGGCACCGCTGCCCGGACCGGAGCGCTTCCCGCTGCCGGGCCGGGCGCGAGCCGGTCCGGGCCGTCCCCGCGCTTTTAGGGGCGGTCGGCCGGACCCTCTTCCCTGCCCCGGCCACCGGTGATCCATTCCCGCTCTTTCGTGTAATGGTATGCGCACGTTCCGTGAGAGAGGCTTGGCCGTGCACATCGATGCCCGGCGCGGATCGGCGCTGGAGCGCAAGGGGAGGGCATTTCTCTATGTCGGTAGGCGAAGAGGTCCGCACCGAGCAGACCAGGCCGCAGCAGAGCCTGGGCACGGCGGCCGCGCGGAACCTGGCCACCACGACCAAGTCCGTGCCTCAGATGCAGGAGATCAGCTCGCGCTGGCTGCTGCGCATGCTGCCGTGGGTGGACATCCAGGGCGGCGCGTACCGGGTGAACAGGCGACTGACGTTCGCCGTCGGGGACGGCCGGCTGACGTTCGTGAAGACCGGCGACCGCGTCGAGGTCATCCCCGCCGAGCTGGGCGAGCTGCCGGCGCTGCGGTCCTACGAGGACGAGGAGGTGCTCTCGGAACTCGCCCGGCGCTGCCAGCAGCGGGGCTTCGCCGCGGGCGAGGTGATCGCCTCGTTCGGCAGCCAGGCCGACGCGGTCTACCTGCTCGCGCACGGGCGCGTGGAGAAGATCGGCACCGGTCCCTACGGAGAGGACGAGTCCCTCGGCATCCTCGCCGACGGCGCCTACTTCGGCGACCAGGCCCTGCTCGACCAGGACGCCATCTGGGAGTACACCGCCCGCGCGGTCACCGCCTGCACGGTCCTGGTGCTGCCCCGGCAGGACGTGCAGCAGATCGCGGAGCGCTCCGGCACCCTGCGCGAGCACCTCCGGCAGCACCGCTCCGTCCCCCGGCAGCGCACCAACAAGTACGGCGAGAAGGAGATCGACCTCGCCGCCGGCCACTCCGGCGAGCCGGACATCCCGCACACCTTCGTCGACTACGAGGCCAGCCCCCGCGAGTACGAACTGAGCGTCGCCCAGACCGTCCTGCGCATCCACACGCGCGTGGCCGACCTCTACAACCAGCCCATGAACCAGACCGAGCAGCAGATCAGGCTGACCGTGGAGGCCCTGAAGGAGCGCCAGGAACACGAGCTCGTCAACAACCGCGAGTTCGGGCTGCTCCACAACTGCGAGTACGACCAGCGGATCCAGCCGCACGCCGGCGTCCCGAGCCCGGACGACATGGACGAACTGCTCAGCAGGCGGCGTGGCACCAAGCTGTTCCTCGCCCACCCGCGTGCGATCGCCGCGTTCGGCCGCGAACTCAACAAGCGCGGACTGGTCCCCGAGACCATCGACATCGGCGGCAACCGCATCCCCACCTGGCGCGGAGTGCCGATCTTCCCGTGCAACAAGATCCCGGTCACCGAGGCCCGTACGACGTCGATCATCGCGATGCGTACCGGCGAGCAGGAGCAGGGCGTCATCGGCCTGCGGGCCGCCGGCATCCCCGACGAGATCGAACCGAGCCTGTCGGTGCGCTTCATGGGCATCAACGAGCAGGCCATCATCAAATACCTGGTGACGGCCTACTACTCGGCCGCGGTTCTCGTCCCGGACGCGCTCGGTGTCCTGGAGAACGTCGAGATCGGCCGCTGGTGACGGACCGTCCCGGCCGTGGCGGTTCAGGGGGGAGTCCGTGACGGAGACGAAGAAGCGCACCACCGGGACCCGGCGTTCCGCCGAGACGCGGCTCCCCGGCGGCACGCCCGGCACGCCCGAGGAGCACGGACACCTCGGGACGCGCGGGGACAGCGGACCGGAACCGCCCGACGAGCACGAGGCGACGGCGCTTCTGGAACGCGCCCGGGCATCGGTCGACCCCGAACTGCGGGCCGCGCTGTCCTCGCTGCCCGGCGCCATGCGCCGGATCGCGCTCTACCACTTCGGCTGGGAACACGCCGACGGCACACCGGCCGCCGGCAACGCGGGCAAGGCGATACGCCCCGCCCTCGTGCTCACCTCGGCCGCCGCGATCGGCGGACCGCGGGCGCGGACGGCGGCCGTGCGGGCGGCCGCGGCGGTGGAGCTGGTGCACAACTTCACGCTGCTTCACGACGACGTGATGGACCGGGACGCCACCCGCCGGCACCGGCCCACCGCGTGGACCGTCTTCGGCGAGCCTGCCGCGATCCTCGCCGGGGACGCCCTCCAGGCGCTGGCCCTGCGGCTGCTCGCCGAGGACCCGCACCCGGCCTCCCCGGCCGCCGTCGCCCGGCTCGCGGACTGCGTCGTGGAACTGTGCGCCGGACAGCACGCGGACACGGCCCTGGAGCGGCGGCGTCCCGCCGAGGTCACCCTCGACGAGACGCTCGCCATGGCCGAGGCCAAGACGGGTGCCCTGCTGGGCTGCTCCTGCGCTCTCGGGGCGCTGTACGCGGGCGCGCGGGAGGAGGACGTCGAGGCGCTGGACGCGTTCGGCCGCCAGGCGGGGCTGGCCTTCCAGCTCATCGACGACGTCATCGGCATCTGGGGTGATCCGCGCCGCACCGGCAAGCCGGCCGGTGCGGACCTCACCGCCCGCAAGAAGTCCCTGCCGGTGGTCGCCGCGCTCGCCTCCGGCACCCCGGCGGCGACCGAACTGGCCGAACTGTACGAGACCTCGCCCGGGAAGGGGGACGCGGAGCGCACCGCGCTGGCCGTGGAGCGGGCGGGCGGCCGGGACTGGGCGCAGGCGCAGGCGGCCGACCGGATGGCCCGGGCGATGCAGGAGCTGGCCCGGGCGGTGCCCGACCC
Organism: Streptomyces sp. NPDC051041; assembly: GCF_044456065.1. Lineage (NCBI taxonomy): Bacteria > Bacillati > Actinomycetota > Actinomycetes > Kitasatosporales > Streptomycetaceae > Streptomyces > Streptomyces sp. NPDC051041. Next base: position 4,040 of record NZ_JBITFM010000014.1, read on the forward strand.
GGAGGCGGCGGGCGGACTGCTGGCGCTGGCCGAGTTCGTCACACGGCGCAGCACCTGACGGCCGGCCGGGACCGGCGGGACCTCGCAGCTCTCGGCGGACCGTGCGGCACCGGCCGCCGCACGCCCGCCCGTACCCGGGGCCGCGCATCCCCCCGGTGCGCGGGGGCCGCCGGCCGTGGCGGCAGGGTCTTCCCGGGGTGAGGGAAGCCCGGCCGCGCGGGCGGGGCCAGGCCGCGCCGGCGGAATCCTGAAGGTGCGGGCGGCAGCCCGGCCGGACCGGGCGGGACCTGGTCGCGTCGGCAGGGTCCCTGCCGTGTGGCGGCTCGGTCGTGCCGGTGAGACTGTGACCGCGCCGAAGGGTTCCGGACGCCGCGGCGACCTCGCGCGCAGCCCTCGCCGAAGGCAGCCGATAGGGTTCAACAGCCAGGCTGGCAACGCCGGTTGAGACGAAGGGGCGGGACATGGGCGTGGCGATCCGGACGGCGGGGGAGGACGACCGCGAGCTGGTCGTCCGGCTGCTGGACGAGGCATTCCAGGACGATCCGGTCAGCAGCTGGGTCTTCCCGGGGGACGAGTACCGCCGTACGACGCACCACAGGCTCATGGCCGCCTTCACCGACATCGTGCTCGCCGACGGGCGCATCGACGTCACCGAGGACGGCTCGGCCTGCGCGCTGTGGCTGTCCGTGCCCGCGGGCGACCACGACGACGAGGACGACGGCCCGGCCCTGGTGCGCGAGGCCGTCGACCCGGACAACGCGCGGGTGGAGCTGATCGGCCGGCTCACGGCGGACATCCACCCCTCCGACCGTGCCCACGAGTACCTGTGGATGATCGGCGTGGCTCCCGAGCGGTGGGGTCAGGGCCTCGGCACCGCGCTCATCGCGTCGGTCCTCGACCGCTGCGACCGCGAGGCCCTGCCCGCCTACCTGGAGGCGAGCAGCGCGCGCAGCCGCCGGCTGTACGAGCGGCTGGGCTTCGAGTGCACCGGTGCGGCCCTGCGCCTGCCGGACGGCCCGCGGATGTGGCCGATGTGGCGCGAGCCGCAGCCGACGGCCTGAAGCCCGCCCGCCGCGTGCCCGGTCCGCGGTGACGAAGAAGAGATCACGCCGTCCCGCGGCGCCGCGTGCGCGGGTCCTCCCCGACGCGCGCCGCGCTCCCGGGCGGGGGCGAACGCCGGCCGGGCATGCGGACGTGAACGCGTGCCTTGGCCCGCCCGCCGTCCCGGTCCGGCGGCCGGCCGGACCGGTGCCGAAGTCCCGCGAGCGAATCGGCCGGGTGGCGGACGTCGAGCCCCTGGGGCCGTGCCCGGCAGCGGCGCCCAGACGTCCTCGATGGGGGTGGCGGGCGGATCCCGGATGCGCGCGGCCCGCACCCGGACCGCCTTGGACGCCGTGCTCGGCGGACTGCGGACCGGATGCGGGCCGGAAGACCATGCGACCAAGAAAACCGCAGGTCAGATGGCGTGATGCAAGATCAGGCCTTCTTGGTCTCCCAGAAGATCTTGTCGATCTGGGCGATGTAGTCCAGCGCCTTCTGGCCGGTGGCGGGGTCGGTGGAGGCCTTGGCGGCGGACAGGGCCTTCAGGGTGTCGTTCACCAGCTGGTGAAGCTCCGGGTACTTCTCGAAGTGCGGCGGCTTGAAGTAGTCGCTCCACAGCACGGACACGTGGTGCTTCGCGAGCTCCGCGCGCTGCTCCTTGATGACGGCGGCACGCGTCTGGAAGTGCGGGTCGTCGTTTCCGGCCATCTTCTCCTGGATGGCCTTCACCGACTCCGCCTCGATGCGGGCCTGGGCAGGGTCGTACACGCCGCAGGGCAGGTCGCAGTGCGCGCTGACCCTGACCTTGGGGGCAAACAGGCGGGAAAGCATGAAGCAATCCTTCCTCGTGATCGTCTTCTCAGGGGGGACATTACTCCGTGAGAGACCGGTTTTCGCGAGTGCCCCCGTGGGCTTAGGACAAAAGTCCGGTGTGAGACTGGGACTGGTGGAGGAACGGACCGGGGAGGTGCCGGCGATGCCGGAGCTGTCGCAGGGGGGCGAGCGGCCGAGGGCGCTGCTGCCGTTCGGGCCGGCGGAGGTGACCGGGCCGTCCATGGTGCCCACGCTGCACCACGGGGACCGGCTCCTGGTGCACTGGGGGGCCGGGGTCAGGCCGGGCGACGTGGTCGTTCTGCGGCATCCCTTCCAGCAGGACCTGCTCGTCGTCAAGCGGGCCGCCGAGCGGCGCGAGGGCGGCTGGTGGGTGCTCGGGGACAACGCGTACGCGGGCGGCGACAGCACGGACTACGGAGTCGTCCCCGAGGATCTCGTGCTCGGCCGGGTCCGGTTCAGGTACCGGCCGCGCAGGGCGGATCAGCGTTCGCCGCTGGCGCTGGTCCGCTGGGCGCTCTCGGCCGCGCGGCCGGTCTTCGCCGACCGGTCCGCCTCCAGGCGCTTGCGGGCCCGGTAGGCCGCCACGTTGGCGCGGGTCGCGCAGCGGTCGGAGCAGTAGCGCCGGGAGCGGTTGGTGGACGTGTCCAGGTAGGCGTTGCGGCACGGGGCCGCCTCGCACAGGCCCAGGCGGTCCACGCCGTACTCCGTGAGGTGGAAGGCCAGGCCCATCGCCGCGATCGCCGCGTAGCCCGCGGTCGCGTTCGACGGGTGGTCCGCCAGGTGCATGTGCCACAGGGGGCGGCCGTCGTCGTCCCGGAAGTCGTGGCCGGAGATCTGCGGGCTCACCGGGAACTCCAGCAGCAGGGAGTTCAGCAGGTCCACGGCGAGGGTCTCGTCGCCGCCGTCCGCCGCCTCGAAGACCGCGCGCAGCCGTGCCCGGACCGAGCGGAACCGCGTCACATCGGCCTCGGTGGCCCGCCGGGCCGCCGACTGGTTGGCCCCGAACAGGTCGCGGACCGCCTCGATCGAGGTCAGGGAGTCCTTGCCCCGGGCCGGCTCCTCGGTGTTGACGAGGCGTACGGCGTAATCCGAGTAATAGGCCAGTTCCACTTGTAGTCCTTACGGAGGCGTTCTATGGTCGGGATGCGGTCGGGTAACAGCTGATCGTGCTTCCAGGGTATTACGTGATGTACGCGACGGAGGGGCTCGATGACGGACGCCGACACCACCACGACAGCCACCCCCGACTGGCGGGCCTGGCAGGAGAGCTGGGACCGGCAGCAGGAGTGGTACATGCCCGACCGCGAGGAACGCTTCCGGATCATGCTCGACATGGTCGAGGCCCTGGTCGGCACCGCGCCGCGCGTCCTCGACCTCGCGTGCGGTACGGGAAGTATCACGGCCCGGCTGCTCCGGCGGTTCCCCGAGGCCACCAGCACCGGCGTCGACCTGGACCCCGCGCTGCTCGCCATCGCCGAGGGAACCTTCGCGGGGGACGAGCGGGTCTCGCTGGTCACCGCCGACCTCAAGGACCCCGACTGGCCCGCGAGGCTGCCGTACGACTCGTACGACGCCGTGCTGACCGCCACCGCCCTGCACTGGCTGCACCGTGAACCCCTCGCGGTCCTCTACGGCCAGATCGCGGACCTCGTCCGCGACGGCGGTGTCTTCATGAACGCGGACCACATGATCGACGAGACGACGCCCCGGATCAACGCGGCGGAGCGGGCCCAGCGCCACGCCCGCATGGAACGGGCCAGGCGGGACGGCGCCCTCGGCTGGACCGACTGGTGGCGGCTCGCCGCCGAGGACCCGGTGCTGGCCGGGCCGACGGCCCGGCACTTCGAGATCTACGGCGAGCACGCGGAAGGGGACACGCCGTCGCCGGAGTGGCACGCGCGCGTCCTGCGCGAGCGGGGGTTCGGCGAGGCGCGGCCGGTGTGGTGCTCGCCGTCCGACACGCTGCTGCTGGCGCTGAAGTAGCCGCGGCCCGGGAACGGGCGAGGGGCGGCACGGGAGTCCCGTACCGCCCCTGCGCGTCCGTGCCGTCAGAGCACCTTGGACAGGAACGACTTCGTCCGCTCGTGCTGCGGGTTCGTCAGGACCTCGCGCGGGTGGCCGGACTCCACCACCACGCCGCCGTCCATGAACACCAGGCTGTCGCCGACCTCGCGGGCGAAGCCCATCTCGTGGGTGACGACGACCATCGTCATGCCGGACTCGGCGAGATCGCGCATGACGTCCAGGACGTCGCCGACCAGCTCCGGGTCGAGGGCCGAGGTCGGCTCGTCGAACAGCATCAGCTTGGGGTCCATCGCCAGCGCCCGGGCGATCGCCACGCGCTGCTGCTGGCCGCCGGAGAGCTGCGAGGGGTAGTTGCCGGCCTTGTCGGCCAGGCCCACGCGCTCCAGCAACTGCAGCGCGCGCTCCCTGGCCTGCGCCCGGTTCACGCCCTTGACCTGCACCGGCGCCTCGATGACGTTCTCCAGCGCGGTCATGTGCGGGAACAGGTTGAACCGCTGGAAGACCATGCCGATGTCCCGGCGCTTGAGGGCGACCTCGCTGTCCTTGAGCTCGTACAGCTTGTCGCCCTTCTGGCGGTAGCCGACGAGTTCGCCGTCGACGTACAGGCGCCCGGCGTTGATCTTCTCCAGGTGGTTGATGCAGCGGAGGAAGGTCGACTTGCCGGAGCCGGAGGGGCCGATGAGGCAGAACACCTCGCCGGACTTCACCTCCAGGTCGATGCCCTTGAGGACCTCGACGGGACCGAAGGACTTGTGGACGCCCTCCGCCTTGACCATGGGGACGGCCCTGTCCCGCACGGGGACGTCCGTCTTGCTCGGCTTCTCGGTCATGCGCCCACACTTCCCCTCGGGCGGCCCAGCGACAGCATGTTGGTCTTCACCTTCTGCCACGGCGTCGGCGGCAGCTGGCGGCTCGCACCCCGGGCGTAGTACCGCTCCAGGTAGTACTGGCCGACGCTGAACACCGAGGTCAGCAGCAGGTACCAGGCCGCGGCCAGGAACAGCATCTCGGCGGGGGCGCCGGAGGTCTGGCCGATGTCCTGGGCGACGCGGAACAGCTCGGAGTACTGGACGACCGACACCAGCGAGGTCGTCTTCAGCATGTTGATGACCTCGTTGCCCGTGGGCGGCACGATCACGCGCATCGCCTGCGGGACGACGATCCGGCGCAGCGTCTTGGAGTGGCTCATGCCCAGGGCGTGCGCCGCCTCCGTCTGGCCCTCGTCGACCGAGAGCAGACCGGCACGGCAGATCTCGGCCATGTACGCGGCCTCGTTGAGGCCGAGGCCGAGCAGCGCCGTCAGGAACGGCGTCATGAAGTCCGACCACTCGTCGCGGTAGACCGGGCCGAGGTTGATGTACTCGAAGACCAGGCCCAGGTTGAACCAGACCACCAGCTGGACCAGGACCGGCGTGCCGCGGAAGAACCAGATGTAGAACCAGGCGATCGAGGACGTCACCGGGTTCTTCGACAGGCGCATCACCGCCAGCAGGATGCCGCCGGCGATGCCGATCGCCATGGACAGCACGGTCAGCAGCAGCGTCTTGCCCACGCCTTCGAGGACGCGGCCGTCGAAGAGGTAGTCCGGGATCGCGGTCCAGTTGATCCGGCCCTGGGAGAACGCGTAGATGACGCCGCCCAGCAGGGCGAGCGCGACGACGGCGGAGACGTACCGCCCGTAGTGCCGGACCGGGATGGCCTTGATGGCCTCCGGTCCGGCCGGGGGAGTGCCGGCCGGGCCCGCCGTCTTGTCTATGTCAACAGTCACGGGTGTTGCCTTTCGGTGCCGCTCGGTCGCGGTCACGCGCCGCCGTTGATGGTGGCTTCCTTCACGGCGCCGTCCACGACGCCCCACTTCCGGAGGATCTTGTCGTACTCGCCGTTGTCGATGATCGCGTCCAGCGCGGCCTTGAGGGCGTCGCGCAGCTGCGTCTGGTCCTTGGCGACCGCGATGCCGTACGGCGCGGCCTCGACCTGCTCGCCGACGAGCTGGAAGTCGTTGCCGCCGCCGGAGGTCTTCACCGCGTACGCGGCGACCGGGAAGTCGGAGGAGCCGGCGTCGGCGCCGCCCGCGCGCAGGCGGGTCTGGGCCTGCTGGTCGTTGTCGAAGGCCTCGATGGAGAGCTTCTTGTCCTTCGGACACTTCTCGGCCTCGGCCTTGGCGAGGTCCTCGGAGACCGTGCCGCGCTGCAGCACGACCTTCTTGCCGCACAGGTCGGACCAGGTCCTGATGCCCTGGTCGTCGCCCTTCCTGGTGTAGATCGAGACACCGGCGGTGAAGTAGTCCACGAAGTCGACGCCCTCACCGACCTTCTTGCCGGTGTTCGGGTCGATGCCCTTCTGGCGCTCCGGGCTGTCGGTCATCGCGGACATGGCGATGTGGTACCGCTTGGAGCGCAGACCGGTGAGCAGGGTGTCGAAGGTGCCGTTCTGGAACCGGAACTCGACGCCGAGCTGCTTGCCCATGGCGGCGGCCAGATCGGGGTCGATGCCGACCGTCCTGCCGGAGCTGTCCTTGAACTCGACCGGGGCGTACGCGATGTCGGAACCGACCTTGATGACGCCCTCGTCACGGATCGTCTGCGGCAGCATGTCGGCGAGCGGGGCCGAGCTCGTCGCCGCGGTCCCGCCGTCCGAGCCGTTGTTCTGGGTCTGGTCACCGCATCCGGTGAGCAGCAGCGCGCCTGCGACCGCGATCGCACCGACCGCTGCTGGCCGGGAGTGCGCGGCGGTCGTACGACGGGTGGAGCTTGCGGTCATGGTGGGTTCCTCCGGCGGATGGGTGGAGTTGCCGATGGGGCTGACAGTGGCCGATGGGTTCGGCCGCTGCCGGTGGGGCGACGGTTGCCGATGGGATCCGGCCGCCGCGGACGGGCCGGCGCCTGCCGATGGGTTCGACAGATGCCGAGGGTCGATGGGAGCACACGCCTTCGAGTGTCGCGACCTCGTGTGATTACGGCATCTTGCCATTCGGACTGAGCTGTTCAGGGGGCCCGTCATGTCAAAATCGGATAACGGGTGATCCCCGAACCGCACCAGGCCGGTACATCGCGGCCCAGTCTTTGCGGAAATCGGCATCTCCGGCCGGAAGATCTTCGGTGGATCTCGGGATATGGACGGCTGGTGCCGGGCGAAGGCACTTCCCGGAACCCTTGTCAAGACGTTTGTCGAGGGGTGTCCGGATAGTGGGCTATGAGCCATGTCACCGGCGCGCGACCTTTTCGTGGGCCTCGGGGCCCGTCATGGGAGCTTGCGCCTATTCGACTCGTCGCGAAGGTCGTCCGTCGGGTATGAAGGTGCTTTACACCCCTCATCAGGGGCTCAGGGCGCGTGTGCGGCGCGCCCGTCGCGTATGTGCCCGTACGTATCCCGTACACAGCACCACCAGGGCCGTACGCGGTGCCCGCCCACCCCTCACCAGGAGTGGAAAACCCTCGGACCATGAATACCTAAGGGGTAGAACGAAGTGGCAGCGGAGATCGTCAATCCTCGCAGCGAGAGCGCGGACCGTACGGATCGGGAGGGCGGTGCGGAAGCCCTCGATTCCTTCGATCCGGTCGATCCGGCGTTCGCGCTGCACCGCGGCGGCAAGATGGCCGTGCAGGCCACCGTGCCGGTCCGCGACAAGGACGACCTGTCCCTGGCGTACACGCCCGGCGTCGCGAAAGTGTGCAGCGCGATCGCCGAGCAACCGGAGCTGGTGCACGACTACACGTGGAAGTCGTCGGTCGTCGCCGTCGTGACGGACGGCACGGCGGTGCTCGGGCTCGGAGACATCGGCCCGCAGGCCTCCCTCCCCGTGATGGAGGGGAAGGCGATCCTGTTCAAGCAGTTCGGCGGCGTGGACGCGGTGCCGATCGCGCTCGACTGCACGGACGTCGACGAGATCGTGGAGACGGTGGTGCGGCTCGCGCCGTCGTTCGGCGGGATCAACCTGGAGGACATCTCGGCACCGCGGTGCTTCGAGATCGAGCGGCGGCTGCAGGAGCGGCTGGACATTCCGGTCTTCCACGACGACCAGCACGGCACGGCGGTCGTCACGCTGGCGGCGCTGCGGAACGCCGCGCGGCTTTCCGGGCGGACGCTCGGGGAACTGCGGGCGGTGATCTCGGGCGCGGGCGCGGCGGGTGTCGCCATCGCGAAGATGCTGGTCGAGGCCGGGATCGGGGACGTCGCGGTGGCCGACCGGAAGGGGATCGTGTCGGCCGACCGGGGCGATCTGACGCAGGTCAAGCGGGAACTGGCCGGGTTCACGAACAAGGCGGAGCTGTCCGGGTCGCTGGAGGCGGCTCTGGCAGGGGCCGACGTCTTCATCGGGGTCTCCGGCGGTACGGTGCCGGAGGAGGCGGTGGCCTCGATGGCCGAGGGGGCGTTCGTGTTCGCGATGGCGAACCCGAATCCCGAGGTGCATCCCGAGGTCGCGCACAAGTACGCGGCCGTGGTGGCGACCGGGCGGTCGGACTTCCCGAACCAGATCAACAACGTGCTGGCGTTCCCGGGGATCTTCGCCGGGGCGCTGCAGGTGCGGGCGTCCGCCGTCACCGAGGGGATGAAGCTCGCGGCGGCCGAGGCGCTGGCGGCGGTCGTGGGTGACGACCTGGCGGCGGACTACGTCATTCCGTCCCCGTTCGACGAGCGGGTCGCGCCGGCGGTGACGGCGGCGGTGGCGGCGGCCGCGCGGGCGGAAGGTGTCGCCCGGCGGTGAGGTTCGGGTGGCCCCGTCCCTTCGGGGGCGGGGCCACTTCCTTGTCCGGGATGGGCTGTGCGGGTGCTCTGACGCGGGTGCGGGGCGAGGACCGGTACGGGTGCGGGCGCGTGCCGGCGGCGGCCTGCGCGGCGGGGTGGGGATGTCCGCGGCGCCTGCGGTCGCCTCGCGGGACGGGGCCGCCCGGGGCTGTGTCCGCCCGAGGCCCGGCGTGGCTGCCGGTCCGGTGTGATCGGTGTCCCCGCCGGACGCTGCGGAAGCACCCCGACCCCCCTGCCCGCCGCGGACGGCCGCGGGCGCGTGGACGCTGCCCGTCCGGTGAACTCTCCCCGGCGTCCGGCAAGAGGGCGTGTGTCACAGGGACACATGGTTCCGCCCGGGGGAGCGGGACCCTATCGTCAGGCCCATGTTCGCTGTCTATGCCGCCCGAATCGACCGTGACCAGCCGCTCTCCGGTCTGGAGTCGGGGGAGCGACCGGCTCCCGAGCCCCGTCCCGGCTGGAGTGTCGTCGAGGTCAGGGCCGCCTCCCTCAACCACCACGACCTGTGGTCCCTGCGCGGCGTCGGCCTCGCAGAGGACCGGCTCCCGATGATCCTCGGCTGTGATGCCGCCGGTGTCGACGAGGACGGCAACGAGGTCGTCCTGCACTCCGTGATCGGCCAGAGCGGGCACGGGGTCGGACCCGAGGAGCCGCGCTCCATCCTCACCGAGCGCTACCAGGGGACGTTCGCCGAGCGGGTCGCCGTGCCGACCTGGAACATCCTGCCCAAGCCCAAGGAGCTCTCCTTCGAGGAAGCCGCCTGCCTGCCCACCGCCTGGCTGACGGCGTACCGGATGCTGTTCACCAACGCCGGGGTGCGCCCCGGTGACTCGGTGCTGGTGCAGGGCGCCGGCGGCGGGGTCGCCACGGCCGCGATCGTGCTCGGCAAGGCGGCGGGGCTGCGGGTCTTCGCCACCAGCCGGGACGAGGCCAAGCGGAAGCGGGCCGTGGAGCTGGGAGCCGTGGAGGCGCTGGAGCCGGGGGCGCGGCTGCCGCAGCGGGTCGATGCCGTCATCGAGACCGTCGGGGCCGCCACCTGGTCGCACTCGGTGAAGTCGCTGCGCCCCGGCGGCACGCTGGTCATCTCCGGTGCCACGAGCGGCGACCGGCCCTCGCACGCCGAGCTGACCCGGATCTTCTTCCTGGAGCTCAAGGTCGTGGGATCGACGATGGGCACCAAGGACGAACTGCAGGATCTGCTGTCGTTCTGCGCCGCCACGGGTGTGCGTCCCGTCATCGACGAGGTGCTCCCGCTGGAGAGGGCCCGTGAGGGCTTCGAACGGCTCGAGTCCGGGGACCGGTTCGGGAAGATCGTCCTCGTCAACTCCTGATGGTTTCTCCACGGGCGCGGCCGTCCCGGGTGCCGGGGACGGCCGCGTCCGGGTGCCGGGGACGGCTTCCGGGGGCGGGACCGGCCCGCGGTGCGGCCGGCCGGTCGGTTCAGGCCTTCGGGGTCCGGAGTATCGCCCCGATGTGCGCGGCCGCCGCCGACAGGTGGCGGCGGGCGTCGCGGAGCTGGCCGGGGGTGACGCCGTGGTCCCGGGCGGCGTCGCGGATGTCGTCCCGGAAGCGGTCGAGCAGACGGTCCAGGTCGCGAGCGGGGTCGCCGGTGGAGTCCGCGACGCTCTCGTGCGCCCAGCTCGGGACGTACTCGGCCGGGAAGTCCTCCGGGGTCCGGGAGCGGTCGGGTTCCGGTCCCGGGGCGCCGGTCCGGCCGAAGCCGAAGTCCTTGCCGAACTCGCCGAACTCCTTCGCCAGTTCGGCCAGGCCCTCGCGCAGCCCCGTCGGCCAGTCGCCCCGCGTGAAGTGGACCTGCACCTGTTCCTGGACGCGCCGGGCGATGCGCTGCACCTCCTCCTGGGCCTGGGCCCGGGCCCGCTCCTGCGCCTCCTTCGCCTGACGCCGGGCCCGCTGGGCCTCCTCGCGGGCCCGGCGGCTCTCGTCCTTGGCGCGCCGGGCCTGTTCCTTCCACTCCTGCTTGACCCGCCGCATCTCCTCCTTGGCGGCGCGCCATGCCTCCCGGTCGTCGAAGTCACCGGAGCCGCCGTCCCGTCCCTCGCGGGCCTCGGCTCCCGTGCCCCGGCGAGCCGCGCCGGCGGCGGCCCGCATCTCCCGGCGCAGATCGCCCGCCGCGCCGCGCACATCGGCCCGGATCTCGGCGGCGAGCTCCGCGACCGACTCCCGGATCTCCAGCTCCAGGCCGGCCAGCTCACCGCTGCGGTCGGCCAGCTCGGCGCGACCGGCGTCCGTGATGGAGTACACCTTGCGGCCGCCCTCGGTGGTGTGGGTGACCAGGCCCTCGGCCTCCAGCTTGGCCAGGCGCGGGTAGACCGTGCCCGCGGACGGCGCGTACAGCCCCTGGAAGCGTTCCTCGAGGAGGCGGATCACCTCGTAGCCGTGGCGCGGAGCCTCGTCCAGCAGCTTCAGCAGGTACAGGCGGAGACGGCCGTGGGCGAAGACGGGAGGCATGTCAGAGCACCTTCTTGTCGGTCGTGCCGTCGGCCGGGGCGTCGGTCGCGCCCTCGTCCCGGCCGGGAACGGAATTGTCCCCCGGGGCGTCCTGCGGGCCGGTGGCCGGGTCGTCGGCGGGCCCGGCGGCCGGACCCCCGCCGCCGGGCGCCGTGTCCCACGGCTCGTCCTCCCGGGGCGGGCGGCTCAGCAGGGCGATCGAGCCGGAGACGGTGGTGGCCCGCAGCTTGCCGGTGCCCGCGCCGAGCCGGCCCGTGACCTTGTGGGCGCCCCACCGGCCGTGCACCCGGAGGCCGCGGAAGGCGTTGGAGATCCTCCCGCCGGCCGTGCTGGCCTCCACCTCCGTGTCCGCCGGGTGGGGGAGCCGGATGGCGATCTCGCCCGAGACGCTGGTCAGCCGGACGTCGGCGGGGCCGTCCGGGTCGAGGTCGACGATCATGGAGCCGCTGACGGAGTCGGCCCGCACGGAGGGGCCCGAGCCCTCCACCACGGTGAGGTCCCCGGACACGGAGTTGAACCGCAGGCAGCCGGTCACGGCCTGGGCTTCCAGGTTCCCGGACACGGTGTCGGCGCGCACCGGGCCGGACAGCCCGACGAGGGTCGTGTCGCCCGTGACGCCCCTGAGCACCGACTGTCCCCGGAGCCCGGAGACGACGGCGCCGGCGCCGACGACTCCCACCTCCACGCGCGTGTCCGCCGGAACGGCCAGGGAGACCACGGCGCTGCGGTGCCGGCTCCCGGGGTCGAGCCACTTGAGAAGGTCTTTCCACGGCAGGTCGTCGTAGGCCACCGTCAGGGTGCCGTCCTGCTGGGTGACGGCCAGGGGCGGACCCGCTATCTCGGATACCTCCAGGCGGGCGGGCCCCTCGTCCGTCCCCATGACGTTCACCGTTCCGTCGACGATGCGCACATGGAGTTCGCTCACCCGCTCGTCGAAGGTGAGCTTCCCCGGTTCGGCGACGGACCACTCGGGCATGGGACAGACCTCCTAGGCCGGGCCGGGCCGGGCCGCGCCGGACCGCGCGGGGCCGGGATCGGCAGGACCGGACGGAAAAGGACGCGGCATATCGCGTCCATCACTCAAAACGATATATCGCGGACTCGGGAAGTCAAGACACTCGTTCCGGTGGCCACCGGCGACCGGCCGCCGAAAGCGGGCCGAGCGCCCCGGCCCGCGGCCGCGTCGCCGGAAGCGCTCCGGGCCGGCTCCGCTCCCATGGACGCCGGGAGGTTCCCGCCTCCCATGGACGCCGGGAGGTTCCCGCCGCTGCGGGGGACCGGAGGAGCCCCCTCCGCCCCGGGCGGCCCGGAGAAGCCCCCGTTCCGGCAGGGACCCGGAAAACACGTGCGGGGCGCCGCGCAGGCGCCCCGCACAAGGGAGGAGCTGGGAAGGGGGTGAGGAGGGCGGAAGGAGGCGGGTCTACTCGTCGTCCTCGTCGTCCAGCCGCGCCAGCCACGTCGCCAGCCGCTCCACCGGCACCTCGAAGTCCGGGTTCAGGTCGACGAACGTCCGCAGCTGCTCGGCGAGCCACTCGAAGGTGATCTCCTCCTCGCCGCGCCGCTTCTCCAGCTCTTCGATGCCACGGTCCGTGAAGTACATGCGGTCAAGGATAAGTGCGCGAAAACGGCCCGGCCGCACCCCCGGAACACGGCCGGGCCGCACCCCCGAACGGGGGTGCGGCCCGGTCACGTACGGCCCGCGGAGGCGGTTACGCCTCGAACACCTCACGCACCAGCTGCTCCTGCTCCGCCTGGTGCCGCTTGGCGGAACCGACGGCCGGGGACGAGCTGTGCGGACGCGAGATGCGCCGCAGGCGCTCGCCGTGCGGGACGTCGGCGCCGACCGCCAGGTCCAGGTGGTCGATCAGGTTGAGGGCGATGAACGGCCAGGCGCCCTGGTTCGCCGGCTCCTCCTGGGCCCACAGGTACTTCTCGGCGTTCGGGTACTTCTTGATCTCCGCCTGGAGCTCGGCACCCGGCAGCGGGTACAGGCGCTCGATGCGGATGATCGCCGTGTCCGTGACGCCGCGCTTGCGACGCTCGGCCTCCAGGTCGTAGTAGACCTTGCCGGCGCAGAAGACGACCTTCTTCACCGCGGCAGCCTCGACCGAGGTGTCGCCGATGACCGGGCGGAACTGGCCCGTGGTGAACTCCTCCGCCTTCGACGCCGCGGCCTTCAGGCGCAGCATCGACTTCGGGGTGAAGACGACCAGCGGCTTGTGGTGCGGGTTGTGCACCTGCCACCGCAGGAGGTGGAAGTAGTTCGACGGGAGCGTCGGCATCGCGACCGTCATGTTGTTCTGGGCGCACAGCTGCAGGAAGCGCTCGGGACGCGCGGACGAGTGGTCCGGGCCCTGGCCCTCGTAGCCGTGCGGCAGGAGGAGGACCACACCGGAGGTCTGGCCCCACTTCTGCTCCGCCGACGAGATGAACTCGTCCACGACCGTCTGCGCGCCGTTGGCGAAGTCGCCGAACTGGGCCTCCCACAGCACGAGCGCGTCGGGGCGGGCCAGCGAGTAGCCGTACTCGAAGCCCATGGCCGCGTACTCGGACAGCAGGGAGTTGTAGACGTTCAGCCGCGCCTGGTCCTCGGAGAGGTACTGCAGCGGCGTGTACTCCTCGCCCGTGTTGCGGTCGATGATGACCGCGTGGCGCTGGCCGAAGGTGCCGCGCTGGGAGTCCTGGCCCGCCAGGCGGACCGGGACGCCCTCCAGGAGGAGCGAGCCGAAGGCGAGGGTCTCGCCCATGCCCCAGTCGATCGTGCCGTCCTCGACCATCGCGGCCCGGCGCTGCAGCTGCGGCAGCAGACGCGGGTGGACGGTGATGTGGTCGGGGATGTTGACCTGGGACTCGGCGATCCGCTTGACGACCTCCGTGGACACCGCGGTGTTCACGGCGGCCGGGAACTCGGCCTGCGGGTCGGAGGGCGCGGCGACCGACGGCTGCGAGGTGGCCTCGCGGACCTCGGTGAAGACCTTCTCCAGCTGGCCCTGGTAGTCCTGCAGCGCCTGCTCGGCCTCTTCCAGGGTGATGTCGCCGCGGCCGATCAGGGACTCGGTGTACAGCTTGCGCACCGAGCGCTTCTTGTCGATCAGGTCGTACATCAGCGGCTGGGTGAAGGCCGGGTTGTCCGACTCGTTGTGACCGCGGCGGCGGTAGCAGATGAGGTCGATCACCACGTCCTTGTTGAAGGCCTGGCGGAACTCGAAGGCCAGGCGCGCCACGCGGACGCAGGCCTCCGGGTCGTCGCCGTTGACGTGGAAGATCGGGGCCTCGATCATCCGCGCCACGTCGGTGGCGTACATCGACGAGCGGGAGGACTCGGGAGCCGCGGTGAAGCCGACCTGGTTGTTGATGACGATGTGGACCGTGCCGCCGGTGCGGTAGCCGCGCAGCTGCGACATGTTCAGGGTCTCGGCCACCACGCCCTGGCCCGCGAAGGCCGCGTCGCCGTGGATCGCGATCGGCAGGACGGTGAAGTCCGTGCCGCCCTTGTTGATGATGTCCTGCTTGGCGCGGGCGACGCCCTCCAGGACCGGGTCCACCGCCTCCAGGTGCGAGGGGTTGGCGACCAGGCTGACCTTGATCTGCTCGCCGTCCAGGCCGGTGAAGGTGCCCTCGGCGCCCAGGTGGTACTTCACGTCGCCGGAGCCGTGCATCGACTTCGGGTCGAGGTTGCCCTCGAACTCGCGGAAGATCTGCGCGTAGGACTTGCCGACGATGTTGGCCAGGACGTTCAGGCGGCCGCGGTGGGCCATGCCGATGACGACCTCGTCCAGGCGGGACTCGGCCGCCGAGTCCAGGACCGCGTCCAGCAGCGGGATGACGGACTCGCCGCCCTCCAGGGAGAACCGCTTCTGGCCGACGTACTTCGTCTGCAGGAAGGTCTCGAAGGCCTCCGCCGCGTTCAGGCGGCGCAGGATGCGCAGCTGCTCCTCGCGCTCCGGCTTGGAGTGCGGGCGCTCCACGCGGTCCTGGATCCACTTGCGCTGCTTGGGGTCCTGGATGTGCATGAACTCGATGCCGGTGGTGCGGCAGTACGAGTCGCGCAGCACGCCGAGGATGTCGCGCAGCTTCATCATCGACTTGCCGGCGAAGCCGCCGACGGCGAACTCGCGCTCCAGGTCCCACAGGGTGAGGCCGTGCTCGGTGATGTCCAGGTCGGGGTGCTTGCGCTGCTGGTACTCCAGCGGGTCGGTGTCGGCCATGACGTGGCCGCGGACCCGGTAGGAGTGGATCAGCTCGAAGACGCGGGCGGCCTTGGTGACGTCGTCGTCGTGGGAGGCGTCGATGTCCTTGAGCCAGCGGACCGGCTCGTAGGGGATGCGCAGGGCCTCGAAGATCTCGTCGTAGAAGTTGTTCTCGCCGAGCAGGAGGTTGGCGACCTGGCGGAGGAACTCGCCCGACGCGGCGCCCTGGATCACCCGGTGGTCGTAGGTCGACGTGAGCGTCATGACCTTCGAGATGCCGAGCTTGTTGAGCGTGTCCTGGCTGGTGCCCTGGAACTCGGCCGGGTAGTCCATGGAGCCGACGCCCATGATCACCGACTGGCCGGGCATCAGGCGCGGCACCGAGTGGACGGTGCCGAGGCCGCCGGGGTTGGTCAGGGAGACCGTCACGCCGGTGAAGTCGTCCATCGTCAGCTTGCCCTCGCGGGCGCGGCGGACGATGTCCTCGTAGGCCTGCCAGAACTCGAAGAAGTTCAGCGTCTCGGCCTTCTTGATCGCCGCGACGACCAGCTGGCGGTCGCCGTTCGGCTTGACCAGGTCGATGGCGAGGCCGAGGTTGACGTGGTCCGGCTTGACCAGGGTCGGCTTGCCGTCCTTGACGGCGTACGACCAGTTCATCGACGGCATCGCCTTGATGGCCTGCACCATCGCGTACCCGATGATGTGCGTGAAGGAGATCTTCCCGCCCCGGGCGCGCTTGAGGTGGTTGTTGATGACGATGCGGTTGTCGAACAGCAGCTTCACCGGGACCGCGCGGACCGAGGTGGCCGTCGGCATCTCCAGCGAGGCGTCCATGTTCTTCGCGACGGCGGCGGAGGGACCGCGCAGCGTCACGAGCTCGGGCCCCTCGGCGGCCTCCTTCGCCGGCTCGGCCTTCGCCTTCGCCGCGGGCTTGGCGGCCGGGGCGGCGGCGGGCTTGGCCGGGGCCGGCGCGGCGGGCCGCGCGGCCGCGGGCGCCGGAGCGGGCTGCGCGGGCTGGGCCGGGGCAGCCGGGGCCGGCGTCTGCGGGGCCGGGGTGGTGGGCTGAGCCGTGGTGGTCCCTGCGGCCCCCGCGGCCGCAGTACCCGCCGGAGCCGGGGCGGCGGACGCCCCCGGCTTGTAGTCGGCGAAGAAGTCCCACCAGGCGCGGTCTACCGAATTCGGGTCCTGGAGGTACTGCTGATAGATCTCGTCGACGAGCCACTCGTTCGCACCGAACGCGGCGGCGGGATTCTTGCCCGCTTGGTCGGTGTCGGTCGAGATGCTCGAGTTACTGGGGGACTGTGGCGACACGGCGGCAACCGCCCTCTTCCGCTTCACAAGGTGATGGACAGCGGGAATAAAGGCTACGCCTCCCGGCGGGGGAAGGTCAGGTCGGGCCCGTTCAACGTCGCGTAAGTCACATCTCGGGGTGTGTTTCGGCGCTGAAAATGGCGGGAAGCAAGCGTGGTTCCGCTGCGAAAGGGCACAGAGGGGAAAAGCGGGACCGGGCCCGGTACCCCGCGGGTACGGGCCTGTCCCTGATCACACGCGTCCGTCGGCGAGGACGCACATGGATCTTGTGGCTCCGGTTCGAACTTTACGTCAACTTGGCACAGAAGGAAGCCCCGGAAGGCTGACCAGGATCCGGCAGCCCCGCTCGGATTCGGCCACGCCGATCCGTCCGCCGTGCAGATCCACCGCCCAGCGCGCGATGGCCAGGCCCAGGCCCGTGCCGCCGTCGCTGCCGGGGCCGTGCGGCCGGGTGACGGCGCCGCGGTTGAAGCGCTCGAAGACGCGGTGCCACTCGGACCGGGGGATGCCGGGCCCCTCGTCCAGGACCTCCAGCTCCAGCGACTCGGGGCGCGGCCCGCGCCGCGCCCTGACCGTCACCCGGCCGTGCGGCGGGCTGTGCTTGACCGCGTTGTCGATGAGGTTGGCGACGACCTGGTGGATGCGCTCCGGGTCGGCGTACGCGGTCAGCTCCGGCGGGGAGACGTCGAGGTGCAGGTGGACGTCCGTACGGGTGTGGCTGCCCGAGCCGGAGGCGATGCCCGCGCGCACGGAGGCGACCATGTTGGCCTCCTTGAGCACTCCGGACAGGTACGGCCACACCTCGAACCGCCGTGTCTTCAGCGGTACGACGCCGTTGTCCAGGCGGGACAGGTCCAGCAGCGTCTCCACCAGCCGGCCGAGCCGCTCGGTCTGCCCGAGGGCCGTCCGCATGGTCTCCGGATCGGCCTCGGTGACGCCGTCCACGATGTTCTCCAGCACCGCGCGCAGGCCCGCGATGGGAGTGCGCAGCTCGTGCGAGACGTTCGCCACCAGCTCCTTGCGCTGGCGGTCCTGCGCCGCCAGCTCGTCGGCCATGCGGTTGATCGTGACGGCCAGGTCGCCCAGCTCGTCACGGCGGTTCTCGCGCACCCGGCGCGTGTAGTCGCCGTGCGAGATGGACCGGGCCACGGCGTTCATCTCGTCCAGCGGCGCGGTCAGCGAGTGCGCCACGAACTGCGTGATGAGCAGGGTGGCGATCATCGAGAAGACCGTGATGAAGCGCAGCTCGGTCTCGGTGCGCATCGCGATCATCATCAGACCGGTGGTGATGAGGACCGAGATGACGACGAGCGCGCCCAGCTTGGTCTTGATCGAGAACGGACGTACGCCACCCCGGGGCTCCCCGGGGTCTCTCCGTGCGGCCGGCCCGTCGCTCATGGCGTCGGAGTCTCCAGCGCGTAGCCCACGCCGTGCACCGTGCGGATCCGCTCGGCGCCGATCTTCCGGCGCAGCGCCTTGATGTGGCTGTCGACGGTCCGGGTGCCGGAGGCGTCCGCCCAGTCCCACACCTCGGCGAGCAGCTGCTCGCGGGAGAGCACCGCGCGCGGGGTGTTCGCCAGGCACACCAGCAGGTCGAACTCGGTGGGGGTGAGGTGGACGTCCTCGCTGCGCACCCGGACCCGGCGCTGCGCGTGGTCGATCTCCAGTTCGCCGAGGCGCAGGATGCCGCTGCGCGGTGTCGCGGCGGCCAGGGCCGCCCGCTCCACGCGGCGCAGCAGGACGTGCACGCGTGCGGCCAGCTCGCGCATGGAGAAGGGCTTCGTCATGTAGTCGTCGGCGCCGACGCCGAGCCCGACCAGCATGTCGGTCTCGTCGTCGCGCGCGGTGAGCATCAGCACCGGCACCGGCCGCTGGGCCTGCACGCGCCGGCAGACCTCCAGGCCGTCGAAGCCGGGCAGCATGATGTCGAGGATCAGCAGGTCCGGCTGCCAGGCCTCGGCCGTGTCGACGGCGGCCGGGCCGTCGCCCGCCGTTTGCACCAGGAATCCCTCGGCGCGCAGGCGGGTCGCGATGGCGTCCACGATCGTCTGGTCGTCCTCGACAACCAGGACCCGGCGCTGTGCGCCCGGGGTAGCCGCCGTGCCGTTGTGGGAGGTGTGTGTCTGCTCCATCGCCCGCCCCTGAGGTGTGCTTTCCGGAACCAGTGGGGTGATTCCGCGGTCTGCGCATGGCTGAGATTGACGCTTGAATGATCAGCGCCAAGGCAGCAGCGTACGGGGAGTCACCGCGCCTTTGCTATCCGGGGCGGACGCCGAGGTGGACGACGTCGGGAACGCCCCGGGCAACCGGGATCTCTTCGGTACGCACCTGCTGGAACCCGGCATTCCGCAAGGTTTCTTCGAAATCCGCGGAGGGCTGCGCCGACCACACGGCGAGCACTCCCGCCGGTCTCAACACCCTTGCGCAGCTTGCCAGCCCGGCCGGTGAGTACAGTCCCGTGTTGCCGTCCGTGACGGTCCAGCCGGGCCCGTTGTCGATGTCGAGGCACAGGGCGTCGTACGTGGCGGGGGTCTCGCCGACGTATCGGACCAGGTCGTGTTCCACGATCTCGGTGCGCGGATCGGCGAGCGCGTCGCGGGTGAGGGGGGACAGCGGCCCGGCGCGGTGCCAGTCGACGACGGCGCCCTCGCGCTCGACGACCGTGATGCGGCCCCAGGCGGGGTTCGCCGCGGCGTGCGCGAGCGAGAAGCCGACGCCCAGCCCGCCGATGAGCAGGTGCGGCCGCGGCCGTCCGGCCAGGGCGTCGAGCGCGGCGTCGACCAGCCGCCGCTCCGAACGCCCGTCGGAGGTGTCCATCAGGAAGCAGCCGTTCGCGATGATCTGCAGCACCGCCCCGTGCCGCCGCAGGACGATCTCGCCGTGGGGGCCCTCGCGGCGGTCCAGGACTTCGGGGACGGCGTAGGAGTCGTACGAGGTGGCCATCCGGCCATCCTGGCAGCCGGGGCGAGGCGGGAACGAGCTAATTACCGCACCGCCCGCACCCGCCGGAGCCAAAGCGCCGGGCCGTGCCCTCGGGGGACCGGGATGCCGAGCCGGGCGCCGGCCGCCCCGCCGAGGAACCCGCTACTTCTCCATGCCCCGGTTGAGCTGGTGCAGCAGCCGGGCCAGCTCCGTCACCTCGCGCGGGTCCCAGTCGGCGAGACGGCGGGCGTAGCGCTCGCGGCGGGCCTCGCGGACCCGGCCGACGCGCTCGCGGCCCTCCCGGGTGAGCGCGACCAGCCAGGCACGGCCGTCGGCGGGGTCGGGTTCGCGGGCGACGAGACCGAGCTCCTCCAGGGCGCGCAGCTGGCGGGACATGGTCGCCTTGCCGACGCCGATGTAGGCGGCGAGATCCGTGGCCCGCTGCCGGCCGCACTCGTCCAGGCGGACCAGCAGCCCGTACGCGGACGACTCCAGGTCGGGGTGGACCTCCCGGGCCATCTCGCCCTGGCTGGCCCGCGCACGCCGCAGCAGCACCGTCAGCTCCCGCTCCAGCGCGAGGAACCCGGGCCGGTCCAGACCGCTGTCGGACGCCCCGGCCCCGACCCGGCGTCCGTCGCCGTTGCCGTCTTCGTGCACGTCAGTCCCCGCCTCGGTTTTCCCGCTACTGAAAGTTTCCGCCGAGGGCCGCCCTCGCCGCAGCTTTGCAAGTATTCCGCAAGCTTGGGCCAACGGCGGAGCCCGGCTCCGCTGCGCGCCGCGGCCCTCGCGGCGCCGGTCGCCTTCGTCGCCACCCGGGCGGCCCTGCCGCGCGGAGCCGGCGGGGCGGGCGCGGGCCCGGGACCCCCGTACGGAGGCCCCGGGCCCGCGCCCCGTCCGGCCCCGCGGGCGGAGTCCGCCCGCGGGGCCCGTGTCACGCCGCGACCGGAACCTCCGGCGCCGCCCCGCTCGTCGCCGGCGCCAGCGCCAGCTCCAGGACCTGGCGGACGTCCGTGACGGTGTGGACGTCGAGCTTGTCCAGCACCTCGGCCGGCACGTCGTCCAGGTCGGGCTCGTTGCGCTTGGGGATGATCACGGTGGTGATGCCCGCCCGGTGCGCCGCGAGCAGCTTCTGCTTCACCCCGCCGATCGGCAGCACCCGCCCGGTCAGCGAGACCTCGCCGGTCATCGCCACGTCGGTGCGGACCAGGCGGCCGGAGAGCAGCGAGGCGAGGGCCGTCGTCATCGTGATGCCGGCGCTCGGGCCGTCCTTGGGCACCGCGCCCGCCGGGAAGTGGATGTGCACGCCCCGGTCCTTCAGGTCGCCCACGGGCAGCTCCAGCTCGGCGCCGTGGGAGCGCAGGAAGCTCAGCGCGATCTGCGCCGACTCCTTCATCACGTCGCCCAGCTGGCCGGTCAGGGTCAGCCCCGCCGCGCCCGTCTCCGGGTCGGCCAGCGACGCCTCGACGTACAGCACGTCACCGCCGGCGCCGGTGACCGCGAGCCCGGTCGCCACGCCCGGCACCGAGGTGCGCCGCTCGGCCGGGTCCTGCGCCGACTCGGGCACGTGGTGCGGCCGCCCGATCAGATCGCGCAGGTCGTCCGCGCGGACGGTGAGCGGCAGCTCCCGCTCGCCCAGTTCGTGCTGGGCCGCGACCTTGCGCAGCAGCCGCGCGACGGACCGCTCCAGGTTGCGCACCCCCGCCTCGCGGGTGTACTCGCCGGCGAGCTTGCGCAGCGCTCCCTCGTCGACGACGACCTCGTCCTTGTCCAGGCCGGCCCGCTCCAGCTGGCGCGGGATCAGGTGGTCGCGGGCGATGACGACCTTCTCGTCCTCGGTGTAGCCGTCCAGGCGGACGATCTCCATGCGGTCGGCCAGCGCCTCCGGAACGGCCTCCAGGACGTTGGCGGTGGCGAGGAAGACCACGTCCGACAGGTCGAGCTCGACCTCCAGATAGTGGTCCCGGAAGGTGTGGTTCTGCGCCGGGTCGAGGACTTCGAGGAGGGCCGCGGCCGGGTCGCCGCGGAAGTCGGAGCCCACCTTGTCGATCTCGTCGAGCAGCACGACCGGGTTCATCGACCCGGCCTCCTTGATCGCGCGGACGATCCGGCCGGGCAGCGCGCCGACGTACGTGCGCCGGTGGCCGCGGATCTCCGCCTCGTCGCGGACGCCGCCGAGCGCGACCCGGACGAACTTGCGGCCCATGGCGTGGGCGACGGACTCGCCGAGCGAGGTCTTGCCGACGCCGGGCGGCCCGACGAGGGCGAGCACGGCACCGCCCCGCCGTCCGCCGACCACGCCCAGACCGCGGTCGGCGCGCCGCTTGCGCACCGCCAGGTACTCGGTGATCCGCTCCTTGACGTCCTCCAGGCCCGCGTGCTCGGCGTCCAGGACGGCCTTGGCGCCCCGGATGTCGTAGGAGTCCTCGGTCCGCTCGTTCCACGGCATCTCCAGGACCGTGTCGAGCCAGGTCCGGATCCAGGAGCCCTCGGGCGACTGGTCGGAGGTGCGCTCCAGCTTGTCGACCTCCTTGAGGGCGGCCTCGCGGACCTTCTCGGGCAGGTCGGCGGCCTCCACGCGGGCACGGTAGTCGTCGGACTCCTCGCCCTCCTTCTCGCCGTTGAGCTCGCGCAGCTCCTTGCGGACGGCTTCGAGCTGGCGGCGCAGCAGGAACTCCCGCTGCTGCTTGTCGACGCCCTCCTGGACGTCCTTGGCGATGGACTCGGCGACGTCCTGCTCGGCGAGGTGGTCGCGCAGCTGCTGGGTGGCGAGCTTCAGGCGGGCGACCGGGTCGGCGGTCTCCAGCAGCCGCACCTTCTGATCGGTCGTCAGGAAGGGCGAGTAGCCGGAGTTGTCGGCGAGCGCGGAGACGTCGTCGATGGCCTGGACGCGGTCGACGACCTGCCAGGCGCCGCGCTTGCGCAGCCAGGCGGTGGCCAGGGCCTTGTACTCCTTGACCAGTTCGGTGACGTGACCGGGCAGCGGGTCCGGGACGCGCTCGTCGACCGTCGTGCCCTCGACCCACAGCGCCGCGCCCGGGCCGGTGGTCCCGGCGCCGATCCGGACCCGGCCGCGGCCGCGGATCAGGGCGCCCGGGTCGCCGTCGGCCAGCCGGCCGACCTGCTCGACCGTGCCCAGCACACCCGTGTTGGCGTACGTCCCGTCGACGCGCGGCACCAGGAGCACCCTGGGCTTTCCGGGTTCCGACTTGGCGGCGGCCTGCGCGGCCTCCACCGCGGCGCGCACCTCGGAGTCGCTCAGGTCCAGCGGGACCACCATCCCGGGCAGCACGACCTCGTCGTCGAGCGGCAGCACGGGCAGGGTGAGCGATGTGTTAGCCGAGGACTCAGTAGCCATGATCTCCCCTTCGGCAGTCAAGTTGAGCTATGCCGACTCAATGCTCCTGAGTCGTTGAATGTTCCCGGTCATGTGTTCGCTCTGAGCGATCAGCGAAGGACGCTCCGGAGTCCGGCGCCCCGCCCGGGCGGCAGGACGGGCCCGGCGCCGGGAGACGGACGGCGGGGCAGGCCGCGGGACCGTCCGGGGCGGCGCGAGTCCGGTCGCGGCCTCCTGGGGCCGCTCCGGCCAGGAGAGTCCCCGGGCGAGCGGCAGCGAGGACCCCGTCCGGGCGCGGAACCGGGGAACGACCGGGTCGAGCGTGATCCGGCGCCTGCTCACGGCGCTCCCTCCGACGCCCGCCGGGCGGGCGCGGGCACGTCCCGGGCGGCCGCCGGCGCATCGGCCGCCGCCCGCGCGCGGAGCCAGCCGAAGGAGCCCGCCAGGAAGGCGACGCCGCCGCCGGCGAGGATGCCCCAGCGAGCCCAGCCGGCGGGAACCAGCCCGGCGCAGGCGAAGCCGACGGCCACCGAACTCTGCAGGGTCGCCCCGTACGCGGCGCCGACCCGGCCCCGCACCTCCTTCGGGCAGCCGGCCATGACGTGGGTGCGCAGCGTCACGTTCTGCACCGCGTTGGCCATGCCGCCGCACAGGAAGGCGGCCAGCATCAGCGGGACGACGGGATACACCCCGGTCACCAGGTAGCCGAGCCCGACGACCGCGGCCGCTCCGACGGCGACCACGGCCGTGGGCCGGCGGCCGAGCGGGCCTCGTACGGCGAACGGTCCCAGCACCAGGCCCACGCTCCAGGTGGCCAGCAGGGTGCCGTAGGCGGCCGTGCCGCCGGGGATCTCGTCCGCGAAGAAGGGCAGCAGCACGTTGACGACCGAGGTCGCCGCGACGGTGATCACGATGGTGGCGAGCGTGATGCGGCGCTGCGCCCCGGTCCACAGCAGGGCCAGGCCGGCTCGCAGGCCCCCTCCGGTCCGCTGCTCCTCCGGGGCGGCCTCGTCCGTCCCGGCGGCGGAGGCGTCCGCGGCGCCGGCTGTCCGCGCGCCTTCCCGGGCCGCCGCGGCCAGCCAGCGGCTGATCACGGGAACGGCCGACAGGGCGAAGGCGAAGGTGCCCGCGTCGACCGCCAGCGCCAGCCCGGTGCCGCCGTGCGCCGTCAGCAGGCCCACCAGCAGCGGGCCGATGACGTATCCCGCGTTCCGCGCCGACTCGATGAGGCCGTTGACCCGCAGCTGCGCCTCGGCGGCCGGGAACAGCCCGGGGACGAGCGCCATCACGCAGGTCTGGGCGACGGCCCCCAGCGCGCCCAGGAACAGCATCGTGACGACGAGCAGGACCGCGCCGTCGGCGATCGCGGCGGCGGTCGCCGCGATCAGGCACTCCAGGGCCAGTACCGCGCCCAGCACCGCGTCCGGCCGGAAGCGGTCGACGATCCGGCCGATCAGGCCGCCCAGGGCGATGCCGGGAACCAGGCCGGCGAGCATCTGGGCCGACACCACCGACGTCAGCCCGGTGCGGTCGGCACCGCGCAGGGCCAGCGCCACCATGGCGACCTCGTCACCCACCGTACTGACCAGCAGGGCGGCGACGGCCAGGAGCGCCGCGGCCCCGCCCGGCCGCGGAGACGTCACAGGACCGGCTCCGTCGGACGCGCCGCCGCCGGTTCGCCGCCGAGCCCCTTGCCGAGCCGCGTCCCGCCGTACCGGAGGAACCCGTGCCCCCGGCCGATCAACTGTCGCGGGACCCCGCGCGGCGAGGCGAGGGCCAGGATCCCGTCCACGAACACGAAGGCGTCGGCGCCGTGCGTGCCGGCGAGGGCGGCCGTGTCCTGAACCACCTGCTCGGGACGGCGTATGCGGAACTTGCCGCCGGCGAAGGGGACCGAGCGGAAGGCGCGGTCCCGGGCACAGCTCCGTGAGGCCCGGAGCGGCAGGAGGGGGCCGGGCGCGAGGCAGCGGTCGAGCGGCAGGCCGTCGAAGTCCGGCGCGGGCGGGTCGGACACGCCGGCCATGGCCACGCGGACGTCCGGCCGGCGGCGCTCGACGCGGCGGGCCACGGTGGGAGCCGCTGTCAGCTGCGTGCCGGCGGACGCCGAAATACCGGCCACTGCCGGATCGGCGTCCTTCGGTTCGCGGATCGGGCGGTGTTCCAGAGCCCGCCCGCATACGTTGCGGTCCGCCGATCCGGCCGCTTCCAAAACGGAATCGGAGCGACGGCGGGAAAAGCGCGGGAAGTTCTCCCGCAGGCGGAAATACGAACCCGGAGAAGAAGCCGAGACGCAGGCGAGTCCGGTGCGCGGGACCGTGGCCGCGTCCGTGGGGGCGAGGGGCTCTGCCGGGATGCCGCGGGATGCGCGCGCGGCTTCGGCGCCGTCGATGCGGGTCACCGCGTCGCCGAGGACGGCGGGGGTCTCCTCGTGCGCTCGCCGCTTTCCGGCGGACACCTCGCCCGGACGGCGTTCGGCCTGCGGAGGCGGTGCCGTCGGGCCTCCGGCGGACAGCGGCCGGTCCGTCCGCTCGACGCTCGGGTCGAGGGGCGACACCCGCCGGCCGTGCCGGCGCATGACGGCGGCCGGCAGGGGAACCGCGGGGTGGGGAGCGCGGAGGCTCCAGATGGGCGGATCGACGAGAAGGGTCTGAGGCTGCGGCATGTGAGCCCTCGTGAGGTCCGGTGCCGGACGGGGAACCGAGCGCGGTCGCCGGAGCGCGGACGGGACGTGCTTCAGCCGGTCAGGCCGAGCCGGGGCCCGCCGGCCGGTTGTCGCCGGACTCCCCGCGGAAGGGTGTGCTCGCCGCTGAGCCGGTTCGGGGCGGCAGCCCCGACGGAGAGGGCCTCGTCGGTCCCGGCGACCGCGAGAAGGGCGCCGGCGTCGAAGTCCCGCGCCGGGTCGTGGTCGGGTCTCGTGCGGATCTCCTGCCCCGCGCGACTGGTTCTCCGCGAAATGTTCTTCACGGCCGGCGCCCGGCTCCCCGGCCGTCCGGCGCGGAAGCAACGTAACTCCCCGATGGGACTCCCACAAAGCGTCCCCATCCGAGGCGGAACGATTTTCAGTCATTCCGTCCGGGGTGGTCGTGCATTCCGCATTCCATTCCTCCCGGAGGGGCGGGAACGTCGGTGTCGTCCTTTCCGGGTCCCCGCCGGCCCTCGCGGATCAGCCCCCTGGCCGCCTGCGGGGCCGGCCCGGGCGGAAGGAGCACGCGCAGGCGGCCCGTCAGGGCTCGACGTGGACCGCCGTCGCGTCGTCGTGCGTCTTGGCCCGCCCCAGGAACACCCGGTCGGTGTCCGCGCGTTCCAGGGCCCGCACCCGGTCCACCAGGGCCCGGGCCCCCTCCTTGCGCAGGAGGCGGAAACAGTCGTCCCAGTCGCCCTCCCGGAACGTCTCCACCCACCGCGCCGCCCCGTCCGTCAGCGCGGCGAGCGCCCGGACCTCCGCGCGCGGCAGCACCCCCGTCACCGCCCGCGCCGCCACCGCGGGATCCGCCGCCGCCGTGAAGAAACCGCCCTCCTTGTTGCGCAGGGTGGCGTCGATCAGCGCGTCCGTGGCGCGGGCGGCGCGCGGGATGCGGGACAGGCGGTCGTCGAGGAGGGCGGTGACCGCGCCGCCGGGGGACTCCACCAGCAGGGCCGCGTCCGACAGCACCAGGTACTCGACCGCGGCCGGGGACCAGCGCGCCAGGGCCACCGTCGCCTGGGGCGTGCGGGGGTGAGAAAGGTCACAGGTTTCCGCGTGCCGGGCGGCGGTGAGCGCGATGGCGCGGGACAGGGCGTCGGCGAGGGGAACATCCGGGAGCGAAACGGTCAGTTCGGTCAGCGCCCCGCCGAGCCGCGCGGTGTACCAGGGGACCGAATGCAGACACCCCGTCCCGCCCGCCGGCGGCGTCACCCCGTCCAGCACGACGAGCGACCCGCCCTGTCCCGAGGCGGCCACCGCGACGCTCGCGAAGTCCTCGTTGGGGCGGCCGGGATCGCCGGGCTCCGAAACAAGTTCCGTACGCATCCGGTCAGTCTGCACGAGTCCTTCACAAGGTTCGTGAAGGACCGGCAACGGCTGCGGGAACAACGCACCCCGCAGGTCAAGCGTCTGATTTGGGGTGGAATAGTTGGGTCCGGGAACGGGCGGCGGCAAATATTGCCACCGCCCGTCGTCGGCGTCCAACCGGCCCTCCGCACGGGCCCGCCGCACACGCCAGGGGAACTTGCCCCCCAACTCCCCTCCGGGGTTCACTCCTTCGGGTGGCGGGTCAGGTGATAGGCGTCCCCTGTCCACCGGCACTGGGAAGGTCGGGATCCGACGGGGGTCCCTCTGCTCGAAGCGCAGGCCGAGAGCGTGGGGGAGGGTGTACGCGCCGGCCGGCCAGTTTGACGGAGCGCCACCCGGGCCCACGGGTACACGAGTCAGGAATGCGAGCACCGGTGCAGAAGACGCGGCCTCGTCGCACAGGCAAGCAGACGGCCCCCGCGGGGAACGCGGAGCCCACCTCCAGCACCTCCGCCGGCCCCACACCCGGCACCCCGGTGGGCAAGGGCCGCCCGACGCACGTGCGCAACCGGCTCATCGTCGCCGTGGCGGTCGTCGCCGCGGCCATCGCCGGAGCGGGCGCCCCGTCGGTCCTCGCGGCCTCCGACCAGGTCGGCGACACCCAGGAGCTGGTGACGCTCGCCGGGCAGACCCAGGACGCCCTCGCCCTCGCCCACGCGCTCGCCGACGAGCGGGACGAGGTGACGTCGTACATCGCGGCCGGCCGCGCCAAGTCCAAGGCGCCCTCCGAGCAGCGCAGCGCCCGCGTCGACCGGCAGGTCGAGGAACTGCGCGCCGACACCGGCACCCCGGCCTCGCTGCGCGAGGACCTCGACGGCATCGCGGCCGTGCGGCGCGCGGCGCTCACCGGCAAGAGCAGCGCCCTGGAGGCGCACGAGGCCTACTCCGCAGCCATCACCGACCTGCACCGCCTGGCCGAACGGCTGGCCGAGCGGATGCCGCCCCGCGCGGGCTCCGGGGCGTACGCCCTCGCCGAGCTGGACTCCGCCGTCCAGCAGGCCGCCGCCGCCCGCGGCCTGCTGCTCGCCGCCCTCAGCGTGCCGAGCAGCACCCGAACCGTCATCGACCCCGTCACCGGCCTGCCCACCACCACGACCGGCTCCTCGGACGCCGACGCCGGGCAGCGCGACGCCCTCGCCGCCGCCGCCCAGCAGGCCCGCCTGCGCTCCGACGCCGCCCTCGCCGACTTCCGCGACACCGCCCCCAAGGCGGCCCGGGACAGCTACGACTCCACGGTCACCGGCCCCGAGGTCAACTCGGCCGAGCGGTACCTCGCCTCCCTCACCGACCAGCCCGCCCTCTCCGACGGCGAACTCGGCACCGACGTCAAGAAGCTGGACGCCGCGCTCTCCGCCCGGGTCGACCTGATGCGCGGTGCGGAGTCCGCCCTCTACGACCGCCGCACCAAGGACCTGGAGGCGCTGCGCGACGACGACGTGACGGCGCTGGAGATCCGCGTCGCGGTCCTCGGCGCCCTCATGCTGCTCGCCGTCGGCATCGCCACGGCCATGGCGCGCACCCTCACCCGCCCGCTCGCCGTCCTGCGGCGCGGCTCCGCCCGCCTCGCCGAGGCCGCGGACCCCACCACCGAGGAACCGGTCGCCTTCACCGGCCGCAACGACGAGTTCGCGCAGGTCGTCCGCTCCGTCAACGCCCTGCACGCGCACGCCGCCGCCCTCGCCGAGCGCGTCAACACGCTGGAGGCCGACCGCAAGCACCTGGTCGGCCAGCGGCAGCGGATGGCCGACGCCCGCGAGGAGCTGCGCGCCGAACTCGCCGAGTCCGCAGCCCAGCTGCAGCGGCTGCGCCACAGCATCGGCTCCACCTTCGTCAACCTCGCCCTGCGCACCCTCGGCCTGGTCGAGCGGCAGCTCGCCGTCATCGAGAACCTGGAGGAGCGCGAGCAGGACCCGGAGCGGCTCGCCACCCTGTTCAAGCTGGACCACTTCGCCACCGTCATGCGCCGGCACAGCGAGAACCTCCTCGTCCTCGCCGGCACCGAGCACGTCCAGCAGACCGCCGGGCCCGTGCCGCTCGTCGACGTCGTCCGCGCCGCGGTCAGCGAGATCGAGCGGTACGAGCGGGTCCGGATCGCCGCGCTGCCGCCGCACGCGCACGTGGTGGGCTTCGCCGCGGACGACCTCTCCCACCTGCTGGCCGAACTCATGGAGAACGCCACCTCGTTCTCCCCGCCCGAGATGCCCGTCGAGGTCTCCGGCTGGCTGCTGGAGAACGGCGAGGTCATGCTCTCGGTCCAGGACGAGGGCATCGGCATGACCGCCGACCGGCTGGAGCGCCTCAACGCCCGCCTCACCGACTTCGATCCGGAAGCCCCGTACGACCAGGAGAGCGAGGACGGCCTCGGCCTCGGCCTGTACGTCGTCGCCCGCCTCGCGCACCGGCACGGCGCCCGCGTCCAGCTGCGCGCGCAGAAGCAGGGCGGTGTCGCCGCCGTCGTCGTGCTGCCCGAGGCGCTGCTCTCCGCCGCGCCGTCCGCCGCCGTCCCGTCGGCCGCGCCGGTGGCCGACGGCACCCAGACCCTCTCCCTGCCGGGCGCCGACGCGGAGGCCAACTCCAACGTCCTGCACGGCCGTGCGGACGACGGGGACCCGCTGGTCGAGCTGGCGGAGAAGGCCGTGCGGGAGAGCGCGCAGCCGCAGCCGGAGAGCGTGCGGCCGGAGAGCCCGGCCGAGACCACGATGGAGCTCCTCATCCCGGCCCAGCAGGGCGGGGCGGACCCGGCGCCGCGGGGGGACGCGCGCCCGGCTCCGCGGGAGGAGGCCGCCCCGGCGCAGCCGGCGGAGGAGACCCGGACCGGCCAGGGGCGGATGACCCCGGCCCCGCAGGAGCACCTCCCGGCCACCGGCGGCGAGAGCGCCCCGCAGGAACCGCCCGCGTCCGGGGACGACGCCCGCACGGGCGCGCCCGCCGCGGGCGAGGCCGAGGCACAGCACCAACGCGTTCCCGACGAGCCGGAAGAACTCGTCACCGACAAGGGTCTGCCCAAGCGCACCCCCAAGATCACCAAACCCGCCCCGGCCCCGCAGCGGAGCGGCGCGTCCGTGGACGCCGAGGCCCTGCGCCGCCGTCTCGGCGGCTTCCGCCGGGGGGCGGAAGCCGGATACCGCGAGGTGGAGGCGGAGATCGCCGAACGGACCGGCCAGAACCAGCGGCCGACGACCGGACCCGCTGAATCCGAAGAGGCCACGGGGGGCACAGTCGAGGAGGCAAGCAGTTGACCGCGCCCAGTACCTTCGGACTGAGCAGTGAAGCCCGCAACCTGCACTGGCTGCTGAACAACCTCGTCGAGGAGGTGCCCGGCATCCTCTCGGTGGCGGTGGTCTCCTCCGACGGCCTGCTCCTGCTCTCCTCCGACCCCGGGCACCACGACGAGGCCCGGCAGTCCCAGGAGGAGAAGCGCACCGGCCCCCGCGGCTCGGCCGCCGACCTCGCCACCATCGTCTCCGGCATCGGCAGCCTCACCATCGGCGCCGCCAAGCTGATGGACTTCGGCGCGGTGAAGCACACGATGGTCGCGATGGAGGAGGGCAGCCTGTTCGTGATGTCGATCAGCGACGGCTCGCTGCTCGGCGTGCACGGCTCCGCGGACTGCGACATGAGCGTCGTCGCCTACCACATGGCGCTGTTCGTGGGCCGCGCCGGCCACGTGCTGACGCCCGAGCTCCGCAGCGAGCTGCGGAAGTCCCTGGAGTCCGCCTCCTCCCAGGCCCCGGGGAGCACCCGATGAGCAGCAGTCCCAAACAGCAACTGCCGGTACGGGGCGCGGACCGCAAGCCCGCCCGCGTCCGCCCGTACTCGCTCACCGGCGGCCGCACCCGCTTCGGCCACGTCCTGCTCGTCGAGACGTTCGTGGCGGCGCTCGAGGCGCCGGAGGAGCGCAAGGAACTGACGAACGGTTCGCTGAAGTCGACGGTCATGCCGGAGATGCGGGCCATCGTCGAACTGTGCCGCCGTATGCGTACGGTGGCCGAGATCGCCGCGCTGCTGAAGATGCCGCTCGGCGTGGTCCGTGTCCTCCTCAGCGACCTCGCGGACCAGGGAAAGATCCGAGTGTACGGAACCGGAACCGGCCATGGCACGGGCCGGCCGGACCGCGCTCTGCTGGAAAGGGTGCTGAGTGGACTCCGTCGTCTCTGACGCCGCTCGCGGTGTCTCTGGTGTATCCCCGTTCGTCGAGCCCGACGAACCCCTGCGGCCCTGGCAGACGGACCGTACCCGGGCGCCCATCGCCACGAAGATCGTGGTGGCGGGCGGCTTCGGCGTCGGCAAGACCACGCTGGTCACCTCCGTCTCGGAGATCACGCCCCTGCAGACCGAGGCGCTGATGACCGAGGCGAGCGAGGAGCACGACGACCTCACCGCCACGCCCGGCAAGCTCACCACCACGGTGGCCATGGACTTCGGCCGCATCACGCTCGACGACGACCTGGTGCTCTACCTGTTCGGCACGCCGGGCCAGCAGCGGTTCTGGTTCATGTGGGACGACCTGGTGCGCGGCGCGATCGGCGCGGTCGTCATGGCCGACACGCGCCGGCTGAAGGACTGCTTCCCGGCGCTGGACTACTTCGAGAGCTGCGGACTGCCGTACGTCGTGGCGGTCAACCACTTCGACGGCAGCGAGCTGTTCGAGCCGGAGGACGTGCGGGAGGCGCTGACCATCCCGCAGCACATACCTGTCATGATCATGGACGCGCGGCGTCGGATCTCGGTGATCGAGGTCCTGTTGGCCCTCGTGGGCCACGCGCTCGACGAAACCCCCGAGTAGCCACCGTCCATTAGGAGACATCCCGCATGCGGAAGATACTCGTCGTCGGAGCCGGCCAGTCCGGTCTCCAGCTCGCCCTCGGCCTCCAGTCGCACGGGTACGAGGTCACCCTGATGTCCAACCGGACCGCGGACGAGATCCGCTCGGGCCGGGTCATGTCGACGCAGTGCATGTTCCACACCGCCCTCCAGCACGAGCGCGACCTGAAGCTGAACTTCTGGGAGTCCCAGGCTCCCAGGATCGAAGGTCTCGGCGTCTCGGTGGCCGCCCCCGGCTCGCACGACCCGGGGCCGACGCAGCGGGCGATCGACTGGCTGGGCCGGCTCGACGGGTTCGCGCAGTCGGTCGACCAGCGGGTGAAGATGGCCGGCTGGATGGAGACCTTCGCGCAGCGCGGCGGCCAGCTCGTCATCCACGGCGCGGCGGTCGGCGACCTCGACTACTTCTCCCGCGCCTACGACCTGGTGCTGGTCTCGGCGGGCAAGGGCGAGCTGGTGCAGATGTTCGCCCGTGACCCGGAGCGCTCCCCGTACAGCGAGCCGCAGCGCGCCCTGGCCGTGTCGTACGTGCACGGTCTGGCCCCGCGCCCGGAGCACCCGGACACCGAGGCGGTCCGCTGCAACCTGGTGCCCGGCGTCGGCGAGCTGTTCGTGATGCCGTGCCTGACCACCTCCGGCCGCGCCGACATCCTGTTCTGGGAGGGCGTGCCCGGCGGCCCGCTGGACGTCTTCCACGGCGTCAAGGACCCGGCGGAGCACCTCTCCCTGACCCTGGAACTCATGGAGAAGTTCGTCCCCTGGGAGTACGCGCGGGCCACCAAGGTCGAACTGACCGACGCCGGCGGCACCCTCTCCGGCCGCTACGCCCCCACCGTCCGCAAGCCGATCGGCCGGCTGCCGAGCGGCGGCCTGGTCCTGGGCGTCGCCGACGTGGTCGTGGCCAACGACCCCGTCACCGGCCAGGGCTCCAACTCGGCCTCCAAGTGCGCCGCCGCCTACCTCGCCTCGATCCTCGAACACGGCGACAAGCCGTTCGACGAGGAGTGGATGCAGCAGACCTTCGACCGCTACTGGGAGACGGCCCGGCACGTCACCAAGTGGACGAACACCATGCTCGCCCCGCCGCCCGAGCACGTGCTGAACCTGATCGGCGCCGCCGGCCAGCTCCAGCCGGTCGCCGACCGCTTCGCCAACGGCTTCAACAACCCGGCCGACTTCGAGAACTTCTTCTACGACCCGGCGAAGACGGAGGGCTACCTGATGGAGGTCTCCGGCGCCGCGGGCGCGTAGTAGCCCTCGTCGGACCCCGCCATGGCCCCTTCGGGGAGCTTCGGCGGCACGTAGTGCCGCAGGGGCTCCCCGCCGGGATCCGGCCGCACGGCGCCCAGCACCGGGTTGGCCGCGATCGGCGACACCTTCACCCGCGCGCCCGGCCGCGGCGCCTGCACGACCAGCCCGTCGCCGAGGTAGAGGGCGACATGGGTGGCCTCGGGGAAGTAGACGACCAGGTCCCCCGGCCGCAGCTCGCTCAGCGGGATCCGCGCCAGTTGCGCCCACTGCTCCTGGCTGGTGCGCGGAATCGGCGCCCCGGCCCGTTCCCAGGCCTCGGAGGTCAGCCCCGAGCAGTCGTAGGACTCCGGTCCCTCCGCGCCCCACCGGTACGGCTTCCCGAGCTGCTCCACGGCGAAGCGCACGGCCCGCTCGCCCTCCCGGCTCGGCCTGCCGTCGTCGCCGAGCGTCCCGGACGCCAGGAACCTCCGCTGCGCCTTTGCGATCCCGCCGCGCTCGAACGCGGCGAGCGCGGCCAGCCGCTCCGCGCTGAGCGACGCCAGCAGCTCCTCGACCGCGCCGAGCCGCTCCCGCACGCCGTCCCGCTCCTTCCTGCGCCGCTCGGTGAGGACCAGGTGCTCGTCGAGGGCCTCCCGGGCCCGGCGGGCGAGCAGGTCGGCCCGGTGCTCGCTGCCGGTCAGACGGCCCACCGTCCGGGCCCGCTCGCGCGCCAGCCGCCCGATCACGCGCCCCTGGTCGAGCGCCCGCTGCGGATCGCGGGCCAGCAGCAGCCGTACGTAGGGGGAGATGTCGGTGCTGCTCTGGTACTGCTGCCGGGCCAGCCGTCCCGCCGCCCCGCGGCTGTCGTGCAGGGAGAGCCGGGTACGGGCCAGTTCGGCGTCCAGCCGCTCGACCTCGGCGCGCTGCCTGGCCAGCTTCTCCTCGGTGGCGTTGTAGCGCTCGGTGGCCCGCTCGGCCTCCCGGTACAGCCGCTGAAGGTCCGTCAGCAGCTCGGCGAGGGACCGGTCGCCGGGCCCGGGGTCGGCCGCCGCGGGCACGGGCGCGAGGGCGATCACGGCCGCCGCCGCCGTACCGACCAGACGCAGAAGCCTCCCTGACACGTCATCACCTCCGGTGCGGGCGGGCGGCCGGTCCGCTCTCCTCCGCACCGCGAGCATCACCACGGATGCGGGCGGCCCGCGCGCCGGGTGTGCGCGGTTCGGCGCAACGGGGTCACCCGTGCGGGGCGTCCGGCTTGCCGCCCGGCGCGGTGTCCGGCCTCGACCAGGGCCACCGCCGCACACGGCCCCGCCGGCCCTCGGGGTCGTGGACGTACTTCCACCGCCGCGTCAGCCCGGGCCGGCCCTGCCCGCGCTCCACCCGGCGGTAGACGAGCACGGTGGGCGGCCCGCCCCGCGGGTCCGGGACGGGAATGCGGTACGTCTTCGGGGGGTGCCCGGTGATGCCCAGCAGCACGGGCAGCACCCGCCCGTCCATGGGCCCGCCCTCGAAAGGGGTGTCTTCGCTCTTCACGGCACCAGTGTGCGCCGCGCGGCACCCGGGTCAGCCATCCGCCGCCAGGGCCTTCGCCAGCGCGGCGCTCTGCGGGTCACGCCGCGCGGTGACCGCCAGCGCGGCCGCGAACTGCTCGACCAGCCAGTCCCGCATCTCGTCGGCGGGCGGCTGCTTGCCCTCGTCGAGCCAGATCAGCGAGGCCGCCTCGACCGCGGTGATCCACATGCGGACCGTCATCCGCAGCCGCGGGCCGGGCCGGGCGACCTGGAGGTGGCTCAGGATGTGCTCGGCGGCGGCCCGGCGCACGCCGTCCACGATGGCCGTGGTCCGGGAGGTCGCGGCGACGCCGCCGCCCCGCAGCAGGGCGCTGAAGCCGGTGCCGTGCTGGTCGACGAAGGCGAGGTAGCGGTCCAGGGCCCGGGCCAGGCGGACGAGCCGCGGGCCCTCGCGGGGCTCGTCGAAGCAGTGCCGCAGCTCGTCGGCGGCGGACCGCAGCGCGGCCTCGTACAGCTGCTGCTTGCCGCCCGGGAAGTACCGGTACACCAGCGGCCGCGACACCCCGGCCCGCTCCGCCACGTCGTCGAGGGAGACCTCCTCCGGGGCGCGGTGCGCGAACAGGGCGAGGGCGGCGTCGAGGAGCTGGCCGCGGCGTTCCTCGACGCTGAGACGGCGGTAGGCGGGGGTGGGTGCCTGCGGGCTCATGTCCCGCAGGGTAACCGGTGCCCACGGGCCGGACCGGGGGACGAGCCCCGGCCCCCGCCCCGCCCGCCGGGCCCGGGAACGGGCCCCGCCTCCGCCCCGCCCGCCGGCCGCCGTCAGGCGAGGAGCCCGGACGACTTCCACAGGCGGCGCCCGACGCCCCGCAGGACCCCGATGTCGTCCAGGAAGTCGGTCAGCCGCCGGGCGCCGTTCTGCATGACCTCCCGGCGGTGGGCGCTGGCCCGGACCTGCGCCACGGCCTCCCGCCGGTCCAGGCCCACGTTGGTGTACACCTCGGGGTTGACGAAGGCGACCGAGAACACCCGGGCGAACTCGCCGGAGGTGATCCGGGTGAACTCCTGCGACCACTTCGGCGCCGTCACCATCTGCCGCCGCAGCTCCTCGCGGGCGTACCGCACGTGACGCGCCTCCTCCACCACGTGGATCCGCGTCACGCCCCGGATCAGCGGCTGCACCCGCTCGTCGGGGAACGTCAGCCGCTGCATCCAGTCCAGCACCTCCTCGCCCAGCAGCGTCGCGGTGAAGGAGCCCGGCGTGGTGGAGATCGTCTTGAACACCCGCCCCAGCTGCTGGTGCACCCGGCTCACCGGGTACCACGGCGTCCCCCCGCGGGCGATCAGCCGGGCGAACATCTTCGAGTGCCGGCACTCGTCCTCGATCTCGGTCAGCGCGTACCGCACGTGCGCGCTCGTCGCCGCCTTGTCGTAGATGTGCCGCACCAGCAGCTGCATCAGGATGATCTCGAACCAGATCCCGAGCGAGGCCAGCGCCGCGGACTCGTGCCGGGACAGCAGGATCCGCTGCTCCTCGCTCATCCGCTTCCACAGCGGCGTGTCGTACAGCGACACCAGCTCCGGCGGCCAGAACCACTTGCCCTCCTCGAAGGGCGCGTCCCAGTCCAGCTCCTGGTCCGGGTCGAAGGAGTGCTTGGCGGAGGAGGCCAGCAGCCGCTGGGCCACCTGCTCCCGGTCCTTGAGCAGGCCGAGCGCGTCGCGCAGCCCTTCCAGCGCGTCGGCTTCCGTCAGGGTCGTCATGGCTGTCCCACCTCGTCGTACGGGATGTGCGAATGGGTTACCCGCGGTCACACCATGGTCCTTATGAGACTGCCTGTCAGCAAGCTCGTCAATCCCCCGCGCGTCACTTGCCGGGCACCGGCCCCGAGCGGCGGCGCGGGCCCGGGGACACGCGGCTCCTCCCGGAGGACACCGCCCGCCGCCGAGGCCGGCCTCGCCGCCGGCCGCCGCTCCCTCCGCCACGCGGACCCGCCGGAAGGGCCTCGGGCCGAGCGGCCCAGCCCCTTGGCGCCTCGCCGGCCGCCGGCTCCGCCGCCCCCGGCGGGGACGACGTCCGCGGCGTGAACGCGTACGGCGCCGGCGTCCACCGGGCCGAGGCCGTCGACGAAGCCCGTCAGCCGCGGGGGTCCGGCGGGAGGCCGAGACGGACGACGCCGGCCCGGGCGAGTCCGCGGACGGCGTCGTTCATGACCGGACGGCGGGCCGGACGCGCGCACTCCGAAACCCCCGTCCCATCGGACGGGCGCCCGTGCCTACGAGTCCAGCACCGCCTCCATCACCGCCCGCGCGATCGGCGCCGCGACCCCGCTGCTCGTGATCCGCCCGCGCCGCGCCGACCCGCCCTCGACCACCACCGCGACCGCCACCCGCGCCTCCGGATCGCGGTCGCCGTGCGCCCAGGAGACGAACCAGGCGTACGGCGTACCGGAGTTTCCGACGCCGTGCTGGGCCGTGCCGGTCTTGCCGCCGACGGTCGCCCCGCGGATCGCGGCCCGCGCCCCGGTGCCCTTCTCCACCACACCGGTCATCAGCTCCTTCAGCAGCGCGGCCGTCGACGGGCGCATCGCCTGCCGGACCGGGCGGGGGCCGGCCGCCCACACCGTGCCGCCGTCGGCCCGCGTCGTCCGCTCCACCAGGTACGGCGTCCTGACCTGCCCCCGGTTCGCCACGGCCGCCGCCACCATCGCCATCTGCAACGGCGTGGCCCGCGTGTTGTACTGCCCGATCGACGACAGCGCGAGCTGCGCCGGGTCCGCCGAGGTGTCGAAGGTGCTGCGCGCCACCGCGAAGGGGACCCGCAGCCCGTCGTCGCCGAACCCGAAGCCCGCCGCCGCGGCCGCCATGCCCCGCATGCCCACGGCCACGCCGAGCTGTGCGAACACCGTGTTGCAGGACCGTTCGAAGGCCTGCCGCAGCGAGGCGTTCCGGCACCCGCCGGCCCGGTTCGTCAGCCACTTCCTCGTCCCCGGCAGCCGGTACGGGTCCGGCGAGCGGGTCCGCCGGTCCAGGCCGGTGACCACGCCCGCGTCCAGCGCCGCCGCCGCGGTGACCACCTTGAAGGTGGAGCCCGGCGGGTAGGTCTGCCGCACCGCCCGGTTGAGCATCGGCTTGTCCGCGTCGCCGTTCAGCGCCTCCCAGGACCGGGTGACGGCCGCCCCGTTCCCGGACAGCACCTGCGGGTCGTACGACGGCGTGGACACCAGCGCCAGGATCCGCCCGGTCGACGGCTCGACCGCGGCCACCGCCCCCTTGTGCCGGCCCAGCCCCTCGTACGCCGCCTCCTGCGCGGCCCGGTGGATGGTCGTCACCACGTTCCCGCCCCGGCTCCGGGCGCGGCTGACGTCCCGCCACAGCGGCAGGGGCGCCAGCATCGGGTCCGTGCCGGACAGCACGCCGTCCTCCGTGTGCTCCAGCAGCGTCGTCCCGTACGCCTGCGAGGAGAAGCCGGTGACCGGCGCGTACAGGGGGCCGTTGCGGTAGGTCCGTTCGTAGCGCAGGTGCTCGCCGGTGTCCCGGGACCCGGTGACCGGCTCGTCGCCGACCAGGATGTCGCCGCGCGGCTGCTGGTAACGGGCGATGGCGGGCCGGCGGTTGGCGGGGTTGCCGTCGTACGCCGGGGCCTGCACGACCTGGACCCGGGCCGCGTTCACCAGCAGGGCGAGCAGCAGCAGCGCGCAGAAGACGGCGGCGTGCCGGATGTGGCGGGTCATCCTGCCTCCCCGCCCCTCACGGCGCCGTCCGCCCGTCGTACTGGCGGCGCGCCGCGTCGCTGACCCGGATCAGCAGGGCCACGATCGCCCAGTTGGTGACGACCGAGGAGCCGCCCTGCGCCAGGAACGGCATCGCCATGCCGGTCAGCGGGATCAGACCGGTCACCCCGCCGGCGATCATGAACACCTGCAGCGCCACGAGCGACGCGAGCCCGACCGCGAGCAGCCGGCCGAACGGCTCCCGCAGGGCGAGCCCGGCCCTGAACCCCCGCTCCACCAGCAGCGCGTACAGCAGGAAGAGCGCGCACAGACCGGCCAGGCCCAGCTCCTCCCCGGCCGTGGCCAGGATGAAGTCCGACTTGACGGCGAAACCGATCAGGAAGGAGTGGCCGTGCCCCAGCCCCGTGCCGAGCACCCCGCCCGCCGCGAAGGCGAACAGGGACTGCGCGAGCTGGTCCGGGCCCTGCCCCGCCTCGATCGAGGCGAACGGGTGCAGCCAGTCCTGGATCCGGCCGTGCACGTGCGGCTCCAGCCGGCCCACGGCCACCGCGCCCAGCGACGCCAGCAGCAGGCCCACGGCGATCCAGCCGGTGCGGCCGGTGGCGACGTACAGCAGGACGACGAACAGGCCGAAGAAGAGCAGCGAGGTGCCGAGGTCCCGCTCCAGCACCAGCACGCCGACGCTCACCAGCCAGACGGTGAGGATCGGCCCCAGCACGCGGCCGGTCGGCAGCTGCAGCCGCCCGACGCGGCGGCCCGCGTACGCCAGCGCGTTGCGGTTCGCCGCCAGGTACGCGGCGAAGAACACCGCCAGCAGCACCTTCGCGAACTCGCCCGGCTGGATGGAGAACCCGGCGATCCGGACCCAGATGCGGGCCCCGTTCACGGCCGGGAAGAAGATCGGCAGCGTGAGCAGGGCCAGCGCGGCCGCGACGCAGACGTACGTGTAGCGCTGCAGGAGGCGGTGGTCGCGCAGCAGCAGCACGACGACGATGAACAGCGCCACGCCCAGCGTCGACCACACCAGCTGGGCGGGCGCCGCCCGGTCGCCCGGCGTCCGCAGGTCCAGCCGGTAGATCAGCACCAGGCCGAGTCCGTTGAGCAGCACGCCGATCGGCAGCAGCACCGGATCGGCGTACGGGGCCCGCAGGCGCACCGCGCCGTGCGCGACCAGCGCGAGCACGCCGAGCCCGGCGCCGTAACCGACGGCGCCGGGCGGGACGGCGCCCCGGGCGGCCAGGCCGACGGCGCAGTAGCCGTACACCGGCAGCAGCACGGCCAGGACGATCAGGGCGAGCTCGACGCCGCGGCGCCGGGGGAGACGCACGGCGCGGGCGGGGGCGCCCGCCCGCACCGGAGCGGGAGCGGTTCCGACCCTGGTCATGTCCGGAACCCGCTCACCTGGTGGGGGGTGCGTGCGGTGTGGCTCAGCACCAGCGTGGCTTGTGTCCGGCGGTGTCGATGTAGCGGGCCGAGCCCCAGGCCCAGGTGCCGTCCGCGAGCAGATACCACAGGCGGTTGCCCTCCACTGACTCGCCGCCGGTCATGCAGTAGATCCTGACCACCTCGCCCCGATGGGCGTAGCGGATGGTCTGGGAGCCGCGGTTCGGGGCGCTGCGCAGGACCAGCGTGCTCGCCGTGACGACGCCTCTGGTGAAGCGTGAGTCGTGGTGGTCGCCGCCGTTTCCGCCGCCGCCGTTCCCACCGCCGTGCCCGCCGTTTCCGCCGCCGAGGCCACCGTTTCCGCCGCCGCCGTTCCCGCCGCCGTTGAAGTTGCCGTTTCCGCCGGTGGAGGTGCCGTGCCCGCCGTTCCCGCCGCCGCCGTTCCCGCCGCCGAAGCCGCCGTTCCCGCCGCCGGTGAAGCCGCCGTGCCCGCCGTTTCCACCGCCGTTGAAGTTGCCGCCATTGCCGCCGCTGTTGAAGCCGCCGTTCCCGCCGCCGTTGAAGTTGCCGTTTCCGCCGCCGTTGAAGTTGCCGTTTCCGCCGGTGGAGGTGCCGTGCCCGCCGTTTCCGCCGCCGAAGCCGCCGTTTCCAGCGCCGTTGAAGCCGCCGTGCCCACCGCCGTTCCCGCCGCCGAAGCCGCCGTTCCCGCCGCCGTTGAAGTTGCCGTTCCCGCCGTTGAAGTTGCCGCCGTTGCCGCCGCCGTTCCCGCCGCCGAAGCCGCCGTTTCCACCGCCGTTGAAGCCGCCGTGCCCACCGCCGAAGTTGCCGTTGCCGCCGCCGGTGAAGTTGCCGTTTCCGCCGCCGAAGCCGCCGTTCCCGCCGCCGTTGAAGCCGTTGGCGTAGGGATCGCCGCCCCGGCCGTCACCCGCGACGGCGGGAGTGACGGTGGCCGCGGCGGCGAGGGCGCCGGCGGCGGCCACTATGGCGATGCGGCGGGCGAGGGGGGAGCGCAGAGTCATGGGAGTACCTC
Source organism: Streptomyces sp. NPDC051041 (assembly GCF_044456065.1). Classification (NCBI taxonomy): domain Bacteria; kingdom Bacillati; phylum Actinomycetota; class Actinomycetes; order Kitasatosporales; family Streptomycetaceae; genus Streptomyces; species Streptomyces sp. NPDC051041. The sequence continues at coordinate 44,669 of NZ_JBITFM010000014.1, forward strand.
CGGAAGAGGATGAAGAAGTCAAAGGTGACTCATCGCCACATTAGGAGCGGCGTCCGGGCGGCGCCCGTCACACTGCGCCATCAGGGAGAAGCCCGCGGGCGGGAGGTGTCCGAGGCAGTGTCAGCGTGGCGACCGCCCCGCCGTCCGGCGCGTTCGCGAACTCCAGCCGGGCGCCCAGCACCTCCGCCTGCCCCAGCGCGATGGTCAGCCCGAGCCCGTGCCCCTTGGCCCCGCCCTCGGTGCGGAACCGCTGGGGTCCGTGCGCGAGCAGGTACTCCGGATACCCGTCCCCGTGGTCCCGCACCGTGACCCGCGGTCCGTCGACGGTCAGCTCCACCGGCGCCCGCCCGTGCCGGTGCGCGTTCGCGACCAGATTGCCGAGCACCCGTTCCAGCCGCCGCCGGTCCGTCTCGACCGCCACGTCCCGGACGATCCTGACCCCGGTGCCGGTCCCCGAGGCCCGCACCACCCGCTCGGCGAGCGGTCCCAGCCGCTCGGTGCCCACCTCCAGCCGCTCCCGCCCGGTGTCCAGCCGGGAGATCTCCAGCAGGTCCTCGGTGAGGGTGCGCAACGCCGCCACCCGGTCCCGGACCAGCTCCGTCGGGCGGCCCGGCGGCAGCAGCTCGGCCGCCGCGTGCAACCCGGTCAGCGGGGTGCGCAGCTCGTGCGCCACGTCCGCGGTGAACCGCTGCTCGGCCAGCAGCTTGCCCTGCAGCGACGCCGCCATGGAGTCCAGTGCGGCGGCGACCGCGGCCACCTCGTCCTGCGGGCGCGCCGGGTCCTTCGTGCGGGGATCGCCGACGCGCGCGTCCAGGTCCCCCGCGCTGATCCGCCGGGCCACCCGGGCCGTGGCGTGCAGCCGCCGCGTCACCCGCGTCACCGCGAACGCCCCCACCAGCACCGTCGCCCCGATCGCCGGCGCGGACGACCACACGATCGCCCGGTCGAGGCCGTCGATGGTGCGCTCGCCCTGCGCGTAGTCGACCTCGACCGCGAGGACCCGGCCGCGGTCGGCGGGGCCCGCCGCCCACATCGTGGGGCGCCCGTCGTGGTCGGCGACCATGGTGCCGCGGTCCCCGGCCGCCGCCAGCTCCCGCAGCGGCCGGGGCAGTCCCGGCGGGTCGAGGCCCGCGCCCGGCCCCAGCGCGTCCCCGGACTCGAACGCGTCCGTCGCCCGCGCCAGCCGCTGCAGCGCCAGCTCGCGGGCCTGCCCGACGGTCTGGTTCGTCACCGAGACGTGCACGAGGACGCCGAGCAGCGCGGCGAGCGCGCAGCACATCACCGTGACGAGGCCGGCGGCCCGCACCGCCAGCCGGCCCGCCCACCGGGGCAGCGCGAGCGCCCGGGGCCGTCTCACCGGGCGCTCGCGGAGGGCCGGGGCGGGTGCGTGCGCGGACCGGTGCGCAGCATCTCGTCGTGGGTGAGGAGCATCGCGCGCTGGTCGGCGTCCCAGGTCCAGGTGAGCCGGTACTCGTACCCCGCCACCTCCGACGGCGAGCGGATGATCAGGGACCGGCCGGTCAGCTCGACCCCGCTCACCGCGTCCTCCCACGCCATCACCTGCACCAGCCGGTGCCGGTCGGCGGTGTAGACGCGCACCGCGGTGGTGCTGCCGGGCAGCAGCCGGAAGCCCAGCGTGAGGTCGTCCCGCCCGTCGCCGGTCAGATCCCGGTAGTACGGATCGAGGACCGGGCACCCCGCGCGGCCCCCGGCGCAGTCGTCCATCCGCTCGGCGGTCCCGCGGTACGGCGCCCCGGGGCCGCCGTACTCGTCCGGCCGCGCGGCGATCTCGGCGCGTACGACCGCCACCGGGTCCACCGCGCGGATGCCGTCGCCCGGTACGGCGACGCCCTCGACGACCTCGGTGTCCACCTCGCCGATCTCGAAGGCCGGGCTCGACGCCGGTGTCAGCTCCGGCCACAGCCGCGCCGGACCGGTCGCGGCCGGTGTCGCCCCGGCGTTCCGCAGCCCTCCGGTGTCGCCGCAGCCCGCGGCGGCCGCCAGGACAAGGGCGACGGCGAGTGCGGTACCGGCGCGGCCGGCGCGGAAGAGGCGGCTCAAGGGCACTGTGCTCCTGTCGACCTTCGTCCTGTCGTCCAACTGTCCTGTCGTGCTGCCGGCCCGTCGGCCCGCTGCCCCGCCGGTCCGCTGCCCCGCCGGCTCAGCAGGCCGGCGGGGCAGCGGACCGGCAGGCCGAGGCGACCGGAGATCCCGTACACCTTATTCGCGGGGAAGGCCCCTTCTGCGCGTCCGGGGCGCCGCCGAGCGGACCGCGCACCGCTGCTCGGCCGGCCCCTCCGGCAACCGGGCCGTGGCCGGGCCCGCCCGCGGGCACGCGACGGCGCCTCCCCGCCCTCCCGCCCGGCTGCCCGCCAAGGACAGCCGGGTCCTTGCACGCGGAGCACCCCGCCTGTTCCCATGGTCATGGGGTGATGCCGTATGAGCGCACTGCGCGTCATACCGACCTGGCGCCACGGCCGGGAACGGCTCTACGTCTGCCACCCGGACGGCCGGAACGTCGCCTGGTACGACCGCGAGGCGGCCCGGGTCAACCTGCTCAGCGAGGACCGCAGGGAGGACGTGCTGCAAGCGCTGCGCCCCTTCCTCACCGGCCCGGTCGCGGTGGGGCCGCCCCCCGTCCCCACCCCCGCGGAACTGGCCCGCCTCTCCCTGCACCCGGACGACGACCTCGCGCCCAACCGCCCCGGCGAGGCCCTGCTGGTCGCCCTCGACCGCGACCCCGGCCCGGCCCGCCTCCTCCGCCCGGACCCGCGCCGCCGGGCGCTGGAGGCGGAACAGACGGTGGGGGAGGCCCTGGACCGCATCGACGGCGCCGGCTGGCACACCCTGCACTCCGTCCCGCTCCCCGGCGGCGACCGCATCCACCACCTGGCGATCGGCCCCGGCGGCCTGTTCGCCGTCCACACCCTGTACGCCCGCAAGCAGCGGGTCCGCATCGCCGACCCCCTGGTCGCCCTGGGCCGCCACGACCCGCAGCCGCTGCTGCGCCGCGTCCGCGCCGCCGCCGACCGCGCCTCCTACGCCCTGACGGCCGAGGTCCGCCCCGTCCTGGCCCTGACCGGCCCGGCGGGCGTGACGGTCGAGATCCCGCCGCGCGAGGTCCGCGTCCTGCGGGACACGGAGATCGTGGGCCTGGCCCGGCTCGGGGGTCTGCTGAAACCGGCGGACGTGGAGGCGCTGCACGCGATGGCGCGGGACCGGAACACGTGGACGCGGTTGTGAGCGGCCGCCCCAGCGGCCGGAAGCGCCGGTCCAGTGCCCGGACACCGATGTCATGACCCTGCTCAAGGGAATCGTCCGCGCGGTGCCGACGCCCAGCCCGGGCACGCGGCCGGACGAGGGCCGACCCCAGCCCTCGCCACGACCGGCCCGCCTCTTCGGACGACCCGCTCGCCGCCGACGCCGTCCGGTGACCGTGCCGAACCGGCGAGGACCCGCCTGTCCGCGGAAGAACCCCCGGACACCGGTGGGCGCCCGCGCCCGCACCGCACGGCCGTGGGCGACCGGCTGCCGCCGGGACGGGCCCTGCCGGGGACGACGGGGAACGCGTCGCGGTCGCCCCCGCGGACGGCGAACGGCGCCGCCCGCCGTGCGCGCCCCGCGACCGTGCCCCCGCGCCGCGAGCTGCCCGAGCCCCGTGAACGGACAGGGGCGGCCGCGGCCTGCCGTACGCGGGCGGTCGGCCCGCGCGCCCCGCCTCCCCTAGGCTGACGGGACGCCAAGTGCGCGACCCCGGCAGAACGGAGGAGCCATGCGAGGCCTCACCGAGGCGGACCTCAAGGCACTGGCCGGCCCCCGTTCCTACGAGCGCGGACTCGGCTACCTGGACGCGGTGACCGGGGTGGAGGTCGGCGACGGCCGGGTCACCGCGAGCGTCCACGGCACGGAACGGTACGAGGCGGAGCTGACGCTGGACGGACCCGGCGGGCTGTCCGGCGCGTGCGACTGCCCGTACGGCCTGGAGGGCAACTTCTGCAAGCACCTGGTCGCCCTCGGCCTGACGGTGCTCGCCCGGCGGGAGAGCCTGCCGCGGCAGCGGAAGGCGGCCCGCGACCGGGCACAGGCCCTCGACGCGTGGCTGTCCGCCCTGTCCAAGGACGAACTGGTCGCTCTGGTGCGGGAGCAGATCGGTGAGGACCGGCAGTTGCGGCGCCGCCTGGAATTGCGGGCCGCGAGCGCTCGTGGAGACCTCGCCGCGGTCCGGGCCCGCGTCCGTGAACTGCTGGACACCAGCCCGTTCGCCCGGTACGGGTACGTCGAGTACGCCGACGCCCGCGCCTACGCCGACCAGGCCGGGCAGGCCGTGTCCGCGATCGGCGCGCTCACCGGCTCGGGCCGGGCCGCCGACGCGGTCACCCTGGCACGGGAGGCCATGCGGCTGCTGGCCGAGGCGGTCGAGAGCGTCGACGACTCCGACGGCCGGCTCGGACAGGTGGGCGCCGACCTCGCCGAAGCCCACCTCGAAGCGTGCCGCGCGGCCCGCCCCGACCCCGAGGAACTGGCGCGCTGGATCGTCGGCCACGTGCTCGGCGACTCGGACGACGGCCTCACCGACGTGGACCCGCTCGACTACGCGGACGTCCTCGGCGTCGAGGGCATGGCCCTGGTGCGGAAACTGGCGGTCGAGGCATGGCGGGGCAACCGCCGCGGCTGGGCGGAGAAACACCTGCTGGAGCGTCTCGCCAAGGCGGGAGGCGACATCGACACGGTGATCGCCGTGCACGCGGCCGCCCTCGCCCCGAACGGTCACACCCATCTGCTCATCGCCCGCGAACTGGAAGCCGCCGGACGCCCCGACGAAGCCCTGAACTGGGCGGAGCGCGGTCTCCGGGACGCCCGGGAACTCTCCGCCGTCGACACCGCCCTCGTCGACCACCTCTGCGACCGCTACACACAGACGGACCGGCTCGCCGACGCCGTCACCCTGCGCCGCGACCACTTCGGCGCCCGCCGTACCCTGCTCGCGTACCAGCGGCTGCGCGACGCCGCCCGGGCCGCCGGCCGCTGGCCGGCCGAGCGCGAGGGAGCGCTGACCCTGCTGCGCGCCGATACGCAGCGGCGTCGACCGGGCCGGTACGGCGGCTCCGTCCTGGTCGACGCCCTGCTCGACGACGAGGACGTCGACGCCGCCTGGCAGGCCGCCACCGACACCGGCGCCGACGACCGGCAGTGGCTCGCCCTCGCCGACCGGGTCCGGGCCACCCGCCCCGCTGACGCGCTCGGCGTCTACCTGCGCCTGGCCGAACCGCTGACCGGACAGACCGGCAACGCGGTCTACGAGCAGCTCGTCGGCCTCCTGCTGAGCATCCGGGACTGCCACCGCCACCTGGGCACGGAGGACGAGTTCACCGCGTACGTCACCGGCCTGCGCACCGCCCGGAAACGCAAGCGGAACCTGATGCGCCTGATGGACGAGCACGGCCTGTGAGCCGCACGGCACCACGGCACGCCACCCACCCCCGCCACCCGCTCGTGTTCACCACAGACCGCCGCCGGAACCGGACCAGCCGACGGGAAAGATCATGGCGAGGAACCCGGGAAGGACCAGCCGGCCCCGGCCGCCCCACCCTCCGCGAGCCCTGCACACCCGGTCCGCCGCCGGACACACCCAGCCCGCTGCCGGCCGCCGACCGCCCGGACCCGATCCAGCACCCCCCGCCCGGCACCGCCTCACCGCCCACGACTTTCCCGGACGGAACAGCCAGGCTTCAAGCCCCGAGCCCTTCTCACCGAGGGCCGGCTGAGACCGGTGACAGCCCCTCTGCCCACTCGCAGGCAACGTTGGGTGGGCTGCTCCCGGCGTCCTGGCCGGACCCGGCTCCCGTGGCGGTCGCCGGGGAGGACCACCTCTTGCTGATTTCCAGGAGATGCCATGGGCCTGTTCACGATCCTCGACGAAGCGGTGGCCGCTCTCAAGGCTCCCCTGGGAGCGGACGACCGGGCGCAGGGCTGGACCGACGACCTCCGGCGAGAGCTGCAGGAGGAGATCTCCGTCAACCGCTCGGTGCTGCGCCGCCACGGGACGGGTATGGCGCGGCACCTGCGCCCGCGCCTCGACGAGTGGATGGACCACGAGGGCGTGCGGCCCGGACGCCTCCGGGACCTGGTGAGTGACGTGCAACGGTCGCTCGTGGAAGCCCGGACCACGACATGAGAGATCCCCACCGACCTGAACGTCCCCTCCCGCCACCAACCCGCGAACAGCTCACAGACCCCGACACACAGCTGCTTCGGGCGGCATCCGCCTGCACAGACAAAAAGACCCCGCACCCAACGCTTCCGCTGGTCACGGGGTCTTCCGGACTTCCCGCGAAGTGCCCCCGGCAGGATTCGAATCTGCGCACACGGCTCCGGAGCCCAGGTGAGAACGAGGAACCTCCCGGGTGCTGACCTGCGATGGAGCGCTTCCGCTGGCCACCTCCAACCAAGATCATTACGCCCCTATTACGTGGGCGACCTGTCCGCGGACGGAGCCGCGCCGTATCGTCGGAAGCATGATCTCGGGCAGTGGCGGGGGACCGCACGACGGCGGCACGGAGTTCACGGCGGAGGGCGTGGCAGTCGTCCTGCGCGAGGCGTGCGAGGCGGCCGGCCTGGACGCGACCGGGGCGGAGCTGCTGCGGCTGGGCTCCAACGCGGTGTACCGGCTGGCGTCCTTACCGGTCATCGTGCGCATCGCGCGCGACCCCGCCGTCCTGACGGAGATGGAACGGGCCGTGGGCGTCGCCCGGTGGCTGGAGGCGGTCGACTTCCCGGCCACGCGTGTGCCGGCCGGGATCGCTCAGCCCGTAGTCGTGCGCGGCCTGGTGGTGACCTTCTGGGAGAGCGTCCAGGAGCGCGAGGAGTACGCGACGCTGGGCGAAGTGGCCGACTTGCTCCGCCAGCTGCACTGGCTGGAGGAACCCGAGTCGCTGGGCCTGCCGTACTTCGACCCCATGGCCAAGCTGTCGGCCTCGCTGGGCGGTCTGGACGCCGTCTCCGAGGAGGACCGGTCCTTCCTGGAGGAACGGGCGGTCAGGCTCGCCAAGGAGTACGACCGGCTGGACTTCGTGTTGCCCTTCGGGATGATCCACGGGGACGCCAACATCGGGAACGTCCTCCGGCACCGGGACGGCCATGCCGTCCTCATCGACCTTGATGGTTTCGCCCTCGCCCCGCGCGAGTGGGACCTGATCCTGACCACGCTCTACTACGACCGGTACGGCTGGCACACCAAGGCGGAGTACGCGGAGTTCGTCCACCGCTACGGCTTCGACCTCATGAACTGGCCCGGTTACGAGACCCTGGCCGACCTGCGGGAGCTGATGATGGTCGCCTGGCTCGGTCACCAGGTGGGCACAAGTGAGCGTTCCACTGCCGAGTTCGCTCGCCGAGTGCGGTCACTGCGGACGGGTGAGGGGCGCGACTCGTGGAGTCCCTTCTGAGTGTCGGTGACGCAGGATCAGGGCCGTACCGGCCGAATCCCTGCTGTTGCTTCGGCTGTTGACCTTCACGCGGCTCTGCCTCCCGCAGCGATCCACAGCCTGTGCTCTCGCGCCTGCTCCGCAAGATCGCGCGCCACGGCACTGCGGCCGGTCAGGTCAAGGTGCCGCCGGAACTCGGCGAGGTAGCTGATGCACCGCGCGGACTTGAGCTGCTCTCCGAGATCCAGCGCGTCGAGTGCCACGCGGCACGCCTCCTCGACGTCCCCCGCACGCAAGTGGGCGTCGGCAAGAACCATGGTCGCGAAGAAGTCACTCCGTACGTGGTTGCCGCTCATGGCGTTCTCCGCGTGGACCACCGCCCGGCGGGCTCTGTTGACGTCACGGAAGCAGTGGGCAACCTCGGCGGCAAGCTCGGCTTCGTCGAAGTAGCTGATCCACTCCGGTTCGTCCTCGCTGTTCCGGCTTTCGAGGGCCTTGGTCGCCGCGTTCAGGGCGGCCTCGCAGGCGGTGACGTCTCCGGTGCGCGCGAGGGCGCGGGCCTCCATCGCATGGAACTGGGCGCGCAGCGTCGGCGTGGCCACCGGGGAAATGCCCATGAGTGCGGCGCGGGCGAGAGTGGCGGCCTGGGTGTACCGCCCCAAGAAAGTCGCTTGGTGGCTCATCGCCGACAGGATGCTGCCCGCGAGCCGGCGGTCATTGGCGTCCTGGGCGAGCCGGAGGGCTTGGAGGAAGTACCGCTGGGCGAGGCCATGGTGGCAGGCGTCGTACGACATCCAGCCGGCGAGGAGAGTCGCTTCCGCCACGGTGGAGAACAGGGCTCGGCCTACCTGCTCGGTGTACCGGCCTCGCAGGAGCGGGACCACATCGTTGTTGAGGTACTGGATGAGCGAGTGACGCGCGTGGTCACCGCCGAAGCGGTCGTCGAGCTGGGCGAACATGTCCGCCGTGGTCTTTACGGCCGCCACGTCGCCGAGACCGACTCGGACACCCTCGCCGCGCGGCCTGGGAGCACTCGGCTCCGGTGCGACCAACCACCGGAGGGACGCCTCGCTCCACGCGGGCTCGGACGGTTCCGCCGTGACCAGCGGGTCGTACTGGTTGAGGTCCGCACGCCACAACTGGCCGACCGTCTGAATGGCGTCGTCCGGGCTGGCGGGATAGACGGCGTCGAGTACGGCGGCGTCCTTCGGCTCCTGGTGGCTCAGACCGAGTTCCGCCGCGCTGGTGGCGTAGGCGTCGCACAGCAGCGCCCCATAGAAGTCGTCCGGCGTGCTGTGGCCGTTCTCCCAACTGGCGATGCGGCGCTTCACGCTGGCGTCCGAGGGGAGCTGATGCCCACGCTGGGCGGCAGCCCGGCGTAACTCCCTCACCAACCGCGGCTGACTCCAGCCCCGGCCCGTGCGCGCCTCACGTAAGCGGACACTGGTCGGCTTCATGAAGACGTGACCCTTCACTCCCTGCGCATACGCCGGTGCGACGACTCGGGTTACCTGTCCGAATGTACGCGCTGGTCATTGTCTCTTGCAGGTAGTAGTCGGGGATCGTCTGCGGAGATGGGGTGACGGGGGATGATATGACACGCGTGCACGCGTCATCCCCCGTCACCTCTCGTCATCTGCCCTGGCCAGGGGCTGTGCCGTGAGTCTGGACGCACGGCGGCATCGGGGCCGCATCACAGTCTGACTGAGGGTGAGACGACGTGCAGAGGATGACCCGGCGGGGAATGGAATGGCTGTCTGCGTCGGCGGATGACCCGGCGCAGTGTCGGCAGATCTGGGCGGATGACCCGCGGATGCCCTGCCTGCTGGCGACCGGCCGCTTCTTCGACGTGGTGAGCGTGGAAGAGCGCCTTGGGTTGGAAATGTTCGACCGCCTTCTGCGCAGCGGGCTGCCGTTCGGGCCTGCGGTCGTGGACCGCAAGGCCCAGCGCGTCGGATTCTTCCTGGGCTCGCAGAGCCGCGAGACCTTCAGGTACTACCTCCAGCGCGAAACGTCCTCCCCGCCGCCCTACCGGTATCTCGGGCAGGGCTCCGCCGTCGTCGTGCCCGGCCCCATCCCGCTGTCCGGTGACCGCTACCAGTGGCTTCGTGCGCCGATGCGCCGGCCGGAGGCCAACCCGTTGCGCCCGGTGGCTCTCGCGACCACGCTGGTGGCCTCCGCGGAAGTCCTGGCGAGGATCGACCACTTCGGGGAGCGGTACCCGACTCCGTACTCGGCGGTCGCTGCGCTTCCGGAGGAGACGACCACCGATGAGGGATGAGCCGGCCAACGGGTGCGACGCCGCCATGTGGTCGCCTCTCGACAGCGACGGATGGTACGCGGCCCGGAACGCGACCACCGCTCTGCGGGACGTGCTGGTGCGCGCCGGTCTGGAGAAGGACTTCCCCTACCTACGCGCGGACCTGAACGCCTTCGGGCACGGCTTGGTCGAGCTGGGCCGGGTGTCTCCGGACACGGCGGAGCGCCTTGCAGAGCTCCTGCACCTGGCCCTGGCAAGTGGCTTCGGCCAAGACAGTGACGGTGCCGAGCACGCACCGGCCACCGTCGAGGAACCCCGAGGGAAGGACCTGACGTCATGACCGACCGGCGAGGAGTGGTGGCCAAACGCGCGGAGGACTTCATGCCGGGCGTGCCCTACGTCCGAGGCTGGAACCGCGCCCGGCGAAGCGCCGGCACCCTGGCCGATCAGCTGGTGCTGCTCGGGCTGGACTCCGACTTCCCTGGCCTGGTGGCCGACGTGAACGTCTTCGGTGACGGGTTGGTGCAGCTCGGGACCGTCCGCCCCGAAGCAGCCGAACTGCTGGCCAAGCTGATCACGGCGGGGCTGGAAGCCGAAAGGCGCGGCGGATCCGCTCGGGAGGCACCTGCGGCCTGAGTTGCCCTCGGACGCCGGTTGGTTGCGGTCGAGCAGACTCCCGCGATCAGTCGGCCTGGCCCCGTACGACATCGTTCCTTGGCGTTGTCGTACGGGGCTCCTCGCGTTCCGGTGTCCCCTGGCGCGAGTCGGTCTGCCGCTCGGCCGGGACCGGCGCCCCAGCGCCGCAGCCCGGACGAAGCGGCAGGCCGGTGGCTCGTCGAGGACTTCCGAGGCGTACGCGTTGGCGCTGCCGCCGAAGTTGAAGACCCGGTACTTCTACCGGAGCCGTTTGGTGAGTTGCTCCGCGTTGGTCTGGGGGCTTTGCGAGGGTAATGCGGCGCTCTACAAGACCGGCCTTCTGCGCGCGGAGGGCCTTTTCGGTCATGGTTCAATCGAAGGTGAGGTCCATCTTTGCGGTGTGCAGCTGATGGTGCGAAAGTTGTGGCTGGTTATGCGGGAGATCTCGTTGTGACCCTCGCACTCGGCGTGCAACTGGCGGATCTCGTTCAGCTCGGTGGGTGACTGGGTTGGTGTTATGGATGGCCACAGCGCACCTCCTCGCGGGCGCGCGAAGGCCCGGTCGGGGAGAGAAGCCGACCGGGCCAGTTAACGGGGATCGGTCAGGTCAGCAGGACTCCTCGAACTTCACCGCCGTCAGGGTCACGGGCTGCCCGTCGAGCTTCACGCCGGCGGCGGGGTCCTGGGAGCAGACCTTCCAGTTCGACTCAACGAGGACCATACGGCCCTGCCGGGAGGCGTCGGTGACGGTAAGGCTCGTGGAGCTGTCGAGTGCCTGACGGGCGACCTTCACTGACTTGCCCTTGAAGTCGGGCATCGTGCCGCCGGCAGCTTCGGTTTCCGTCCCTGCGTCCTTGGCGGGGCAGTCCTCCTCAAGCTTGACCGTGGCGAAGTCGACCTTCGTGTCGGTGGGGCGCTCGCCGGCCTGCGGCGTCTGAGAGCAGACCTTCCACTGCCGGTCGAGGATTTGGTTCCGTCCGCGGCCGAGGGCGTCATGCGAGGTGAGGTTGTAAAAACCGGCCTCTTGTGCTTGGTCCTGGGCGGACTGCAGGCCCTTGCCAGCCATATCCGGGAGGGCTGCCGTCTCGGCCTTGTTGTCGTCGGTGTCTGGGTTGGCCGCGTTCTGGCTGGCGACACTTTGGCTGGCAGTAGGCGTTTGAGCGCCGCCGCTGCCGGTTTCGGTGCCTTCGCAGGCGGTGAGTGCGAGAGCGACCACAGTGATGAGTGCGGCGACGGTGGCGTGCTTGTTCATGGTCCCCCCATGAGGTGCGTAAGATTCAAGGGGCATCATGCGCCGCGAAGTTGTGCCGCGGGGGTGATGTGACGCTTCTGTGACACGATTGGGTGTTATCTATTTCCGGATACATCGGATCTGCAGCTCATGGTGGGTCATGACCATTTGGAATGAGACTACGGGCGCAGCGGCTGTGGGTGCAGCGAGCAGCAGTGTCAGTCCGTATCTGGGAGCGGAACGGTGCTGAACATATGCAGTCTGTAGGTGTCCCAGCTGATTTCGATTTGCTTGGGTGGCCGGCTAAGTTCACCGGGCTGCACGGTGACATCGCCACCGTTGGTGGGGCCGCCTTCTATGTCGAGTCGCATGTTCACGAGCTGAGTAACGGGCGGGAGCGTGCGCTCACGCGTCAGAGCCCCGCCGCCAAAGAGGAGACGGCGGGGTTGTCTCTGCGACGGACGCGGCAACTATATGGGGAAGGCAGGAGCAAATCCTCGTCCGGGCTGCGGAGAGCGGGCCACGTGACAGCCGTTCGACGCCATGCTACGCCCCGGGCGGCAGGCACGTCGTTGTACCTGAACGGGTGGCACTCAGCCCTTGCTGATCTGCCATTCCACCGGCTCATCCAGCATACCCGGGCTGTATAGCACCCGCTCCGGGCGCCCTTCCTTCGATACCTGGAACGCGATGTTCCCTCGCACGCAGTCGCCTGAGCCGACCTTTGCGTTCATCGGGTACAGCGGCTGCGGTAGATCCCCCGCGGTCGTTCCGGCCGGCTCCACCCGGGCTCCATCCGGGTAAGCCAGTGACCATACGAACGGCGTGGTTTCGATCGGTTTGCTTCCCTTATTGCAGACCTTCACCTCTAGTGTCGCCCATTTCTGACCCGTGTTCAGCAGGCTCAGGGAGTCTTTGATGCCCTCGTCCCTGTAGGTCAGGGCGGTGGCGCTCAATTTGGCTTCGGCGCTGACGTTCGCCGTGTCCCCGAGCTTCAGCGCCTTCCGCGTTGCGCTGGCTGAAGGAGTAGGGCTCGGGGTCGAGCTGTCGGGGGGCCTTGACCCTTGATCCTGGACACACGAGACACTGGATCCTGAGAATCTGAGAACGGACATCTCGTGGTCATGAAGAACTATCCGCCGCAGTTCAAGGCGGACGCGGTCGCGCTGTACCAGTCGCGGCCCGAGGCGACGATCAGGCAGGTCGCCGCCGATCTGGGGATCAACCCCGAGACCCTGCGGAACTGGGTCCGGGCGGCCGGAGCGAGCCGGCCCCGGGGACGCCGGGCGGAGGCGCTGGCCGAGCCGCCGACGCGGTTGGAGGCGGAGAACGCCGCTCTGCGGAAGAAGGTCCGTGAGCTGGAGGAAGAGCGCGAAATCCTGCGGAAGGCGGCGAAGTATTTCGCCGGGGAGACGCGCTGGTGAACCGCTTCCAGTTCGTCGCCGACCACCAGCGCCGCTACGGCGTGAAGCGGCTGTGCACCGTCCTGGGCATCGCCCGCTCCGGCTTCTACTACTGGCGCCGCACGGCCACGGACCGGGCCGTCCGGCAGGCGGCCGACGCCGCTCTCGCCGCACGGATCCGGACTGTGCACCGCGAGTCGGACGGCACCTACGGCGTCCCCAGGATCACCGCCGAGCTCCGCGAGGCGGGCGAGCGGGTCAACCACAAGCGGATCGCGCGCGTGATGCGAATCATCGGCCTGGCAGGCGTGCGCTTGCGTCGCAGGCACCACACCACGATCGCGGACCCGGCCGCGGCGAAGGCCCCGGACCTGATCGGCCGCGACTTCACCGCACGCAAGCCGAACACAAAGTACGTCGGCGACATCACCTATCTCCCCGTGGAGGGCGAGAAGTTCCTCTACCTGGCCACCGTCGTCGACCTCGCCTCACGCCGCCTGGCCGGCTGGGCGATCGCGGACCACATGCGCACCGGCCTCGTCACCGACGCCCTGGCCGCCGCCGAACAAACCCGCGGCAGCCTCACCGGAGCGGTCCTGCACACCGATCACGGAGCCCAGTACACCAGCCGGGCCTTCGCCGACGCCTGCCGCAGGGCCGGTGTCCGCCAGTCCATGAGCGCGATCGGCTCCAGCGCGGACAACGCGCTCGCCGAGTCCTTCAACGCGACCTTCAAACGTGAGACCCTCCAGGGCCGAAAGCGCTGGTCCAGCGAGCGCGAGGCCCGCCTCGACGCGTTCCGATGGCTGCACCGCTACAACACCCGACGCCGTCACTCCCGCCTCGGACAACGCAGCCCCATCGCCTATGAGACAGCACTCGACACAACATCAACTACCCTGCCCAAGCCGCATAGCCCGTGTCCAAGATTCCGGGTCAAGGCCCGGTTCGCTGACGTCTACAGCTGTCCGCGGTTGTCACGCAGTTAGACACTCGCCGTGCCTCACACCTCTCGTTGCGCATAGCAGGTGGAACAGCTGTGCGGTCCGTACAACGAGCGACAGGACAAACCTTACAGCGGCAGCTAACCAGCTGTCAGTGGCGCCGTCTATCCTGCGGCTTGTGGCCTGGTTAACAAACGACGAGATCGTCGCCCTGACAAGTGAAGAGTTCGATGCATGGGTTGATACTTTGGAACCGTGCAAGGTGTGCTTCGACAAGCTTTGGCGGGTCGATGCGGGACCCAAAGGAAGGGTATGTTCGCAGTGCCGCAACGCTGAACGGCAGTCACGACGACACAACCTGACACGTGCTCGTGTCAATGCAATCCTTAGAGTTCAGGATGACACCTGCCCCCTCTGTCGCCGCCTGGGAGGCGACTCCTCGATGGAAGGGCCGTCATGGTGGCACATTGATCATGATCATCGCTGCTGTCCCGGCCCAACCTCTTGCGGACAGTGCGTACGAGGACTGCTGTGCCAGGACTGCAACACCCGCGGTTTGGCTTGGTACGAGAGTCTCGCTGCCGACTTGCAGACCTGGGATCACGCCAACGCCTACTTAACCGATCCTCCTGCTCACAGACCAGAGGCAGCGGTGCTGTTCCACGGAGATCTCACCGGCGTCCGCTCACGGGATGGGTCCTTTGCTGACTGGCGCTCCAACAAGCCCCTCGGTGAGCCCTTTTAGCACGCTGGCTGACGGTAGCGGGACATGCGACCGAACCTTGGGTTCACGACTCGCTTCCTGCCGCCACCCCTCTGGATCGGTCTCCTGTACGATGGCCGCCGTCCCAATTCCTGGGCAACTTACGCCACTTCCAGTCCACGGACTCGCTGCTGGCGTAGTCCACTGCACCCTCCCCAAAGGGAGGCCGAGTGATGGAGAGCTCATGCCCAAAACCGCGTACATCTACGTACCCAGCCCTTCCCGCGAGAACCTTGAAATCGGGCTCGACCAGGGCTTGTGGGGATGGCGCCGCAGCGCCCTCGACCGTGCCGGCACTCGCCAGGCAGTCCAGTCCCTTACCGAAGGCGACTTCCTCGTCCTGGGGCACCGGGGGCCCAACAGCCGAGTTGCTCCGGGCGGATGGGCGAACGCAATCCTGCAGCGTGTCATCGTTACCCAGGTCAGCCGGCCCTACTTCACCGACAGCACCCTTGTCTGGCCGGACGACGACTACCCCGAGCGCATCGGCATCGACGTCCTCGAGGAAGAACAGAACGTGCACGGCACCGCCCTCGGTACCGACGCCATGGAAGCTCTGCGTCTGTCCGCCAACAAGCAGGGGGCCGCGGTCCTCCAGCCTGGTATCGCAGCCGTCGCCCAGCTCGCCGACGCGCTCTCGCCTGCTCCTGCCCTTCCGGGCGACGCGACCGTGGACCACGAGGGCGCCGACAGCGCCGTCGCCCAGGTACTCGTCCGTCGGGAGCAGGCCAAGCTCCGCAGGAACCTGCTCGGTGGCGCCACCGAGGCGGCCTGTGCCTTGTGCGGCCGTGTCCTGCCCACCCGGTTTATCCGCGCCGCCCACATTAAGCGGCGCAGCGCGGCCAGCCGCCAGGAGCGGCTGATGATGGCCAACATCATGCCCGCCTGTCTCATCGGCTGCGACGAGCTTTTCGAGCACGGCTACGTGTACGTCACCGACAACGGCACCATCGCCGCCGGCTCGAAGAGCAACACCACCCCTGACCTGGCTGCCGCAGCGAAGGCTCTCGAAGGCCGCACCGTTGCCGACTACGGCCCCCACCGCGCACCCTTCTACTCCTGGCACCGCACCCACATCGCCAACTGAGCGGGCAAAGTCAGTCTGACCAACAGGCAGACCAATTTAGAGTGGGTGGCTCACTTTTACAAGCGAGCCACCCACTCCAAACGGCCAAAATTCGAGGTCACGGAGCCGCTCAAGCGTGACCAACTGCCTACCCGAACTTGCCGGCAGCTCGCCGTCGGCCCTATCCCCTCTTGGCCCTGCCTCGGGTTGCGGCCGGGGGCCTCCAGTTGCGAAGGTCGTCGTCGGTAAGTCCGTGCTCGCCCTGCTTCTGCTGGCGGTAACCGGCGAAGAAGTCGGCAGGAGAGCCGCTATAGAGCATGTCGAACTCGTTGTGCCACTGGTACAGCCACGGTTGGAGTTCCAGCAGGCCGGCGAGGAACGGCGTGATCTCCTCGGTGGACAGCGCGGTGTTGGTGAAGTACGTCGCCAGCGCCTGCGCCTGCTCCTTGTGATCCCAGCCGGCCCACCCGTAGAGGTCCGGAGTGGCGGCGTTGGTCTGCCCGTAGGAGATGAACCGCTCTTTGGGCACGTCCAGCTTGCCGCGCGCCCTCCAGTAGGACGGGCGCAGAAAGTCGGCCGAGGTGTACTTCGGCGGCACTGGGATGGAGCCTTGGATCTTCCGCTTGGTCTGCTCGTCCGGGGCGGCGTCCTCCTTGCGCTGGAGATCCCACACCTCTTCCCAGTCGGCGCGCTTCTTCAGCCCGGAGGGCTTGTAGCGCAGGGCCGAGAGGAACGGCACATGCTCGTCGGTGATCAGTTCGGCGACGACCTTCGCGAGTTCCTTGCGGGGCGCGTAGAGCTTGGCCACGGAGACGAAGTCCTCGTCTCGGGAGAGCGCATCGGTGAGGCGGGCCAGGGTGAGGATCATCGGCTGGCCGTTCCCGTCGAACCAGAGGTCACGCTTCTCCATCCGGTTCAGCAGCCAGGAACGCAGGGCCTTTTCCTGCAGCGCGTCCCAGCCCTCGGTCGCCCAGCGGCGCTTGTACTCAGGTCGTTCGACCATGCCGATGGCCCGGTTCGACACGATGGCGTCGATGCGCTTCTGAACGATCTTCCGGTAGGGCGCCGGCCAGTGGGCGGGGATTTCGGTGATGGGCTTGGAGTTGTGCCGCTTGAACCACTCGTCACTGGCCTCGCCCGCGGCTACGCGGCGGGCGAGAATGATCTCGAACGCGCGCTCGCCGAGGGCGAGTTCGGGAATATTGGGGTCGTCGGGGTTTTCGGATACGCGGAGGTCTTCGGGGTGGAGATTGTAGAGGGAGTAGACCTGCCAGTCCAGTTCCTCCTGTAGGGCGATCATTCGGGCACGGAGAGCCGTCCAACGAACTTTCGCCTCGCGGAGCGCGGAAGCAGCGGGGGCGTCCCCTTCGATGAAGGCCGAGGGTGAGATAGCGGAGAGTTGCTGGGCAAGGGTGTCGAGGGCTGCGGCAAAGGCGGAAGGGTGCTCGGCTGGGAGAGGGAACTCCTGGAGCTTAGTGCCAGTGAACTCAAAGAACCGCTCCCAGTCGTCGCTGGTAAAACCGCCACCCTCTCCACGGATGCCCTTGTCATGGCTGACTTGCTTCAGCCAAAATCCAGCCGTAGAACTATTGAGTATCCCAAGCAGCCACAGGTGGGCTTCCTCGCTCGCCCCCTCTCGCAACTTGATGACAGGTGCAGTACGGATGAACACTTGTCGATCACGATTCAGAACGAAGTGGTTATGCGTAGAAACGAATGGAAATGCGATTGAAAAGGATGCTTTATATCGCCTCCTAAAGAACATTGAATACTCATACCATCTTAGTCCGCGTTCAAGTTGAGTCTTGCCAAAGGCAATTCTTCTTCTCAAATAAATTCGAGCAGGCCAGAGCATACGCTCAACGCTGGGTGGCGCGTCGGCTTCTAGGTCAGTCTCACGGTAGGGCCATAGCGACAGCACTGGATCGTTGATCGAGTAATCCCGAACCTCTCCGCCTTCCACGAGGCTTCGTTGATGAGTTGGCGCGATTCTATGACGCCGCAGTGCTCCGGCGCCAACCATGTATGCTTCATCTTCCCGCGTAACAGCACCTGCTCCGATCTCCTCAGAGATCATCGACAGAGTCATTTCTGCGCCACTATTCAGTTGATCGACCATCTCAAGGCCACCGTCGGTGAGAATCCAGGGCTGTCTACCGAAGTACTTCTTGCGGTCCAGGTCGTCCACGGACACCCACTGGCTCGCCGAACCTGGCTGATCAATCTGTTCGACGATCGCCCGCCAGACCAGTCCCTCCTCGGCGTTCTCCGGTGCAGCAGGCTCTCCCTGTACGCTGCGGACGGCTCGGATGACTGCCGATCGCGCGCTCCCACCCCGCTGCCTGCCAATCAGAATGACTGTCGGCGTCCCGTGCCCCGGAATGTATGCACCCGACGTATCGATAACCTCGGTCAGCTCGACCGCGTGCCCGAAGTAACCCTCGATAAGCTTCGTTCCAAACTCGCGCTTCATGAACGAGTTCGCGGTGATCTGCCCGACCATGCCGTATCCGTGCCCCTGGGCATCGCCGCGCTTGGCCAGCTCAAAGAAGCGCTGTGCGAACGGAACCGACAACGCGTACGTGCCGGCACACGTCGGATACAGCTCCCGGTACAGCTCATTGAGCTTTTTATCTTTCACCGTGATGTAGGGCGGGTTCCCGACCACCACGTGATAGCGCCCCGCTTGCAGGATGTCCGGGTACTCGTGTACATCCTCCGTGGCGTACTTGAACTCGGCCAGCTCGTCTGCGATAGCCTCGTCCACCTCTCCGAACAGGTTGCCCTGTTGGGAGCGGCGCGCCTTGATGAGCGAATCCCCGACTGCCAGATGAATCGGCCACTCGTACTTGGCCGCATCCCCCAACGTCCGCACCCCACTCGCCGCCATGGCCGCGACCAGCAGGCGGAACCGACCGATAGCTACCGCGAACGGGTTGATGTCCACACCGTGTACCGAGTTCAGCGCTTCCCGCACCCGCTCATGCGCATCGCGCCCCGGCTTCCCTTCAGCCCACAGCCGCACCAACCGCCGAAACGCCCCCACCACAAAGTGCCCCGACCCGCACGTAGGGTCGATCATCTTCAGTTCCTCGTACCCGAACTCCCGCACCGCCGGGTTCATCGTCCGGTCGAGGATGAACTCCTCCACGAACTCCGGTGTCTGGAGCAGCGCGTACGTCTTCCGGGCGGACTCGCTCAGGTCCTGGTACAGGTCGCCCAGGAAGCGGGTGTCCCAGCCCTCCGTGCCGTCTTCGTTCAGCGGGTCGGTGAAGTCGTGGACGAGGACGCCCGCCTCGTCGCGCCGGCGCCAGAACTCGACCAGTTCACGCGCGCCGTCGTGCGAGAGTGGGATCTGGTACAGCGGGTTGTGCCGCTTGTCGAAGAGCAGGCGGCCCGCCTGACCCGTGCTTAGTTCGTCGAACGCCTTCTCCAGCCAGCCGCGGTAGGTCGGGTTGTCGTCCGTCTCCACGTAGGCGTCGTACCGGGCCTCCGCCAGCTCGCGCCGGTCATCGTCCGGACCGGTCAGGTAGGGCTCGGGGATCAGCTGGTTGTCCTCGCAGAAGCGGACGAAGACCGTGCCCAGCACCCAGGCCACCGCGACCTGCGTGATCCGCTCGTCCAGCCACGAGTTCCACGTCGCGGCCGTACGTCCGAGCTTGCGGGCCTGGTCGTACTCGGCGCGCAGCCGGGCGTGGACCTCACCGAGTGCCTTGACTTGCTTGCCCAAGTCGGTCTCGACCGCCTTGACCTGCTGCTTCAGGTCATCCAACAGAGCCTTGCGGCCGATCACAGCACCTCTCCCTGGTCACCTTTACAAGAGTTCTGCATGCTACTGCTCATCCCAGGAGCGACTTGTTACGGAAGGGCTCCGTCAAGGTTGGTGCAGTTTCGGCGACTGCGCCAAACCATAAGCCGCCGCTGTTCGCCGCTGTTGGTGTCAACCCCAACCGACGACCTTGACAAACGCATGATCTGCGTGCTTGGGCATGGTGCGTCCGATATCGCAGGTCGGCTTGGGTGACCCGAGGGTGTCGGTCTGCGTACCTGTCGCTGGTAGTCAACACCTGCCGTTGCAGGCTCCCATCGGGCGGCCCAGCAGACGGGGCAGTGGTCCCGCATGGCTGACGTGGCCACGCCCTGTTGGCAAGTCACGATGCGTATAATTTGGGTTGCACGGAGAGAGATACCGTGTGGGGTCTAAGAGACGGCCATGCGCTGCCGCAAAGTTTTTACGAGACGGCACCTGAGCAGGGGGAAAATTGTTCGAGACCGTTGAAATTTCTGAGGAGCAAGCCGCAACACTCCTGGCGCGACAGGAAGGGCACTTCCTTGACTTCAAGGATAAAAGAATCCCCCCCGCTAAGGTAGCAAGGGCTGTTTCTGCGTTCTGCAATGCGGATGGTGGCGATCTGTATATTGGGGTCAACGAGTCATCCGCAGGTTTTTCCTGGGACGGTTTCGCGGATCCTGAGGATGCCAATCAAGTGATTCACGCACTTGAGGACGTATCTCCTTTCGGTACCGACATAGACGCCGAGTTCCTTTACTCGGAGGAGCTTCCGGGTTATGTTCTACACATCAACGCGCGCAAGTCTCGAGTTATTCGCAAGACGCCCGACGGGAAAATTTATAAACGCCTCAGCGCTCAAAATGCTCCGGTAACTTCGGATGATGCCATAACTGCGCTGCGCAGACAGAAGGGAATTGAATCCTTCGAGTCTGAAACTCTTCCGATCGACATCGAGGTTGTAACCAACTCGGAAGCAATCCTTGAATACCTCCTGAGTGCGGTGCCCGTCACGGAACCGGAGACGTACCTTAGGAAGCAGCATCTGCTTGTCTCGGGAAAACCAGTAGTAGCGGCTGGACTCCTCTTCGCTGACGAACCGCAAGCTTTCCTGCCCAAGCGATGTGGCATCAAGATCTATCGATATAGCAGCGAGGAACAGTCGCGTGATCGCCTTGTAGAGGATCCGGCCACCATCGAGGGTCCGCTCTACAAGCAGATCTACGATGCCGTGGACCGAACGGTGGAGATAGTCGCAGCCGCCGCCTTCCTCGATGAAGACGGCCTGCGCAGTGTGAAGTACCCACGTGAGGCACTGCACGAAATTATCACTAACGCCGTCCTGCATCGGGATTACTCCATTACGGATGACATTCATATTCGAATCTTTGAGAATAGAATCGAGATTCAGAGTCCAGGTCGACTGCCGGGTCATATCACAACCAAAAACATCCTCGATGAGCGACTTAGTCGCAATCCATACCTTGTACGCCACCTGAACCGGTTCCCTAACCCGCCCAACAAGGATGTTGGCGAAGGTCTTAATACTGCCTTCGAGTCGATGAAAAAGTTAAACCTACGTTCTCCGATTATCGAAGAAAAAGGTAATTCGGTACTCGTTACTGTGCGCCACGAAAGCCTGGCTTCCCCGGCCCAGCGGGTGGTCGAGTATCTTAAGGTAAACGACTCCATCAAGAATGAGGAGGCTCGGAAGCTGACGGGTGTTGGCAGTGAGAGCAAGATGAAAAAAATCTTCGAAAGCCTGATTCAGGCGGATGAAATTGAGCACAAGCCGGGTACCGCTGGTCGTGGGTATGCTTATCAGCTCAAGAAGAAGGGGGATGGCTCCGTGTAAGGAATCGTTCGACGGATTTTGGGCTACAGCGGGCTGTTTCCTGCTATAGCAGTCACTGCTTCCTCCAGCTCCTATCCCGTACGCCGTCGACCCACACACCGTGGAGCGGGCGTGGTCCCTGGCGTCCAGGTGGAGCGCGCCACTGTACGAACGACCTGGACGCCAGGGACCGCGTCTGCTCGGCTTCGCCTGGGTCGACGGTGGACGGGATAGGAGCTCCCCGCGCACGCCACTACGGGCCCGCAGTCAGAAGCGGCGCCCCCTCCATCCCGGTGCCGGCCGATCCCCCGCCGGAGGCATCGGCTTTGACCGCGGGTCGCACTGTGCGGTGATCGACTTATGGCCTCTGGCCCTATCCACGTGTGGGCGCGCATCGGTGCAGCGTGCGCGGAGCGGGCCGAAGGCAGGAGCGCAGCGCGCAGCGGAGCCGGGAAGCGCGCCCGGCGGAGCGGAGCGCAGCCGGGGCTTGATGACGTAGAGAAAGTCTGAGCCACCCGAGAGTCGCTACAGCCTGAACGAGAGTTCCAACTCGTCACCCGGCAGATGGAACTCTTCTAGAGCCAGAGGCTTGTCTGCCTCCGTGAGCGTCACGCGGATGACGTGCAACATGGGGACTCCGTCCGCCAGTCGGAGGACTTGGGCCTGGTCCGGTAGGGGCATGCGGGTGCGGACGTACTCCGTGAAGTGGAGTTCGTGGCACAGACCGGCGAGGGCGGTGTAAAGATCCGGCGCCGGCGGTGGGGCCTCCTCCTCGTACTTGGTGCCGATGAGGACGGAGAACGGCACGTACGTCCGGTGGAGCTGGCGCAGGCGGCCTTGGTCCGCGGTCTGCAACGCGTCGTACGTGAACATCGGCTCACCCGGCGGGATGCGGAGCAGGTCCGCCAGAGCTAGCGGGGCGTCGGTGCGGGTGGCCACGGGGGGTTCGGCGTCGGTCCAGCGGATGCCGTCCGCCTCGACGTACCGGCCGTCAGAGGTCCGCCGTACGCCACGCGGGCGCGTAAGACCGGGACGGCTGTGGGGGGAACGGGCGAAAGTGCCGCGACCCATGATGGCCTCGACGAGACCGGACGCCCGTAGTTCGGCCAGCCCTTGACGAACCGTGGGACGTGTCACGCCGAACTGCTTCGCCAAGGCTTCCTCAGAGGGGAGTGGTTGGCCGGCTGGGAAGGTTCCGTTCAAGATGCCTTCGCGCAGGTAGCCGGCGATCTGCCGGTACTTCGGCTGCGTCTTCTTTGGCGGCATGCGGGCCCTCCACGGCCGTGGTCAACTACTTCTTTCTTTCGCGGTGGATAGCTGCCTACCACGAGTGAAAGCAGCTTCCCCTACCTCAGGACGGTTGACAACCCGTACTACGGGTCGTCACTCTGGTCTGGCGCCACCCGTAGTACGGGTGGTCTAGCAACCCGAAGGGTTGGTCTTCGGGTGTTAGAGATGAGGAGATCCGAAACAGTGGCAAGCCTTCCGATCGACACCGCGAAGTTCACGGGGATCATCTGCGCCGTGCCCCCGGCTCCGCGGGTCGCCAACCGTGAGACCGGTCAGCTCCGGGTCGACCGCGAGACCGGCAAGACCGTGTACCAGGTCGGCCTGTGCCTGATGGCCGGGGCGTCCGCGGACGTCGTGACCGTGAGCGTGGCCGGGGAGCCGACCGGTGTGCAGACCGGCATGCCGGTGGCCGTGCGGGACCTGGTCGCCACGCCTTGGGAGAACGAGGGGCGGCACGGGATCGCGTTCCGCGCGGCGGAGATCCGGCCCCTGAACGCTCCCGCTCCGGCGGGCAAGGGGGCCGGGCAGTGAGGAACCTGGCCTCCACCGCTTCGGCCGGGGCGACCGGGCCGAGTTGGGTTCTGGTGGTGGCCGCAGTGCTGGTGTCGGGTCTGCTCCTCGCAGGCCTGGCCCTGCGCCGCCGCTACCCCGCCGCCTGGTGGGTGTTGCTCGGTTTCCCGGCCGCGGCCCTCCGAGTGGTGCGCACCTGGCGGCCGTTGATGGCGGGATGCGGACTCGCCGTGAGCCGTCGCCCGGCTCTGACCGTCGTGTCCGGGCTCGTCGGGAACGGGGCGCCCCCGCCGCAACCGCGCGTGCCCCGTCCCGGACTCATACGCCCTACCCCCGGCGGTTTCCTGCTGCTGGTCCGGCTGTTGCCGGGCCAGGTGCCGGAGGACTTCGTCAAAGCCGCACCCGCCCTGGCGGAGGGTTGGCAGGTGCACGCGGTGCGGGTGACCTCCTGGAAGCCGGGAGTCGTACGGATCGTCGCCTCGGCGGCCGACCCGCTGGCCGCTCCCCGGGTGCCGAAGCGGCGGGGGCCCGGCCGGCTGCTCCGGGTGACCGTGGGCGCGCTGGAGACCGGGGCCGCGTGGGTGGTCGACCTGCGGCGCGTACCGCACTGGTTGATCGTCGGGGCCACCCGCTCCGGCAAGTCGACGCTGATCAACGCCCTCGTGGCGGGCCTCGCTCCGCAGCCCGTCGCACTCGTCGGGATCGACTGCAAGGGCGGCATGGAGCTGTCCCTCTACGAGCCGCGGCTGTCCGCCCTCGCGACCAACCGGGAGCAAGCGGTCCGGCTGCTGACCGCGCTCGTGGATCTGACCCTCGACCGCATGACCCTGTGCCGGGCGGCTCGCGTCCGCAACATCTGGGGTCTGCCGGACAAGGAACGTCCGGTCCCGGTCGTCGTGATCGTCGACGAGATCGCGGAGCTGTTCCTCGTGGCGAGCCGGAACGAGAAGGACGAAGCGCAGGCGGCCGGCACGGCGCTGATCCGGCTGGCCCAACTCGGCGCGGCCCTGGGGGTGTTCCTCGTAGTCGCCGGCCAGCGCGTCGGCTCCGACCTGGGGCCGGGCGTCACCGCGCTACGGGCCCAACTGGGCGGCCGGGTCTGTCACCGCGTGGCCGACCCCGGTACGGCCGAGATGGCGCTCGGGGACCTCAACCCCGACGCGCTGAAGGCGGCGCAGGCCATCACCCCAGAACAGGCCGGTACGGCCGTCCTCGCCTCCGGGGACGGCTGGGAACGCGCCCGGTCGCACCTGATCACGGAGGCCGATGCGGAGGCCGTGGCCGCCGAGTACGCGCACCTGACTCCCGTTCTGCCTGAACTGCACGTCGAAGCGCTGTGAAAGGGGCCTGCCGTGCTGGTGTCCATGTCCGCCGTTCTGCTGCTCGGTCTGCTGATCTGGTTCCTCCTCCGCATCCGGTACCTGCGGTGGGCGGACCTGCTGCTCTGCGGAACCTTCGGCTTCCTGCTCGCCCGGACCGTGGCCGCGCCGCTCGTCCAAGCGCTCCTCGACGGCGTCAGCGGCTTCCTCGGCCAGCTCCGCTTCTGAAACAAGCCACCGACCCGAGAAGGGGACTCCCCGTGTCCGACCACGTCATCCGCTCCGGTGACCGTGCCGCTTTCCTGGCCGGTCTGCGGGAGCTGATCGACTTCCTGACCGCTCATCCGGCGCTCGCCGTACCGCGTTACGCGTCCTTCGCCGTCCTGGTCGACGCGCCCGACTCCGCCGCGCGCCGGGACGGGGTGGAATCCGTCGCCGCTCCACTCGGCGTGCCGACGGAGGACACCGGCCGCGGCTACTTCCACGCACGCCGCGACTTCGGGCCGATCTCGTACGCCGTCGTCGGGGTGCCTCCCGAGGAGCGGCAGTGACCGCCCGCACGACGGGCTCCCGACGGGGCGCGAAGTCGCCAAACCCGACCCCGTCAGGAACCCACTCCATCCGCCACGTGAGCAGTGAAAGGAGCACTCACACTTTGTCCACCGCGCACCATTCGCGCAAATCCCCGCTGCCCGACTGCGATCTCAGGCAGCGCGAAGCGGAGGTCTCGACCTGCGCCGGACGAGAACAGATCGTCCTCGTCGGACTCGACGACGTCGAGCAGCGCCTGTGCCCCGGGCACGCCGCCGCGCTCTGGCTCACGGACCCGACACTCCGCTTCAGTGCCAAGACCCGGCCGGAGGGGATTTCGGCCGTGATGGGGCAGGCGTTCGGCGGTGGGGGTGGTCGCCGATGACCATGGCCCTTCCGAAGAGCGCCGCCGCCCTCGTCGCCAGGGCGTCGGAGCCGGAGTTCGCGGCCTGGCGCCGGAACATCGTCCGCCTCGGAGGCTGCACCAACCCGATTCACCTGGTCGGCGCGGCAACCGTCTACGACACCACCACCGGCGCGGTCCTGCTCTCCTACGGGTCGGACGTCTACGGCGGTCGCCTGCTCACCGCGTGCGGCAACCGGCGGGCGGTGGTCTGTCCGGCCTGCTCCGGCCTGTACCGGGCGGACACGTACCAACTCGTCCGGGCCGGGCTCGTCGGCGGCAAGAGCGTCCCGGAGGCGGTGAGCGGTCACCCGCGGGTGTTCGCCACGCTCACCGCTCCCGGCTTCGGCCCGGTCCACACCCGCCGGGAGCACGATGGGCGCGTACGGGTCTGCCGTCCCCGGCGGGCGGGGGAGTGCTGCCCGCACGGGCGGCCGGCCGGATGCCGTGAGCGCCACGCGGCGGACGATCCCCGGCTCGGGGAACCGCTCTGCCCGCGCTGCTACGACTACGCGGGGGCCGTCCTCTGGCACGCCTTCGCCGGCCGGCTCTGGCACCGGTTCGGGCTGGAGCTGCGGCGGGAGGTCGCCCGGCGGGCCGGGCTGTCGCGTACGGAGTTCGGGGAAGTCGCCCGGCTCTCGTACGCGAAGGTCGCCGAGTACCAGCGGCGGGGCCTGGTCCACTTCCACGCCGTGATCCGTCTCGACGGACCGGACGGACCCGACTCGGCCCCGCCCGGCTGGGCCACGGTGCCCCTCCTGGCCGACGCCGTCCGGTCCGTGGCCGGACGGGTACGGCTGACCGCTCCGGGCGCGGAGGTCCTCGGCCCGCGGGTGCTGCGCTTCGGCACCCAGGTCGACGTACGGCCGGTCACCTCGTCCGGGCGGGCAACGGGGGAGCGGCCGGCTCCCGCTGCGGCCGTGGCGGGCTACATCGCGAAGTACGCCACCAAGGGGGCGGAGACCGCCGGCGCGGTGGACGGCCGCATTCACCGCGCACGCGACATGGTCATGCTGCCGGTACGTGCTCATGTGCTGCGCATGATCAGCACGTGCTGGTGGCTCGGCGGCCTGCCGGAGTTCGCGTCCCTCGGGCTGCGGAGCTGGGCCCACATGCTCGGGTACGGCGGCCACTTCTCCACCAAGTCGCGCCGCTACTCGACCACGCTGACCGCCCTCCGGCAGGCCCGTGCCGACCACCGCGCGGAGCAACAGCGGGCCTTGCTCGGCCTGCCGGAGCACTCGACGGTCACGGTCGGCCGCTGGCGTTACGCGGGGCGCGGCTACTCGCCGGAGGCGGCGCTCCTGGCCGCCGCCGTGAGGGAGGGCGGTGGTCGCCATGGCGCGTGAGAGCCGTACCAAGCCGGCCGAACTGCTCACCGTGCCGCAGGTCCTGCACGAACTGGGCGGCATCTCCCGGCGCACCTTCTACCGCTGGCGGGAACTGCGCATCGCCCCCGCCTGTATCCGGCTGCCCAACGGGGAGCTGCGGGTCCGCCGTGACGTGCTCGACGACTGGTTGGAGGAGCGGGCGGAGGGAGCGGCCTCGTGAAGTCGTACAAGGTCTCCGTCTGGAAGCTCTCGGTCAACAAGACCACCAAGAAGCCGACCTACCTGGTGCGCTGGGTGGTCGACGGACAGCCGTTCAGCGAGTCGCACAAGACCAAGGCACTGGCCGACCGCTTCCGGGCCAAGCTGGTGCGGGCGCTCGACAAGGGAGAACCGTTCGACACGGTCACCGGCCTGCCCGACTCGCTGCGCGGCGGCAAAGCCGCCCTGTCCTTCCTCGACCTGGCGGTGAAGTACGTGGACGCCCGGTGGGCGGAGGCGTCGGCCAAGCAGCGGGACAGCATGACGGACGCGCTGGCGACGGTCGTTCCCGTCCTGGTCAAGCCGGGGCGGGGGCGGCCCGCTCCGGAGGTCCTGCGGAGGACGCTGCGGTCGTACGTCCTCCCGGTCCCTCGTCGGGAGCGGGAGCGGCCGGAGGAGATCGCGGCGGCGGTGCGGTGGATCGAGAAGGCGTCGCTGCCGGTCGGGGAGCTCCAGGAGATCACTCGCGCGCACGAACTGATCGATGCGCTGGGGCGGAGGCTCGACGGCAGGCCCGCTGCCACCCAGACGTACCGGCGGCGGCGCGCGGTCGTCTTCAACGCACTGGAGTACGCGGTCGAGCTGGAACACCTGCCGTCCAACCCGCTGAGCCGGGTTCGGCGCAAGCGAGGGAAGCGGGCCGTGCAGGAGGTGGACCGCCGGGTGGTGGTCAACCCTCGGCAGGCCCGGGAGCTGCTGACCGCGCTCACGTACGTGGGCGGCTACGACCGGGCGAGCGGCCGACGGCTGCGGGCGTTCTTCGGGTGCCTGTACTACGCGGCCATGCGGCCGGGGGAGGCGCTGGGGCTGCGTCGCTCCGACTGCACGCTGCCGGCGTCGGGCTGGGGCCGTATCGAGCTGGCGGAGACCCGTCCCACGGCCGGGAAGGCGTGGACGGACTCCGGAGAGGCGCACGACCGGCGCGGCCTGAAGCAGCGGGCCCACGGTGAGGTACGCATCGTGCCGATTCCGCCTCCGCTGGTCCGTCTGCTCCGTGAGCACCTGAAGGAGTTCGGCACGGCGGAGGACGGCCGGCTGTTCTCCAGCGAGCGAGGCAACGTGATCGCGGCCTCGTCGTACTCCAGGGCGTGGAAGCGGGCTCGGGAACTGGCGCTCGTCCCGGATCAGGTGGCGTCGGTCCTCGCGCTCCGGCCGTACGACCTCCGCCACGCGGGCGTCTCCCAGTGGCTCAACTCCGGAGTGCCCGCTCCAGAGGTCGCCGCCCGCGCGGGCCACTCGGTGGACGTCCTGCTGAAGATCTACGCCAAGTGCATCGACGGCCAGGAGCAGGAGATGAACGACCGGATCATGCAGGGACTGGGGGAGGAGGACCACACCGCGGACTGACGCAACCGCACGACCGGCGAACGGGAGCCCCGGACCGGGAACGGTCCGGGGCTCCCGCCCGTCCACGTATGGTCCACAGGGCCGCGCTCGGAGGTGGGTGGGATGCCTTCCGACCTGCTGCGAAGCCCTTCAAGATCAACACGCTATTACAACGTGATCACTGGCAAACGGCTGCTCCCGGCCGCACCCGCCTGCGCATACGACAAGACCCCGCACCCAGCGAACTCGCTGGTGGCGGGGTCTTCGACACACTTACACAGTGTGCCCCCGGCAGGATTCGAACCTGCGCACACGGCTCCGGAGGCCGTTGCTCTATCCCCTGAGCTACGGGGGCGTGTCGGGCGCTTCTCGCGGCGACGGGTAGAACATTACCAGCTCCGGCGGGGTGGTCATGAACGGGTTTCCGGCAGGCCGGCGCGGGAGTGCGGTCGTATGCCGCGTCGGCGGGTCGGGGCCGGGGTGTCGGCCGGGGCCGGGGTGTCGGGTGCGGGCCGGGGAAAGGCGGCGTCAGCCTGGTGGCCGGTGGGTCGCTCGCACGGGGCGGAAGTGGGGAAAACCCGGACGCGATGGCCGGTGCGGACCTACTCTCGAGTTGTGCCAGGCGCTTCCGGCCGGGTGCTTGTTGTGGACGACAACAAGGTCATCCGGCAGTTGATCAGGGTCAATCTCGAACTGGAGGGGTTCGAGGTCGTGACCGCGGCCGACGGTGCCGAGTGTCTGGATGTCGTCCACCAGGTGCGGCCCGACGTGGTCACCCTCGATGTCGTCATGCCCAGGCTGGACGGGCTCAGGACCGCGGCCCGGCTGCGGGCCGATCCCCGGACGCGGGATCTTCCCGTCGCCATTGTCAGCGCGTGCACCCGGTACGAGGTCGACACCGGCCTCGATGTCGGTGTCGACGCCTTTCTCACCAAGCCTTTCGAGCCGACGGAGCTCGTGCGGCTCGTGCGGCAGTTGGTCGAGGGGCGGCACGACGCGGACGGGCCGGTGTGCGGTCCGGTGCGGGGTGGGCGGAGCGGTCCGGCCCCGGGGAACGTCCTCGGGAGCGGCGGGCCGGATGGCGGGGGTGAGGGGAGCGGGTTCCCCGAGCAGGGGAGCGACTTCCCCGAGCGCGCCGGGCAGGCCGGCGCCTGAGCCGGCGCCCGGAGCCGCGCCCGCCCGCCGCAGTCGCCGGCTGTGCCGGAGTGGCGCAGTCGACGGTTCAGCCCGGTGGCCGCCCCCGTCGTCCGCCGGGGCGGTGCAGCCCGTGGTTCCGCTCGATGACCGCCCTCTCGTCCACCGGGCGCGCAGCCGGCGGTCCCGCCCGGTGGCCGCCCCCGTCGTCCGCCGGGTCGTCCGTATGCCGGACCCTCACGCAAACCGGTTCGCCTGCTCACCCCCCTCCTCCCCTACGCTTGTCCCGTGACCCCCGTCGAGCTCTCCCGCACCGTGCTGCGCGCGGTACGTCGCGCTGTCGACGAGGGGGAGCTGAGCGTCACCGTTCCTGCGCGAGCCGTCGTCACGCCTCCCGGGCCCGGTGGCTGCGGTGACTACGCCACCAACATCGCCCTCCAGCTCGCCCGTCCCGCCGGGCAGCCGCCCCGGCGCGTCGCCGAGATCCTCCGGCCGCGTCTCGCCGGGGCCGACGGCATCGCCGACGTCGTGGTCACCGGGCCCGGATTCCTCAACATCAGCCTCCGGCGGACCGCGCCCGTCGCCCTGGTCGAGGAGATCCTGCGGTGCGGGGTCCGGTACGGGCACGCCGGCGGCCCGCCCGGTCCCGGGAGCGGGCAGCGCGCCTACGGCGGCGACCCCGGCCGGGCCGCCGCGGCAGCCCGAGCCGTACAGCTCCGCTGCCCCCGCGAGGTCCGCGCCCTCGTCGTCGCGGACGCCGCCGCCCGCATCCTCCGCTCCCAGGGCTTTTCCGTCCGCGTCACCTGCGACGACCGTCCCGAGCCGGAGTGGGAGGCCTTCCTCGGCGTCCACGTCGACGCCTACGGCTCCCCGGCTCCGGCGGCTCCGCCCGGCGGCGCCGCCGAGGACGTGCGCCCGGTCCCCGCCCCCGCCGACCCGCTCGTCCTGGGCCGCGACGCCGCCCGCTGGGCACTGCTCCACCCCGCCCCGCACGACCGGCCCCGCCTCACCGACGCGCACCTCGTGCAGCGCGAGAGCAACCCCCTCTTCCGCGTCCGGTACGCGCACGCCCGTGCCCGCGCGCTCCTCCGCAACGCCGCCGACCTCGGCTTCGGGCCCGAGCCCGGCCCCCTCACCGGCCCGGCCACCCGCCTCCTCCCCGCCCTGGCCGACCACCCCCGCGCCCTGGCCGCCGCCGCCCGGCACCGCGGCCCCGATCGCCTCGCCCGGCACCTCGTCACCGTCGCCGACGCCCTCCTGCCCCTCCTGCCCAGCGTGCTCCCGCGCGGTGCGGAGAAACCCTCGGCCGCCCACCGTGCCCGGCTCGCCCTTGCCGAAGCCGCCGGGACGGTGCTGGCCGGCGGCCTGTCCCTGCTCGGCATCCACGCACCCGACCATCTCTGAGAGAGCACGCCAGAAATGAGCCGTTCCGCGCACCCCGCCGGGCCCCGTCACGCCGATGTCCTCCCCGAGGGGCACTACGCCGCGCCGCCCGCCGACCTCAACGCCCTCGACGCGAAGGTGTGGGCCCGCACCGTCGGCCGTGACGCCGACGGCGTCGTCACCGTCGGCGGCGTCGACGTGAAGACGCTCGCCGAGGAGTTCGGCACCCCCGCCTACATCCTCGACGAGGCCGACTTCCGGGCCCGGGCCCGGGCCTGGCGCACCGCCTTCGGGGCCGGCGCCGACGTCTTCTACGCGGGCAAGGCGTTCCTGTCCCGGGCCGTCGTGCGGTGGCTGGACGAGGAGGGACTCAACCTCGACGTCTGCTCCGGCGGCGAGCTGGCCACCGCCCTGTCCGCGGGCATGTCCGCCGACCGGATCGCCTTCCACGGCAACAACAAGTCGACGCAGGAGATCGAGCGGGCCGTCCGCGCCGGCGTCGGGCGGATCGTCCTCGACTCCTTCCAGGAGATCGTCCGCGTCGCCCACATCGCGCAGTCCCTGGGCAGGCGGCAGAAGGTCCAGATCCGCATCACCGTCGGGGTCGAGGCCCACACGCACGAGTTCATCGCCACCGCCCACGAGGACCAGAAGTTCGGGATCCCGCTCGCCGGCGGGCAGGCCGCCGAGGCCGTGCGGCGGGCGCTGCAGCTCGACGGGCTGGAACTCGTCGGGATCCACTCCCACATCGGGTCGCAGATCTTCGACATGTCCGGGTTCGAGGTCGCCGCCCACCGCGTCGTCGGGCTGCTGAAGGCCGTCCGGGACGAGCACGGGATCGAGCTGCCCGAGATCGATCTCGGGGGCGGGCTCGGGATCGCGTACACCAGCGACGACGATCCGCGCGAGCCGCACGAGATCGCCAAGGCGCTCACCGAGATCGTCACCCGCGAGTGCGAGGCCGCCCGGCTGCGCACCCCGCGGATCTCCGTCGAACCCGGGCGGGCCGTCGTCGGGCCCACCGCCTTCACGCTCTACGAGGTCGGCACCGTCAAGCCGCTCGACGGGCTGCGCACCTACGTCTCCGTCGACGGGGGCATGTCGGACAACATCCGGACCGCCCTGTACGACGCCGAGTACAGCGTCGCCCTGGTCTCCCGCACCTCCGACGCCGAGCCGATGCTGGTGCGGGTCGTCGGCAAGCACTGCGAGAGCGGCGACATCGTGGTGCGGGACGCGTTCCTGCCGGCCGACCTGGCGCCGGGCGACCTGATCGCGGTGCCGGCCACCGGCGCGTACTGCCGTTCCATGGCCAGCAACTACAACCACGTCCTGCGGCCGCCCGTCGTCGCGGTGCGGGACGGGGAGGCGCGGGCGATCGTCCGCCGCGAGACGGAGGAGGACCTGCTCCGCCTCGACGTCGGGTGAGCGGCGGGGAAGAGATCCGGAGCTTCGGGGGCTGGAAGATCTTCGGTCTTCCAGCCCCGCGGGGATGAAATCGATGTCTCACGATCCGGACGAGGGGCAGAAAGTCCCGTCCGGTGAGTGAGACTGAGGGCACCGTAGAAGGTATGAGGAAACGAGGTCGGATGATGCGTACGCGTCCGCTGAAGGTGGCGCTGCTGGGCTGTGGAGTGGTCGGCTCAGAGGTGGCGCGCATCATGACGACGCACGCCGACGACCTCGCCGCCAGAATCGGCGCCCCGGTGGAACTCGCGGGCGTGGCCGTGCGGCGGCCCAGCAAGGTCCGGCAGGGCATCGACCCCGCCCTCGTCACCACCGACGCCACCGCGCTCGTCAAACGCGGGGACATCGACGTCGTGGTCGAGGTGATCGGGGGGATCGAGCCCGCGCGGACGCTGATCACCACCGCCCTGGAGCACGGCGCCTCCGTCGTCTCCGCCAACAAGGCCCTCCTCGCCCAGGACGGGGCCGCCCTGCACGCCGCCGCCGAGGAGCACGGCCAGGACCTCTACTACGAGGCCGCCGTGGCCGGCGCCATCCCGCTGATCCGGCCGCTGCGCGAGTCCCTCGCCGGCGACAAGATCAACCGGGTGATGGGCATCGTCAACGGGACGACCAACTTCATCCTCGACAAGATGGACTCCACGGGGGCCGGATACCAGGAGGCGCTCGACGAGGCCACCGCCCTGGGGTACGCGGAGGCCGACCCGACCGCCGACGTCGAGGGCTTCGACGCCGCCGCCAAGGCCGCCATCCTCGCCGGGATCGCCTTCCACACGCGCGTGCGCCTGGACGACGTCCACCGCGAGGGCATGACCGAGGTCACCGCCGCCGACTTCGCCTCCGCCAAGGAGATGGGCTGCACCATCAAGCTGCTCGCCATCTGCGAGCGGACCGCGGACGGGGAGTCGGTCACCGCGCGCGTGCATCCCGCGATGATCCCGCTGAGCCATCCGCTGGCGAGCGTCCGCGGCGCCTACAACGCCGTCTTCGTCGAGTCGGACGCCGCCGGGCAGCTCATGTTCTACGGCCCCGGCGCCGGCGGTTCCCCGACCGCCTCCGCCGTGCTCGGCGACCTGGTCGCCGTCTGCCGCAACCGGCTCAGCGGAGCGACCGGGCCGGGCGAGTCGGCGTACGCCGCACTGCCCGTCTCCCCGATGGGCGACGTCGTCACGCGCTACCACATCAGCCTGGACGTGGCCGACAAACCGGGTGTCCTCGCCCAGGTGGCCACCGTGTTCGCCGAGCACGGCGTGTCGATCGACACCGTCCGCCAGCAGGGCAGGAACCAGAGCAGTGGCGACGCGGTCGCCGTCGACCAGGACGGCGAGGCCTCCCTCGTCGTCGTCACCCACCGCGCGTCCGACGCCGCTCTGAGCGGGACCGTCGAGGCGCTGCGCAAGCTCGACACCGTGCGGGGTGTCGCCAGCATGATGCGGGTTGAAGGAGAGTAACCAGCAATGACCCACCAGTGGCGCGGAATCATCGAGGAGTACCGGGACCGGCTGCCGGTCTCCGACACCACGCCGGTCGTGACGCTCCGCGAGGGCGGCACGCCCCTCGTGCCCGCGCAGGTGCTCTCCGAGCGCACCGGCTGCGAGGTCCACCTCAAGGTCGAGGGCGCGAATCCGACGGGGTCCTTCAAGGACCGCGGCATGACCATGGCCATCACCAGGGCCAAGGAGGAGGGGGCCCGGGCGGTCATCTGCGCCTCCACCGGCAACACCTCCGCCAGCGCGGCCGCGTACGCCGTGCGGGCCGGGATGGTCTCCGCCGTGCTCGTGCCGCAGGGCAAGATCGCGCTCGGCAAGATGGGCCAGGCCCTCGTGCACGGCGCGAAGATCCTCCAGGTCGACGGCAACTTCGACGACTGCCTCACGCTCGCGCGGGCGCTGAGCGAGAACTACCCCGTGGCGCTGGTCAATTCGGTCAACCCGGTGCGCATCGAGGGGCAGAAGACGGCCGCCTTCGAAATCGTGGACATGCTCGGCGACGCCCCCGACATCCACGTCCTGCCGGTCGGCAACGCGGGCAACATCACGGCCTACTGGAAGGGTTACCGGGAGTACGCCGCCGACGGCGTCGCCACCGGCACCCCCCGCATGTGGGGCTTCCAGGCCTCCGGCAGCGCCCCGATCGTGCGCGGCGAGGTCGTCAAGGACCCGTCGACCATCGCCACCGCCATCCGCATCGGCAACCCGGCCTCCTGGCAGTTCGCGCTCGCGGCGCGGGACGAATCCGGCGGCCTCATCGACGAGGTGACGGACCGTGAGATCCTGCGTGCCTACCGCCTGTTGGCCGCGCAGGAGGGCGTCTTCGTCGAGCCGGCCTCGGCCGCGTCCGTCGCCGGTCTGCTGAAGGCCGCCGAGCAGGGCAAGGTCGACCCGGGCCAGCGCATCGTCTGCACCGTCACCGGCAACGGCCTGAAGGACCCCGACTGGGCCGTCGCCGGCGCCCCGCAGCCGGTCACCGTCCCGGTCGACGCGGCGACGGCGGCCGAGCGCCTCGGCCTGGTGTGAGCGAGCCGGTACGACGAGGGCCTCGGTTTCCGCACGAGCGGGCGTAAGAGGACGCGTACCCGGGGACATTCCCTATGGCGGATGCACAGGGGGCTTACGACACGCATCGTGCGCCTCCTGTGCGCCCTATGTCGCCACAGAACCTTCCTTCGATAGGCTGTACCGAACCCGCCCGCCGCATATGCCACGCATACGGCACGGGCCGCGCCGTCTTTGTGGCCCGGAAGCGGGCGGCCGGCAGCGGCCCCGGGTTCTCGTACGTCATCGAATGCCATTCGACCCTCACGCAGCTCAAGGAGAGTCATCGAGCGATGGCCGGTCCAGCGTTCCGCGCCGCCGCCGTCCGGGTGCGCGTCCCCGCCACCAGCGCCAACCTCGGCCCGGGCTTCGACGCCCTCGGCCTCGCGCTGGGGCTGTACGACGACGTGGTCGTCCGGGTGGCCGACTCCGGGCTGCACATCGACATCGCGGGCGAGGGCAGCGAGACGCTGCCACGGGACGAGCGTCACCTCCTCGTCCGCTCCCTGCGTACCGCCTTCGATTCCCTGGGCGGGCAGCCGCGCGGCCTGGAAATCGTTTGCGCCAATCGCATTCCGCACGGCCGTGGCCTCGGCTCCTCCTCCGCCGCGATCTGCGCCGGCATCGTCGCCGCCCGCGCCGTGACCATAGGCGGCGAGGCCCGGCTCGACGACGCCGCGCTGCTCGAGCTCGCCACCGAGATCGAGGGCCACCCGGACAACGTCGCGGCCTGCCTGCTGGGCGGCTTCACCCTGTCCTGGATGGAGGCCGGCGCGGCCCGGGCGATCAGGATGGAGCCCGCCGATTCCATCGTTCCGGTGGTTTTCGTCCCCGGAAAACCGGTGCTGACGGAGACGGCCCGCGGCCTGCTCCCGCGCACCGTGCCGCACGTCGACGCCGCGGTCAACGCCGGCCGCGCCGCCCTGCTCGTGGAGGCCCTGACCAGGCGTCCCGAGCTGCTGCTGCCGGCCACCGAGGACCGCCTCCACCAGGAGTACCGCGCCCCGGCCATGCCGGAGAGCGCGGCGCTGGTGGAGCGGCTGCGGGCGGACGGCATCCCCGCGGTGATCTCCGGTGCCGGACCCACGGTCATGGCGCTGGCCGACGCGGGCACCGCCGACAAGGTCGAGGCCCTCGCGGGCGAGGACTGGGCCGCGAACCGGCTGAGCCTCGATCTGCACGGCGCGAGCGTGCTGCCGCTCGCGCCCTGACACCCGGTTGCCGGATTTGGAGAGGGGGAATGTTTGTTGGATCCGGTAGTGTTAACCTCAAGTCTGCACCCGACCCCACCATGGCGAGGTGCCTCGTGTCCCCGTCCGGGACAGACATTCTTCCGGGAGCTCCCCAAGCCGCACTGTGTTCCGTACGTCGCACGCGGGCAGTACGCCGTACACGGACACCGAGCGGGCTGACGGGCACGCTCCGGAACCGGTGCGACCACGCCGAGTGACACAGACACTGGGTGCCACGGCTCAAGGAAGCGCCATCACCAGATATTTCCTCCGCCGCTCAGGCGGAACACCGCCCCGGCACGGTCCACACAGCAAGGACCGAAGCCGGACAGCACAACCGGTCGCCGAGCCAGACAGGCCGACGTCCGCTCCAGGGAAGGACCCTTCGTGAGCGACACCACCGATCTGATGGGCGCACGTGTCGAGGAGACCGCTGCCGCGCCCGCCACGGACGCTTCCGCGCCTGCCACCGGTGCCGGCTCCCGGCGGCGCCGCGGTACCGGCCTCGAGGGCATGGTGCTGGCCGAGCTGCAGCAGGTCGCATCCGGCCTCGGCATCAGGGGCACCGCGCGCATGCGCAAGAGCCAGCTGATCGAGGTCATCAAGGAGGCGCAGGCCGGCGGCGCCCCCCAGGCCGCTTCCGTGGCCGGGGGAGGCGCCGCCCCGGCCGCCAAGGCCGAGGCCGCCGAGGGCAAGCCGAAGCGCCGCGCCACCTCCCGCGCCCGTACGGGCGACGAGGCCCCCGCCGCCGAGAAGGCCGCGAAGAAGGCCGACCAGGCCGCCGAGGCCCCCGCCGACAAGGTCGCGGCCCAGCAGCAGATCGAGATCCCGGGCCAGCCCTCCCCCAAGCTCTCCGAGCAGGGCGCCACCTCCGGTGACGACGCCCCCGCCGAGCGCCGCCGTCGCCGCGCCACCGCCGAGGCCGGTGCCCCCGCGGGCGCCCCCGAGACGGTCGTCGCCGAGGCGAAGAGCGAGCCGAGGGCCGAGACGCCCGCGCAGCCGCAGCAGGGCGAGACCCGGTCCGACGCCGGCGACGGCGGCGAGGGCCGCCGCCGCGACCGCCGCGAGCGCGGCCGGGACCGCGACCGCCGCAACAAGGGCGACGACCAGCAGCAGAACCAGGGCGGCCAGCAGCGCCAGCAGCCGAGCCAGCAGGGCGGCGGCCGGCCGGACCGCCAGCAGGACGACGACGACTTCGAGGGCGGCCGCCGGGGCCGCCGCGGCCGCTACCGCGACCGCCGGGGCCGCCGCGGCCGCGACGACATGGCCTCCGAGCCGCAGATCACCGAGGACGACGTCCTGATCCCGGTCGCGGGCATCCTCGACATCCTCGACAACTACGCCTTCATCCGGACCTCCGGCTACCTGCCCGGTCCGAACGACGTGTACGTCTCCCTCGCCCAGGTCCGCAAGAACGGCCTGCGCAAGGGCGACCACATCACCGGCGCCGTGCGCCAGCCCAAGGAGGGCGAGCGCCGCGAGAAGTTCAACGCGCTGGTGCGCCTGGACTCCGTCAACGGCATGGCGCCCGAACACGGCCGCGGCCGCCCGGAGTTCAACAAGCTCACCCCGCTGTACCCGCAGGACCGGCTCCGCCTGGAGACCGACCCGGGCGTGCTGACCACGCGGATCATCGACCTGGTGTCGCCGATCGGCAAGGGCCAGCGCGGGCTGATCGTGGCCCCGCCGAAGACCGGCAAGACCATGATCATGCAGGCGATCGCCAACGCGATCACCCACAACAACCCCGAGTGCCACCTGATGGTCGTCCTCGTCGACGAGCGTCCGGAAGAGGTCACCGACATGCAGCGGTCGGTCAAGGGCGAGGTCATCTCCTCGACCTTCGACCGCCCGGCCGAGGACCACACCACGGTCGCCGAGCTGGCCATCGAGCGCGCCAAGCGCCTGGTGGAGCTGGGTCACGACGTCGTCGTGCTGCTCGACTCGATCACGCGCCTGGGCCGGGCGTACAACCTCGCCGCCCCGGCCTCCGGCCGCATCCTGTCCGGTGGTGTCGACTCGACCGCCCTGTACCCGCCGAAGCGCTTCTTCGGTGCGGCCCGCAACATCGAGGACGGCGGCTCGCTGACCATCCTCGCCACCGCCCTGGTGGACACCGGGTCCCGCATGGACGAGGTGATCTTCGAGGAGTTCAAGGGCACCGGCAACATGGAGCTCAAGCTCGACCGGAAGCTCGCCGACAAGCGCATCTTCCCCGCGGTGGACGTCGACGCGTCCGGTACGCGTAAGGAAGAGATCCTGCTCGGCAACG
Organism: Streptomyces sp. NPDC051041; assembly: GCF_044456065.1. Classification (NCBI taxonomy): domain Bacteria; kingdom Bacillati; phylum Actinomycetota; class Actinomycetes; order Kitasatosporales; family Streptomycetaceae; genus Streptomyces; species Streptomyces sp. NPDC051041. The sequence goes on from NZ_JBITFM010000014.1 coordinate 83,010, forward strand.
AGGAGCTGGCGGTCGTCTGGAAGCTGCGCCGGGTGCTGCACGCGCTGGACCAGCAGCAGGCGATCGAACTGCTCCTCGACAAGATGAAGCAGACCAAGTCGAACGTCGAGTTCCTGATGCAGATCCAGAAGACGACCCCGGCGCCGGGCAACGGCGACTGAGGCACCCGCGTCCTCCGAAGAGCCACAAGGGCCGCTCCCGCCACGGGGGCGGCCTTTGTGCTGCCCGGGCCGGTGTACGATCACGCCCTTCGGACTTTCTTTCGAACTTGCTGTTCGAATGTTCGGTCTTCCGAACTTCTGATCTCCAGGGGGGACTTGAGTGGGTACACCCGTGTCCGGGAGCGGTCGGCACGGACGCCGGACACGCATCGGCCTGCCCGTCGCCGCCGTCGGCATCGCCGCGGCCGTCACCGCCGCGCTGCTGACCTCGTCCGCCGGAGCCGCCTCCGCGCCGCCGCAGCCGACGGCCGGGCCCGCCACCGGCGCGCCGTCGCCCGCCGAGCTGGACAGGCGCGTCGCGGGCGCGGTCGCCGGTGACGACACCGCCGGGGAGACGGCCAGGAAGTCGTCCCTGAGCGCGAGCACCGGCACCGGCTCCGCCACCGTCGACGCCAAGGTCATCGGCGGTACGACCACCGGCATCACCTCGGCGCCCTGGATGGCCCAGCTCTGGTACCACGACGACCGGGGCACCGCCGACGAGGGCGACGACCTCGGCTTCTTCTGCGGCGGCGCGGTCGTCGCGCCGACGAAGATCCTCACCGCCGCGCACTGCGTCAAGGGCTACGACTGGCACACCCACGGCGCCGTCGTCACCGGCACCGCCCAGCTGCCGACCACCGATGGCGCCGGCGACACCGACCTGCACGGCGGCACCGTCTCCGGCGTGTGGCGGCAGTGGAACCACCCGTCGTACAGCTCGACGAGGATCGACAACGACATCGCCGTCCTCACGCTGCCGGGCCGCGTCGAGGCGACGCCGATCCGCATGACGACGTCCGGCGACACCGCCTCCTACGCCGCCGGCACCAGCGCCAAGGTCTACGGCTGGGGCCGCACCACCTCCACCAGCCAGAACGTCTCCGGGACGCTGAAGACGGCCACGCTGCCGATCCAGTCCGACACGACCTGCGCGAACTACTACGGCGCCGACTTCGTCAAGGGCCACATGGTCTGCGCGGGCAAGCCCGCCACCGGCAGCGACACCGGCACCGCCTCCGCCTGCAACGGCGACTCCGGCGGCCCGCTGGTGGCCGGCAACCGCATCGTCGGCGTGGTCTCCTGGGGCGTGAAGGACTGCGTCGCCCGCGGCGCCTACAGCGTCTTCGCGAAGGTCACCACGTACGTCGGCGCGGCCTACCCGCGCATCGACGACACCAACGTCAGCGGCGACCACAAGGCCGACCTGTGGGTGCGCAACTCCTCCAGCAAGGCCGGCTACTCGCTCGACTCCAAGGGCTCCTCGTTCGCCGCGCGCGAGTCCTGGGGCAGCTGGAGCGGCGTCGACGTCGTCCTGCAGACCGACCTCGACCGGGACGGCCACCAGGACCTGCTGTACCGGGCCACCGCCACCGGTGACGTCCACTGGACGCACTACGTGACCTCCAGCGGCAGCTGGGCCACCAAGCAGCTCGCCGACAACTGGAAGACCCGCACCCGCATCGTCGCCCCCGGGGACGTCACCGGCGACTACCTGCCCGACCTGCTCTCGGTCGACTCCGCGGGCGTGCTGTGGATCTACCCGGGCAAGGGCAACGGCACCTTCGCCGCCCGGGTGAAGGTCGGCTCCGGCTACCAGCAGTACGACATCTGGGGCTGAATCCGCGGGTGAGGCGGGCCCTGCCCGGCCGAACGACCACGTCCTGCGCCCACCGGTCCACCGGCGGGCGCAGGACGTCGCACGTCCCGGCGCCGCGTTCCCGCGCCCGGCCGGCGGAGCGGCGACGGGCGGCGGAGCGGCGACGGGCGGCACGCGCCGCGACGGCGGACCCGGGCCTGACGCCGGCCGCAGGGGGTAGTCGTCCGGGGACGAACCGAGGAGCCCATGCCTGCCCAGAGCACACCACCGGAGCCCGCGACTCCGGGGGGGTCCGGCACCGGCGGCGCACGCCGGACCGGGGACCGCCGCCGCGCGTCCCGCGGCAGGCGGCGCACGGGCATGCTCGTCACGGCCTGGACCGCTGCGGGCATCGTCGTCCTGGGCGGCAGCGGGGCGGGCTATTTGTACGTCAAGCTCAACGGCAACCTGCACAGCGTCGACATCGACCAGGCCCTCGGCGCCGACCGCCCGAAGAGGACCGGCGGCGGCGCCGAGAACATCCTCGTCCTCGGCTCCGACACCCGCTCCGGCGGCAACCGGGAGCTCGGCGGCGGCGACGACGACGGCAGCGCCCGCTCCGACACGGCGATGATCGTGCACGTCTACGAGGGCCACCGGAAGGCCGCCGTGGTCTCCATCCCCCGCGACACCGTCATCGACCGGCCCGAGTGCACCGGCGCCGACGGCACCGACCACCCGGCCGCGTCCGGGGTGATGTTCAACTCCGCCTACTCCACGGGCGGCGCCCCCTGCACGGTGAAGACGGTCGAGACCATGACCGGCATCCGCATGGACCACTATCTGGAGGTCGACTTCAGCGGCTTCCGGAAGCTCGTCGACGAACTCGGCGGCGTGGAGGTCACCACCACCGAGGACATCGAGGACCCCGGCAGCCACCTCAGCCTGGAGGCCGGCACGCACCGGCTCGACGGCAGGCAGGCCCTCGGCCTGGTCCGCACCCGGCACGGCGTCGGCGACGGCTCCGACCTCGGCCGCATCCAGCTCCAGCAGGCCTTCGTCAAGGCCCTGGCCGACCGGGTCGAGGACATCGGCGTCCTCACCAGCCCCAAGAAGCTCTACGACCTCGCCGACACCGCCACCCGGGCCGTCACGACCGACTCCGGCCTGGGCTCGGTGGACAGGCTGGTGGCCTTCGCGAACGGCCTGCGGGGCATCGACGCCTCGGACCTGCGCATGGTCACCGTGCCGGTCCGCTACGACCCGTCCGACCCCAACCGCGTCGTCGTCCGGGAGGCCAAGGCCCGGCAGGTGTGGGCCGCCCTGAGGGACGACAGGCCGATCCCGCAGTCGGCCACGGAGGGAACGGCCACCGGGGAAGCCGGGGACGTCGTCGACGCCCCGTGAGGGGCGCGGAGCCCCTGCCGGCACGCCGCCGCGCCGGGCGGGCGCACCCGGCCGCGCCCGACCCGCGGCCGGCCACGGAGCCCGGGCCGCGCCCCCCGGCGCTCCCGCCCCCGTCCCCTCGCCCCGGGGAATAGACCGCACCGCCCCCCGGTTTTGGGTGATGGCGCCAGTCCTGGCAGACTGGTACGTCGGCTCCGGTTCACGCCCCCGCATCCCGCGGCGGCGACCCGGCGCCCTCCCGAAACCTAGGAGACACCTTGAAGCGCGACATTCACCCCGCGTACGTCGAGACGCAGGTCAGCTGCACCTGCGGCGCGTCGTTCACCACCCGCAGCACCATCGAGTCCGGCACCATCCGGGCCGAGGTCTGCTCCGAGTGCCACCCGTTCTACACGGGCAAGCAGAAGATCCTCGACACCGGTGGCCGTGTGGCCCGCTTCGAGGCCCGCTTCGGCAAGGCCGCCGTCGGCTCCAAGAAGTAGCGAGCCCCTCTTTCGCCGGTCCACGGCCGCGCCCCCAGCCGGGGGAGCGCCGGGACCGGCGTTTTTGGTCGCCCGCCCTTCCCCTCACCGCAGTATCAGGAGCCCCAAGATGTTCGAGGCCGTCGAGGAACTCGTCGCCGAGCACGCCGACCTGGAGAAGAAGCTCGCCGACCCGTCGATCCACGCCGACCAGGCGGGCGCGCGCAAGCTGAACAAGCGCTACGCCGAGCTCACCCCGATCGTCGCCGCGTACCGTTCCTGGAGGCAGACCGGCGACGACATCGAGACCGCGCGTGAGCTGGCCGCCGACGACCCCGACTTCGCCGCCGAGGTCAAGGACCTGGAGCGGCAGCGCGAGGAGCTCACCGAGAAGCTGCGCCTGCTGCTGGTCCCGCGCGACCCCAGCGACGACAAGGACGTCATCCTGGAGATCAAGGCGGGCGCGGGCGGCGACGAGTCGGCCCTGTTCGCCGGCGACCTGCTGCGCATGTACCTGCGGTACGCCGAGCGGGTCGGCTGGAAGACCGAGATCATCGACGCCACCGAGTCCGAGCTGGGCGGCTACAAGGACGTCCAGGTCGCGGTCAAGGCCCGCGGCCAGGTCGAGCCCGGCCAGGGCGTGTGGGCCCGGCTGAAGTACGAGGGCGGCGTGCACCGGGTGCAGCGGGTGCCCGCCACCGAGTCCCAGGGCCGCATCCACACCTCGGCGGCCGGCGTGCTGGTCACACCGGAGGCCGAGGAGGTCGACGTGGAGATCAACCCCAACGACCTGCGCATCGACGTCTACCGGTCCTCCGGGCCGGGCGGGCAGTCCGTCAACACCACTGACTCCGCGGTGCGCATCACGCACCTTCCGACCGGAGTCGTCGCCTCCTGCCAGAACGAGAAGAGCCAGCTGCAGAACAAGGAGCAGGCGATGCGTATCCTGCGCTCCAGGCTGCTCGCCATGGCGCAGGAGGAGGCGGAGAGGGAGGCCGCCGACGCCCGTCGCAGCCAGGTCCGCACCGTCGACCGCTCCGAGAAGATCCGCACCTACAACTTCCCGGAGAACCGCATCTCGGACCACCGCGTCGGCTTCAAGGCCTACAACCTGGACCAGGTCCTGGACGGCGACCTCGACGCGGTGATCCAGGCCTGCGTCGACGCGGACTCGGCGGCCAAGCTCGCAGCCGCGTAAGGCACCCAGGACGACGTACGGAGCACCGGAGGACGAGCGTGCGGCAACCCCCCGGGGGGCGATCCCCCAGCACCCGCAGCGTGCTGCTCGCGGAGGTGGCGCAGGCCACCCAGCGGCTCGCCGACGCCGGCGTGCCCTCGCCGCGCACCGACGCCGAGGAGCTCGCCGCGTTCGTGCACGGCGTCAAACGGGGTGAGCTGCACACCGTCAAGGACGCCGACTTCGATGCCCGGTACTGGGAGGCGATCGCCCGCCGCGAGGCCCGCGAACCGCTCCAGCACATCACCGGACGCGCCTACTTCCGCTACCTCGAACTCCAGGTCGGCCCCGGCGTGTTCGTGCCGCGCCCGGAGACCGAGTCGGTGGTCGGCTGGGCCATAGACGCGGTGCGCGCCATGGACGTCGTCGAGCCCTGCATCGTCGACCTGTGCACCGGCTCGGGCGCCATCGCGCTCGCCCTGGCGCAGGAGGTGCCGCGCTCGCGCGTGTACGCCGTGGAGCTGAGCGAGGACGCGCTGCGGTGGACCCGCAAGAACATGGAGGGATCCAGGGTCGAGCTGCGTCAGGGCGACGCCCTGACGGCCTTCCCGGACCTCGACGGCCAGGTCGACCTGGTCATCTCCAACCCGCCGTACATCCCGCTCACCGAGTGGGAGTACGTCGCCCCCGAGGCCCGCGACCACGACCCGGAGATGGCTCTGTTCTCCGGTGAGGACGGCCTCGACCTGATCCGCGGCATCGAGCGCACCGCGCACCGGCTGCTGCGCCCCGGCGGGGTCGTCGTCGTCGAGCACGCCGACACCCAGGGCGGCCAGGTGCCGTGGATCTTCGCCGACGACCGGGGCTGGACCGACGCGGCCGACCACCCCGACCTCAACAACCGGCCCCGGTTCGCCACCGCCCGCAAGGCGCTGCCATGAGCACGCCCCAGACTTCGATCCCGCAGTACGTGTACGAGGAGGCCCGTTAGATGGCACGGCGATACGACACCAACGACGCGACCGACCGCGTGACCGGTCTGCGTGAGGCCGCGTCCGCCGTCCGCCGGGGCGAGCTCGTGGTGCTGCCTACGGACACGGTGTACGGCATCGGCGCCGACGCGTTCTCCAAGGAGGCCGTCGCCGACCTGCTCGCCGCCAAGGGCCGGGGCCGCAACATGCCCACGCCCGTCCTCATCGGCTCCCCGAACACCCTGCACGGCCTGGTGACGGACTTCTCCGAGCAGGCCTGGGAGCTGGTCGACGCCTTCTGGCCGGGCGCGCTGACGCTCGTCGCCCGGCACCAGCCGTCCCTGCAGTGGGACCTGGGCGACACCCGCGGCACGGTCGCCGTGCGCATGCCGCTGCACCCGGTCGCCATCGAGCTGCTCACCGAGGTCGGCCCCATGGGCGTCTCCTCCGCCAACCTCACCGGCCACCCGGCCCCGGAGAACTGCGACGCCGCGCAGCAGATGCTCGGCGACTCCGTCTCCGTCTACCTGGACGGCGGCCCGACCCCCGGCAACGTCCCGTCGTCGATCGTCGACGTCACCCGCGAGGTGCCGCTGCTGCTGCGCCAGGGCGCCCTGTCGGCGGACGAGCTGCGCAAGGTCGTACCCGACCTTGAGGTGGCGAATTGACGGCCCCTGACGCGGGGCGTGGCATAGGCGGCGGGGAACGTGCCGCGGAGGAGACGACGACGTTCGGGTTTCCGCGCGACAGCTTCCGCATCCTCCACGTCAGCACCGGCAACGTGTGCCGCTCGCCCATCACCGAGCGGCTGACCCGCCATTTCGTGCAGGAGCGGCTCGGCGTCCTGGGGGGCGGGCTGATCGTGGAGAGCGCGGGCACCTGGGGGCACGAGGGAGCGCCGATGGAGGCCAACGCGGAGACCGTGCTGGCCGAGTTCGGCGCGGACGCCTCCGGCTTCGTCGGCCGCGAACTGCTCGACGAGCACGTGATCCGCGCCGACCTGGTGCTGACCGCGACCCGCGACCACCGCGCCCAGGTCATCTCCATGGGCCATTCGGCGGGTCTGCGCACCTTCACGCTGAAGGAGTTCACCCGCCTGGTGAAGGCGATCGACCCGGCCACCCTGCCGCCGCTGGAGGAGGGCGTGGTGATGCGGGCGCGGGCCCTGGTCCGGGCCGCCGCGGCGCTGCGCGGGTGGCTGCTCGCGCCGACGGCGGAGGCGGACGAGGTGCACGACCCGTACGGGGCGCCGCTGACGTTCTTCCGGTCGATCGGGGAGGAGATACACCAGGCGCTGGACCCGGTCGTCACGGCGCTCACGGGGGTGCCGGCGCACACGTAGCCGCCCGGGGCGCCCGGTGTCGACGGCCCGCACCGGCGCCGGCCGTCGACACCGGGCGCCCCGGGCGTCCCCGGCCTACATTGGACGTACGCCACCGTCGACGCCCGGAGCGCACCATGTCGGTCACCCCTGCCCTCGAGGCCGATGTCCTGCGGCGCCAGGACCCCGAGCTGGCCGAGATCCTGCTCGGGGAGCTCGTCCGGCAGTCGACGACGCTGCAGCTGACCGCCGCCGAGAACTTCACCTCGCCGGCCGTGCTGGCCGCGCTCGGCTCGCCGCTCGCCAACAAGTACGCCGAGGGCTACCCCGGCGCCCGGTACCACGGCGGCTGCGAACTCGTCGACGTCGCCGAGAACATCGCCGTGGAGCGGGCCAGGGCGCTGTTCGCCGCCGAGCACGCCAACGTGCAGTCCCACTCGGGCTCCTCGGCGGTGCTGGCCGCGTACGCCGCGCTGCTGCGCCCCGGGGACACCGTCCTCGCCCTCGGCCTGCCCCACGGCGGCCACCTCACGCACGGCTCGCCCGCCAACTTCTCCGGCCGCTGGTTCGACTTCGTCGGCTACGGGGTGGACGCGGAGACCGGGCTCATCGACCACGCCCAGGTGCGCGCCCTGGCCCGTGCGCACCGGCCGAAGGCGATCGTGTGCGGATCGATCGCCTATCCGCGCCACATCGACTACGCCTTCTTCCGCGACGTCGCCGACGAGGTGGGGGCCTACCTGATCGTCGACGCCGCGCACCCCATCGGGCTCGTCGCCGGGAAAGCGGCGCCCAGCCCGGTGCCGTACGCCGACGTCGTCTGCGCCACCACGCACAAGGTGCTGCGCGGACCGCGCGGCGGCATGATCCTGTGCGGGCACGAGCTGGCCGCGCGGATCGACCGGGCGGTCTTCCCGTTCACGCAGAGCGGGGCGCAGATGCACACCGTCGCGGCCAAGGCCGTCGCCTTCGGGGAGGCGGCGACCCCGGCGTTCGCCGCGTACGCCCACCAGGTGGTCGCCAACGCGCGGGCGCTGGCGGCGGCGCTGGCCGCGGAGGGGCTCGTCGTCACCACCGGCGGGACGGACACCCACCTGCTGACCGCCGACCCCGGGCCGCTCGGCGTCGACGGACGCACCGCGCGCGGACGGCTCGCGGCCGCCGGGATGGTGCTGGACTGCTGCGCGCTGCCGCACGGCGACGCCCGCGGGCTGCGCCTGGGCACGGCGGCGGTGACCACCCAGGGCATGGGGGAGGGCGAGATGACGAAGATCGCCGCGCTGCTCGCCGGGGTGCTCCGGGGCGACGTGGAGCCGGCGCGGGTCCGTGCGGAAGTGCGGGAGCTGGCCGGTGGATTTCCGCCGTATCCCCGCTGAGCGGGGGGAGCCGCTCCCGTGCGCACAGCCACGCGTGCAACCATCGTCGCTACCCGGAAGTCCTCACCCGTATGCGTGCGTCGCTAGGGTGTGAGGCTGGAATGGCCAGCGAGACCTGTGGGGAAGCCCGTGCGTGAATACCTGCTGACGCTCTGCATCACGGCCGCGGTGACGTACCTGCTGACCGGGCCGGTGCGGAAGTTCGCGATCGTGGCGGGGGCGATGCCGGAGATCCGGGCCCGGGACGTGCACCGGGAACCGACCCCGCGGCTCGGCGGCATCGCCATGTTCTTCGGACTGTGCGCGGGTCTGCTGGTCGCCGACCACCTGACCAACCTCAACGAGGTCTTCGAGAACTCCAACGAGCCGCGCGCCCTGCTCTCCGGAGCGGCCCTGATCTGGCTGATCGGCGTCCTGGACGACAAGTTCGAGATCGACGCCCTGATCAAGCTGGGCGGGCAGATGATCGCCGCGGGCGTGATGGTGGTCCAGGGCCTGACCATCCTGTGGCTGCCCATCCCGGGCGTCGGCAACGTGGCGCTGACCCAGTGGCAGGGCACCCTGCTGACGGTCGCCCTGGTCGTCATCACCATCAACGCGGTCAACTTCGTCGACGGCCTCGACGGACTCGCCTCCGGCATGGTGTGCATCGCCTCGGCGGCGTTCTTCATGTACGCCTACCGCCTGTGGTACAGCTACGGCATCGAGGCCGCCGCCCCGGCCACGCTGTTCGCGGCGGTCCTGATGGGCATGTGTCTGGGCTTCCTGCCGCACAACATGCACCCCGCCCGCATCTTCATGGGCGACTCCGGGTCGATGCTCATCGGCCTGGTGCTCGCGGCCAGCGCGATCTCCGTGACGGGGCAGGTCGACCCGGACGTGATGAACCTGTTCTCCGGCTCGGTGCGCGAGACCGTGCACCAGATGGTGCCGGTGTACATCCCGCTGCTGATGCCGCTGACCATCATCGCGATCCCGGCGGCCGACCTGGTCCTCGCCATCGTGCGGCGCACCTGGCGCGGCCAGTCGCCGTTCGCGGCCGACCGGGGCCACCTGCACCACCGCCTGCTGGAGATCGGCCACTCGCACAGCCGGGCCGTGCTGATCATGTACTTCTGGTCGGCGCTGATCGCCTTCGGCGCGCTCGCCTACTCCGTCAACTCCGCGTCGATGTGGATCGTCCTCGGCGTCGTCTTCTTCAGCGCGGTCGGCCTGGTGCTGCTCCTGCTGCCGCGCTTCACCCCGCGCGCCCCGCGGTGGGCGGAGCGCTTCGTGCCGCCGCGCTACCGGCGCCGGGCGGTGGCGGAATCCGCGCCGGCCGCCGCACCGGCCTCCGCCCCGGCGGACCAGGAGCACCGCGCGCCGGTGGCCGCGGGTGCCGCGCACGTCAACGGGGCGACCGCCGTCGGCCCCCGTTCGCGTCCCCTGGACCGGGGGAGAGCCGGCTCGTCACGCTGACGCCCGGGCGCCGGCAAGGCACCGGGTAAGAGGCCCCAGGTAAGAATCTGACTAGAGCATTGCCAAGTCGTGGGAGTCCCGTGGGGTGGCGAAGCGCCCTAATACCAGACAAGTCACCACTGAAACTGCACAGACGCGCAGAGTCACTCTCATGTGTGACGGTTGGCACACCTGCAGGTAAAGACTGCATCAAATAGTTTGTGATACGGTTCACGAGAACCCCCCGGATAGAGCCAAGAGGACCGTAGTGCGACGGTCCATTGGTGTGAGGTCTCCACTCAGCCCGGGACTACGCTCGTCCATGACGACACCCTGCCCCCTGCGAAAGCGGAGTTGCCGCCATGCCGTCCCATGACGTCCGGAACCTTCTGCAGTGCGCTGTGCCCACGGCGGCTGCCGGTGCGGTCGCCGTCGCCGTCAGCGGTGCGGTGGCCGGAGGCAAGGGCGCTCTCGGGGCCGCGGTCGGCACGGTGCTCGCCATCCTCTTCATGGGTATCGGCCTGTACGTCCTGCAGTGGACGGCGAAAACGCTCCCGCAGCTGTTCCAGGCCATGGGGCTGATGCTCTATGTCGCCCAGCTCCTGCTGCTCCTGATCTTCGTCGCCCTCTTCAGGGACACCTCCGCCTTCAACGCGAAGACGTTCGCCCTGTCGCTCGTCGTCACGACCGTGGTGTGGATGGCCGCGCAGGCCCGTGCGCACATGAAGGCCAGGATCTTCTACGTCGATCCGGACTCCGCGAAGGGCGAGAAGCCCCAGAGGACCGGGTCGCCGTCGTGACGAGTAGGGGCGCGATAAAGACCAGTGAGAACTCCTGCTATCGTCCGGTGCCAACTGCGGCATCGCGGGCGCGGGCATCTGAGCTGACGCCTGCTCAATCGCGAGGCTCGATGCCCCCCAGCCGCCCCCACATCCGTAACACCTGTCCGGTGCCGATCCGCGGCTGCGCGCCGCGCCGACACAACGAGGTTGCCGTACCTATGCGTCACGCCGAAGGAGCCCGCGGTGAGTGCTGACCAGACCCAGCTCGCCTTTGACTGGAGCTGTCGGATCATGTCCGACAACGGGTGTGGTTTTCCGGCTCCGGGCCTGCACTCGTTCCTCTTCCAGCCGATCGCCACCGTCGGCGGGTTCGAGTTCAACAAGGTGATGCTGCTCGCGCTCATCACCACCGTCCTCGTCGTCGGCTTCTTCTGGGCGGCCTTCGGCAAGGCCAAGATGGTGCCGGGCAAGCTCCAGATGATCGGCGAGGCCGGCTACGACTTCGTACGCCGCGGCATCGTCTACGAGACCCTCGGCAAGCGTGAGGGCGAGAAGTACGTCCCGCTCATGGTCTCGCTGTTCTTCTTCATCTGGATCATGAACATCTGGTCCGTGATCCCGCTCGCGCAGTTCCCGGTGTCGTCGATCATCGCGTTCCCCGCGGTGCTCGCCGCGATCGTCTACGTGGTGTGGCTCGGGCTCACGTTCAAGAAGCACGGCTTCGCGGGCGGGTTCAAGAACCTCACCGGTTACGACAAGTCGCTCGGCCCGGTGCTGCCGCTCGTCGTGGTGATCGAGTTCTTCTCGAACGTCCTGGTCCGGCCCTTCACCCACGCGGTCCGGTTGTTCGCCAACATGTTCGCCGGTCACCTGCTGCTCGTGATGTTCACCGTGGCCAGCTGGTACCTGCTGAACAGCTACATGATCCCGGCAGCGGGCGTCTCGTTCCTCATGACCGTCGTCATGATCCTCTTCGAGCTTTTCGTGCAGGCGGTCCAGGCCTACGTCTTCGTGCTGCTCGCTTGCTCCTACGTTCAGGGCGCTCTCGCCGAGCACCACTGAGCCACTCCCTCACCAAACCACCAGCCGTCCGGTGGCCAACCCCCACCGGTTCGCAACAGAGAAGGAAGATTCAGCATGGCTGCCACTGAGACCCTTGCCGCTGTCTCCGGTTCCCTCGGTTCCATCGGCTACGGCCTCGCGGCCATCGGCCCCGGCATCGGCATCGGCATCATCTTCGGCAACGGCACCCAGGCCCTCGCCCGCCAGCCCGAGGCCGCCGGCCTGATCCGTGCCAACCAGATCCTCGGCTTCGCCTTCTGTGAGGCGCTCGCCCTCATCGGCATCGTTATGCCGTTCGTGTTCGGCCAGTAAGACCCTCTTACTCACCGACGCGTTTCGACGAAAGGCACTGATGTGATCGCCAACCTGGTACAGCTGGCGGCCGAGCACACGGAGAAGCAGAACCCGCTCCTCCCGCCGGGCCCCGAGCTGCTCGTCGGCACCATCGCCTTCGCCATCGTGTTCTTCTTCTTCTGGAAGAAGCTGCTTCCGAACATCAACAAGGTTCTGGAGGAGCGTCGCGCGGCGATCGAAGGCGGTATCGAAGAGGCCGAGGCCATGAAGACCGAGGCCCAGAGCGTCCTTGAGCAGTACAAGGCCCAGCTCGCCGAGGCCCGGCACGAGGCCGCGCGTCTGCGCCAGGAGGCGCAGGAGCAGGGCGCCGCGCTCATCGCCGAGATGCGCGCGGAGGGTCAGCGGCAGCGCGAGGAGATCATCGCCGCCGGTCACGCCCAGATCGAGGCCGACCGCAAGGCCGCCGCGTCCGCGCTCCGCCAGGACGTCGGCAAGCTCGCCACCGAGCTGGCCGGCAAGCTCGTCGGCGAGTCCCTGGAGGACCACGCCCGGCAGAGCCGCGTCATCGACCGCTTCCTCGACGAGCTCGAGGACAAGGCCGAGGCGGCGCGATGACCGTGCACGGAGCGAGCCGCGAGGCCCTGGTCGCCGCACGGGAGCGTCTCGACGCGCTGACGGACTCCACGGCCGTGGACGCCGGGCGGCTCGCCGACGAGCTGGCCGCCGTCACCGCGCTGCTCGACCGCGAGGTCGGCTTGCGCCGGGTCCTCACCGACCCGGCGCAGGCCGGTGAGGCCAAGGCCGAGCTGGTCCAGCGCCTGCTCGGCGCCCAGGTCAGCGGTCCGACCGCCGACCTGGTGGCCGGCATGGTGCGCTCCCGCTGGTCGCAGTCCCGCGACCTGGTGGACGCGCTGGAGGAGCTGGCGAACCTCGCCGACCTCACCGCCGCCCAGCGGGCGGGCACGCTCGACGACGTCGAGGACGAGCTGTTCCGGTTCGGCCGGATCGTCTCCGGCAGCACCGAGCTGCGCGCCGCGCTGACCGACCGCAAGGCCACCGTCCCGGCCAAGGGCGAGCTGCTGCGCAGCCTGCTCGGCGGCCGGGCCAAGCCGGCCACCGAGCGTCTGGTGACGCGCCTCGTGTCCGCGCCGCGGGGACGTAGCCTGGAGTCGGGACTGGAGTCCCTGTCCAAGCTCGCCGCCGAGCGCCGGAACCGCATGGTCGCCGTCGTCACCTCGGCGGTACCGCTGAGCGACGTGCAGAAGCAGCGCCTGGGCGCGGCCCTCGCGAAGCTCTACGGCCGTCAGATGCACCTCAACCTCGACGTGGACCCCGCGGTCCTCGGCGGGATCCGGGTGCAGGTCGGCGACGAGGTCATCAACGGCTCCATCGCGGACCGGATCGAGGACGCCAGCCGCCGCCTGGCGGGCTGACGGCCACGCGACGGACACGGCAACTGAACACGCAGTACGTACTTACGGCCCTCGTTGGGCCGTGCAGAGGATTCACCTCCTAAAGGGGGGAGTCCCCATCCCCCCAAGTGAAACTTCGGGCCCAACAAGGAGAGCAGGGAACCCAGATGGCGGAGCTCACGATCCGGCCGGAGGAGATCCGGGACGCGCTGGAGAACTTCGTCCAGGCGTACAAGCCGGACGCGGCCTCGCGCGAGGAGGTCGGTACGGTCACCTTCGCCGGTGACGGCATCGCGAAGGTCGAGGGCCTGCCCTCGACCATGGCCAACGAGCTGCTGAAGTTCGAGGACGGCACCCTCGGCCTCGCCCTCAACCTCGAGGAGCGCGAGATCGGTGCCATCGTCCTCGGCGAGTTCAGCGGCGTCGAGGAGGGTCAGCCGGTGCAGCGCACCGGTGAGATCCTGTCCGTCGCCGTCGGCGAGGGCTACCTCGGCCGCGTGGTGGACCCGCTCGGCAACCCGATCGACGGCCTCGGCGAGATCGAGACCGAGGGCCGCCGCGCCCTCGAACTGCAGGCCCCCACGGTCATGCAGCGCAAGTCGGTGCACGAGCCGATGGAGACCGGCTACAAGGCCGTCGACGCCATGACCCCGATCGGCCGCGGCCAGCGCCAGCTGATCATCGGCGACCGCCAGACCGGCAAGACCGCCCTGGCCGTCGACACGATCATCAACCAGCGCGACAACTGGCGCTCGGGCGACCCGAACAAGCAGGTCCGCTGCATCTACGTCGCCATCGGCCAGAAGGGCTCCACCATCGCCGGCGTGCGCCGCGCGCTGGAGGAGAACGGCGCCCTGGAGTACACGACCATCGTCGCCGCCCCGGCGTCCGACCCGGCCGGCTTCAAGTACCTCGCGCCGTACACCGGCTCCGCCATCGGCCAGCACTGGATGTACCAGGGCAAGCACGTCCTGATCGTCTTCGACGACCTGTCGAAGCAGGCCGACGCCTACCGCGCCGTCTCCCTGCTGCTGCGGCGCCCGCCGGGCCGCGAGGCCTACCCGGGTGACGTCTTCTACCTGCACTCCCGTCTGCTGGAGCGCTGCGCGAAGCTCTCCGACGACATGGGTGCCGGCTCGATGACGGGTCTGCCGATCGTCGAGACCAAGGCCAACGACGTCTCGGCGTTCATCCCGACCAACGTCATCTCCATCACCGACGGCCAGTGCTTCCTGGAGTCGGACCTGTTCAACGCCGGTCAGCGCCCCGCGCTGAACGTCGGTATCTCCGTCTCCCGAGTCGGTGGTTCCGCGCAGCACAAGGCGATGAAGCAGGTCTCGGGCCGGCTGCGCGTGGACCTCGCCCAGTTCCGTGAGCTGGAGGCGTTCGCCGCCTTCGGTTCCGACCTGGACGCGGCCTCCAAGGCCCAGCTGGAGCGCGGTCAGCGCATGGTCGAGCTGCTGAAGCAGGACCAGTACCAGCCGATGGCCACCGAGGACCAGGTCGTCTCCGTGTGGGCCGGCACCACCGGCAAGATGGACGACGTCCCGGTCGCCGACATCCGCCGCTTCGAGCGGGAGATGCTGGAGTACCTGCACCGCAAGGAGCAGGGCCTCATGACCTCCATCCGGGAGGGCGGCAAGATGTCCGACGACACCCTCCAGGCCGTCGCGGACGCGATCGCGGAGTTCAAGAAGCAGTTCGAGACCTCGGACGGCAAGCTGCTCGGCGAGGAAACCCCGGCTGCCGCCGCCAAGTGACGTAAGGAAGGGACCTGACTCATGGGAGCCCAGCTCCGGGTCTACAAGCGTCGCATCCGATCCGTCACCGCGACCAAGAAGATCACGAAGGCGATGGAGATGATCGCCGCCTCGCGCGTCGTCAAGGCGCAGCGCAAGGTGGCGGCCTCCACGCCGTACGCGACCGAGCTCACCCGCGCGGTCTCGGCGGTCGCCACCGGTTCCAACACCCGGCACCCGCTGACCACGGAGGCGGAGAACCCGACCCGCGCCGCGGTCCTGCTCCTGACGAGCGACCGCGGTCTGGCCGGCGCCTTCAACGCCAACGCCATCAAGACGGCGGAGCAGCTGACCGAGCGGCTTGAGCGCGAGGGCAAGCAGGTCGACACGTACATCGTCGGCCGGCGCGGTGTGGCCCACTACAACTTCCGTGAGCGCAAGGTCACGGAGTCGTTCACGGGCTTCACCGACGAGCCGTCGTACGCGGACGCCAAGAAGGTCGCGGCGCCGCTGATCGAGGCGATCGGGACGGAGACGGCGGACGGCGGCGTGGACGAGATCCACATCGTCTACACCGAGTTCGTGTCGATGATGACGCAGACGGCGGTCGAGGCCCGGCTGCTGCCGCTGAGCCTCGACGAGGTCGCGCAGGAGGGCCGGTCCAAGGACGAGATCCTCCCGCTCTACGACTTCGAGCCCTCGGCGGAGGACGTCCTGGACGCCCTGCTGCCGCGTTACGTGGAGAGCCGCATCTACAACGCGCTGCTCCAGTCGGCCGCTTCGAAGCACGCCGCCACCCGGCGCGCGATGAAGTCGGCCACCGACAACGCCGGAGAGCTCATCGAGACGCTCACCCGGCTTGCCAACCAGGCCCGCCAGGCCGAAATCACCCAGGAAATCAGCGAGATCGTCGGTGGCGCCAGCGCTCTCGCCGACGCGACCGCGGGGAGTGACCGATAAATGACCACCACTGTTGAGACCGCGACGGCTACGGGCCGCGTCGCCCGGGTCATCGGCCCGGTCGTCGACGTGGAGTTCCCCGTCGACGCGATCCCGGAGATGTACCAGGCCCTCCACGTCGAGGTCGCCGACCCGGCCAAGGCGGGCGAGAAGAAGACGCTGACCCTGGAGGTCGCCCAGCACCTGGGTGACGGCCTGGTCCGCACGATCTCCATGCAGCCCACCGACGGCCTGGTCCGCCAGGCCCCGGTGATCAACACCGGCGCCCCGATCTCCGTGCCGGTCGGCGACTTCACCAAGGGCAAGGTGTTCAACACCATCGGTGAGGTGCTCAACGTCGACGAGAGCTACGACGGCGAGCGCTGGCCGATCCACCGCAAGGCGCCGAACTTCGACCAGCTCGAGTCCAAGACCGAGATGTTCGAGACCGGCATCAAGGTCATCGACCTGCTGACCCCGTACGTCAAGGGCGGCAAGATCGGTCTGTTCGGTGGCGCCGGCGTCGGCAAGACCGTGCTGATCCAGGAGATGATCTACCGCGTCGCCAACAACCACGACGGTGTGTCGGTGTTCGCGGGCGTCGGTGAGCGCACCCGTGAGGGCAACGACCTCATCGACGAGATGAGCGAGTCGGGCGTCATCGACAAGACCGCGCTGGTCTTCGGCCAGATGGACGAGCCGCCGGGCACCCGTCTGCGCGTGGCGCTGGCCGGCCTGACGATGGCGGAGTACTTCCGCGACGTCCAGAAGCAGGACGTGCTGTTCTTCATCGACAACATCTTCCGCTTCACCCAGGCCGGTTCCGAGGTGTCGACCCTGCTCGGCCGTATGCCCTCCGCGGTGGGCTACCAGCCGAACCTGGCCGACGAGATGGGCATCCTCCAGGAGCGCATCACCTCGACCCGCGGTCACTCGATCACCTCCATGCAGGCGATCTACGTCCCCGCCGACGACCTGACCGACCCGGCCCCGGCCACCACCTTCGCCCACCTCGACGCGACGACGGTTCTGTCCCGTCCGATCTCCGAGAAGGGCATCTACCCGGCCGTGGACCCGCTGGACTCCACGTCCCGCATCCTGGACCCGCGCTACATCTCGCAGGACCACTACAACGCGGCCATGCGCGTGAAGAACATCCTGCAGAAGTACAAGGACCTCCAGGACATCATCGCGATCCTCGGTATCGACGAGCTCGGCGAGGAGGACAAGCTCGTCGTCCACCGTGCCCGTCGCGTGGAGCGCTTCCTGTCCCAGAACACCCACGTCGCCAAGCAGTTCACCGGCGTCGACGGGTCGGACGTGCCGCTGGACGAGTCGATCGCCGCGTTCAACGCGATCTGCGACGGCGAGTACGACCACTTCCCGGAGCAGGCGTTCTTCATGTGCGGTGGTATCGAGGACCTGAAGAAGAACGCGAAGGAGCTGGGCGTCTCCTGAGCCCCGTGCTCACGGTGAGGGGGCGGGGCTCGTCCCGCCCCCTCCTCCACGCCCACTAGACTTGTAACCAACACCCGGCACTCCCGCCGGGTGGTGACCCGAGGAGCCACCCTTGGCTGCTGAGCTGCACGTCGAGCTGGTCGCCGCCGACCGCCAGGTCTGGTCCGGCGAGGCCACCCTGGTCGTCGCGCGCACCACCTCCGGCGACATCGGCGTCATGCCCGGTCACCAGCCGCTGCTCGGTGTGCTGGAGTCGGGCCCGGTGACCATCCGTACGAGTGATGGCGGGACGGTCGTCGCCGCGGTGCACGGCGGTTTCATCTCGTTCGCGGACGACAAGCTGTCGCTGCTGGCGGAGATCGCCGAGCTGGCGGACGAGATCGACGTCCAGCGCGCGGAGCAGGAGCTGGAGCGCGCGAAGGCGGAGGACGACGTGGCGGCCCAGCGCCGTGCGGACGTCCGACTGCGTGCGGCGACGGCGGCGCGCTGACCCTGCGAGCCGTATGGTGATGTGCCTCAGCCGCGGCCGGCACCGGAGCGATCCGGAGCCGGTCGCGGCTGAGGCAGATCTGGATGTTTTTTCCGTTCCGTTACCTAGGAGACGAGGAGGTCGGTGCCGATGGTCCTCGCTCTGACTGCGTGCGGAATCGTGGTGGCCCTCGTGGTGCTGGGGCTGTTCGTCTTCGGTCTGCGCCGCCGGCTGATCCAGCGTTCCGGGGGCACCTTCGACTGCTCCCTGCGCTGGGACGCCCCCGAGGAGGGCGACGCCGGCGGCAAGGGCTGGGCCTACGGAGTGGCCCGCTACAACGGCGACCGCATCGAGTGGTTCCGGGTCTTCTCCTACTCGCCCCGCCCGCGCCGCGCCCTGGAGCGCTCCGCGATCGAGGTGGCCGGCCGTCGCGTCCCCGACGGGGAGGAGGAGCTGGCGCTGCTCTCCGACTCGGTGGTCCTGGCCTGCCTGCACCGCGGGACCCGGCTGGAGCTGGCGATGAGCGAGGACGCGCTGACCGGTTTCCTCGCCTGGCTGGAGGCGGCGCCGCCCGGACAGCGGGTGAACGTGGCGTGACCGCGTCGGGGGGGCCCCCCCCCCGGGGGGGGGGGGGGGCGCCCCGGGCGCGGGGGGGGGGCCCGGCCCCGGGGGCGGCCCCCCCCCCCGAGG
>NZ_JBITFM010000014.1:101793-164524 GCF_044456065.1 Streptomyces sp. NPDC051041
CGGGGGTTGTGGGGTGGCGGGGGGGGCGGGTTGCCGGGGGGGGGGGGGGGGCGGCCCCCCCCCCCCGGGGGGGGGGGGGGGGCCGCCCGGGGGGCCCCCCCCCGGGGGGGGGGGGGGGGCCCCCCCGACGTCGTACGGCGGTTACCTCAGTCCGCTGTCGATCGCGCTCACGAGTTCGCCGTTCGCGGTGTCGCCGCTGAACTCCCAGAAGAACGCGCCGCCCAGGCCCTGGTTCTTGGCCCAGGTCATCTTGGTGCCGATGGTCGCCGGGGTGTCGTACGACCACCAGTTGCTGCCGCAGTGCGCGTACGCCGTGCCGCCGACGGTGCCGGTGGCCGGGCAGGCGGTCTTGAGGACCTTGTAGTCCTCGATGCCCGCCTCGTAGGTGCCGGCCGCCGGGCCGGTGGCGGTGCCGCCGGGGGCGGACTGGGTGACGCCGGTCCAGCCGCGGCCGTAGAAGCCGATGCCGAGCAGCAGCTTGCTCGCCGGAACGCCCTTGGCCCGGAGCTTGGCGATGGCGGCGGCGGAGGTGAAGCCCTCCTTCGGGATGCCGGTGTACGAGGTGAGCGGCGAGTGCGGGGCGGTCGGGCCGGTCCTGTCCCAGGCGCCGAAGTAGTCGTACGTCATCACGTTGTACCAGTCGAGGTACTGCGCGGCGCCGCCGTAGTCGGCCGCGTCGATCTTGCCGCCGTCGGTGGCGTCCGCGGTGATGGCGGCGGTGACCAGGTAGTCGGGGCCGAACTCGGCGCGCAGGGCCCGGGAGAGGTCCCGGAAGGCCGCGGGCCCGCTGGTGTCGCAGGTCAGACCGCAGGCGTTCGGGTACTCCCAGTCGATGTCGATGCCGTCGAAGACGTCGGCCCAGCGCGGGTCCTCCACGACCGCCTTGCAGGAGGCGGCGAAGGCGGACGGGTTGGCCGCGGCCTGGGCGAAGCCGCCGGAGTAGGTCCAGCCGCCGAAGGAGTACAGCACCTTGATGTGCGGGTACTTCGCCTTCAGCTGGCGCAGCTGGTTGAAGTTGCCGCGCAGCGGCTGGTCCCAGGTGTCGGCGGTGCCGCTGACGGACTGGTCGGCGGTGTAGGCCTTCTCGTAGGCGGCGTAGGTGTCGTCGACGACGCACTTGCCGTCCTTGACGTTGCCGAAGGCGTAATTGATGTGGGTGATCTTCGACGCGGAGCCGGAGGTCACCAGGTTCTTGACGTGGTAGTTGCGGCCGTGGACGCCCCACTCGGCGAAGTAGCCGAGCTTGACCTTGTCACCGGTGGGCGGTTCCCCGGTGCCGCCCGTGGTGCGCACCTTCACCGCGCCGCTGACCGGGCCGGTCTGGTCGGCGGTGTCGCGGGCCCGGACGGAGTACGAGTAGTCGGTGCCGGCGCTCAGGCCGGTGTCCGTGTACGAGGCGGCCGTCACCGTGGCGACCCTGGCGCCGTCGCGCAGGACGTCGTAGTTCTTGACGCCCTTGTCGTCGGTGGCGGCCGACCAGGTCAGCTTGACCGAGGTGTCGGTGACGCCGGAGGCGGTGGGGGTGCCGGGCGCGGAGGGCGGGGCGTCACCGGGGACGGAGGCGCCGTCGCAGCCGCCGCCGTTGAGCTTGCAGCCGGTGGGGGAGCCGGTGCCGCTGCCGTTGAAGCCGAAGGAGACCGAGGCGCCGGGGGCGAGGGTGCCGTTCCAGGACTTGTTCCGGGCGGTCCAGTGGGTGCCGGAGCCGGTGACGTCGGCGTCCCAGGCGGAGGTGACGGACGTGCCGGAGGGGAAGTCCCATTCGACCGTCCAGGAGGTGAGGGTGGTGGTGCCGGTGTTCTTCACCGTCCACTTGCCTTCGAAGCCGGAGCCCCAGTCCTGGGTCTTGGCGTAGGTGGCGGTCGCGGAGGTGGCCGCCTGGGCGGGGCCGGCCAGGCCGATCAGGCCGGCGAAGGGGAGCAGCAGGGTCGCGAACCCCGCCGCGGCTCTGTGTCTGAAGCGCATGCTGCGCCTCCTCGTGGGGTTGTCGGGGCGTGACTGAGCCATCAGGCCCGCAGTGCGGCGAGGATAGAAAGGTCTGGACCATAGGTCAATAGGTCTGGACCACTGCGCGGTGGCGTCCTAGATCCCCAACTCCTGCGCCAGGACCGCCGCTTGCACCCGGCTGCGCAGTCCCAGCTTCCCCAGCAACCGGCTGACGTGCGTCTTCACGGTCGCCTCGGCCATGTCGAGCCGGACCGCGATGTCCGCGTTGGACAGACCCTCGCCGAGGCAGGACAGCACCTCGCGCTCGCGTCGGGTGAGGGTGTCCAGGACCGCGGGGTCGGCCGTGGTCCGCCGGGCGGACCGCGCGGCGAACTCGGCGATCAGGCGCCGGGTGACCGCCGGGGCGACGACGCCCTCGCCGCGCGCCACCGTGCGGACGGCGTCGACGAGGTCCTTCGCCTCCGTGTTCTTCAGCAGGAATCCGGCGGCGCCCGCGCGCAGCGCCCCGAAGACGTACTCGTCGAGGTCGAAGGTGGTGAGCACCAGGACGTCGGCCAGGCCCTCGGCGACCACCTGCCGGGTCGCCGACACCCCGTCCAGGCGCGGCATCTGAACGTCCATCAGCACCAGGTCCGGCCGCAGTTCGCGGGCCAGCGCCACCGCCTGCTCGCCGTCCGCCGCCTCGCCGACCACCTCGACGTCGGGCGCGCTGCGCAGGATGAGGACGAGACCGGCGCGGACGGCGGACTGGTCCTCGGCGACCAGGACGCGGATCATGCGCTTGCTCCTTCGGCTTCGACGAGGGGCAGAACAGCCCGTACGGCCCAGATCACGCCGTCGGGCGAAACCTCCGGGCCCGCCGCGAAACTGCCGCGCAGCAGCGCGGCCCGCTCCCGCATGCCGACCAGCCCGGCGCCGGAGCCCGGAACGCGCGGGCCGTCCCGGTCCTCGCCGTACGGGCTGGTCACGGTGATGTGCAGCGCGCCGTCCCGCCGGCCGAGCGCGACCGTGACCGGGCCGGGCGCCGCGTGCTTGAGGGCGTTGGTCAAGGACTCCTGCACGATGCGGTACGCCGCCAGCTCCACCGGCGCGGGCAGCCCCTCGCCGGGGTCGGCCTCCAGGGCGACGTCGAGCCCGTTGGCGCGGGCGCCGTCGACGAGCGCGCCCAGGCCGTCGAGGGTGGGCGCGGCGACGGGCTCGACGTCACCGCTGGAGTCCCGCAGGATCCCGATCAGCCGCCGCATCTCGGCCAGCCCCTCGACGCTGTTCTCCCGGATGACCCCGAGGGCCTGCCGGGTGGTGGCCGGGTCGTCGAGGGAGAGCGCGGCCGTGGAGTGGATGGCGATCGCGGACAGGTGGTTGGCGACCATGTCGTGCAGTTCGCGGGCCATCCGGGCGCGCTCGGCGGTGACCGCCTGGGCGCGGTCCAGTTCGGCGAGCAGCGCGGTCTGCTCGGCGCGCAGCCGGGCGGCCTCGGCGGCGTCGCGGTGGTTGCGGACGATCAGGCCGGTGGAGGCGGGCGCGAACGTCAGGATGGCGACGGCCGCGCCGATCAGCAGCGCCTCGGGCACCCGCCACGCCGCGAACGACGCCACCGTGGCGGCCACCGACAGCAGTCCGGTGATCCAGGGGATGCGGCGGGCCGAGGCCGGGGTGCCGTACAGGACGGCCGCGTACATCACGTCGGTGTACATCACCAGCGTGACCAGGTTGCCCTGGGTGACGGTGTCCAGGACCAGCGTGACGGTGGCGGTCAGCAGCGCGGCGCGCGGGGCGGTCCGCCGCGCCAGCTCGCAGCAGGCCATCACCGCCAGCGGCACCAGGACCGGCCAGGCGCCGGGAAGGAGCACGATCGGCTCGTCCCCGGGCCGGGTGACCAGGCCGAAGCCCCACAGCAGCAGCCCGCCGAGCAGTCCGGCCAGCGCGGCGTACGCGTCGAAGCGGGGCGGGCGGGGGAGTCGCGGAGCGGCCATGGTCCCATCCAACACGGCGCCGGGCGGGCGCGCCTGATCCCCGGGAACGGTCCGCTGCTGCATCTTTCGATGTACCGCGAGTTCGTCACCGCCGACGACGAGCGGCGCCGCTTCCGCCGGGACCCTGGAGGGGTGACCGAAGGGAGCACGTCGTGATCGTCGCGTTGATCGTCGCCTGCGAGGTCGGCTTCTGGGTGCTGCTCGCGCTCGGCCTCGCCGTCCGCTACCTGCTGAAGTGGCGCCGTACGAGCGTGGTGCTGCTGCTGTGCGAGCCGGTCCTGGAGCTGGTGCTGTTCGCGGCGACCGCCGTCGACCTGAGGAACGGCGCCGAACCGGGCTGGGAGCACGGCCTCGCGGCGCTGTACCTCGGCTACACGGTGGCCTACGGCCACTACACGATCCGCTGGCTGGACGGCCACGCCGCGCACCGCCTGGGCGGGGCGCCGAAACCGGCCGGCGCGCCCCGCTACGGCATGGCCCGCGCCCGCCACGAGGCCCGGCTGTGGCTGCGGACGCTGCTCGCCGCGGCCGTCGCCTGCGGCCTGCTCCAGGGCGCGGTCTGGTACGTCGGCGACGAGGGCGACATCTCCTCGCTGCGCGCCTTCCAGTGGGCGGCGCTGCGGGCCGCCGGCATCCACGGGCTGGTCGCGCTGGCCTACTTCGTCTGGCCGAAGAAGGCCCCGGCCGGAGCGGGCGAGGAGACCGGACCGGCGCTCACCAAGGAGGGAGTCCGGTGATGCGCGAGGCGTCCCGGAACCTGCTGGAAGGGGCCGCCGCCTTCGCCGCCGGGCCGGCGCTGCGGCTGTTCGCCGGCGACGTGCAGGCGCCGGTCGTCACCCTCGCCAAGGCGGGCGTGGTGCCGATGCGCGTCGGCGGGGCGCCGGCGGCGACCGGCCTGTGCCGGCGGGTGCGGGGCCGCGCCTAGCGCTCGCCGCCCGGCACCCACAGCACGTCCCCGACCTCCTTGTTCGCCGTCCGGGCGAGGATGAACAGCAGGTCGGACAGGCGGTTGAGGTAGGTCGCGGTGAGCGGGTTCATCGTCTCGCCGTGCACCTCCAGCGCCGCCCACGTCGACCGCTCCGCCCGGCGCACGACCGTGCAGGCCTGGTGCAGCAGCGCCGCCCCCGGCGTGCCGCCCGGCAGGATGAAGGAGCGCAGCTTCTCCAGCCGCTCGTTGAAGCGGTCGCAGTCCGCCTCCAAGCGGTCGACGTAGAACTGCTCGACCCTGAGCGGCGGGTACTCGGGGTCCTCCACCACCGGGGTGGACAGGTCCGCGCCCACGTCGAACAGGTCGTTCTGCACGCGGGTGAGGACCTCGACGACCTCCTGGTCGAGGCCGCCCAGCGCGATCGCCGTGCCGATCACCGCGTTGGCCTCGTTGGCGTCGGCGTACGCGGCGATGCGCAGGTCGGTCTTGGCGACCCGGCTCATGTCGCCGAGGGCGGTGGTGCCCTGGTCGCCGGTCCTCGTGTAGATGCGCGTCAGATTGACCATGCGCCCAGCGTAGTTACGCTCCGGCGCCGCGGAACACACGTGTGCCCACCGTCACGGACAGCGCCGCGAGACCGACGGCCACCAGGACGCCGTACAGCATGGCGGGCGTCGTGTAGGAGCCGACGTAGGCGTCCCGGACCGCGTCCACCAGATAGCGGAACGGCATGAGGCGGGACAGCGCGTCCAGCCAGGCGGGGCCCAGGGTCATCGGGAGCATCAGGCCGGACAGCAGCATCGACGGCATGGTCAGCGCGTTGACGGCCGGGCCGAACCCCTGCGGGGTGCTGAGCCGCATGGCCAGCGCGTACGACAGCGAGGCGAGCGAGACGGTGAGCAGGGCGACGAACCCGAAGCCGATCAGGACGCCGGGCAGCGGTGCCCGCAGCCCCATCGCGACGGCCGCCAGCACCAGCAGCACCGCCTGGAAGACGAACACGGTGGCGTCGCGCGGCACCCGGCCCAGCAGCAGGGCCAGGCGGCTCACGGGTGTGACCCGCATGCGCTCGATCACCCCGTGGCCCTTCTCGACGATGATCGAGAAGCCCGCGAACGACGCCCCGAACAGCCCCAGCTGCAGCAGCAGGCCGGGGACGAGGACCTGCCAGGAACTGCCCTCCTCGCCGAGCGGCAGGTCCGTCAGGAGCGGACCGAAGAAGAGCAGGTACAGCAGCGGCATCAGCACGCCGAAGAGCAGCGCGGAGCGGGAGCGCAGGGACTGGCGCAGGTAGCGGCCGTAGACGAGCGCGGTGTCGGACAACAGCATCGGGGGGTCCTCACACGGTTGCGGGGGCGGTGTCGGCGGGGGAGGCGCTGCGGCCGGTGACGGCGAGGAAGGTGTCCTGGAGGGTCGCGTCGACGGAGCCCGCGTAGCGGAGCTTCAGCGCGCTCGGGGTGCCCTCGGCCGCCACCACGCCCCGGTCGACGATCACCAGGCGGTCGGCGAGGGCGTCGGCCTCGTCGAGGTAGTGGGTGGTCAGGAAGACGGTCGTGCCGTGCGCGTCGCGCAGCCGGCGGACCAGGTCCCACAGGGCGGCGCGGCTGCCGGGGTCCAGGCCGGTCGTCGGTTCGTCGAGGAAGAGGACCCGGGGGCGGTGGGTGAGCGCCATCGCGATGTCCAGGCGGCGCCGCTGGCCGCCGGAGAGCGCGGCGCACTTGCGGTCGAGGAGGTCGGTGAGGTCCAGGTCGCGGGCCGGCTCCTCGGCGCGTTCGCTCGCCCGGGCCCTGGTCAGGCGGTACAGGCGCCCCTGGGTGACCAGTTCCTCCCGCACGGTGATCTGCGGGTCCACCCCGCCGGACTGCGCCACGTACCCGCAGGCCCCGCGCACGCCCGCGGGGTCGGTCGCCAGGTCGTGCCCGGCGACCGTGGCCGTGCCGCCGGTGGGGGCGAGCAGGGTGGTGAGCATCCGGAGGGTGGTGGTCTTGCCGGCGCCGTTGGGGCCGAGGAAGCCGAGGATCTCCCCCTCGCGGACGGTCAGGTCGATGCCGCGCACCGCCTCGACCGCTCCAAGGGCGTCGTCGACCGGCTCTCGCGCTGGGTGCGCGGGCGGCGCGACGGGGAGTCGGCCGCCGGGGCCGTCCTGCGCGAGCTGCGCGAGGAGATCGAGTCCGTCTCGCCCCGCGCCGGCCTGTTCGCCGGATACGCGCAGTTCATGAAGGTCATCGACGAGTCGTCCGCGCTGGGGTCCCGGATGTGGGCGATCGGCCAGGAGATGCTCGACGACCTGGAGCGGACCCTGCGCGAGGAGACCGGCGCCCCGGACGACGACCCCGTGCCCTCCCTGATGGCCGGTCAGATCGGCTGGCTGCACAGCACGGTGCGGGCCGCCGTCGGCCGGCGCATGCTCGCGGGCGGGGAGCCGAACGAGGTCTCCCGCGAGGTGCTCCTGCTGCTGGACGAGATGGAGGGACTGTTGAGCGAGAAAGTGCTCAACTACGCCGTCCGGGGTGCGGAATGAGCCGTGCCGGTGTGATGTCCGTCATGTGAGACGTGACGCGCGTTACTTACCGGTCACACGGGCTCTTCCGGGCGCTAGTGTCCGCCCGAGAGGCAGTGACCGCGGCCTCGCATTCCCGCCGTACCGGACACCGCCGGACCCGCCCCGCGGGCGCCGGCGGGGATGTGACGCCAGGTCCCAGGGACAGCGCGTATCAGGGGAGTCGCACAGTGGCACGGAAGCTCGCCGTCATCGGAGCCGGCCTGATGGGTTCCGGCATCGCCCAGGTCTCCGCGCAGGCGGGCTGGGACGTCGTCCTGCGCGACGTCACCGACGAGGCCCTCCGGCGCGGCACCGACGCCATCAAGGCCTCGTACGACAAGTTCGTCGCCAAGGGCAGGCTGGAGGCGCACGACGCCGACGCCGCCCTCGCCCGCATCACCGCGACCACCGACCTGGACGCCGCCGCCGACGCGGACGTCGTCGTCGAGGCCGTCTTCGAGAAGCTCGAGGTCAAGCACGAGATCTTCCGCACGCTCGACAAGCTCGTGCGTGAGGACACCGTGCTCGCCTCCAACACCTCCGCCATCCCGATCACCAAGATCGCGGCCGTGACGGAGCGCCCGGAGCGCGTCGTCGGCACCCACTTCTTCTCGCCGGTCCCGATGATGCAGCTGTGCGAGCTGGTGCGCGGGTACAAGACCAGCGACGAGACGCTCGCCAGGGCGCGCGCGTTCGCCGAGTCGGTCGGCAAGACCTGCATCGTCGTCAACCGGGACGTCGCAGGCTTCGTGACCACCCGGCTGATCTGCGCGCTCGTCGTCGAGGCCGCCAAGCTGTACGAGTCGGGCGTGGCGAGCGCCGAGGACATCGACCTCGCCTGCCGGCTCGGCTTCGGTCACGCCATGGGCCCGCTGGCCACCGCCGACCTCACGGGCGTCGACATCCTGCTGCACGCCACCGACAACATCTACACCGAGTCCCAGGACGAGAAGTTCGCCCCGCCGGAGCTGATGCGCCGGATGGTGGACGCCGGTGACATCGGACGCAAGAGCGGGCAGGGCTTCTACACCCACTGACCGCGCGTCAGCCCCCGGAAACGTCACACGCCGGGGTGAATTCGGTATCGGTTCGCTTACGTACGGCAACTTCCGGCCGTTCGAAGCAGTCAGAGATTGCATCACTGGACAGCAACAAAACGCCACGGCGCGACAGCAGAACGCCACAGTGCGTCAGCGCGCGTCACGGCGCATCGGTGGAACGCCGCAGCACGCCAGCAGGACACCACGACGCGAGGCACGAGACGCACGCACGGGGAGCGCATATGCACATCAGGGGCGACCACGCCGAGCTGGTCGTCGGGGGCCGCCTCGACGTTCGCAGCGCGGCGGACGCCCGCACGGCCCTGCACTCGGCCGTCGACGACGGAGTCGGCGACCTGGTGCTCGACCTGTCAGAGCTGGACTCCTGGGACGCCACCGGACTCGGGGTGATCATGGGTGCCCACCGGCGGGCCGGCCGCTGCGGCCGACGGCTCGTGCTGCGCGGCGTACCGCCGCAGATGCAGCGCCTGCTGGTGGCCACCCGGCTGTACCGGATCCTGGCCATCGAAGGCGGCCTCGGGGTGGAGACGCTGCCCAGGGTGTGACCCCCCGGGCTTTCGCGACGGGTGTGGCCCGGCGGGCCGGGGGGACCCGGACACCCCTCGGCGAAACGTACGACGCGCCCAATCCTCACGAGACTGTGACGTCTCGGACGGCGCGGCACCCCGGGCTGTCGGGGATACTGAGCGAAGGTTTAGGGTTCGGCTGCCCGCTGCCATGCGACCCTCTAGCGGGCCCGGACCAGAAGCGACAGCGCGGTGTGCGGCAAGGCCGGGAGGGGCTGGAAGAGCACAGAACGCTTTTGGGGGCTTGGACCTATGGACCCGAACACCCGCGGACCCGAGGAGTACGGCCACGCCGGTGGAGGTGCCTCCCGGTCGAGCGAACGCGAGACCGGGGGAGGCCACGCGCCGCGCCAGCGCCCGCCCAGGGAATCCCTCACCTCCGACTTCGGACAGCACGCGCCCGCGCTCGCCCGCACGGTACAGCTCGTCTCCGGCGACTTCCTGCTCACCGTCAACCCCGTGGACGGCAGCGAGATCGAGGCCTGCCCGCCCGGGGAGCGGCCCGGCCGCCCCGAGAAGCTCACCGCGGCCGAGCGCGCCGAGACCGAGCGCGCCGCCCGGCCGCCCGTCCCGCCCGGCCCCGCGCAGCCCGCGCTGCCGCTGCTGGCCCGCCAGGACGAACGCGAACAGCTGGTACGGCTGCTCGCCCGCGGCCGCTCCGTGCGCCTCACCGGCCCCGCCGGCTCCGGCCGCACCAGCCTCCTCGACCTCGTCGCCGAGGACTGCGCCGACCTCGCCCCCGACGGCGTCGTCCGCCTGAACGGCTTCCGCCGCACCGCCGACGACCTGCTCCACGACCTCTTCCACGCCGTCCACCGCGCCCCCCTGTACCGCCCGGACCGGGACGAGCTGCTCGCCCACGTCCGGGAGATCGGCGCGGTCGTCGTCCTCGACGACATCGAGTTCGGCGGCGCCGCGCTGGACGACCTGCTGGACGCCACCCCCGAGTGCGCCTTCCTGATCGCCGCCACCCCGGACGTGCCGGCCCCCTCCGCCGGCTCGGCCGTGGAGGAGGTCGTCCTCAGCGGCCTGGACCGCGCGGACAGCCTGGAACTCCTCGAACGCGCCGCCGGCCGCGCCCTCACCGAGGAGGAGGCCACCTGGGCCGGGGACCTCTGGTTCGAGTCCGAGGGCCTGCCGCTGCGCTTCGTCCAGGCCGGCGCCCTGCTGCGCCAGCGCGACCGGCTGCGGGCCGGCGCCGAGGCCGCCGACGAGTCCGGCGTCGCGGACGCGCCGCCCGCGGACAGCCCCCGCGACGCCGACGAGGACGCCCCCCTGCCGTCGCTCGGCGAGGCCGCCGCGCCCGCGCCGCTGCTCGCCTCCCGGCTGAGCGCCTCGGCCCGCGCCACCCTGCGGTTCGCCGTCGCGCTCGGCGGCGAGGTGCCGCACCAGGCGCACCTGCCCGCCCTGGCCGGCGACACCCACGCGGACGCCGCCCTCGGCGAGCTGGCCGGCTGCGGACTGGTCTCCCCGGTGGGCTCCCGCTACCGGCTCGCCGCCGGGGTGCTGACCCAGCTGGAGGCAGCCGGATACGCCGACGACGTCCAGGCCGACGCCCTCGCCGTCGCCCAGCACTACGCCTGGTGGGCCGGGCACCCCTCGGTCACCCCGGAACGCGTGTGCGCCGAGGCCGACGCGGTGCTCGCCGCCCTCGCCGTGCTGACGCCGGCGACCGCGCCGGCCGAGGAGGGCGAGGAGGGCGAGGACCGCCCCGCCGTCCGGCTGGCCCGTACGGCGGCGCCCGCGTTCGCCGCCGGGCTGCACTGGAGCGCCTGGGAACGGGCGCTGCGCTCGGGCACCGAGGCCGCCCGGCTCGCCGGGGACGTCGCCGAACAGGCCTACTTCCACCACGAGCTCGGCGTCCTCGCGCTGTGCGGCGGCCAGCTGGACCGGGCCCGCGCCGAACTGGAGGCCTCCATCGGCCTGCGCGGCGCGCTCGCCGACAAGCGCGGCACCGTCGCCGGCCGCCGTGCCCTCGCCCTGGTCGCCGACCGCTCGGGGACCGCGCCCGGCCTCGGCGCGGTCGCGGGCGCGTTCGGGGCGACCGCGGGGGAGGAGGTGCCCGAGGCGCGGCACGACGAGTCCGCCTCGCCGCCGGGCGGGGCGCCCGCGGCGTTCCCGCCGTTGCAGCGGCCCGCCGACGTCCCGGCCCCGGTCACCCGCCGCACCCCGTCCGCCGGGCCGTCCCGCAAGGCCGGCGGCGGCATCAAGGGCCTCGCCCGGCGCAACCTCGCGGCGGCCGGCGCGGGCGCGCTGCTCGTCGCCGTGCTCGGCACGGTGGTGACCCTCGGCGCCACGTCCGACAACGACGCCAACCGCCCGTCCGACGAGGTCGGGGTCAACCCCTCCGCCAGCCGGGGCGTCGAGGACGGCAGCCTGGGCGCCGACGTGCCGCAGGACGACGGCGGCGGCTCCGGCGACACCGGCGCGGCGACGAGCCGGCCGGCCGGCCCCGGCCCGGACGGCACCTTCGGCACCACCGACGACCCGACGCCGACCGGCACGGGCTCGGCCCGGCCGTCGGACGACCCCAGCGGCAGCGAGGGACCGTCGACGTCGCCGCCGCCGTCGAAGTCGCCGACGTCCAGGCCGCCCACGACCTCGAAGCCGTCGGCCCCGTCCAAGCCGTCGTCGCCCGGGCCGTCCACCTCCGCGCCGTCGACGTCGGAACCGTCCACCTCCGCGCCGTCGACGACCGCGCCGCCGCCGTCCTCGCCGTCCACCTCGAACTCGGCCAGCGGCCCGGTCACGTCGAGCGCCCCCGGCGAGACGAGCACCTCGGCGAGCGCTCCGGGGAGCGGCGGGGCGGGCGGTCCCAGCGGTACGGGCACGGTGATCTGAGGCATCGCGCCGACGCACGAGGGCCGGGCCCGTACGCCGGACCCGGCCCTCGTCGTCGTACGGCCGCCCCGAGCGGCCGCGCCGGCGGTCCGCGGCGACCGCGCCGCCGGTTCAGAACAACCGCAGCTTGTCGTCCTCGATGCCGCGCAGCGCGTCGTAGTCCAGCACCTGGCAGCCGATGCCCCGGTCGGTGGCGAGGACACGCGCCTGGGGCTTGATCTCCTGGGCGGCGAAGATGCCGCGCACCGGGGCGAGCCGGGGGTCGCGGTTCAGCAGCTCCAGGTAGCGGGTGAGCTGTTCCACGCCGTCGATCTCGCCGCGCCGCTTGATCTCGACGGCGACGGTCTGGCCCGCGGCGTCCCGGCACAGGATGTCGACCGGCCCGATGGCCGTCGGGTACTCGCGGCGGATGAGGGTGTAGCCCTCGCCGAGGGTCTCGATGCGGTCGGCGAGCAGTTCCTGGAGGTGCGCCTCCACACCGTCCTTGATCAGGCCGGGGTCCACGCCCAGTTCGTGCGTGGAGTCGTGGAGGATCTCCTCCATCGTGATGATGAGCTTCTCACCCGCCTTGTTGACGACGGTCCACGCCCCCGCGGCGCCGTCGGGGCCGCCGGCCTCCTCCTTCAGCGTGCAGGGCGGCGACATCCAGTTCAGGGGCTTGTAGGCCCGGTCGTCGGCGTGGATGGAGACGCTGCCGTCCGCCTTGACCAGGATCAGGCGGGGGGCCGGGGGAAGGTGGGCGGTGAGCCGCCCGACGTAGTCCACGGAGCAGCGGGCAATGACGAGACGCATGGTCGGCAACGCTACTCGACGGGCCCCGGTGAGCGCGATTCGCCCTCCTGGCGCCCGCCGCCGTCCGGCCCCCTCCGGGAGGCCGGGCGGACCACCGCGGTCATCCCGGTGCAGGCGCGCCGGACCGCCCCTCTTGTGCCGGAAGGCCCTCGTTCGCGCCGTGGCCGATTGTGTGCCCAACGACCTTTGCGCATCCGGGCATTTGCCTGGTGCGGTCACCGCCCGTTGCTTACGGTATTGAACGGGAGGGCGCGGAATGTTTACACAGCGTGTTCTGCATCGCGGGCCTCCCTTACTGTCAGGCAGCCCCTGCTGGTCGGGGGTGCGAGAGGAGAACCCATGTCGCTCGACGTCTCACCGGCCCTGCTCGAACAGGCCGAGCGAGGCGAGGTCGACGAAGCCGACTTCGTCGACTGCGTCCGGACCTCCCTGCCCTACGCGTGGGAGATGATCAGTTCCCTGGTGGCACAGCTGAAGGTGGACGGCGGCCAGTTCGCCGACAACCAGACGCCCCCGCCGGACGAGCAGGCACGTGGTCAGCTGCTGCGTGCGCTCGCGAGCGACGCGATACGCGGCGCGCTGCAGAGACACTTCGGTGTGCGGCTGGCCTTCCAGAACTGCCACCGGGTGGCGGTGTTCCCGCTCGACTCCTCGGTCGACGAGACGCTGGCGCGTTTCACCTCGGTACGCAGCCAGTTGCTGAACCAGTCGCCGGAGCTTCGGGACTGCTGACGCGGCCGGCCCTCGGGTCGCCGCTCCGTGCACGGGGGCGCGGTTCGCACCGGTGCGGCAGGTCTTCCGTGGGGGACACCGTGGTTCCCGGCGGAAGGCCCGGTCAGTTCAGGTGCGGCAGGACCTCGGACCCCAGCCGCCGTACGTTCTCCTCGGTCGCCGCCAGATCCCCGGAGCCCTCGACGAGCAGGGCGAAACGGGAGATTCCGGTCCGTTCGCTGGTCGCCGCGAGGCGGTCGACGCAGAGCCGCGGGGGACCCACCGGGTGCAGGCCGCAGAGCAGTTCGGTGTACGCCAGCGGATCGCGCATCCGCCGGGGGCGGCCGTCGACCGTGACATGGGCGTCCAGCCCCTGCTTCAGCCAGCCCGGCATCGCCTTCACCAGCGTCTCCACCGCGTCCGTGCGCCGGTCCGCGATCTGGCAGACGCCGGCCGAGACGTGGGCCGCGTGGTGGATCTCCTCCGCCGACCGCCCGGCCGCCCGCGCCTGCCGCCGCCACAGGGCGGCCATCTCGGCCTTCTCCTCGTCGCCGACGTGCATGCCGAGCAGCATCGGCAGCCCGCGCTCGGCCGCGAGCCGCACGCTCGCCGGAGAGGTGCAGGCGACGACGACCTCCGGTCCCTCGGCGTCCGTCAGGGCCTCCGACGGGCGGGGGACGACGGGCACCTCACGGAAGCCGAATCGTTCCCCCGAGGCTCCGACCGCGGGTTCGCGCAGCCAGCGCACCAGCAGGTCGAGCGACTCCGGGAACCCCTTCTCGTACGCCTCCAGGCCCGCGCCGAACACCTCCAGGTCGACCCACGGCCCGCCGCGCCCCACGCCGAGCGAGAACCGCCCGCCGCTCGTCACATGCAGCAGCGCGGCCTGCTCGCCGAGCGTCACGGGGTGGGTGGTGGACAGGACGCTGACCGCCGTCCCGACCCGGAGGCGGCGGGTCCGGCCGAGCAGCAACGCCGCCAGGGTGACGGCCGACGGACAGGTGCCGTACGGCACGAAGTGGTGCTCGGCCAGCCAGACCGTGTCGAGTCCCGCCTCCTCCGCGACCTCGGCGGAGCGGACCGCGCGGTGCAGCGCCTCCCCCTCGCCCTGCCCGGGGAATCGGGCCGCCAACACGAAACTTCCTACGCGCATCGTTTTTCCTGCTTCCTCGGCTCCGACACGGAGCTCCCCACCGGGCACAACCGGCCGACACGTGCCGAGGACACGGCTCTGCGAAGGGATTTGCGGATTGTCCGGAGATCCGGACGCCGGGGAGGGCGTCCGCGCCGGTCCGCGAGGGGACCTTCGGCGGCCGGTGGTGTACGCGTACCCCTGTCCGCGCCGCGTAGGCTGGACAGGGCCCGTGCATCCCGTAGAGCCCCGTGAGGTGTCCTGTGTCCCCGCGTCGCAACCGACCCAAGGGAGTCGGCCGGTCCGGCCGGAGCGCCGAGGACGACCGGCCCGGCCGCTACGGCGGCTGGGAGTCCACGGAGAGCTGGCAGGGCGAGGAGTGGAACGTGCGGCACGTGGCCGGCGCGAGCGCCCGGGGCAAGGCGTACCGCTGCCCCGGCTGCGACCAGTTGATCCCCGACGGCGTGCCGCACGTGGTGGCCTGGCCGTCGTACGTGGGCGTCGACGACCGCCGGCACTGGCACAAGGCGTGCTGGAACGCCAAGGACCGCCGCACCACACGGATGCAGCGGTCCCGTAACGCGCCCCGGTTCTGAGCCGGGTCCGCCCGTCCTACACGTCCCGCTTCTCCAGCAGCGCGAAGGCGCCGGCGAACACCACGGCCGTCACGCCGAGCATGATCCACAGCGGGTCCCAGCCGGACGGGCCCGACTCGCTCAGGGAGTTGGCGTAGAAGACGCTGAGCTGGTTGGGGATCGAGTACTCGAACAGGGCCTGGCGGACGTCCTCCAGCGAGGAGGAGAACATGAACAGCGCGATCACCAGCGGCGCGAGCACGGCGCCGATCATGATGGTGATGGCGCCCGCCGAGTGCCGGACGACCGAGCCGACGGCGAGCGAGAGCATCCCGAGCAGCGCGACGTAGAGCGCGACGCCGACCGTGCCCTTCAGCCATTCCCCGCCGGAGGGCTCCCGGGCGCCGTTGCCCCCCAGCATGGCCACGTGCAGGAAGGCGACGACGGACACGGACACCAGCGTCACCACGAACGCCGTCAGGAAGAACACGATCGCCTTCGCCGCGAGCACCCGGCCGCGGGTGGGGCAGGCGGTCATCGTGGTGCGGATCATGCCGGTGCCGTACTCCGAGGCCGTGGTGAGCACGCCGAGCGTGATGACGCACATGCTGCCCAGCAGCAGCCCGAAGAAGCCCAGCGACAGGGCGTTCTCACCGGACAGGTCGGACGGGGAGCTCGCCACCACGACACCGGTCAGCAGGCCGATGCCGACGACCAGCAGGACGAACACGCCGAGCGTCCACAGGGTCGAGCGCACCGAGCGGATCTTCGTCCACTCGGAGGCGACGGCGTGCCCGAGGTGCGTGCGCACCACCGGGATCGGCGAGGTGTAGACGGGGAACGGGGAGCCGGGCGCCGCCTGCCACTGGGGTGCGGGCGCGGCCTGCGGCGTCGGGGGCTGCGGGGTGCTCATCGGGCGTCCTCGGGCTCGGTCACGTCGGTCGTCGGGGCGGCGGGCCGTGCGGCGGCGGGCTGCGGGGCCGGTGCCGGGGGAGCGGGCTGCGCGTACGGGTTGGACGCGGCCGGCGCGGCCTCCGGGGCGCCCGGGGCGTCCGGGGCGCCGTACGGCCCCGTCCGGCCCGGCGCGCCCTGCGGCCCGGCGAACGGCTGCCCGCCCTGCTGGGGCGGCGGCGGGGCGTACCAGCCCGGCTGGCCCTGTCCGGGCACCGGCACCGGCGGCTGCGCGCCGGGCGGCAGCGGCTGGTGCAGCCCTTCCTTCTGGTCGGCGGTCGAGCGGTAGTCGACCACCCCCTGCGTCATCCGCATGTACGCCTCCTCCAGCGAGGCCTGATGCGGCGACAGCTCCCACAGCCGTACGCCGGCCTCGTGCGCGATGTCGCTGATGCGGGGCAGCGGCAGGCCCGTCACCCGCAGCGCGCCGTCCTGCTCGGGCAGCACCTGGCCGCCGGCCTCGGTGAGCGCGGCCGACAGCTTCTCGCGCTGCTGCGGCTCGGTGCCGGGCGTGCGCACCCGCGCGAAGTCGGCGGAATTGGCCGATATGAAGTCCTTCACGCTCATGTCGGCGAGCAGTTGTCCGCGCCCGATGACGATCAGGTGATCGGCGGTGAGCGCCATCTCGCTCATGAGGTGACTGGAGACGAACACGGTCCGCCCCTCGGCGGCCAGCGCCTTCATCAGGTTCCGCACCCAGAGGATGCCCTCGGGGTCGAGGCCGTTGACCGGCTCGTCGAACAGCAGCACCTGCGGGTCGCCGAGCAGCGCGGCGGCGATGCCCAGCCGCTGGCCCATGCCGAGGGAGAACCCCTTGGACCGTCTCTTCGCCACGTCGTGCAGGCCGACGACGCCGAGCACCTCGTCCACGCGCCGGGCCGGGATGCCGGACAGCTGGGCGAGGCTCAGCAGGTGGTTGCGGGCGGACCGGCCGCCGTGCACCGCCTTGGCGTCGAGCAGGGCGCCGACCTGGCGGGGGGCGTTGGGCAGCTTGCGGTACGGGTAGCCGCCGATCGTGACGTGCCCGGCGGTGGGGTTGTCCAGGCCGAGGATCATCCGCATCGTCGTCGACTTGCCCGAGCCGTTCGGCCCGAGGAAGCCGGTGACGGCGCCGGGCCGCACCTGGAAGGACAGGTTGTGCACAGCGGTCTTGTCGCCGTAGCGCTTGGTCAGGCCGACTGCCTCGATCATGCTCCCCACCCGTCGGAAGGTACCCAGCGAAGGTTTTTCAGGACAGCGGGGCACACGCCCCCCGTAAGGGTTAGGAGGATATCGGGGCGCTGACGGTTCCGCCCAAGAGCGCGCAGAACCTCACGCGTCCCGCTTCTTCACCAGCACGTAACCGCCGACGAGGGCGGCGGCCACCCACAGCACCATGATCCCGAGCCCGCCCCAGGGACCGTACGGGGTGTCGTCGCCGACCGGGGGAACCACCTGCATGATCCTGCTGCCGGCCTGGTCGGGCAGGAACCGGCCGACCTCCTCGGTCGCCGAGACGTTGCCCAGGATGCTGGAGACGAGGAAGAAGAACGGCATCAGGACGCCGAGCGAGAGCATCGGCGAGCGCAGCATCGCGGCGACGCCCATGGAGAACGTCGCGATGAGGGTCATGTAGAGCCCGCCGCCGATCACCGCGCGCAGCACGCCCGGGTCGCCGATCGACGCCCCGAGGTCGCCGAGCACCGCCTGCCCGACGAAGAAGGCGAGGAAAGCGGTGGTCAGGCCGACCACGAGGGCCAGCGCGGTGGCGACCGCGATCTTGCCGAACAGGAAGGTGCCGCGCTGCGGGACCGCGGCCAGCGAGGTGCGGATCATGCCGGTGCTGTACTCGTTCGACACGACGAGCACCCCGAACACGATCATCGCCAGCTGACCGAGGCTCATGCCCGCGAAGCTGGTGAACGTCGGGTCGAAGGAGAACCTGTCCCGCGTGCTCGTGGAGGCGAACTCGTTCCTCGACAGCGCCGAGATCAGCATGCCGAGGGCGACGGTGACGACCACGGCGACGGAGAGCGTCCAGACGGTGGACGCCACCGACCGGATCTTGGTCCATTCGGACCGGACGACCTGGGTGACCGCCATGGTCAGCTCCTCCCCCCGCCGTCGCCCCACCGCTGCGCGGCGGGCGGGGTCCCGGCGTGGGCGTGGTACTCCACCGACTCCGCGGTCAGCCGCATGAACGCCTCCTCCAGCGAGGCCTGCCGGGGACTCAGCTCGTGCAGCACCACCTGGTGCCGCGCGGCCAGCTCGCCGATGTGCTCGGGTTTGCCGCCGTCGACCTCGAAGGCGCCGGTGCCGGTCGCCACGGCCGTGATCCCCGCCGCGTGCAGCACGTCCAGCAGCCGCTCCGGCTGGGGCGTGCGGATCCGGACGCAACTGCGCGAGT
Source organism: Streptomyces sp. NPDC051041 (assembly GCF_044456065.1). Lineage (NCBI taxonomy): Bacteria > Bacillati > Actinomycetota > Actinomycetes > Kitasatosporales > Streptomycetaceae > Streptomyces > Streptomyces sp. NPDC051041. Next base: position 120,196 of record NZ_JBITFM010000014.1, read on the forward strand.
GCTGCTCGATGAAGCCCGCCATGGAGGTGTCGGCGAGCAGCCGGCCCTGGCCGATGACGACGAGGTGGTCGGCGGTCAGCGCCATCTCGCTCATCAGATGGCTCGACACGAACACCGTCCGGCCCTGTGCGGCCAGCGACTTCATCAGGGTGCGGATCCAGTGGATGCCCTCGGGGTCGAGGCCGTTGACCGGCTCGTCGAACATCAGGATCCGCGGATCGCCCAGCAGCGCGGCGGCGATGCCGAGGCGCTGCGACATGCCGAGCGAGAACGACCTGGCCTTCTTCCCCGCGACCGCCGTCAGGCCCACGGTGTCGAGCACCTCGCGCACCCGACGTTTCGGGATGCCGTTGCTCTGCGCCAGGCACAGCAGATGGTGGTAGGCGCTGCGCCCGCCGTGCACCGCGCGGGCCTCCAGCAGCGCCCCGATGGACTTCAGCGGGTCCTTGAGCCGGTCGTAGGGCCTGCCGTCGACGCGCACGTCGCCGGCGGTGGGCCGGTCCAGGCCCAGGATCATCCGCATGGTGGTCGACTTGCCGGCGCCGTTGGGGCCCAGGAAGCCCGTGACCATGCCCGGTCTGACGGCGAAGGTGAGGTTGTTGACCGCGACCTTCTCGCCGTACCGCTTGGTCAGTCCCGCCAGCTCGATCATGCCGACACGCTAAAACGGGACGGAGCCCGCTGCCACCCCGGTGGCAGCGGGCTCCGCCTCTTCTCAGCCGCTGTACGCCCGGCGTTACCGGGACTGCTGCGCGGGCACCCCGCGGGAGACCGACTCGTCGTCGCTCGACGTGCCGGCGGCGGCCACCGCGGCACCGGTGAGCGTGGCGAGCATCTCGCGCACGTTGGTCAGCTGCGCGTTGATCGAGTCGCGGCGGTTGGTCAGCGCGGCCAGCTCGCGCTCGGACTCCGAGCGGATGCGGTCGGCCTTGGCGTTGGCGTCGGCCACGATGTCCTCGGCCTGGCGCTGCGCCGTCTCGACGGTCTGGCGGGCGCGGCGCTCGGCGTCGGTGCGCAGCTTCTCCGCCTCCAGGCGCAGCTGCTCGGCGCGGTGCTCGATCTCGGCGAGCCGCTTCTCGGCCTTGGCCTGACGGGACGCCAGGTCGCGCTCGGACTGCTCGCGGCGCTTGGCGAGGTTCGTCTCGAAGTCGGCGGCGGCCTGCGCGGCCTTGGCACGGGTCTCCTCGAAGAGGGCGTCCGCCTCCTCGCGCTTGGACTGCGCGTCCCGCTGGGCCTCGGCCCGCAGCTGGGCGGCGTCACTCTTGGCCTTCTCGACGATCCGCAGGCCCTCGTCCTCGGCCTTCGCCTTGCGTTCGGCCGCGTACGTCTCGGCGTCGCTGCGCACCTGCTGGGCCGCCGACTCGGCGAGCTCGCGGTGCTGCTCGGCCGCGCGCCGGGCCTCCTCGCGCAGCTCCTTCGCCTCTTCCTCGGCGAGGCGCAGGATCTTCTCGACCCGTGCGCCGAGGCCCGCGTACGACGGCTCGGCGTCGGTGACCTGGGCCTGGGCGTTCTGCGTCTCGAGGTGGAGCTCCTCGATCCGCTTCTCCAGAGCGGTGATGCGGGCGAGCGCCTGGTCACGGTCGGAGACGAGCTTGGAGATACGTTCGTCCACCTGAGCGCGGTCGTACCCACGCCGCACAAGCTCGAAGCCGTAGGGGGAAGTGTCGCTCATGGGGTTCCTGTCGAATGAGACCGGTGAGGTGATAAGGGGAATCCTAGGGGTCAAAGCGGCGTGTCATCGAGCGGATGCGTGTTTGATCTGGAGAATGACACCTCTTTTGGGTGGCTAACCGATGGACAGCTTGCCAAACAGTTGGTCAAAGAATCCAGCAGACACCGGAATCGGCCCTCCTCGCTAGCTTTCCGACGACTTGCCACCCGAACGGGTAGCTCCGGCGGCGGCGCCGGCCTTGACCCCGGTGTCCTTGCCGGAGGGCGGGGCCTCGAAGGACTCCAACGCCTCCAGCACGTCCTGGACACGGGAGATCTCGGCGTTGATGTCCTCGCGGCGCCGCACCAGGATCTCCAGTTCGCGCTTGCCCTCCTCGACCGTGCGCCGCGCCTCGCGGATCGCCTCGGCCTTGAGCTCCTCGGCCTCCTTGACGAGAGTGGCCTTCTTCTGCTCGGCCTCCTTCAGGAGCCCCTCGGCCTTCTTGACGGCGGCGATGCGCACCTTGCCGGCCTCGGAGTTGGCCTCCGAGACGATCTCCTTGGCCTTCGCCTCGGCCTTGGCGAGCTGCTCCTCGGCGGCCTTGATGAGCGCGTCGCAGCGGTCGCCGGTGGACTTCATCGTCTCGGCCGCCTCGCGACGGGCGCGCTCGTGCAGCTCCTCGATCTCCGCGGTGATGCGGTCGCGCAGCTCCTCGGCGCGCTCCCGGATCTGGGTGGCGTCCCGGCGGGCGCCGACGAGCAGTTCGTCCGCGTCCGCACGGGCCTTCTCCACCAGGGAGTTGCCCTCGACGGTGGCCTCGGAGACGATCCGCTCGGCCTCCTTGCGGGCCGCGCCGACCATCGTGTCGGCCTGCGCCTCCGCGTCCGCGGTGGTCTTCAGGGCCTGCGCCTGTGCCTCGGTGAGCAGCTTGTCGGCCTCCGCCGTGGTCTCCGTGATGAGCTTGTCGACCTGTTCGGCCGCCTCCGAACGCCGCTTGTTGGCGTCCTTGCGGGCCTCGTCCAGGGTGCGCTCGGCCGCCTCGCGCGCGGTGGCCGCCAGCCGCTCGGCCTCCGCCTCGGCGTCGGCCTTGACGCGTTCGGCCTCGCCGCGCAGCCGCTCGGCGTGCTGCTGCGCCGAGCCGACCGTCTCGGCGGCCTCGGCCCGCAGCCGCTCGGCGTCCCCGGTGGCGTCCGCGAGCAGCCGCTCGGCCTCGGTGCGGGCCTCGGACCGCACCCGCTCGGCCTCGGTGGCGGCTTCGGAGCGCACCCGCTCGGCCTCGGTGCGGGCCTCGGAGCGCACCTGTTCGGCCTCGGCGAGGGCCTCGGTGCGGACCCGCTCGGCCTCGGCGACCGTCTCCGCGCGCAGCCGGTCGGTGTCGGCGACCGTCTCCGTCGTGAGCCGCTCCGCCTCGGCGCGCGCCTCGCTGATGAGGGTGTCGGCCTGCGTCGCCGCGTCCGACCGGATGCGGTTGGCGTCCTCGCGGGCGTCCGCGCGGGTGCGGGCGGCGCTCTGCTCGGCCTCCGCGATGGTGTCGGAGGCCTCCGTGCGCACCCGCTGGGCGTGCTCGGCGACGTCCGCGCGGATCCGCTCGGCCTCCGCCAGCGCCTCGGAGACGGTGCGCTCGGCGAGCGCCTTGGCGGCCTCCGACTCCTCCCGCGCCTCGCGCCGCAGGCGGCCCGCGTCCTCGCCGGCCCGCTCCCGCTCGGCGTAGGCGTCGGAGCGGACCCGGTCCGCCTCCTCCTCGGCCTCCCGGCGGGTGCGCTCCGCCGCGTGCTCGGCGGCGCTGCGCAGCCCGGCGATCTCCTCCTGGGCCTGCTCGTGCAGCCCGGCCACCGAGTCCCGTACCTGCTGGGCGTGGAGCTCGGCCGCGGACACCAGCTCCGCGGCGCGCCGGTCGGCCTCCTTGACCAGGCGCACGGCCTCGGCCTGGGCCTCCTCCACCCGCTTGCGGGCGGAGGCCAGCAGCTCCTCGCTCTGCTCGCGGGCCCGCTCGCGCTCCTGGTCGGCCTCCTGCCGGGCGGAGCCGAGGAGTTCCTCGGCCTCGCGGCGGCGCCGGGCGGCCTCCTCCTGGGCGGCGGCCAGCGTCTCGGACGCCTCGGCGGCGAGCCGCTCGGCGGCGGCCTGCGCCTCCGCGCGGACCCGGTCGGCGGTGTCCTGCGCCTCCGACCTCAGCCGCTCCGCCTCGGCCGCGGCCTCCGACCTCAGGCGCACGGCGACGGCCTCGCCCTCCGCGCGGGAGGCGGAGGCGTCGGCGGCGGCCTCGGTGCGCAGCCGCTCGGCCTCGGCCTCGGCCTGCTGCTGGAGCGTGCGGATCCGCTCGCCTGCCTCGGCGCGCAGCCGCTCGGTCTCCTCGGCGGCCTCGCGGCGGAGGCGCGTGGCCTCCTCGCGGGCCTCGTCGAGCGCCTGCTCGGCGGCGGCGAGCCGCTCCTCGGCCTCCTTCTGCAGCCGGGCCAGCTCCCCGGCGGCCTCCTCCTGCCGGGCCGCCAGGGCCCGCTCGGTGTCCTCGCGCAGCTCGCGCGCCGCCCGCTCGGCGTCCGCCTTGAGGGCCTCGGCCTGCTCGGCGGCCTCCTCGCGGTGCCGTTCGGCCTCCTGGCGGGTGCGCTGCAGGGTCTCCTCGGCCTGCCGGCGCAGCGCCGTCGCCCGCTCGATGGCCTCGGTGCGGACCTTCTCGCTGTCCGCCTGGGCGGTGGTGCGCAGCTCGTCCGCGTCCGCCTTGGCCTTGGCGAGCAGCTCCTCGGCCGTCTTGGCGGCCTCCTCGATCTGCGCCACGGCCTCCTTGCGGGCCTCGGCGCGGATCCGCTCGCCCTCCTCGGCCGCCTCGGCGCGCAGCTGCTCGGCCTCGCCGCGCAGCCGGCGGGCCTCCTCCTGCAGCTCGACCGTCTTGGCGCGGTACTCCTTGGTGTCGTCCTTCGCGGCGCCCTTGAGCTGCTCGGCGATGTCGTGCGCCTCGGCACGCAGCCGGTCCGCCTCGGCCTCGGCCTCCGTGCGGATCCGCTCGGCCTCCTCGGCGGCGGCCCGCGTGGTCTGCTTGGCGTCCTCGGACGCCTTGTTGAGCACGTCCTCGGCGGTCCTGGCCGCCTTGGACAGCTGGGTGGCGGTCTCCTCGGCGGCGATCGTCCGGGCCTTCTCGGCGGCCTCGGTGACGATCTTCTCGGCCTCGGCGCGGGCGTCGGCGACGAGCTGCTCGGCCTCCGCCTTGGTGGCCTCGGCCTCCTTCGTGGCCTCCTGGACCAGCCGGGCGACCTGCTCCTTGGCCACGCGGGTGCGCTGCTCGTTGGCCGACTCGGCGCCGGCGAGCGCCTTGGCGGCGGCCTCCTTGGCCTCGGCGAGCAGCTTGTCGGCCTCGGCGCGCGCCTCGCGCAGCGCGGTCTCCGCCTCGGCCATCCGCTGCTCGGCGGCCCGGCTCAGCTCCTGGGCCTGACGGCGCGCGGCCTCCGCCTCGGTGGCGGTGGAGGTGCGCAGCCGCTCGGCGTGGTCGGTGGCCTCCTGGGCCTGCGTGGAGGCGGCGTTCAGCAGCCGCTCGGCGTCCGCGCGGGCCCGGCGCAGGATCTGCTCGGCCTCCGCGCGGGCCGCCTCGGCCTCGCTCCGCAGGCGCTGCCGCGCCTCGGCGGTCAGCCGTTCGGCCTCCGCGCGCGCGGCCGCCAGGGCCTGCTCGGCCTCGGCGCGGGACTCCTCCAGCAGGCGGCGGGCCTGCTGCTCGGTGCGGGCGCGGAGCTGCTCCGCCCACGCCACGTTCTCGTTGACGTGCGACTCGACGGTCTGCCGGCGCTCGGCCAGCTCCTGGTCGAGCTGCTGGCGGCGCGTCACCGCCTCCTGGTGCAGCTCGGCCTGGAGCCGGGCCGCCTGCTCGGCGTGCTCCTGGAGGATCCGCTGGGTCTGGGCGCGGGCCTGGCTCAGCTCGCGCTCGGCGTCCGCCCGGATCTGGTCGGCCTGCATCTGGGCGTTGCGCAGCAACTGCTCGGCCTGCCAGCCGAGGTCGCCGCCGTCGAAGGCGGGCCGGGACATGATGGTGCGCCGCGCCTCGTGCAGCTTGGCGCGCAGCACCTCGACCTGGTAGCCGAGGTCCTCGGCGTGCTGGATCGCCTTTTCCCGCTCGGTCCTCAGCCGTTTCATCTCGGCCTCGAACCGAGAGAGGTGGTCGACGTCAGCCGCCGGCTCTCGCTCCTGGCTCTCGTAGCCCCGCACTGCGCGGTCCCATCCGTCCCCTGGTCGCAAGTCTCTCCACACGAGCTCCGTCCATCCGCCGGACGGCGCCCCCGGGGAATGGTGTCAGATGGGCGGCGGAGCACGGGCTGCTGCCCCGACGCTCGTCCCCCGAAACCCGGACCCCGGCATCGGTCGCCCGTTGGGCGCGGCGACCGCCCCCAACCCTACCGGCCCTTATCTGCGGGAGTCAGTGCTCAGGTGACTCAACGGGGGCCGAAGTGACCAGTTCTGTCAGTACGCCATGACAATCCTTGGGGTGCAGGAAGGTGATCCGTGACCCCATGGAACCGCGTCGGGGCTCTTCGTACAGCACGCGTACGCCCTTGTCCCTGACGGCGGCCGCGTCGCCGTCCACGTCCGCCGTGCCGAAGGCGATGTGGTGGACGCCCTCCCCGTTCTTCGCGAGCCACTTCGCGACCGCGGAGTCCTCCCGGGTCGGTTCGAGGAGCTGGAGGTACGAGGAACCGCCGTCGGACGTATCGTTGATCTTGAGCATGGCCTCGCGCACGCCCTGCTCCTCGTTGACCTCGGTGTGGAACACCTCGAAGCCGTAGGTGGCCCGGTAGAACTCGACGGTCCGGTCGAGGTCGAAGCAGGCGATCCCGATGTGGTCGATTCGCGTCAGCATGGATTCAGTGGAGCGCTCCGGAGGTGGTTACGCAACGTGCGCGCGATCACACCGACAGCTGGATGACGGCGTGAACCGCCCCTCAGTACATTCGAAGTAAACCCTCGTTCACTCCTCGGCCGTGCAGGCCGGTAAGGGGATCGCAGCTCATGTCTTCTGCAACGAACGGCACGACGTCCGTCATCGTCGCGGGTGCCCGCACCCCGATGGGGCGGCTGCTCGGCTCGCTGAAGTCCTTCTCCGCAGCCGACCTCGGCGGCTTCGCGATCAAGGCCGCCCTCGACCGTGCGGGGATCGGGGGCGACCAGGTGCAGTACGTGATCATGGGCCAGGTGCTCCAGGCCGGGGCGGGGCAGATCCCGGCGCGCCAGGCCGCGGTCAAGGCCGGCATCCCGATGAGCGTCCCGGCGCTCACGGTCAACAAGGTCTGCCTGTCCGGCCTGGACGCGATCGCGCTGGCCGACCAGCTGATCCGCGCGGGTGAGTTCGACGTGGTCGTCGCCGGCGGCCAGGAGTCCATGACCAACGCCCCCCACCTGCTGCCGAAGTCCCGCGAGGGCTTCAAGTACGGCGCGGTCCAGATGCTCGACGCCATGGCCCACGACGGCCTGACCGACTCCTTCGAGGGCATCGCCATGGGCGAGTCGACGGAGAAGCACAACACGCGGCTCGGCATCGGCCGCCGGGAGCAGGACGAGATCGCCGCCCTGTCCCACCAGCGGGCCGCCGCCGCGCAGAAGAACGGCGTCTTCGAGGCCGAGATCACCCCGGTGGAGATCCCGCAGCGCAAGGGCGACCCGGTGCTGGTCGGCAAGGACGAGGGCATCCGCGGCGACACCACGGTGGAGTCCCTGGCCAGGCTGCGCCCCGCGTTCCACGCGGACGGCACGATCACGGCGGGCTCGTCCTCGCAGATCTCCGACGGCGCGGCGGCCGTGGTCGTGATGAGCAAGGCCAAGGCGCAGGAGCTCGGCCTGGACTGGATCGCGGAGATCGGCGCGCACGGCAACGTGGCGGGCCCGGACAACTCCCTCCAGTCGCAGCCGTCGAACGCGATCCGGCACGCCCTGAAGAAGGAGGGCCTGGAGGTCTCCGACCTCGACCTCATCGAGATCAACGAGGCGTTCGCGGCGGTCGCCGTGCAGTCAATGAAAGATCTGGGCGTTTCCACCGAAAAGGTGAACGTCAACGGCGGCGCCATCGCCCTGGGCCACCCGATCGGGATGTCCGGCGCCCGTCTCGTCCTGCACCTGGCGCTGGAGCTGAAGCGGCGCGGCGGCGGGATCGGCGCGGCCGCGCTGTGCGGCGGCGGCGGCCAGGGCGACGCGCTGATCGTCCGGGTGCCCAAGGCGTAACCGGCCCGGTTGTCCCCGACCCGCCCCCTTCCGCGAACGGAGCTGTGATGCAGGACGTCTCCACACTGGTGGCCCAGGCCAGGGAGGGCCGGCCACGCGCCGTGGCCCGGCTGATCTCCCTGGTGGAGGGGGCGTCCCCCCAGCTCAGGGAGGTCATGGCGGCCCTGGCGCCGCTGGCCGGCAACGCGTACGTCGTCGGCCTGACGGGCTCGCCGGGCGTCGGCAAGTCGACGTCCACGTCGGCGCTGGTGACGGCGTACCGCAGGCAGGGCAGGCGGGTCGGCGTCCTGGCGGTGGACCCGTCGTCCCCCTTCTCGGGAGGGGCCCTCCTGGGCGACCGGGTGCGGATGTCGGAGCACGCGTCGGACCCCGGCGTGTACATCCGCTCCATGGCCACGCGGGGTCATCTGGGCGGCCTCGCGTGGGCCGCCCCGCAGGCGATCCGGGTGCTGGACGCGGCGGGCTGCGACGTGATCCTGGTGGAGACGGTCGGGGTGGGCCAGTCGGAGGTGGAGATCGCCTCGCAGGCCGACACCTCGGTGGTCCTGCTGGCCCCGGGCATGGGCGACGGCATCCAGGCGGCCAAGGCGGGCATCCTGGAGATCGGCGACGTGTACGTGGTCAACAAGGCCGACCGGGACGGCGCGGACGCGACCGCCCGCGAGCTGAACCACATGCTGGGCCTCGGCGAGGCCCGCGCCCCCGGCGACTGGCGCCCGCCGATCGTCAAGACGGTCGCCGCGCGCGGCGAGGGCGTCGACGAGGTGGTCGAGGCCCTGGAGAAGCACCGCGCGTGGATGGAGGAGCGCGGCGTCCTGGCCGAGCGCCGCCTGGCCCGCGCCGCCCGCGAGGTGGAGACCATCGCCGTCACGGCCCTGCGGGAACGCATCGGCGACCTCCACGGCGACCGCCGCCTCGGCGCGCTGGCGGAACGGATCATCGCCGGCGAGCTGGATCCCTACCGGGCGGCGGACGAACTGGTGGCGGGGCTGACGGAGGGGAGCTGACCCACCGGCGGTGACGGGACGGGCGGGGCGGGCGCGGCAGACCCCGGCCCCGGCCCCGTCCCGGCCCTGTCCCGGCAGGCGGCTCCGGTCAGTCGTCGTCGGAGCCGCTGGAGCCGTCCGAGTCGTCGGCGTCGCCGGAGCCCGCCGAACCGTTCGAGTCGTCGTCGTCGGCGGCGGCGTCGTCGTCCGGCCGGTCCGCCGTGACCTCGCCCGTCCTCAGGTCGACCCGCCAGTCCCGCTCCCCCTGCCCGGAGGCGGGGCGCGTCTCGACCTCCCAGGCCTTCGCCGTCCCGTCGTCGTCCAGGTCCACGGACGTCACCGCGCCCCGCCCGGCGGCCGCCTTCGCCGCCTCCGCGGCCGTCACCGACGCCCCCTCGAGCGCGGCCCGCGCCTCGGCCGCGTCGTCCTCGTCGTCGTCCTCGGCGTGCGAGCCGAGGACCTTCCCGCTGCCCGGGTCCACCCGGACGCTGTGCCGGTCGCCGCCCCCGGAGAGCACGCCGACCTCCCAGACGGTCCGCCCGCCGTCGTCCTCCTCGTCCAGTTCGGCGGAGACGGCCGTACCCGGCGTGTGCTTCAGCGCGGCGGCGATGGCGTCCGGCGCGCTCACGCCGGCGGACGCCGCCCGCGCCGCGTCGTCGTCCCGCTCGCCCTCCCGGCCGCGGTCGTCGTCCCGCTCGCCGTCGTCCGCCTCCCGGACGTCCGCCTGCCGCGCCGTCGTCCCCCCGTCGTCCCCCGCCACCGCGAGAGCCGTGGCCGTCCCGCCCCCGATCAGGGCGGCGGCCGTGACGGCGGCGATCACGATGTTGCGCTTCATACGAGTTCCTCCACAGTCGTTTCCTCCGCGACGCCACCACCGTCGCCCACCGACGCTGAGAGGAACCTGAAGCCACCTGAAGGGATCTTCAGCTTGCCTTTGCCACCCTGGACCCATGCGCCCGCCCGTCACCCACCATCCCGCCGCCGGCGCCCCGCGCCGCCCCTTCCGACTTCTGATCGTGGAGGACGAGAAGCGGCTCGCCCTGTCGCTCGCCAGGGGCCTGACGGCCGAGGGCTACGCCGTGGACGTCGTCCACGACGGGCGACAGGGCCTGCACCGGGCCACCGAGGGCGCCTACGACCTGGTGATCCTCGACATCATGCTGCCCGGCCTCAACGGCTACCGGGTCTGCGCCGCCCTGCGCGCCGCCGGCAACGAGGTGCCGATCCTGATGCTCACCGCCAAGGACGGCGAGTACGACGAGGCCGAGGGCCTCGACACGGGCGCGGACGACTACCTCACCAAGCCGTTCTCGTACGTCGTCCTGGTGGCCCGTGTCAAAGCCCTGCTCCGGCGCCGCGGCCGGGGCGCCGGAGCCCCGCCGGTCCATGTGCACGGCGACCTGAGAGTGGACACCGCGGCCCGCCGCGTCTTCCTCGGCGGCAGCGAGGTCACCCTCACCGCCAAGGAGTTCGCCGTCCTGGAGCAGCTGGTGGTGCGGGCCGGCGAGGTGGTGTCCAAGACCGAGATCCTGGAGCACGTCTGGGACTTCGCCTACGAGGGCGACCCGAACATCGTCGAGGTCTACGTCAGCACGCTGCGCCGCAAGCTGCGCGCCGGGCTGATCCGGACCGTGCGCGGCGCCGGCTACCGGCTGGAGACGGCACCGTGAGGCGCCTGTTCGGCTCCGTCCGGGCCCGGGCGACGCTCGGCGCCACCCTCGTGGTCGCCGTGGCGCTGGTGGCGGCCGGCGCCGCCGTCCTGCTGTCCCTGCGGTCCAACCTGATCGGCGAGGCCGGCACCCAGGCGGAGCGCTCCGCACGGGCGGTCGCCGCCGAGCTGGCCGCCGGGACGCCGTACGGCGAGCTGTCGCTGGACGTGGAGGACCGGCCGGTGCAGGTCGTGGACGAGGACGGGCGGCTGGCCGCGGCCAGTGACGACCTGGAGCGGATCAGCGGCACGGACACCGACGCGGTGACGCCGCGGCCGGCGCCCGCCGGCGAGGACCCCGGGGACGGGGACGACGGCGACGACGACGGCGACGACTCCGCCGAGGCCGGCGAGTCCCTGGCCCCCGGCGGGATCGGCGAGCGGACCACCTTCGCCAACGGCTCCGCGACGCTCGACGGCGACACCGAGGACTACCGGTTCGCCGCCGTGCCCGTGCGGACCCCGGCCGGGGACGGGTTCACCGTGTACGCGGGCGCCCCGCTGTCCGCCGAGCACAGTGCCGTGCGCACCGCGCTGACCGCCATGCTGATCGGCTTCCCGCTGCTGCTCGGCGTCGTCGCGGCGGTGACCTGGCTGGTCACCCGGCGGGCGCTGCGCCCGGTGGAGTCCATCCGCCGCGAGATGGCCGCGATCACGGCCTCCGAGGACCTCGCGCGGCGCGTGCCGGTGCCGGGCACGCACGACGAGGTCGCCCGGCTCGCCCGTACCACCAACGAGACGCTGGCCGCGCTGGAGACGTCCGTGGAACGGCAGCGGCGGTTCGTCGCCGACGCCTCCCACGAGCTGCGCAGCCCCATCGCGTCCCTGCGCACCCAGCTGGAGGTGGCCGCCGCCCACCCGGAGCTGCTCGACCTGGACGGCGCCGTCGAGGACACCGTACGACTGCAGCGCCTCGCGGCCGACCTGCTGCTGCTCGCCCGGCTGGACGCGGGGGAGCGGCCCGCCGACACGCGCGTCGACCTCGCCGCGCTGGCGCGGGAGGCGGCCGCGGGGCGGACGGGGGTGACCGTGCGTGCCGAGGCCGTGCGGGTGACCGGGTCCCGGGGGCAGCTGGAGCGGGTGCTGGTCAATCTGCTCGACAACGGGCAGCGGCACGCCCGCTCGGCGGTGGAGGTGACGGTGCGGCGGGCGGGGGAGCACGCCGTGGTCGAGGTCGCCGACGACGGGGACGGGGTGCCCGAGGCCGACCGGGAGCGGATCTTCGAGCGGTTCGTGCGGCTCGACGCCGCGCGCAGCCGCGACGACGGCGGGGCGGGGCTGGGCCTCGCCATCGCCCGGGACGTCGCCGCACGGCACGGGGGCACGCTCACGGTCCGCGCCGCGCCGGCGGGCGGAGCCCTGTTCGAGCTCCGCCTGCCGCTCGCCCGGCCGTGAGGGCCGTCCGGGTCAGGGACGGCCGCGCTGCCCCCGCAGGTGCTCCGCGATGGGCTTGAGGGCCTTCTCGAGCTCCACCAGCGCCTCGGGCGACAGCAGGTCGATGAAGTGCCTGCGCACGGACGCCACGTGGTGCGGGGCGACCTTCTGCATCGTCTCCCTGCCGTGCTCGGTGAGGACGGCGTAGAGCCCGCGGCGGTCGGACTCGCAGTTCTCCCGCCGGACCAGGTTCGCGTTCTCCATGCGCGTGATCTGGTGCGAGAGGCGGCTCTTGGACTGCAGGGTGGCGGCCGCGAGGTCGCTCATCCGCATCCGCACGTCCTCCGACTCGGAGAGGTTCACCAGGATCTCGTAGTCGTTCATCGTCAGGCCGAACGGCTGCAGATCCTTTTCGAGCTGGTACGTCAACAGCCTGTTGACCTCCAGGTGGGTGCGCCAGGCACCCTGCTCCGTATCGGTCAGCCAGCGCGTGGCCGTCTCGGTCTCCATGAATGAAGTCTACCTAAGAAGTTGAAAGGCGAACTAGTGAAGGTTGTCCTGGGGCAGTGCGCACGCGTTCGACGTCACACTCCGCAGGTTACCGCTCACAGCCCGAAGCGACGCTGGAGGTCCCCCAGCTGGCCGGGAAGGCGCGGTGTCCCGGGCTGCTGCCCGGGGCCGCCGGACGCCCCGCCGCCGGGCACCCCCGCCGCCTGCGGGACCGCCCCCGTGTCCTGCTCCGCCCGCAGGGTCTCGCTGGACTGCAGCAGCACCGTCCCCGCCCCCGCGAACTCGAACTGGTGCTCCTCCCCGGAGACCCCGCCCAGGCCCGTCAGCGCACGCAGACCGCCCAGTACGCCGGTCAGGTACCCGTGGTCGTAGTGGTGGCAGGGGGAGGGGCAGTCGGCCCACCCGACGAGCGCCTGGGGGTCCACCCGGATCGGGGGCTCCATGAACACCACCGGGCCGTTGGACGCGGCGACGAACTTTCCGGTTCCGATGAGGGTCAGAAAGCCCGGCACGATCGACTGCTTCAGCGACAGGGTTGGCTGAAAAGCGAGCAGGTTGCCCGAGCGAATGGTCAGGTTGCCGTCGTCCAGATCGTAGGAATTGACGTCGAAGGCCCGGTCGGCGAGGAGCATCTTGCCCGAGCCCCGGGCCACCACCCAGTCGCTCGCGTGCAGAGGCGAATGGAAGGACGTGCGCACCAGACGGTCCAGCCGGCCGTGCCCGATCCCGTCGAACTCGATCGACCCGTAGTACGAGATCATCTTCCCCTTCTGCAGGAACCACTGGCTCCCCTTGAGCTCCACGCAGAAGGTGTACGGGTTGACGTTGTCGTCGGACGGCAGCGTCGCGGGGTCGAACACCACCGGCCCGCCCGGGGTTCCGTACGCGTTCACAGCTTCTCCTCCGAGGCCTGGACGTACACCGCGCCGCTGCCGCTCAGCTCCAGCTGGAACGCCTCGCCCGAGCCGCGGCCGACCATGTCGCGCCAGCCCAGCGCCGTGGACAGCTTGTTGCGTACGTCACCGTGATGGGCGACGTACGCCTGCGGGTCGACGTGCACCGGGCGCTGCGGGGTGATGGGGATCTCGAACACCCCGCCGTGGGCCATCACGGCCACCGAGCCGTGCCCCTTCAGGGTGGTGGTGAACAGCCCCTGCCCGCTGACCTGTCCCCGCACCATGCCCATGACGCCGCCCTGCGCGCCGAGGAACACGGTCCCCTGCTGGAGCGTGCCCTCGAAGGCGAGCAGGCGGTCCGCCTCGACGTACAGGGTGTCGCCGGCGAGGTGGATCACCTGGACGTGGTGGCCGCCGTGCCCGAACAGGACCGTGCCGTCGCCCTCGACGGTCATCAGCGGCGTGTCCTCGTCCGCGACCCGCCTCCCGATCATCGACATCAGCCCGCCCTGTCCACCGGCCGTGTTGGGGGTGAAGGACACCTCACCCCGGTAGGCGAGCATCGCGCCGCGCTGGCTGAACAGCCGCTGCCCGGGCGCCACGGTCGCCTCGACCATCTTCGCGTTGATCTCCCGGAACGGCATCTCAGACCTCCCCCGCGATCGTGTTCCGCTCGCTCGGCTGGACGTACACCAGCCCGTCCCCCTCGAACCGGATCTGGAAGGCCTCGCCACCGCCCTCGCCCATCAGGGTGCGGAACGTCACACCCGACTGGAACGACTGGCGCAGATTCCCCTGGTGGGCGACGTACGCCCCCGGATCCACGGTCAGCGGGTACTGCGGGCCGACCCGCAGCACCACCGCGGGCCCGTCCGACAGGATCGCCGCCTGCCCGTGCCCCTCGACGGTCGTGGTGAACAGCCCGTTGCCCTGCGAGGCCCCGCGCAGTCCGGTGAAGGAGGTGCCGGTCCGCAGCCCGGCGTCGGCCGCCAGGAAGTTGCTCGACTCCACGTACAGCTTGTCGCCCTGGAGGCCGACCAGGTTGATCTCACTGGCCCGGTCGGCGAACCAGCAGGTCCCGTGCCCCTTCACCTCCATCACCGTCATCTGCTCGCCGGTGAGCCGCCGGGTCACCATCCCCCGCAGGCCCTCACCGCCGCCGCTCAGCTTCTTGAAGGCCATCTCCCCGTCGTACGCCACCATCGAGCCGTTCTTCGCCTTCACGGCGTCCCCGGCCAGGTCGACGGCGAGCACTCTGCTGCTCTGAAGTCGGAACATCGCCACGCCTGTGACGGTAGTCGCCGGCCGGCGCGGCCGACAGGGCCCACCGGGGGAGACCGTCCCCGAGCGCGCCCCGGGGACCGCCGGGGCGGCCCCCTGCGCCCGGGGCGGGTCCGCGTTTGCCACAATGGACGAACGCTTGTGCCTGCGTTCACAAACCTCCAGACCGTCTCCCCTCCGAAGGTGACCCGTGGACATCAAGACCGCCACCGCCCTCCGCCGCCTCCGCCTGGTCTCGGGCCCCGAGGCGATCTCCTTCCTCCTCCTGCTCGTCTGCTCGGTGCTGAAGCGGACCACGGACTTCAACGCCGTGCCGGTGATGGGCGCGGTCCACGGCATCCTGTTCATCCTGTACGTGATCTTCTGGGCCGACGCCTGGAACCGGGCCAAGTGGCCGCTGAAGACCGCCGCCCTCTACTTCGTCCTGTCGGTCCTGCCGGCCGGCGGCTTCTTCGCCGACCGCAGGCTGCGCCGTGAGGCCGAGGACGCGGTCATCGCCTCCCGCGCCCGCAAGGAAGGGATCGTGAACGCATGATCGTCGCCTTCTCCGTGACGCCGCTCGGCGTCGGCGAGGACGTGGGGGAGTACGTCGCCGACGCCGTCCGCGTGGTCCGCGAGTCGGGCCTGCCGAACCGCACGGACGCGATGTTCACCTCGGTCGAGGGTGAGTGGGACGAAGTGATGGACGTCGTCCGGCGGGCGGTGGCCGCGGTCGAGGCACGGGCCCCGCGCGTCTCCCTGGTCCTCAAGGCGGACATCCGCCCCGGAGTGACGGACGGCCTCACGTCCAAGGTGGAGACGGTGGAACGCCACCTCGCCGGATAGGCCGGGGCGCCCGCGCGGCCCCGCCCGCCGCCGCTCCGCCGCCCGCGCCCCGCCGAACGGGCCGGGCGCCGGTGTCCGGCCCCCGCCGGGCACCGGCGCCGCAACGGACGCGCCCGCGGCGCCCGGCGACCGGCGCGGCGGGACCGGCGTCCGCCGGACCGCGGCGTGCCGCGGGGCGCCGGCGGGGGCGGGACCGAAAGGCGAGACAGGGCTGACCGGCATATGACCAGTCGGTAAGGTCGGGGGCGTGCCGAAGCCCCTCAGTCTCTCCTTCGATCCCATCGCCCGCGCCGACGAACTGTGGAAGCAGCGCTGGGGAAGCGTGCCGTCCATGGCGGCGATCACCTCCATCATGCGGGCGCAGCAGATCCTGCTCGCCGAGGTCGACGCGGTGGTCAAGCCGTACGGACTGACGTTCGCGCGCTACGAGGCGCTGGTGCTGCTCACCT
This sequence comes from Streptomyces sp. NPDC051041, assembly GCF_044456065.1. Lineage (NCBI taxonomy): Bacteria > Bacillati > Actinomycetota > Actinomycetes > Kitasatosporales > Streptomycetaceae > Streptomyces > Streptomyces sp. NPDC051041. The sequence goes on from NZ_JBITFM010000014.1 coordinate 136,065, forward strand.
TCTCCAAGTCCGGCGAACTGCCGATGTCCAAGATCGGCGAGCGGCTCATGGTCCATCCCACCTCGGTGACGAACACGGTCGACCGCCTGGTGCGGTCGGGCCTGGTGGCCAAGCGCCCCAACCCCAACGACGGGCGCGGCACGCTCGCCACCATCACCGACAAGGGCCGCGAGGTCGTCGAGGCGGCCACCCGCGACCTGATGGCCATGGACTTCGGCCTCGGCTGCTACGACGCCGAGGAATGCGCGGAGATCTTCGCCATGCTCCGCCCGCTGCGGCTGGCGGCGGGGGACTTCGAGGAGGACTGACGGCGGGACCGGACCCGCCCGAAGATCACGCAAGCAGGTGGTTAGGCTCGTGGGCATGAAAAAGAGCGTGCTGACCCGCTACCGCGTCATGGCCTACGTCACCGGCGTCCTGCTGGTCCTGCTGACCCTGGGCGTGATCGGCAAGTACGTCCTGGACCTCGACGGCGCGGACGGCTTCACGCGGATCGTCGGCATCGCGCACGGCTGGCTGTACGTCCTCTACCTGGTCTTCGCCTTCGACCTGGGCTCCAAGGCGAAGTGGCCGGTCGGCAAGCAGCTGTGGGTGCTGCTGGCCGGGACGATCCCGACGGCCGCCTTCTTCGTGGAGCGCCGGATCAGCCACGAGCTTCAGGCGAGGGTCGCCGAGGACGCGCCCGCGGTCGCGAAGGCGTAAGCGGCCCGCAGCGCCGTACGGGCACCCGTACGGCGCTGCGCCATCGACAATTACTAGGACGTCCTAGTAAATTCGAAGGCATGGACGCTGACGCCATAGAGGAGGGCCGCCGGCGGTGGCAGGCCCGGTACGACGCGGCGCGCAAGCGCGACGCGGACTTCACCACGCTCTCCGGTGATCCGGTGGAGCCGGTGTACGGGCCCCGGCCCGGGGACCGGTACGAGGGGTTCGAGCGGATCGGCTGGCCGGGGGAGTTCCCCTTCACGCGCGGGCTGTACCCGACCGGCTACCGGGGGCGCACGTGGACCATCCGGCAGTTCGCCGGGTTCGGGAACGCCGAGCAGACCAACGAGCGCTACAAGATGATCCTGGCCGCGGGCGGCGGAGGGCTCTCCGTCGCCTTCGACATGCCGACGCTCATGGGGCGCGACTCCGACGACCCGCGCTCGCTCGGCGAGGTCGGGCACTGCGGGGTGGCGATCGACTCGGCGGCCGACATGGACGTCCTGTTCCGGGACATCCCGCTCGGGGACGTCACCACCTCCATGACGATCAGCGGGCCGGCCGTGCCCGTCTTCTGCATGTACCTCGTCGCCGCCGAGCGGCAGGGCGTCGATCCGGCGGCGCTCAACGGCACGCTGCAGACCGACATCTTCAAGGAGTACATCGCGCAGAAGGAGTGGCTCTTCCAGCCCGAGCCCCATCTGCGGCTGATCGGCGACCTGATGGAGTACACCAGCGCCGGCATCCCGGCCTACAAGCCGCTGTCCGTCTCCGGGTACCACATCCGCGAGGCCGGCGCGACGGCCGCGCAGGAGCTGGCGTACACGCTGGCGGACGGCTTCGGGTACGTGGAGCTGGGGCTCAGCCGCGGCCTGGACGTGGACGTGTTCGCGCCCGGCCTGTCCTTCTTCTTCGACGCCCACGTCGACTTCTTCGAGGAGATCGCCAAGTTCCGCGCGGCCCGGCGGATCTGGGCCCGCTGGATGCGGGACGTGTACGGGGCGAGGAGCGAGAAGGCGCAGTGGCTGCGCTTCCACACGCAGACCGCCGGTGTCTCGCTCACCGCCCAGCAGCCGTACAACAACGTCGTGCGCACCGCCGTGGAGGCGCTCGCCGCCGTGCTCGGCGGGACCAACTCCCTGCACACCAACGCCCTGGACGAGACCCTCGCGCTGCCCTCCGAGCAGGCGGCGGAGATCGCCCTGCGGACCCAGCAGGTGCTGATGGAGGAGACCGGCGTCGCCAACGTGGCGGACCCGCTGGGCGGTTCGTGGTACGTCGAGCAGCTCACCGACCGGATCGAGGCCGACGCCGAGAAGATCTTCGAGCAGATCAAGGAGCGCGGGCTCAGGGCCCACCCGGACGGACGGCACCCGATCGGGCCGATGACCTCCGGGATCCTGCGGGGCATCGAGGACGGCTGGTTCACCGGCGAGATCGCCGAGTCCGCCTTCCGGTACCAGCAGGCGCTGGAGAAGGGCGACAAGAAGGTGGTGGGCGTCAACGTCCACACCGGGTCCGTCACCGGAGACCTGGAGATCCTGCGGGTCAGCCACGAGGTGGAGCGCGAGCAGGTCCGGCTGCTGCGCGAGCGCAGGGCCGCACGGGACGAGACGGCCGTACGGTCCGCCCTGGACGCGATGGTCGCCGCCGCCCGGTCCGACGCCAACATGATCGAGCCGATGCTGCGGGCCGTGCGGGCCGAGGCGACGCTCGGCGAGATCTGCGGGGCGCTGCGCGACGAGTGGGGCGTCTACACCGAGCCCGCCGGGTTCTGACACCGCCACCCGGCCGGTCCCGGGCCCGGGACCGGCCGGTTCCGGGCCCGGCGCCGTTACCCGGCGGCCGTCAGCCCTCCGAGAAGCACCCTGGTGAAGTCGCGCACCCACGCCTCGTCGGCGGGTTCCGCGCTCACCAGGGTGCGGTGCACCACCGCGCCCGCGACCATGTCGAAGATCAGGTCCACCGTGCGGGCCGCCGCCTCCGGGTCCGCCTGCGGGGGCAGCTCGCCGCGCTGCTCGGCGCGGGCCCGGCCCGCCAGGACGAGGCGTTTCTGACGGCGGACGATCGAGGCGCGGATGCGCTCCCGCAGGGCGTCGTCCCGCGTCGACTCCGCCACCACCCCCATCAGCCCGCTGCCGGCCTCCGGGCGGGCCAGGATCGCGGCGAACTGGAGGACCACGCCCTCGATGTCGGCGGCCAGCGAGCCCCGGTCGGGCAGCCGGAGCTCGTCGAAGAGCTCCGCCACCGCGTCGACCACCAGCTCGTTCTTGCCCGACCAGCGGCGGTAGAGGGTGGTCTTCGCCACCCCGGCGCGCGCCGCCACGTCCGACAGCGTGAGCCCGGACCAGCCCAGCTCGACCAGGGCCGCCCGGGTCGCGGCCAGGATCGCCGCGTCCGCGGCGGCACTGCGGGGACGCCCGGCGCGGCCGGCGGTGGTGCGGCGCTGCATCCCCCGACCATAACCGGCGGTTTCCGTGCGGCCGTGAGGGAGATCACCGGAAAGTGGTGTTCCGGAAGACCGCCCCCGGATTACGCTACGACTCGTAGCGAAAGCGGGGCGGCGGCGTACGTGACCGACGTACGCGCGCGGCGCACGCGAGCGACGACCACGGGCGCGGGGTGGGGACCCGGCGCCGACCGAGACGGGACCGCCCGGCCGTGACACCGCGGGCGCGATCCGGCTCGACCGCACGGGCCGGCCCCGCCCGACCACCGGGGCCCGGCTCGTCACACGCCCGGACCCGGCCGGCGCCACCGGAACGGACCGGCTTTCACACCGCTTTTCACATGCGCGCGCGGAACGGGGGAGGATAGGCGCATGCAGCCACGGAACATGTCCATGAGCGGAGTCGTCGACCTCGCCGCGGTGAAGGCGGCCCAGGAGGCCAAGGCGAAGGCGGAGCAGGCGCGCGCCGAAGCGGCCCGGCAGGGCGGCGGGCCGGGAGCCGTCTCCCCGGCCGATCTCGTCATCGACGTCAGCGAGGCCACCTTCGAGCGCGACGTCCTGCAGCGGTCCACCGAGGTCCCGGTCGTCATCGACTTCTGGGCCGAGTGGTGCCAGCCCTGCAAGCAGCTGAGCCCCGTCCTGGAGCGGCTCGCCGTCGAGTACAACGGGCGCTTCCTCCTCGCCAAGATCGACGTCGACGCCAACCAGATGCTGATGCAGCAGTTCGGCGTCCAGGGGATCCCGGCCGTGTTCGCGGTCGTCGCCGGCCAGGCGCTGCCGCTCTTCCAGGGCGCCGCCGGCGAGGCGCAGATCCGGCAGACGCTGGACCAGCTGGTGGCGGTCGCCGAGCAGCGCTTCGGCCTGACCGGCCTCACCGTCGACCCGGAGGCCGAGCCCGGCGGCCAGGCCCCCGCCCAGCCGGCCGGCCCGTACGACGCCGCCCTCAACGCCGCCGCGCAGGCGCTGGACGCCGGCGACCTCGGCGGCGCGATCCAGGCCTACAAGAACGTGCTCGCCGAGGACCCCGCGCACCCCGAGGCCAAACTGGGCCTGGCCCAGGCCGAGTTGCTGCAGCGGGTGCAGGGCCTGGACCCGCAGCGGGTGCGCAAGGAGGCGGCCGAGAAGCCGGCCGACGTGACGGCGCAGATCGCCGCCGCCGACCTGGACCTGGTGGGCGGACACGTCGAGGACGCGTTCGGGCGGCTCATCGAGACGGTGCGGCGCACCGCGGGCGACGACCGGGACGCCGCGCGGATGCGGCTGCTGGAGCTGTTCGAGGTGGTCGGCGCCGAGGACCCGCGGGTGATCGCGGCGCGCCGGGCGCTCGCCCGGGCGCTGTTCTGAGCGGGGCGACGGCCCGGTTCCTGCCGTTCCCGTACGGGGCGGACCGCTGAGACCCGAGTGAAACACCTGCCGGCAGACGGTGGACGCGGCCGCGCTTTGCCAAATCTTGGCAATCGCGGCCGCTGTTACTGCGAGTAAGTCGAGGGTTCCGGCCTGTCGGGTTCTGTCCGTTGAGTGATGGTTTTGTTCCGCCCTCGGCTGACACCCAGCGTCGCCGGTCGGGACCCGAGGGTCGGCGTTCGGTCATCCGTCCGTTACCAGTGAGTAACGAACCCCCTTGTGCGTGCGCCGAGAATGCACCACGATCGGCCACGCTCGGTCCATTCCCGTCCCCCGGCAGCCGGTCGGGTCACGGGGCTTTCTGGGTCCCCACCGAGCAGAGCGGGCGGCAGTGACGCCGGCTCTCGGACAGGGGGGTCTTCGCCCTTCGGCGAAGCCTGTCCAGCAAGGTTGTGCGTGATGCGTGTCAGGCGCGACCAGTGGTTGTCGCTCGGGGGTGATCGCCGGTGATTCGGGCGCTGTCCAGCGCCGCCGAGCGCGGGCGCTCTCCTTCCCGAGGACGTAGCACTTCTCCCATCCCTGCCCGGCCGAGCCGCCGTCCGGGGGCGCGTCGGGGCCAGGAGATGTACGTCCGAGAAGGAGGAAATATGGAGTCCCAGGTGCGTGGCGGGACCAGATGGAAGCGGTTCGCCGTCGTGATGGTGCCCAGTGTGGCCGCCACGGCCGCGATAGGCGTCGCCCTGGCGCAGGGCGCTCTCGCCGCGTCGTTCAGCGTGTCGGGCCAGTCGTTCAAGGTCACGGCGAAGGAGCTCAACGGCACCGGTTTCTCGCAGTACGGGGCGATCGACCAGGGGTACACCCTCACCGGCGACGAGGTGAAGCACCCCGTGGCGGTCTCGGTGTTCGAGACCGCCCGGATCGAGAGGATGTGCCAGTCCGTCGTCACTCCGGGCATCCCGGTGCTCGGGTCCGTCAGCCTGCAGCTGACGGCGGGTGACAGCTCGAACCCGGACCGGCAGGTCAGAGCCAAGAACCTGTACATCGACGTCGAGGACCTCGGCGCGGACGCCGAGTTCGGCAACATCGACATCGGCGTGGCCGGCAAGGACATCAGCCGCGGCCCCGGCATGAAGGCCGGGGAGGTCCAGAACAAGCAGGCGAACCCGTTCGGTTTCGCCCAGCAGGCGGAGACGGCCCGGCTGACGGACGTGAAGCAGACGGCGTGGGCGACCACCGCCGGAACCTTCAAGCTCCCGGGCCTGAAGATGTCGCTGAAGAAGGGCGTGCACGAGTGCTACTAGGCACTCGATGACGGGCGGGGGAGCCTGAGGCGCCCCCGCCCGTCCCCTCTTCGCCCGCCTGCGCACACACCCCCCACATCCACCTCACACACCCTCACCACAGCAACGCCGCACCAGGGAGCTGTTTTTCCATGAGCGCCGAGACTCCTGCCGTATCCGGCCAGTTCACTCGCCGGAGGCTGCAGTTCCGCGCCTGGCGGGGCACGCGGCCGTTCTGGGCCGGCCTGTTCGTCATGCTCGGTGGCTTCCCGATCATGTACTTCCCGTACGCCCACCTCCAGATCGGCCACCTGACGCTGGCGATGTCCACCACCGCGGGCGCCAGCTCCCTGGTGATCGGCGTGCTGCTGGTCGTCCTGGGCGTCAGCCTGTGGTTCCAGAAGCACATCCGGGTCTTCGCGGGCGTCGCGGCGATCCTGCTCGGGCTGGTGTCCCTCCCGGTGTCCAACTTCGGCGGCTTCGTCATCGGCTTCCTGCTCGCGCTCATCGGCGGCGCGATGGCCGTGTCGTGGGCGCCGGGCGAGGCACCCGCGCCGGAACCGGCGAAGGACGGCGTCGAGGGCACGGACGGCGCGGGGGGCGCGCACGGCGCTGTCGGGAGCACCGGGAACGGGGCGGGCGAGCCGAACGATCTGTCAGGAACGAGCCCGGCCAACGGGGCGAACGGGAGGCACAGTGCCGACTGACGAGGTGACGCACGGGGCTGACGCGGAGACGCCCCGTGCGAGAACCGGGCCGCGCCACGCGGCACCCAGGAAGCCGCTGTTCACCAGGTTCCACATGCCCGCCGGCAGGGCGATGGCCATGGCCGCGATGCCGACGGCGGTCCTCATGGGAATGGGCTTCACGGCCTCCCTCGCCGTCGCCGACAACAACACGCCGTCGCCGTCGAGGACGCTGACGGCCGACGAGTACGAGAAGTGCGTCGCGGCGCTGGCCCCGGAGGCGAGCGGGAGCGCCTCGGCCACGCCCTCCCCGTCGGCCTCCGCGAGCGACGGGGCGGACGAGGCGACGGGCGACGCGACGCCGTCGCCCTCGGCCACGGCCACGGCGGGCCCCTCGGCCACGGCGGAGCCCTCGGGGTCCCCAGGCCCTTCGGGCTCTTCGGGCGTGGGCGGCTCCGCCGGTCCTTCCGGTTCGGCCGGTTCCTCGGGCTCTCCGGGCGCCCCGGACGGCAAGGCCTCTTCGTCGGATTCAGGTTCCGACGACGAGGCCGGGTCCGCTCCGGCTCCGCCGGCCCCGGCGGGCACCTCCACCGGGTCTGGCGGCACGGCGGCGCCCGCCCCGTCGGCGCCGGCGGGCGACGGGAACCTGCTGGAGGACATCGGCGACACGATCACGGGCATCCTCACCGGCGGCCGGGGCGGCACCGCGTCGCCCTCGCCGGGCGCGAGCCCCGTGCCGGGCGCGAGCCCCGTGCCGGGCGCGAGCCCCGTGCCGGGCGCGAGCCCCGCGCCGGGCGCGAGCCCCGCGCCGTCGGCCCCGGCGACCGAGGACGGCGCCGGCGCGGACCGGGACGCGCCGCCCTCCGACCCCGCCGGGAAGAACCCCGGCGAGGTCGCCGGCGCGGACCGGGACGCCGCCGGGAAGTCCGCCGGCAAGGGGACCGAGGGCACCGCGAAGGAGGTCGAGGAAGCGGCCGAGGACACCGCGAAGGCGCTGGAGGCGGTGGAGGAGGCGGTCGAGGAGGCCGTCGGCAGGACCGCCGCGGAGGCCACGGCCACGCCCGGCCCTTCGGCGAGCCCCACCACCGACCCGGAGGACTGCCCGGTCGCCACCGACGCGCAGGGCGGTGTCGACAACCCGATCCCCGTGGCGGACGCCCCGTGGTACCTGGAGGCCAGCTCGCTGCTGCTCAGGGACGCGGACTACCAGGGCGTCGTCGAGGTGCAGACGGCGGGCGGGACGCGCAAGAAGGTCCTGAAGTACGTCATATCCGGCGGCACCGACATCGGCGACCTGCACCAGCTGGTGAAGGACGAGCAGTCCGGGATCACCTACCACGTGCAGGGGGCCGAGGGCTCGACGTCGACGATCCGCGACGGCGACACCGTGATGTACACGGAGAGCATCTCCGGCAACCTGTTCGGCCTGATCCCGATCACGTTCAGCCCGGAGAACCCGCCGCCGCTGAACATCCCGCTGATCTACTTCACCGACGTGAGGGTCACGCAGGCCGCGCAGTTCGGCGGCACCCTGCACATCCCCGGGATGCACGTGTACAACACCGGGTGACGCGCCGCAGCCGGTGATCCGCCGGCGCGCGCGCCCGAAGCCCGCTCGGGAGCCGCACGGCCGCGGGCGCCCCCTGGCCGATTGGCCGGCAGGGGTGCGCCCGCGGCGCCGTACGGGTGCCGGCGGCGGCTCAGTGGCGGGTGCTGCCCTCGCCCAGGTGGTGGACGCGGACCATGTTGGTGGTGCCGGGGACGCCGGGCGGCGAGCCGGCCGTGATCACCACGACGTCGCCCTCGTTGAAGCGGCCCATCTTGACCATCTCCTGGTCGACCAGGTCGACCATCTCGTCGGTGCTGTTCACGAACGGCACGACGTACGGCTCCACGCCCCAGCTCAGCGTCATCTGGTTGCGGGTGGACTCGTCCGTGGTGAACGCGATGATCGGCTGGGCGGCGCGGTAGCGGCACAGCCGGCGCGCGGTGTCACCGGACTGGGTGAAGGCCACCAGGCCCTTGCCGCCGAGGAAGTCCGCGATCTCGCAGGCCGCGCGGGCCACCGAACCGCCCTGCGTGCGCGGCTTCTTGCCCGGCACCAGCGGCTGCAGGCCCTTGGAGAGCAGCTCCTGCTCGGCCGCCCGGACGATCTTCGACATCGTCTTGACGGTCTCGATCGGGAACGCGCCCACGCTCGACTCGGCCGACAGCATGACCGCGTCGGCGCCGTCCAGGATCGCGTTGGCCACATCGGAGGCCTCGGCGCGGGTCGGCCGGGAGTTGGTGATCATCGACTCCATCATCTGGGTCGCGACGATCACCGGCTTGGCGTTGCGCCGGCACAGCTCGATCAGGCGCTTCTGCACCATGGGGACCTTCTCGAGCGGGTACTCGACGGCCAGGTCGCCGCGGGCGACCATGACGCCGTCGAACGCCAGCACGACGTCCTCCATGTTCTCCACCGCCTGCGGCTTCTCCACCTTGGCGATGACCGGGACGCGGCGGCCCTCCTCGTCCATGACGCGGTGGACGTCCTGGATGTCCTTGGCGTCGCGGACGAAGGACAGGGCGACCAGGTCGCAGCCCATGCGCAGGGCGAACCGCAGGTCCTCGACGTCCTTCTCGGACAGCGCCGGGACGTTCACGGCCGCGCCGGGCAGGTTGATGCCCTTGTGGTCGGAGACGACGCCGCCCTCGATGACGATCGTCTTCACCCGGGGGCCGTCGACCTCGGTGACCTTCAGCTCGACGTTGCCGTCGTTGATGAGGACCTGGTCGCCCTTGGACACGTCGCCGGGCAGGCCCTTGTAGGTGGTGCCGCAGATCGTCTTGTCGCCCGGGACGTCCTCGGTGGTGATGGTGAACTCGTCACCGCGCACCAGCTCGACCGGGCCCTCGGCGAAGGTCTCCAGGCGGATCTTCGGGCCCTGCAGGTCGGCGAGGACACCGACGGCCCGGCCGGTCTCCTTGGCGGCGGCCCGGAGCCGGTCGTACCGGCCCTGGTGCTCGGCGTGCGTGCCGTGGCTGAAGTTGAAGCGGGCCACGTTCATGCCGGCTTCGATCAGCGCTACGAGCTGCTCGTGGGAGTCGACCGCGGGGCCGAGAGTACAGACGATTTTCGAACGGCGCATGGGACGATCCTATCGGTTTGTTTCGCTACGGAATATTCCGGCTGGCGGAAGATACAAATGGGCGGCTTCACGCTCAGGCGAGTCACGCCTTTCCGTTCCTCTTTCCGACCAGTGCATAGGTCTGCGCAGCGATCTCCAGTTCCTCATCCGTCGGTACCACGGCGACCGCCACCCGCGCATGCGCGGGCGAGACGATCCGCGGCTCGTCGCCGCGCACGGCGTTGAGCTCGGGGTCCACCGCCAGGCCCAGTCCCTCCAGGCCCGCCACGGCGGCCTCCCGCACCGGCGCCGCGTTCTCGCCGACCCCCGCGGTGAACGCGAGGGCGTCCACCCGGCCGAGCACCGCGTAATAGGCGCCTATGTACTTCTTCAGGCGGTGAATGTAGATGTCGAAGGCCAGCCGGGCCCGTTCGTCCCCTTCGTCGATACGCCGCCGGATCTCCCGCATGTCGTTGTCGCCGCACAGGCCGATCAGGCCGCTCCTCTTGTTGAGAAGAGTGTCGATCTCGTCGGCGGACATTCCACCAACGCGCATCAAATGGAAGATGACGGCCGGGTCCATGTCTCCCGAGCGCGTACCCATCACAAGCCCTTCCAAGGGCGTCAGCCCCATGGAGGTGTCCACGCACCGGCCCGCCCGCACGGCGGAGGCGGACGCCCCGTTGCCGAGGTGCAGCACGATGACGTTGACCTCCTCCGGCGCCTTGCCGAGCAGCTTCGCCGTCGCCCGGGAGACGTAGGCGTGCGAGGTGCCGTGGAAGCCGTAGCGCCGGATGCGGTGCCGGTCGGCGGTCTCGACGTCGATGGCGTAGCGGGCGGCCGCCTCCGGCATCGTCGTGTGGAAGGCGGTGTCGAAGACGGCGACCTGCGGCAGGTCGGGCCGCAGCGCCCGGGCGGTGCGGATGCCGGTCAGGTTGGCCGGGTTGTGCAGCGGCGCGACCGGGATCAGCCGCTCGATCTCGGCGAGCACGGCGTCGTCGATCACGGTGGGCTCGGTGAACCGCTTGCCGCCGTGCACCACCCGGTGCCCGATCGCGGCCAGCTCGGGCGAGTCCAGTCCCAGCCCGTCCCTGGCCAGCTCCTCCGCGACGGCCTTCAGCGCGGCCTCGTGGTCGGCGACGGGGCCCGTCCACTCCCGGCTCCGGCCGCCGAGCGGGGTGTGCCTCAGCCGGGAGGTCTCCTCGCCGATCCGCTCGACCAGGCCCACGGCCAGCCGGCTGCGGTCGCGCATGTCGAGCAGCTGGTACTTCACCGACGAGGAGCCGGAGTTGAGCACGAGGACGCGGGGGGCGAGGGAGTCCGGGCGCGGCTCGTCGGACGGGACGGCGGGCGACGGGTGAGGGCTCACTGGGCGGCTGCCTTCTCGCTGGGGGACTGCTGGGCCTGGATCGCGGTGATGGCGACGGTGTTGACGATGTCCTGGACGAGGGCGCCCCGGGACAGGTCGTTGACGGGCTTGCGCAGGCCCTGCAGCACCGGGCCGACGGCGATCGCGCCGGCCGAGCGCTGCACGGCCTTGTAGGTGTTGTTGCCGGTGTTGAGGTCGGGGAAGACCAGCACGCTGGCCTGGCCGGCGACCTCGGAGTCCGGCAGCTTGGTCGCCGCGACGGAGGGCTCGACGGCGGCGTCGTACTGGATCGGCCCCTCGATCTTCAGGTCGGGGCGCCGGGAGCGGGCGATGCCGGTCGCCTCGCGCACCTTGTCGACGTCGGCGCCGGAGCCGGACGTGCCCGTCGAGTACGACAGCATCGCGATCCGCGGCTCGACCCCGAACTGCGCGGCGGTGGCCGCCGACTGGATGGCGATGTCGGCGAGCTGCTCGGCGTCCGGGTCGGGGTTCACGGCGCAGTCGCCGTAGACGAGGACCTTGTCCGCCAGGCACATGAAGAACACGGACGAGACGATCGAGGAGTCCGGCCTGGTCTTGATGATCTCGAAGGCGGGGCGGATGGTCGCGGCCGTCGAGTGCACGGACCCCGACACCATGCCGTCGGCGAGGCCCTCCTGCACCATCAGGGTGCCGAAGTAGTTCACGTCGGAGACGACGTCGTAGGCCAGCTCGACGGTGACGCCCTTGTGGGCGCGCAGGGCCGCGTACTTCTCGGCGAAGGAGTCGCGCAGCTCGCTGGTGGCCGGGTCGATCAGCTCGGAGCCCGCCAGGTCGACGCCGAGGTCGGCGGCCTTCTTGCGGATCAGGTCGGCGGGGCCGAGCAGGGTCAGGTCGCACACCCCGCGGCGCAGCAGCACCTCGGCCGCGTGCAGCACGCGCTCCTCGGTGCCCTCCGGCAGCACGATGCGGCGCCGGTCGGCGCGGGCCCGCTCCAGCAGCTTGTGCTCGAACATCATCGGCGTGACCCGGTCGCTGCTGGGCGCCGAGACGCGCCGGGCGAGGGCGGCGGTGTCGGTGTACCGCTCGAACAGGCCGAGCGCGGTCTCCGCCTTGCGCGGGGTGGCCGCGTTCAGCTTGCCCTCCAGGGAGAACAGCTGCTCGGCGGTCGGGAAGCTGTTGCCGGGCACCGAGATCACCGGGGTGCCGGGGGCGAGGCGGGCGGCGAGGGTCAGGATGTCGTCCCCCGGCACCTCGCCCAGGGTGAGCAGCACACCGGCTATCGGCGGGGTGCCGGCGCTGTGCGCGGCGAGCGAGCCGACGACCAGGTCGGCCCGGTCACCGGGGGTGACGACCAGGCAGCCCGGGGTCAGGGCGCCCAGGAAGTTCGGCAGCATGGCGCCGCCGAAGACGAAGCCGAGCACGTCCCGGGCGAGCCCGGAGTCGTCGCCGAGCACCACCTTGGCGCCGAGGGCGTGCACGACCTGGGCGACGGTCGGGGCGGACAGCGCGGGCTCGTCCGGCAGCACGTAGCAGGGGACGGGGAGCCGGCCGGCGAGCTGCCCGGCGATCTCGTCCCGGTCCTCGCGGGCGACCCGGTTGGCGACCATGGCGAGGACGTCGCAGCCCAGCCCGTCGTAGGCGCGGAAGGCGTTGCGGGTCTCGGCGAGCACCGACTCGGCGCTCTGCCCGCGGCCGCCCACCACCGGGATCACGGAGGCGCCGAACTCGTTGGCGAGCCGGGCGTTGAGGGAGAGCTCGTCCGGCAGCTGGGTGCCGGCGAAGTCGGTGCCGAGGACCAGGACGACGTCGTAGTCGCGGGCGACCAGGCGGAACCGGCCGACCAGGGCGGACACCAGCTCGTCCGTGCCCTGCTCGGCCTGGAGGGCGGACGCCTCGTGGTAGTCCATGCCGTAGACCGTCGCCGGGTCCTGGGCGAGCCGGTAGCGGGCGCGCAGCAGCTCGAAGAGACGGTCGGGCCCGTCGTGGACGAGGGGACGGAAGACACCGACCCGGTCGACCTGCCGGGTCAGGAGTTCCATGACCCCCAGTTCGACGACCTGGCGGCCGTCGCCGCGGTCGATACCGGTCACGTACACGCTGCGCGTCACGCGTGCTCTCCGTTCCGTCTGTCGGGGCCGGCCGGCGGCGGGCCCGGCGGGCTGTACGGGGTGTTCCGGCCGGCGCGGCCGGTTCTCGCGTGCCCTGGCCGGGGCCGGTGAAGTCCCCCTCCGGGTCACGGAAATCGCCCACCGGGGTGAGCAGAACCCTCTTGACAATACCTCCGCCGATGGATAAGGCGGCCATTGGTGTCGGGGCGGCGACGGGCCCGGGGACGTGACAGAATCGACACTGGCTCACCGGTATCCACAGCGAGCAGGAGACACAGCACGATGCGTATCGGAGTTCTCACCGCAGGCGGCGACTGCCCCGGCCTGAACGCAGTGATCCGGTCGGTCGTGCACCGAGCGGTCGACAACTACGGCGACGAGGTCATCGGTTTCGAGGACGGCTACGCGGGCCTGCTGGACGGCCGCTACCGCCCCCTCGACCTGAACGCCGTCAGCGGCATCCTGGCCCGCGGCGGCACCATCCTCGGCTCCTCCCGGCTGGAGCGCGACCGGCTGCGCGAGGCCTGCGAGAACGCCTCCGACATGATCCACGAGTTCGGCATCGACGCCCTCATCCCGATAGGCGGCGAGGGCACGCTGACGGCGGCGCGCATGCTGTCGGACGCCGGGCTGCCGGTGGTGGGCGTGCCGAAGACGATCGACAACGACATCTCCTCCACGGACCGCACCTTCGGCTTCGACACGGCGGTCGGCGTCGCCACGGAGGCGATGGACCGCCTGAAGACCACGGCCGAGTCCCATCAGCGGGTGATGGTCGTCGAGGTCATGGGGCGGCACGCGGGCTGGATCGCCCTGGAGTCCGGCATGGCGGCCGGTGCGCACGGCATCTGCCTGCCCGAGCGTCCCTTCGACCCGGCCAACCTGGTCAAGATGGTCGAGGAGCGCTTCGCCCGCGGCAAGAAGTTCGCGGTGATCTGCGTCGCCGAGGGCGCCCACCCCGCCGACGGCACCATGGACTACGGCCACGGCGAGATCGACCAGTACGGCCACGAGCGCTTCCAGGGCATCGGCACCGCCCTCGCCCGCGAGCTGGAGCGGCGGCTCGGCAAGGAGGCCAGGCCGGTCATCCTCGGTCACGTCCAGCGCGGCGGCACGCCGACCGCGTACGACCGGGTGCTCGCCACCCGCTTCGGCTGGCACGCGGTGGAGGCCGCGCACCGCGGCGAGTTCGGGCACATGACGGCGCTGCGCGGCACGGACATCGTGATGGTGCCGCTCGCGGAGGCCGTCACCGAGCTGAAGACGGTGCCCGAGAACCGCATGGACGAGACGGAGTCGGTCTTCTAGGCCTGCCCTCCGGGCCCGCGGGCCGGTCCCGCGGGCCGCTGCTCCAGGACGTGCGGGCCGGTCCCCGGACTCCCGGGCCGGCCCGCGGGGACCGCGCCGCTCAGCGGGACGGCGCCCGCACCCACCGGTACACCAGCTCCGGCCTCCCCACCTGCCCGTACAGCGGGTTCCGCCCCGCCCGGCCCGCGTCCACCAGGTGTTCCAGATACCGCCGGGCCGTGATCCGGGAGATGCCCACGGCCTCCGCGACACCGGCCGCCGTCAGGCCCTCCTCCGCCTCCCGCAGCGCGCCCGTGACCCGTTCCAGCGTCGGCGCGCTCAGGCCCTTCGGCAGCGCGGCCGGTCCCGGCGCGCGCAGGGCCGCCAGCGCCCGGTCCACCTCGTCCTGGCCGCTCGCCTCGCCCGCGGCCCCGCGGAACTCCGCGTACCGCACCAGCCGGTCCCGCAGCGTCGCGAACGTGAACGGCTTCAGGACGTACTGCACGACCCCCAGCGACACGCCCTCCCGCACCACCGCCAGGTCCCGCGCCGACGTCACCGCTATGACGTCCGCGTGATGCCCGGCCGCCCGCAGCGAGCGCGCCAGCTGCAGCCCGTGCACGTCCGGCAGGTGCAGGTCCAGCAGCAGCAGGTCCACCGCCGTGCGGTCGAGCACGCGCCGCGCCTCCGCGCCCGTACGGGCGGTGCCGACGGCGGTGAAGCCCGGCACCCGGCCGACGTACATCACATGCGCGTCGGCGGCCACGGGGTCGTCCTCCACGACCAGGACGCGGATGGGCTGCTCGGCCGTCATCCGCCGCCTCCGCGAACCGCGCCCTCCGGCCGGGGCCGCCCCGCCGCCGCGGACCCGCCCCCGGCCCGCAGCGGCAACCGCGCCTCGAACACCGCCCCGCCCTCGTCGGCCCGCGTCACCGTCAGCGTCCCCGCGTGCCGGTGCACCGCCTGGCGCGCCAGCGCGAGGCCCAGGCCCCGGCCGCCCGGGCCCGCCGGCTTGGTGGAGAAGCCGCGCCGGAAGACCGCCTCGGCGTGCGCGGGGTCGACGCCGTCGCCCGTGTCCGACACGCGCAGCACCAGTTCCGCGCCCGCCTCGGTGTCTTCGGTGTCTTCGGTGTACGCCGTCACCGTCACCCGCGCCCGGACGCTGCCCTGCGCCGCGTCCACCGCGTTGTCGATCAGGTTGCCCAGGATCGTCACCAGGTCCCGCGCGGGCAGCGCCTCGGGCAGCAGCCCGTCGTCCAGGCGGCTGTCCCCGGACACCTCCAGCTCCACGCCCCGCTCGTTGGCCTGGGCCGTCTTGCCGAGCAGCAGCGCGGCCAGCACCGGCTCGCTCACCGCCGCCACCACCTGGTCGGTCAGCGCCTGCGCCAGCTCCAGCTCCGCCGTCGCGAACTCCACCGCCTCCTCGGCGCGGCCCAGCTCGATCAGCGAGACCACCGTGTGCAGGCGGTTCGCCGCCTCGTGGGCCTGGGAGCGCAGCGCCTGGGTGAAGCCGCGCTCCGAGTCCAGCTCGCCCATCAGGGACTGCAGCTCGGTCACGTCGCGCAGGGTCACGACCGTGCCGCGGCGCTCGCCGCCGGAGACCGGCGAGATGTTCACCGCCAGGACGCGGTCCGCCGTGAGGTGGACCTCGTCCACCCGAGGCCGGGCCGACAGCAGCGCCCCGGTCAGCGGCCCCGGCAGGCCGAGCTCGGCGACCGACCGGCCCACCACGTCGCCGGACACCCCCAGCAGTTCCCGCCCCCCGTCGTTGATCAGCGCCACCCGGTACTGCCCGTCCAGCATCAGCAGCCCCTCGCGCACCGCGTGCAGCGCGGCCTGGTGGTAGTCGTGCATCCGGCTCAGCTCGGCCGCGTTCATGCCGTGGGTGTGGCGGCGCAGCCGGGCGTTGACGACGTACGTGCCGACCGCGCCCAGCGCGAGCGCGCCCGCCGCGACGCCGGTCAGCGCGGCGACCTGGCTCCGCACCCGCTCGGTGATCGCCTCGACCCGGATGCCCGCGCTGACCAGGCCGACGATCCGCTCCCCGTCCAGGACCGGGGTGACCGCGCGGACCGAGGGGCCGAGCGTGCCGGTGTAGGTCTCGGTGAAGGTCCGGCCGCGCAGGGCCTCCTCGGTGTGGCCCAGGAAGCGCCCGCCGATCCGTTCCCGGTCGGGGTGGGTCCAGCGGATGCCCCGCGGACTCATGATCGTGACGAAGTCCACGTCGGTGTCCCGCATCACGCGCAGCGCGTACGGCTGGAGCTCGGCGGTCGGGTCCGGGGTGCGGATCGCCTCCCGCACGGAGGGCGAGTCGGCGACCGCGCGGGCCACCGCCACGGCCTGCCGGCCCGCGGCCTCCTCGGCCTGGCTGCGGTCGCTGAGGTAGGTGAACAGCGCGTACCCGGCCACGACGACCGCTATCAGAACGGCCTGCATGGCGAAGAGCTGGCCCGCCAGACTGCGGGGGCGCGGGATCGGGATGCGCATGTCGTCAGTCTGCCTCGTGGCTGATTGTGAACTAAATGAACGGAAGGGTGACCGCGCTCACAGGACGGGAGATAGTCACCGCATTCCCCGAACCGCATCCCCCGGGAGCACCCGCTCCCGGACACCCCCGGACGTGAGCCGCACGCCGGTGATGCCGACGACGTCGTCAAGGAGGGCCGCCGTGACCAGCGCAGCCGATACGGCACCTGCCGCACCCCGTGCCAGACGGGACCGCACGCACTATCTCTACATCGCGGTGATCGTCGCGGTCGCCCTCGGTATCGCCGTCGGGCTGGCCGCGCCCGACCTCGCGGTCGGGCTGAAGCCGATCGGCACCGGCTTCGTGAACCTGATCAAGATGATGATCTCGCCGATCATCTTCTGCACGATCGTGCTGGGCATCGGCTCGGTGCGCAAAGCCGCCAAGGTCGGGGCCGTCGGCGGCATCGCCCTGGTCTACTTCCTGGTGATGTCGCTGGTCGCGCTCGCCATCGGCCTGGTCGTCGGCAACGTCCTGGAGCCCGGCACGGGCCTGGCGGTCACCGACGCCGTGCGCGAGACGGGCCACGCGCAGGTCGACGCGGAGGCCAAGGACACCACCGAGTTCCTGCTCGGCATCATCCCGACCACGATCGTCTCCGCCTTCACCGAGGGCGAGGTCCTGCAGACCCTGCTGATCGCCCTGCTCGCCGGCTTCGCGCTGCAGGCCATGGGCCCGGCCGGACAGCCGGTCCTGCGCGGCATCGAGCACATCCAGCGCCTCGTCTTCCGCATCCTGGCGATGGTGATGTGGGCCGCCCCGATCGGCGCCTTCGGCGCGATCGCCGCCGTCACCGGCTCGGCCGGCGTGGACGCGCTCAAGAGCCTCGCCGTGCTGATGCTCGGCTTCTACGTCACCTGCGTGCTCTTCGTCTTCATCGTGCTCGGCGCGCTGCTGCGGGTCGTCTCCGGCGTGAACGCCTTCTCGCTCTTCAAGT
This sequence comes from Streptomyces sp. NPDC051041, assembly GCF_044456065.1. Taxonomy (NCBI): domain Bacteria; kingdom Bacillati; phylum Actinomycetota; class Actinomycetes; order Kitasatosporales; family Streptomycetaceae; genus Streptomyces; species Streptomyces sp. NPDC051041. The sequence goes on from NZ_JBITFM010000014.1 coordinate 153,852, forward strand.
ACCTGGGCCGCGAGTTCCTGCTGATCCTGTCCACCTCCTCCTCCGAGTCCGCGCTGCCGCGGCTGATCGCGAAGATGGAGCACCTGGGCGTCAGCAAGCCGGTGGTCGGCATCACCGTCCCGACCGGCTACTCCTTCAACCTCGACGGCACCATGATCTACATGACCATGGCCTCGCTGTTCATCGCCGACGCCATGGGCACGCCGATGTCGGTCGGCGAGCAGATCCCGCTGCTGCTCTTCCTGTTGGTCGCCTCCAAGGGCGCCGCCGGCGTCACCGGCGCGGGCCTGGCGACCCTGGCCGGCGGTCTGCAGTCGCACAAGCCGGCCCTGGTGGACGGCATCGGCCTGATCGTCGGCATCGACCGCTTCATGAGCGAGGCCCGCGCCCTGACCAACTTCGCGGGCAACGCCGTCGCCACCGTCCTGATCGGCACCTGGACGAAGGAGATCGACAAGGCGCGGGTCGAGCAGGTCCTCGCCGGCCGGATCCCCTTCGACGAGAAGACCCTCCTGGACGACGGCCACGGCGGCCACGGCGGCGAGACCCCGGCCGAGGCGCCGGAGCGGGGCGGCGAGAACGGGCACCGCAGGTACGACGAGTCCGATCTGAGGCTGCTGCGGCAGATCAGGGCGCTGCAGGACGTCGGGTTCGGCCTGGAGGAGACGCGGCCCTTCGTGGAGTGCCTGCGGGCCGGGCACCCGCAGGGCGACTCGTGCCCGGCCTCGCTCGCGGTCTACCGGCGCAAGCTGGCGGAACTGGACGGGTTGATCGAGGAGCTGAAGGCCGCGCGGGACAAGGTCGCGGCGCAGCTGACGAAGGCCGAACTGGCGGCCGGGGCGACGGTTTTGGGAGGTCCGGAACCGGAGTGCGAACTGGGAGGGCGGAAGCTGTGAGCAGGGCTGAGGGCGTGGCGGAGGTGACCGACGCGGACTTCGCGGCGGAGGTGATCGGCTCCCGGCTGCCGGTACTGGTGGAGTTCACCGCCGACTGGTGCCCGCCGTGCCGCCAGATGGCGCCGGTGCTGAGCGCCCTCGCGGCCGAGGAGGGCGAACGCCTGAAGGTGGTCCGGCTGGACGTGGACCGCAACCCGGCGACCACCAACGCCTACCGGGTGCTGTCGATGCCGACGTTCATGGTGTTCCGGGACGGGGAGCCGGTGAGGTCGATGGTGGGGGCGCGGCCCAAGCGCAGGCTGCTGGAGGAGGTGGCCGAGGCGCTGTAGCGGGGCCTCGCCGGATCAGGGCGCCCGGACACGAAGAAATCCCCCGGAAATTGCGCCCGGGGGATTTCCTTGCGTATTCTCATTGATTCGCGACTTCGAGTCGGCCGAGAAGTCGGCCGCGGCGCGGAGAAGTTCAGTACGCATAGTATATCCGGGCGGGAGCGGAATTGTCAAACACCGAATTTCCGGACGATGAATTCCGGCAGGAGCAGGAATTCATCGACGAGCTGTACGCGCGCGTGGACGCGCTGCGCGGCGACACCGAGGCCGGCGTCACGGACGCGCTCGCCCAGGGCCACACGCCCATGCAGGCCCGGCTGGAACGGGACATCCTGGTCGCCGAGCGCTCGGGGCTGCTCGCCGCGCTGAACGCGGTGGACGGCTCCCTGTGCTTCGGCCGCATCGACCTCGCCTCGGGCGCCAGCCACCACATCGGCCGCATCGGGCTGCGCGCCGACGACGCCGAGCACACCCCGATCCTGATCGACTGGCGGGCCGAGGTCGCCCGCCCCTTCTACCTGGCCACCGGCCACACCCCGCTGGGGCTGAGGCGCCGCCGCCACATCTCCACCGAGGGCCGCCGGGTCACCGCCCTGCACGACGAGATCCTCGACCTCGGCGACGCGACCCGCACCGGCCACGAGGACCCCACCGGCGACGCGGTGCTGCTCGCCGCGCTGAACTCCGCGCGCACCGGCCGCATGGGCGACATCGTGCGGACCATCCAGGCCGACCAGGACCGCATCATCCGCGCCCCGCACCGCGGCGTGCTGGTCGTCGAGGGCGGCCCCGGCACCGGCAAGACGGCCGTCGCGCTGCACCGCGCCGCCTACCTCCTCTACGAGCACCGGGAACTGCTCGCCAAGCGGGCCGTCCTCATCGTCGGCCCGAACCCGGCGTTCCTCGGCTACATCGGCGAGGTGCTGCCCTCCCTGGGCGAGACGGGCGTGCTGCTGGCGACCGTCGGGGAGCTGTTCCCCGGCGTGAGGGCGACGGCCGCCGACACCCCCGAGGCCGCCGCCGTGAAGGGCCGCGCGGAGATGGCCGACGTGCTCGCCGAGGTCGTCCGCAGCCGGCAGGCGCTGCCCGACCCGGTCATCGCGATCGAGCACGACCGCGAGATCCTCATGCTGGACGACGGCCTGGTGCGCGTGGCCCGCGAGCGCGCCCGCGCCGCGAAGCTGCCGCACAACCTCGCGCGCGAGCACTTCGAGGGCCACATCCTCAACACGCTCACCGACCTGTACGCCGAACGCATCGGCACCGACCCCTACGACGGCTCCAGCCTGCTCGACGCGAGCGACCTCACCCAGATCCGCGACGAGCTCGCCGAGAACCCCGAGGTCTGGGCCGCCATCGACCAGCTGTGGCCGAGACTCACCCCGCAGCAGCTGGTGGCGGACTTCCTCGCCGCCCCCGAGGGCTTCCTCCCCGCCGAGGACGCGGACGCCGTCCGCCGCCCGGTGACCCGGCGGTGGACCGTGGCGGACGTGCCCCTGCTCGACGAGGCGGCCGAACTCCTCGGCGAGGACGACCGGGTGGCGCGCGAGCGCGCGGAACGGGAACGGCGGGAGCGGATCGCCTACGCCCAGGGCGTGCTGGACGTGTCGTACGCGTCCCGGACGTACGAGTTCGAGGACAAGGAGGAGGACGACCCCGAGGCGTCGGAGGTGCTGTCCGCGCACGACATCATCGACGCCGAGCGGTTCGCCGAGCGCCAGGAGGAGGAGGACCACCGCAGCGCCGCCGAGCGCGCGGCGGCCGACCGCACCTGGGCGTTCGGGCACATCATCGTCGACGAGGCGCAGGAGCTGTCGCCGATGGCGTGGCGGCTGCTCATGCGGCGCTGCCCGACCCGCTCGATGACCCTGGTCGGCGATCCCGCGCAGACGGCCGAGGCGGCCGGCGTCGGCTCCTGGGCGAAGATCCTCGAACCCTATGTCGAGGACCGCTGGGAGCACACCCGCCTCGGCGTCAACTACCGCACCCCCGCCGAGATCATGGAGGTGGCGGCGGCCGTGGTCCGTGCCGAGCACCCGGACTTCGAACCGCCGAGCTCCGTGCGCTCGGCGGGCGTACGGCCCTGGGCCCGCGCCACCGACGACCTTCCGGGGGCCGTCGCCGAGGCCGTGGAGGAGCTGACCCCCGCCGAGGGACGGCTCGCGGTGATCGCGCCGCGCGACCTCCACCGGCGGCTGGCGGCCCGGCTGGACGGCGTGACGGCGGGTGCGGAGCCGGACCTGACCCGCACGGTCGTCCTGCTGGACCCGCGCCAGGCCAAGGGCCTGGAGTTCGACTCCGTCCTGGTCGTCGAACCCGGCCGGTACGGCACCAGCGACCTGTACGTCGCGCTGACGCGGGCCACCCAGCGGCTGGGCGTGCTGCACACCGGCGACCTGCCGAAGGCGCTGGCGGGCGCCTTCGCGGGCGGCTCCGGGACCGGGAGGTAGCGGAGCCCGTCAGGCCGGGCGCAGCCACACCGTGGCCAGCGGCGGCAGCGTCAGGCGGATGCTGGCCGGGTGGCCGTGCCAGCCCTGCGGCTCGGGCTTGACCGGGTCGGGGTTGGCCACGTCGCTGCCGCCGTAGCGCGCGGCGTCGGTGTTCAGGACCTCGTGCCAGGCCGGCACGTCGTCGGGGACGCCGAGACGGTAGTCGTGGCGGACCACGGGGGAGAAGTGCGACACCGCCAGCAGGGGGGCGCCGTCCGCGTCGAACCGCAGGAACGCGAGGACGTTGTCCTCGGCGGCGTCCCCCACCACCCACCGGAAGCCGGCGGGACGGGTGTCGTACTGCCACAGGGCGGGGGTGGCGCGGTAGACGGCGTTGAGGTCGCGGACCAGGTCCCTGACCCCCCGGTGGTCCGGTTCGGCGCCGTAGCCCGGGTCGAGCAGCCACCAGTCGGGGCCGTGCGCCTCGGACCACTCCGCGCCCTGCGCGAACTCCTGCCCCATGAACAGCAGCTGCTTGCCCGGGTGCGCCCACATGAAGCCCAGGTAGGCGCGGTGGTTGGCGCGCCGCTGCCACCAGTCGCCCGGCATCTTCGACACCAGCGAGCCCTTGCCGTGCACGACCTCGTCGTGGGAGATCGGCAGCACGTAGTTCTCGCTGTAGGCGTACACCATCGAGAAGGTCATCTCGTGGTGGTGGTACTTGCGGTGGACCGGCTCGTGGCTCATGTACTGCAGCGAGTCGTGCATCCAGCCCATGTTCCACTTCAGCCCGAACCCGAGCCCGCCGAAGCCGCTGGGGCCCTTGTGGTGGGTGGCCCGGGTGACGCCGTCCCAGGCGGTGGACTCCTCGGCGATCGTCACCACGCCGGGGCACCGCCGGTAGACGGTCGCGTTCATCTCCTGCAGGAACGCCACCGCGTCCAGGTTCTCCCGGCCGCCGTGCTCGTTGGGGGTCCACTGGCCCGGTTCGCGCGAGTAGTCGAGGTAGAGCATCGAGGCGACGGCGTCCACGCGCAGCCCGTCGATGTGGAACTCCTCGCACCAGTACACGGCGTTGGCGACGAGGAAGTTGCGCACCTCGTTGCGTCCGAAGTCGAACTCCAGGGTGCCCCAGTCGGGGTGGGCGGCGCGCAGCGGGTCCGCGTGCTCGTACAGGGGGCGGCCGTCGAACTCGGCGAGCGCCCAGTCGTCGCGCGGGAAGTGGGCCGGCACCCAGTCCATGATCACGCCGATCCCGGCCTGGTGCAGACGGTCCACGAGGTGCTTGAAGTCGTCGGGGGTGCCCAGCCGGGCGGTGGGGGCGTAGAAACCGGTGACCTGGTAGCCCCAGGAGCCGCCGAAGGGGTGCTCGGCGACCGGCATCAGCTCCACGTGCGTGAACCCCAGGTCCTTGACGTACGCGGGCAGCTGCTCGGCCAGCTGGCGGTACGTCAGCCCGGGGCGCCAGGACGGCAGGTGCACCTCGTACACCGACAGGGGCGCCTCGTGCGCCGGGGTCCCGGCCCGCTCGGCCAGCCACTCCTCGTCGCCCCACTCGTAGTGCGAGGCGTGCACGATGGAGGAGGTGGCCGGCGGGACCTCGGTGCGGCGGGCCAGCGGGTCGGCGCGCAGCGTCCTGGAGCCGTCGGGGCGGGTGATCTCGAACTTGTACAGCTCGCCCTCCCCGATGCCGGGCACGAACAGCTCCCACACGCCGGAGGAGCCGAGCGACCGCATCGGGAAGCCGGTGCCGTCCCAGAAGTTGAAGGTGCCGGCCACCCGCACCCCGCGCGCGTTCGGCGCCCACACCGCGAACCGGGTGCCGGTCACGCCCTGGTGGGTCATCGGGTGCGCGCCGAGCGCCCGCCACAGCTGCTCGTGCCGGCCCTCGCCGATCAGGTGCAGGTCGAAGTCGCCCAGCGTGGGCAGGAAGCGGTACGCGTCCTCGGTGTCCAGGACCGTCCCCTCGTACTCCACCAGCAGCCGGTAGGCCGGGACCTCCGTCAGCGGCAGCAGCCCGGAGAAGAACCCGTCCCCGTCGTCGTGCAGCTCGGCCCGCACCTCCCCGGAGACGACGGTCACCGACCGCGCGTACGGCCGGAACGCCCGGAAGGCGACCCCGCCCGGCACCGGGTGGGCGCCGAGCACGGAGTGCGGATCGTGGTGCGTGCCGTGCAGCAGCCGCTCCCGGTCGCCGGCGTCGAGAGCGGGGGAGACGGCGACCTCCAGCGGCTCGGCGAGGACGGGCTCCGCCGCCGCGGCCGCCTTCGCCGGCGCGGCCTTCCGCGCGGCCGCCTTCTTGCCCGGCGCCTTCTTGGCCGCCGTCTTCCTCGCCGCCGTCCTCCCGGCCGTCGCCTCCGCGGCCACCGGCTCCCGCACCGCGGCCTGCCGGGCCGCCGTCCTCCCCGCGGCGGTCCTCTGGGCGGCGGTCTTCTTCGCGGCGGCCTTCCTGGCAGCGGTCTCCTCGGCCGCGGCCTTCTTCGCGGTGGCCTTCTTCGCGACGGTCTTCTCCGTCGCCGTCCGCTGCGCCGCGGTCCTCTTCGCGGCCGTCTCCTCGACCGCCGCTTTCTTCGCCGCGGTCTTCTTGGCCGCGGTCTTCTTGGCAGCGGTCTTCTTCGCCGCGGCCTTCTGGGCCGGAACCCCCTGCGCGGCGGCCTTCCCCGCCGTCCTCCTCCGGGTCGTGGCCTGCTCCGGCAGCGCGGTCTCCGGCACGGCCTCCGCGGCCTTCGCCGCCGTCTTCCGCGTCGCTTTCTGCGCCGTCTTCCCGGTGGCGGCTGCCGTCTTCTTCGCGGCCGCCGGCTGCTCGGCGCCGGCCTCCTCGGCCGTCTTCTTCGGGTGCGGACCGCTGGACGGAGGGCGGGGGGTCACGGGCGGAGCCTCCTCGGCGAGGGTCGGGTCGGGTGGATCGGGTCAGACGCCGGCGGTGGCGAGGCGGCGCACCGCCGACAGCGGGACCGGGAGCCAGTCGGGGCGGTGCCGTGCCTCGTACACGACTTCGTAGATCGCCTTGTCCGTCTCGTAGGCGCGCAGCATCACCGGGTCGGTGCGCGGATCCCGGCCGCTCACCTCCGCGTACCCGGAGCAGTACGCGGCCCGGCACGTCTCGGCCCAGCCCGGCACGGGCGACTCGGCCGAGTGCGCGGCGTAGTCGAAGGAGCGGAGCATGCCCGCGATGTCCCGCACCGGCGGCTGCGGCATGCGCCGCTCGGCCAGCGGCCGGGCCGGCTCGCCCTCGAAGTCGATCAGCGACCACTCGCCGGACGGGGAGCGCAGGCACTGGCCGAGGTGCAGGTCGCCGTGCACGCGCTGGGCGGTCCAGGTGTGCCCCTCGGCGGCCAGGTCGTCCAGTGCCGTGAACGCCGAGCGCAGCCCGGGCGCGTACGGCCGCAGCACGGGCACCGCCTGGACGGCCGCCTCCAGCCGCTCGACCATGCCCTCCACCAGCTGCCGCAACTGGCTGTGGCCCAGAGTGACGGTGGGCAGGGCACGGGCGAGCGCGGTGTGCACCTCGGCGGTGGCCCGCCCCAGCGCCCGCGCCTCCGCGGCGAAGTCCTCGCCCTTGGCCAGCTCCCGCAGCGCCAGCTCCCAGCCGTCCGTCGCGCCCTGCATGTACGGCTGGAGCACGCCGAGGACCCACGGCCGGCCCGCCAGGTCCGCCGTCATCCACGCGGTGGGCGCCGGCACCCGGGGGCAGCCCGCGCGGGCCAGCGCCAGCGGCAGCTCCAGGTCGGGGTTGACGCCGGGCACGATCCGGCGCAGCAGCTTGAGAATGAACGTATCTCCGTAGACGACCGAGGAGTTCGACTGCTCGGCGGTCATCAGACGGGGCACCAGACCGGCGCGGATCTCCTGGTCCGCCTCCCGCTCGAAACGCAGCCGGCCGATGCGCGCCCGGGTGCGCAGCGCCTCCAGGAGCACCTCGGCGGGCCGGGCGTCGTACAGGGCGTCGTAGACCGTCCGTCCGGCCAGCGGTCCCTCGGTCACATGGCCGATGAGCGCGGGCGCCAGCCTGGGGGGCAGCGCTTCGCGCACGCCTATGAGCAGCTGGTAGCAGTCGCCGGGCTGCTCGGGCGCGCCGGGGGCGGGCACCAGCGGCTGGTGGGCGCGCACCAGCAGGTGGTACAGGCCCAGGCGGGAGAGGGGGGCCCCGCCCTGCCCGAGCGGAGCCGGGAGCCTGGGGGACGGCAGCAGCTCGGTGGCCGCGACCAGCGAGAACCCGGTGACCGGTCGCCCCTTGCCCGCGAACCAGCGCTGCCGCGGCAGCCACTCGCGCAACAGGGGATCCAGTGACGCCAGGAGGCCGGGCGGAGCGGTGACAGTAGGGGTGGCGGCTTCCGACATGGGCGTCGCGTCCTTTCCCCGGGTCGGCGCGGTGTTACTGTCGCGTGCCCCGGGGCGGGGCGGGGGAAACCGCCCCGCCCCGGGGTTCTACGCGGCGTCCTTGCGGAGCCGGAACCAGTAGAAGCCGTGGCCACCGAGGGTGAGCAGATACGGCAGTTCGCCGATGGCCGGGAAGCGGACCCCGCCGAACAGCTCGACCGGGTGGCGCCCTTCGAAGGCGCTCAGATCCAGCTCCGTGGGCTGCGCGAAACGCGAGAAGTTGTTCACGCACAGCACCAGGTCGTCCTCGTACTCCCGCAGGAAGGCCAGGACCGCCGGGTTGGAGGAGGGCAGTTCGGTGTAGGAGCCCAGGCCGAAGGCCACGTTCTGCTTGCGGATCTCGATCATCCGCCGGGTCCAGTGCAGCAGCGAGGACGGCGAGGCCATGGCCGCCTCGACGTTGGTGACCTGGTAGCCGTAGACCGGGTCCATGATCGTCGGCAGGAAGAGCCGCCCCGGGTCGCACGACGAGAAACCGGCGTTGCGGTCCGGGGTCCACTGCATCGGGGTCCGCACCGCGTCCCGGTCGCCGAGCCAGATGTTGTCGCCCATGCCGATCTCGTCGCCGTAGTAGATGATCGGGCTGCCCGGCAGGGAGAGCAGCAGGGCGGTGAACAGCTCGATCTGGTTGCGGTCGTTGTCCAGCAGGGGCGCGAGGCGGCGGCGGATGCCGATGTTGGCGCGCATCCGGGGGTCCTTGGCGTACTCGGCCCACATGTAGTCGCGTTCTTCGTCGGTGACCATCTCCAGGGTCAGCTCGTCGTGGTTGCGCAGGAAGATGCCCCACTGGCAGCCCGAGGGGATGGCCGGGGTCTTGGCGAGGATCTCGGAGACCGGGTAGCGGGACTCGCGGCGGACGGCCATGAAGATGCGCGGCATGACCGGGAAGTGGAAGGCCATGTGGCACTCGTCGCCGCCGGAGGCGAAGTCGCCGAAGTAGTCGACGACGTCCTCCGGCCACTGGTTCGCCTCCGCCAGCAGCACCTTGTCGGGATACTGGGCGTCGATCTCCTTGCGCACCCGCTTCAGGAAGGCGTGCGTCGCCGGGAGGTTCTCGCAGTTGGTGCCCTCCTCCTGGTACAGGTACGGCACCGCGTCCAGCCGGAAGCCGTCGATGCCCAGGTCCAGCCAGAACTTCAGGGCGGAGATCATCTCCTCCTGCACGGCCGGGTTCTCGTAGTTCAGGTCCGGCTGGTGCGAGAAGAAGCGGTGCCAGTAGTACTGCTTGCGCACCGGGTCGTAGGTCCAGTTGGAGACCTCGGTGTCGACGAAGATGATCCGCGCGTCCTGGTACTGCTTGTCATCATCGGCCCACACGTAGTAGTCGCCGTACGGCCCGTCGGGGTCCTTGCGCGACTCCTGGAACCAGGGGTGCTGGTCGCTGGTGTGGTTCATGACGAAGTCGATGATCACCCGCATGCCGCGCTGGTGGGCGGCGTCGACGAACTCCACGAAGTCGGCCAGGTCGCCGAACTCGGGCAGCACGGCGGTGTAGTCGGAGACGTCGTAGCCGCCGTCGCGCAGCGGCGACTTGAAGAAGGGCGGCAGCCACAGGCAGTCGACGCCCAGCCACTGCAGGTAGTCGAGCTTGGCGGTCAGACCCTTCAGGTCGCCGACGCCGTCGCCGTTGCTGTCCTGGAAGGAGCGGACGAGGACCTCGTAGAAGACGGCGCGTTTGAACCACTCCGGATCCCGGTCCTTGGCGGGCGTGTCCTCGAAGGTGTCCGGAACGGGCTCGTTGACGATCATTTTGTGGGTGACCCTCCGATCTGCGGGGTGGACGGTCGCAGAACCGTGAAGACGTGCGCGGGCCGATGGCCCGGTTCGAGGCGCACATAGTTGGTCCTGCCCCAGTGATAGGTCTCGCCGGTGAGCTCGTCGCGCACCGGCACCGACTCGTGCCAGTCCAGGCCGAGTTGCGGCATGTCCAACGAGACCGTGGCCTCCTGGGTGTGGTGGGGGTCGAGGTTGGCGACCACCAGAACCGTGTTCGAACCCTTCCGCTTGGAGTACGCGATCACCGCGTCCTTGTCGGCGTGGTGGAAGTGCAGATCGCGCAGCTGGCGCAGGGCCGGATTGTCCCGCCGGATGGTGTTGAGCTTGGTGATCAGGGGGCCGATGCTGCGGCCCTCGCGTTCGGCGGCGGCCCAGTCGCGGGGGCGGAGCTGGTACTTCTCGCTGTCGAGGTACTCCTCGCTGCCCTCCCTGAGCGGGGTGTTCTCGCACAGTTCGTAGCCGCTGTAGATGCCCCAGGAGGGGGAGAGGGTGGCGGCCAGCACCGCGCGGACCTCGAAGGCGGGCCGGCCGCCGTGCTGGAGATAGGCGTGCAGGATGTCGGGGGTGTTGGCGAAGAAGTTCGGCCGCATGTAGGCCGCCGCCTCACCGGTCAGCTCGGTGAGGTACTCCGTCAGCTCCTGCTTGGTGTTGCGCCAGGTGAAATAGGTGTAGGACTGCTGGAAACCGATCCGGGCCAGGGTGTGCATCATCGCCGGACGGGTGAACGCCTCCGCCAGGAAGATCACGTCAGGATCGGTGCGCTGGACATCGGCCAGCACCCGCTCCCAGAACACCACCGGCTTGGTGTGCGGATTGTCCACCCGGAAGATCCGCACCCCGTGGCCCATCCAGTGCCGCAGCAC
>NZ_JBITFM010000015.1:0-134981 GCF_044456065.1 Streptomyces sp. NPDC051041
GCGGGGCGGCGGCGGGGGGCGGGGGGGGCCCGCAGTTTGGGTTTGGTGGGGGGGGCCCCCCCGGGGTGGGGGGGGGGGGGGGCCGGGGGGGGGGGGGGGGGGGGGGGGGGGGGCCCCGGCCCCCCCCCCCCCCGCACTCGCGCGGTGAGGGTCAGTCCTTGCCGAGCAGCTTGTTCATCTGCTCGATCTCCGCACCCTGCGAGGCGATGATGTCCGCGGCCATCTTCTTGGCCGGAGCGTAGGCGCCGTCGGCCTGCTCGGTCCTCGCCATCTCGACCGCGCCTTCGTGATGCTTGATCATCATCTCCATGAAGGCGGTGTCGAACGCCTCGCCCGAGGCCTTCTCGAGTTCGGTCATCTCCTCGGCCGTCATCATCCCGCCCATGCCGTGCATGGAGTGGTCCATGGCACCTTCGGCGGGCACCTCCTCGCCCCAGGAAGCCAGCCAGCCCGACAGCTTCTCGATCTCCGGGCCCTGGGCCTTCTCGATGTCGGCGGCGAGCTTCTTCACCTCGGCCGACCGGGCCCGCTCGGGCGCGAGGTCGGCCATCTCCACGGCCTGGCGGTGGTGGGGAATCATCCCCTTGGCAAAGGTGACGTCGGCCGCGTTGTGCTGCCCCTGCGACGCCGGCGTCGAGGCGGACGAGGAAGCGGCGGCGTGGTGACCGCCGTGTCCGGCCGAGCCGGTGTCGTCGCCGTTGCCGCCACAGGCGGCCAGGACGAGTGCTGCCGCTCCCGCGGCAGCAACGGCGGCAGTACGGCGGACGAGTGAACGCGTGCGGTTCATGGTGGTGCAACTCCTTCACGCACGCCGGTCACGGCGCACGGTGGATCGGATGTGGGACGTGCGGGAGCACGGCACCCGCCACCGGTCATCACGGGGCGCGAGGGGTGCCGGGCGGGCCGCTCTATATCCGAGGAAGTTGCAGCTCAAACAGGTCGGGCGGGGCCCGTCCGTCATGGGGTGAGCCGGTGGCCGCCATGGTGGGGGAAGGGGCGGCGGGCACGTGAAGCACCGTGCCGGTCAGCGCCGGCGGCGTATACGCCGAACCCGTGCCGGCGGCCGCGCACGTGCCGTCAGCGTGATCGAGATGACCCGATCCGCCGTCCGTGTGCGCACATTCTCCGTCCTCGTGCGGCACACCGTCAGCTGCGGCCATCATCTGGTGACCGGTCGCTGTCTGCGCCGTCGCCACCCCGCCCGGGGCCAGGCCGTGCATGCCCAGCACACCAGTCAGCACCGCCAGCACCAGCAGCATGAACAGATGCCCGGCCGGGCATCTGTTCATGCTGCTGGTGCTGGCGGTCACGGACTCATCGTACGGGCATCCCCGCCCCGAGCGGGCGCACCCGCCAGCTGCCCTCACCGCCTCCCCGCGCACATGTCCGCTGCGGTCCGGGGATCCCGGCGGTCGCCTTCCGGTACGCGCCCAGTTCTTCTTCGCAGGTCCGGCCGGCGCCAGGCGCCCGCACCGGGGCCCGGCACCGGCCTTCCCGGCGGGGTGAAGGCGGCCGGCACCGTGGCAGTGACGGCCGGCGGCACGCTCGGAGGTGGGACGGCCTGCGCGGATCTCGTCGGCGGCGCTGTGCGTGACCGAGTACAGGACATTGACCGGCCACGCGATCGGCGGGTCGGTGCGGAAAACCCCCTCGGCGCGGCCGCGGGCGATGAGCGTCTCGCCCGGGGCGCGGGCGCCGCCATGCTCTCCCTCGCCGCCCCGTCGGTGGCGGTGAGACTGTTCGGCGGCGACGAACGCGACAAGGCGCTGGGCATCTGCTCGACAGCAGCCCGGGCGCCAAGTGCCTCATCCGGCGCCGGGGCTCACCCCGGGCGAACGGACACGCTATCCGGCCCGTCAGAACCTCGGACGTCTTCTGCCAGTGGACAGGATCTACGCTGTGACCCGCGGCCACCACAAGATCTTCGGTTTCCACACGCCGGTGATCAGCGGTGGCCGTACCCGTCGGTCAGCCGACCCGCATCGAGCGCTCCAAGTGGTTGTGGCCGCGCTCCACGTCGAACGTCGTAAGTCATCACCGAAGCACGGCCGCAGCCTTGCACCTGACCATTCCGATCACCAAACAGGCCCTATCCTCTGACCTGCGCATACGCGCCTTCGAGGTATTCGGGGGCGAGCGTCCGCTGCACGTCCGCCGTGCCGCCTCGCACGCCGTGCCGTCGGGTGTGCATCGGCCGCACCGCTTCATGCGTGAGCGATGAGTCCGGACGGCGGATCGGGTCTGCCCTGGCATGACTCGCCTCATCGCCGATATCTCGGCCTCCCTCGACGGCTTCGTCACCGGCCCCGACCCCGGCCCGGACAACGGTCTGGGCACCGGCGGTGAGGCCCTGCACACCTGGGCGTTTTCCGACGACCCCGACGACCGCCGGGTCCTGCGCGAGGGGACCGCCCGTTCGGGCGCCGTCGTCCTCGGCCGCCGCCTCTTCGACGTGGTCGACGGGCCGAACGGCTGGGACGACACGTCCGGCTACGGTGCCGGCGAGGTCGGCAGGCCCGCGTTCGTCGTCGTGACGAGTTCGCCACCGAAGTCGGTGCGGACGACCGACCTCGACTGGACGTTCGTCACCACCGGTCTGCCCGACGCCGTCACCACCGCGCGCGAGCGAGCCGAGGCGGCGTCGTCGGACAGCGGCCAGGACCTCGACGTCGTCCTCATGGGCGGCGGCGCCACGATCGGCTCGGCGCTCGACGCCGGGCTGGTCGACACGCTGACCCTGCACCTCGCGCCCGTCGTGCTGGGCGCCGGGACGCCACTGTTCACCGGTGGACGGCCGCGCACGCTGGTGCAGCGGAGCGCGGTCCCGACATCGACCGCGACGCACCTGACCTACGACGTCCTGAGGTGATCCGATGACCACGGTCGACGCCGATGGAATCACCTTGGGCATCGAGTCGTTCGGTGACGACGACGCGCCACTCGTCCTGCTCGCGGGCGGGACGACGATGCTGTCCTGGCCCGACGCGCTGTGCGAGCGCCTCGCCGCCGGCGGGCGCCGCGTGGTGCGCTACGACCTGCGCGACAGCGGCGAGTCGACGACGGCGGACCCGGAAGCGCCCGCCTACACGCTGCGCGACCTCGCCGCCGACGCGGCGGCCCTTGCCGTCGCGCTCGGCGGCGGGCCCGCGCACCTCGCGGGGATCGGCGTCGGCGGGATGGTCGCCCAGGTGGCCGTGCTCGACCATCCGGACGCGTTCTCGGCGCTCACCCTGGTCGGCACCCGCGCGGTCGCCCCCGGCCCGCCCGACGACGACCTCCCCGACCACGACCAGGCGACGATGCGCCGGCTGTTCGCCCGTCCGATGCCCGACTGGACCGACCGCGAGGCGGTGGCGGAGTTCGCCGCCGCCGGCGCGGAGATCCTCGGCGACGACCCCGTCGCCGCCCGCACGATCGCCGCCCGCATCTGGGACCGCACGCCCGGCACCGCACCCCCGGTCCACATGGCCAACCAGATGGGCATGGTGTTCTCCCGGCTCGACTGCACGCCCCGCTGGCGCGAGCGCCTGCCCGGGATCGGGATCCCCACGCTCGTCGTCCACGGCCGCCGCGACCGGTTCTTCCCCGTCGGCAACGGCCAGGCGATCGCCCGCGAGATCCCCGGGGCACGGCTGCTCGTCCTCAAGACGGCCGCCACAGCGCTCCCCGATGCGTCGGTCGGCGAGGTCACCGAGGCGATGCTCACGCTCGGATAGGGGACGGCGGGTGCCGCGCGGGTCCGGCCTCCACGCAGCGGTGGACGTCGGAGGCTCGGTCCAGCCGCGCGCCCGCGATCGGCACGAGTCCCCACCGAGGTCGTCCAGGATGCTCCGGTCGACCCGTGTTCCGTGAACCCGCGGCTTCCGCCGTCAGCGCTCCACGCCGAACGTCGCAATCGTCACGGAAGCTCGGCCACAACCGACTGGAGCAGTCCCGACTGCACGACCCCACCAGGACCATCGGCACCGGGCCGAACGGGTGACGGGCCGAGGTGCTCGGGGTTTCAAGATCAACTCATTGCCTCTTCGACCCGCACCTCGGCGATACCCCGTCTTCGTTCGTCCACACACCACCCGATGATCACGTAGTGGCCGTACCCGTTCCCGACCGGGTACGGCCGCAGGATCGCGAAACCGGACCGGAGTGCCAGCGGAGCTTGCCCGGGCCCTCGATGTCCAGGGAGCCCTTGCGGGAGATCAGCACCTGGATGCGGCGGCGTCGCAGCTCAGCGCGTACAGCCTTGGAGTCGTACGCCTTGTCGCGGGTCGTCGGCGGTGCGCACCCGGAGGGCGTGGTGTCCTTCGGGGCGCGCGGCAGGGGGTCGGGTTCAGGCGTTGTAGCCGCCGTGGGCGTCCAGCACCGCGCCCGTGACGTACGACGCGGCGGGGCTCGCCAGGAAGGCGATCGCCGCGGCGATCTCGTCGGGGTGGCCCATGCGTTGCAGGGACAGCGAGCCGACCAGGGCCTTGAGGGTCTCGGGGTCCGGCGGTTGCATGCCGCCCTCCATCAGTCCGGCCTCCACGACGTTGGCCGTGATGTTCCGGGGCCCGAGGTCGCGTGCGACGCCCATGGTGTACCTCTCGATCCCCGACTTGGTCGCCGCGTAGTCGGCAAGGCCGGGGGCGCCGACCCGGGAGCCCAGTCCGGAACTCACCGTGACGATGCGGCCGCCCGTGCGCAGCACTCGGGAGGCGGCCCGGATGATGGCGATCACGCCGAGGTAGTTGGTGGCGTGCATCCGGTCCAGTGCGGCGGTGTCGGCGTCCGGGTCGTCCACCGTGCGGCCCTGCTCCACCGAGATCGCCGCGTTGTTGACGAGGATGTCCAGGCCGCCGAAGTGCGCGACCACGTCGTCGATCAGCGCCGGCGCCCGGCTCGTGTCCGCCTGGTCGGACTGGAAGGCGACGGCCCTGGCTCCCTTGCCCCGCACCTCGTCGACGACGGCCTGCGCCTGCTTCCCGGAGCTGGCGTAGGGAAGGCGACGTCGGCGCCCTGCTCGGCCAGCAGCCGTACGGTCGCGGCTCCCAGTCCCCGCGACCCCCCGGTGACCAGGGCGACCTTGCCCATGAGCGGCTTGCTCATTCTTCTCACCTCGTTGATTGACCCTTCCCAACAGTCGCAACGTTAACTGTTACGACAGAGTGTTGCAACCACTACTGTTACGACTGCGCTGTCGTAACATGAGGCGTTGCGGCCGAGAGGAGGAGTCCATGAGCGCCAACAGCAGGCTGACCATCGCCGCCCACGCGCTGGCCTGGATCGGTCTCTACCAGCGCCAGGGCCACGAGGTCGCCACCTCCGAGCAGATCGCGACCAGCGCGAACACCAACCCCGTGGTGATCAGACGACTGCTCGGCGAGCTGCGCAGGGCCGGGCTCGTGGAGTCCCGGCGGGGCGCGGGCGCGGGCTGGTCGCTGGCACGCGAGCTGGAGTCGATCACCCTGCTCGACGTGTACGAGGCAGTGGAACCCGGCCCGCTGTTCGCGATGCACCGCACCGCCCCGGACCAGGAGTGCGTGGTGGGTCACGGCATCCAGCCGGCATTGCAGAGCATCTACGAGGGCATCGAGGAGACCCTGAGGCACGAGCTGGCCCGCGTCACGCTCGAGAACGTGCTCCGGGACGTACTCGCGGTACCTCGCCAGCCTTCCCGTTACGCCCTGGGAGGACGTTGAGTCCGTTTCCGGTAGCGGCCGCGTCCGGGTGGTTCGAGGAGTCCCCGGCAAACGAGTCGTCCCGCCGGGCGGCGGTGAGGGCGGTCGGGCGACGGAGGCCCAGTAGACGCGGGAAGCCGTGCTGTCGGGCCGGCGACCGTAGTCGCGGGCGAGGCGCCGCTGCACCACGAGGGTGCCGTTGACCTGCTCGGCCACTCACCGCTTCGGTTGCGGAACGAGGCCCCTGCCATCATCGCCGGGGCTGCCCCGGACCACCTCGACGGTGATGTCCCTCACCGCCCCGTGGATGACCGCGGCGTCCTCGGGGCCTGGCCGACCAGGACCTTTTCCGGGCGCATCCCGCGTCGTTCGGCCGTCCGGCCCGGCGGAGCGGTACCGGCCTCGTCGTCGTGCGCGCTCACGGCCAGGACCACAACCCCGGTGATCAGGCCCAGCACGTCGACGGCGAGTCCCCGCTTCCTGCCGGGCGTCTTCTCGCTCGCGTCCAGTCCCGTCGTCTCCTTGGCACCCCGGCCGCCGCGCGCACGGACCGGGTGTCGATGATCACCGGGGACGGGTCCTCTGATCGTCCGGACCGCTCCCGCGCCTGGCAGCGCAGGATCTCCTGGATCCGCTGGCCAAGGCCGCCCCGGCGCCACGGAGTGAGGTAGTGGGGCACCGCCGGCCAGGCCGGGGAATCGTGCGGCGGAAGTCGCCACCGACAACCCGTCCGGTTCTGGCGGAGCAGCGCGTTCACGGCCTCGCGCGGGTCGCAGGAGCCCGGATCCCGGGTCCCGACCGCGCCACCCGCTCCTGCTTCATGCGGTGACCAGCGGCTCGATCAACACCCACTGCTCGCCGGACAAGTCGGTCGCATACGGCCTCCGTCCCATGCCCGCGGCTCCACCATGTGCACGACATGACGCGGGCGAGGGACTCCCGGACCGCCGGTTCTGCGCCTGCCGCACGGCCGGTGACTGTCGGACGTCTCCCAGGAACGGGCTTGCCGGGGCAGCGGCTGGCCCTTCCCGGATGGCGCCGCCTGCGGCGATACGGGGCGCCGACACCGCCCTCGCGCCACGACTCACCACGAACACCGAGCTCAGGATTCTTCCTCGTCCTCGGTGCCGTCGTCGCTCCCGGCCACTTGGCCCCGTGTCATGTCAAGGAAACGCCGGATGACTTCGACCGGCATGTCGAGTCCTTCGGACGCGGATTGCTCGCCGCCGAAGACCTGCACGGCCTCGGTGACCGCCACGGCCAGTTCGACCTCCGCCTTGCGGACCTTGGCCTCGGCCTTGTCCACGGTGTCGACCGCCGCCAACTGGCGGCGCTGTCTTTCCTGGAGCCTCTGTTTGCGGGAAGGGGTTTTGTCAGGGTTCTGCACAGTCATGGCCAAGATCATAATCAGTCGGACGCACGCCCATGAAATCGGCAACTCACCGGCACCACCAGGGCGTTCACGACCTGAAGGCTCGGTATCGGCGGCCCCGGGACGCCGCTGCCCAACACGGGTGGGGTACCAGGGCGTTGTCACGCTGACGGCGGACGCCTGCCGATGGGGCCTCGGAGCGTGCCGAGTCGTGGTCCCGGCTCTCCGCGAGGGGCACCATGTGGTCGATGTCCAGGCCGGAGGCCGACGCCACCCAGACCTGGTCGTGGTACGGCCGCCAGCGCCCGCCCGTCGGACGGCAGCCGGATCCGGCCATGGGGGTTCGACGGCCTCGGGGAGCGGGACCTCCGTATCCGTACGCAAGCCCTGGCCGGAATCGACGGGTGCCGGGCCGACGGGGACACACCTGGTCCGGTCCGCGGACGGCCACGCGCCGGGCCACGACATCCGCCTACGGTCGGCCCGGTTCCCGGCGTGGGCGGAGGGACACCACGACGCGGGCGCCCCCGGGCCGACCCGTCTCCCGTCCTTCGGCTCGGGGGTCGCGCGCCGGGTTCGGTGTCTTCGTACGGAGCGGCGGTCGCGGCGGGCAGCGCATGCCGTGCCGCCACCGGCACGGTCCGGCTCGGTCCGGGGTCATCCGCCCAGCGGCCGGGGCAGCCGGGTCCGGTCCAGGACCTCGATCGACCGGGGGTGCCGCCCCACCGGCTCGACGTGACCAGGAGGGCCATGGGACGGCGCCCCCTCATCGGCGGGGTGACTCATGAGGCCGCTCCCTCCAGCACCGTGATGTCGGCGATCGGCGGCCGACCGTACAGGGCGAGGATCTCGTTGGCGAGGGCGATGGTCCGCAACGGGTTGTCCCGCTGCCTGTGGGCCTCGATGTCCGCGGCGAGAAGCCCGGTGGGCACAGCTCCCGCGTCAAGGAGGACACGCCACTCCGCGGGTGGGAGTTCCAGATACTCCAGGTGGGCGAGCCGGGCGATCTCACAGGGATCGGCGAGAGTGGCGGGATAGGCGGAGAGGGTCCGCAGGCGCGGCAGGCCGAAGACGGGGGCGAGACCGAGGGGCTCCTTGTCCCAGACCCCGATGCTGAGGACCTCCAGGCCAGGGTGGGCGGCAGCCTCGATGCCGGGGATGGAGGCGCGGTTGACGTGGGCGACGAGTGGGGGCCGTTCGGTCCTTCGGACCGGCCGGCCGTCGAAGTGACGGTGGACGACCATGTCGGTGAGGGAGTCGGCGACCAGCTCGGCACCGATGTTCCTCTCGTGATCGATGATGATCACCTGCCCGATGTGCCCGTCCGGACCCGGTGTGAGGTCGACGGCGATACGGTCCCCGCCGCCGTTGTCACCGAAGACGATCCAGCCCGGCGAGCCGACAAGCCCCTGCACGGCGTCCTCCGGCCCCGTCTCGACCGCCTCCATGGCGCCGAACCGCCACAGCACATGCCGGGAAGCCGCGTCGGCGACGTACACCTCGCCGAGGGGAAGGAGTTCGCAGCCGATGGCGTCGTACGGCTCCCGGTAGTCGTCCCAGTCCTCGTACCGGCCCCGGACGACCTGGTACAGGGCCTTCAGCTCGGCGGGCAGCGGCACGCCCAGACGCGCCTCGACCGCTGCGATCTCCTCCTCGGCGGCGCCCACCGCGTCCGGGAGCCGTTCGCGAAGAGTGCGTCGCAGCAGTTCCACGTCCGCGGACGGAGCCGGTACCGCGCCCGGCACCGGCTCGGGCAGGCGGCGCACCGGCTCGGGCAGCGCTCCCTCCGCGAGGAGAAGCGTGCCCGGGTGCGCGGTCGCGATACCCGGCTCCGCGGAGGAGCCCAGGTCGATCAGATGCAGCCGGACACCGCCGGGAGCGGAAGAGGCCTCCACGACGAAGGAGACACCGTCGCTCCCGTCCTCCTTGAGCGATTCGACGATCCGGCCCATGGCGTCGAACTGCTCCTGATTGTCGGAGACCTGTGAGGCGCGCCCCGGCTGCGGCGGCCGGTACGGCAGCGGGACACTCCATGCCCCGGGACTGATCTGCCCCGCCACGTGCCCGCCGGGCGCGGTGAGCGTTTCCGCGTGGGCGACGCACAAGAGGCGCAGCAGGGGTTGCCAGGTGGTGAAGTCATGGAGCGAGGGCACGAGAAGACCTCCTGAAGGTGTGCCCGCTGATTCTGGATCAGAGGCGGGGCGCCGACAATACGAGGCGTCCCGATGCGGAGGCGACCTGGGGGAAGGAGTCCTGCCTCGGGTCCGCGGTTCGGTGCCGTCGCCGAAGCGGGTCTCGACCCGGACCCCGGATCCCGGGCCACCCGTTTGCCGATGGGGGACGGCCCGGCAGCTTCTGGGGGCGGCGAGGAAGGTCGCAGCCGCACAGCCGGGACCCGGCGTGGAAATCGGGGCCCGCCTGCGCACGACCTCATGGAATCCGGCAGTCGATACGCTGCGCGCCCGGAAGCGGACCGACCTGACGGGTGACACCACGCTTGTGGCGGCGCTCGACGACGTGGACCGGCTCTCGCCTCCAGTGGTGTGCGCGAGGGCGGGCGGGCCCATAGGGCGCGCCTATACGGGGCATCGATTTTTGGTCGTGGACCTCCCCTCGCGTGACCGGCTTCACTGACCCGACAGTCAGAGCGGTGCCGGTCGGGCCCGGCGCCGCGTGCATCGCCGTCGCGGCCGTCCGTACCGGACCTCCTCAGGGTGCGTCGGTGATGCTCAGCCGTGCCTGGATGGAGGTTGCAATGACGCACACCCCGGACGAAGCCGCGGGCGGCACCAGCCCGGTGAAGGCCAAGCCCTGGTACCGGCAGCTGTACGTACAGGTGCTGGTGGCCATCGTCGTCGGCGTCGTGCTCGGCTGGCGGTGGCCGGATCTGGGCACCTCGATGGAGCCGATCGGCACGACCTTCGTCACGGCGATGAAGATGCTCATCGGCCCGATCGTCTTCCTGACCATCATCGGCGGCATCGCCGGCGTCGCCGACCTGAAGAAGGTGGGCCGCACGGGCGTCAAGGCGCTCGCCTACTTCCAGATCGGCACTGTCGTGGCCATGGCCGCGGGACTGGTGGCCGTCAATCTCTTCCCGCTCGGTGAGGGCGTGCACGCCGACGTGGGCGAGCTGGACACCGCGGGGGACGCCGGTCAGTACATCGAGAAGGGCGAACACCAGCACTGGTGGGAGTTCCTGACGAACCTGGTCCCGGACAGCTTCTTCGGCGCGTTCGTCGAGGGAGACATCCTCCAGGTGATCTTCCTGGCCGTGCTCTTCGGCATCGCGCTGAAGACGGTGGGCAAGGCCGGCGAGCCGATCATCGCGTCCGTCAACCGGCTGACCGAGGTGGTCTTCGGGGTCCTGTCGTTCGTGATGAAGGCGGCCCCGCTGGGCGCCTTCGGGGCCATGGCCTTCGCGATCGGCAAGTTCGGCCTGTCCACCCTCACCAGCTTGGGCTCGCTGATCGCGCTGTTCTACATCACCTCGATCCTCTTCGTCGTGGTCGTGCTCGGCGCGGTGCTGGCCGCCTACGTGAGGCTCAACATCTTCCAGTTGCTGCGGTACTTCAAGGAGGAACTGCTGCTGGTCCTCGGCACGTCGACGGCCGAGCCCGCGCTGCCGGGGCTGATGCGCAAGCTGCAGTTCATGGGGGTCGACCGGCCCACCGTCGGCCTCGTCGTACCGACCGGTTACAGCTTCAACCTCGACGGCGCTGCGATCTACCTCTCCCTGGCCACCCTCTACATCGCCCAGGCCACCGACACCCCGCTGTCGGCGGGCCAGCAACTCGGTCTGCTCGCGGTGATGCTGCTGACGTCCAAGGGCGCGGCCGGTGTGGCCGGCGGCGGGTTCATCGCCCTGACCGCGACGCTGTCCACCGTCGGCCATGTCCCCGCCGCGGGCATCATGCTCGTGTTCGGCATCGACAAGTTCATGTCCGAGTGCCGGGCCGTCGTCAACTTCTGCGGCAACGCGGTCGCCACCCTGTTCGTCGCGCGCTGGGAGAACGGACTGGACCTCGAACGAGCCCGCCGTGTTCTGGCCGGACAGCCCGTGGAGGACCTGACCGAACCGGAGGCGGCACGGGAGGAGCCCGGGCGAAGCGGCATGACGCCGTTGCGCAGGGGACGAGACGCCGCGGGCGCGGAGGAACGGAGCGCCGATCAGGAGGTTTCGGGGCCACGCCCGGCCGGCGGCCTTCCCTCCGCCGTTCCCCCTCGGCCGGTCCGGGCGGCGCATCGGCTTCCCTGCCCGAGTCCGGGCCGTCGTCCGCCCGTCCAATAGGCTGCCCCTATAGCGCGAGGTGGCGGAGGCAGGCAGAGTGGACGCCCGGCAGTTGCAGTACTTCCTCGCCATCGTGGAGCACGGCGGCTTCAGCAAGGCCGCCGCCGCGCTCCATGTGGCGCAGCCGTCGTTGTCCCAGGCGATGGCCAATCTGGAGGCCGACCTGGGGGTCTCCCTCTTCCACCGCATGGGCCGCGGCGTGGTCCTGAGCGAGGCCGGAGCCCAGCTCCTGGAGCCCAGCCGCCGCGTCCTGCGCGACCTGGACGCCGTACGGGCGCGGGCGGCCGACCTGGCCGGGCTCGGCCGCGGCACGGTCGAGGTCGCCGCCATGCCCTCACCCGGCATCGAGCCGCTGACCACGCTGATCCACCGCTTCACCGAACTGCACCCCGCCGTCACCATCAACACCCGGGCGGCCTTCACCCCGGAGGAGACCGTCGACCTGGTCCGCAGCGGCGCCTGCGAGCTGGGGCTGCTGGGAGCCGCCCGGCCGGTGACCGCCGCGGGCATCGAGGTCCTGCCGGTGGAGGAGCAACCGTTCGTCGTCGTGTCCGCGGCCGGCGGGGGCTTCGAGGACGGCGACGTCCTGCGCCCCGAGGACCTGGCCGGGTGCAAGCTGATCGCCTCCCGCCCGGGCAGTCTGATGCGCACCATCGTCGACGACATCACCGCCCGCAGCGGAAGTACGGAGATCGTCACCGTCGTGGACCACCGCACCTCCATCCTCCCTCTGGTGCTCACCGGCGTCGGCATCGCCGTGCTGCCGGCCTCCTGGACCCGGCTGGCCCGCCGCTGCGGGCTGGCGGTCGCCTCCCTGGCCCCGACCGCCCACCTCCACGTGGCGATGATCAGCCTGCCCGCCCACCTGACCCCTGGCGCGCGGGCCTTCCTCGACCTGACCCGCGCCCTGGCCGCGCGGCGGGCGCACGACACTCGGGAGTGACGGCGCGAACCGGTCGCCGAACCGATCGATCCTGCCTATGAGCCGTATCGGAAGGATGTCTTGGACGCGCCGCGGCACGGGCTGTTGACTCGAAAGCGCATCAGAGCAGCACTCGATCACCGTTCGCCCCTGCCGGTTGGGCACGGGCGTTGCCAGAAGCCGGAGGCTCCCCGTGCCCGAGACCCGAACCTTCCGCATCGCGGCCATCCCCGCCGACGGCATCGGTACCGAGGTCGTCGCGTCAGGACGCGCCGTCCTGGACGCCCTCGCCGACGCCTCCGACGGAGCCTTCGCCTTCGACTGGGAGGAGTTCGACTGGGGCAGCGACCACTACGCCCGCACGGGGAAGATGATGGCCGACGACGGCCTGGAGCAGCTCAAGGACTTCGACGCCATCTACTTCGGCGCCGTCGGCTGGCCCACCGTCCCCGACCACATCAGCCTGTGGGGCCTGAGGCTGAAGATCTGCCAGAACTTCGACCAGTGGGCCAACGTCCGCCCGGTCCACTTCCTGCCCGGCATCACCAGCCCGCTGCGCAAGGCCGACGACACCGAACTCGACTGGGTCGTCGTCCGCGAGAACAGCGAGGGCGAGTACGCCGGCCTCGGCGGACGCAACCTCTCCGGCCGCGGACCCGGCGGTGAGATCGCCGTCCAGTCCGCCCTGTTCACCGAGGTCGGCTGCGAACGCATCATCCGCTTCGCCTTCGACCTCGCACGCACCCGCACCCACCGCAAGGTCTCCTCCGTCACCAAGAGCAACGCCCAGCAGTACGGCATGGTGCTGTGGGACGACGTCTTCAAGCGCGTCGCCGCCGACTACCCGGACGTCGAGACCGAGAGCGTCCTCGTCGACGCCATGTCCGCCAAGTTCGTCCTGCACCCCGAGGACCTGTCGGTCGTCGTCGCCTCCAACCTCAACGCCGACATCCTCTCCGACCTCGGCAGCGCCCTCGCCGGCAGCCTCGGCCTGGCGGCCAGCGCCAACCTCAACCCCGAACGCCGCTTCCCCAGCATGTTCGAACCCGTCCACGGCTCCGCCCCCGACATCGCCGGGCAGGGCCTGGCCAACCCCATCGGCGCGGTCGGCAGCGCCGCCCTCATGCTCGACCACTTCGGCCTGCCCGACCAGGCCGCCCGTCTGAACAAGGCCATCGAGACCGTCACCGGCGCCGGCATCCTCACCCGCGACGTCGGCGGCACCGCCACCACCGAGGACGTCACCAAGGCCCTCATCGACGCGCTGGACGGCTGAGAACGCCGTCCCGGCGTTCCACCGAGCGTCCCGGTCCGAACTCACGTCGCGCCGACGGACCGGGCCGGCCGCTCCGCAGCGGCCGGACCGTGCCGGGCTCCCCTGCTCGGCGGGGGAGCCCGGCACGCAGCGGTTCCAGCTCGACCCGCGCGGTGGCGTCGGCCTTGAGCCGCTCCCACTCCCCCACTCCATGTCCGTGCCCTCCGCGGTCCCCGTGTCGCGGCTGCCGGCCGAGACACCTGCGACGCTTCTGCCCCCGGTCGGGACGGACCTGGTGATTGGGCAGGACCACTGGTCACTTCGGCGGAAGTGAGCACAGCGTTCACGCCACCTTCCCGACTCGCCGTCACAGGGCGGATCCCAGGTGTGTGTCCGCGCGTTTTCACCGCAAAGCCCCGGTCGGCCGGGGAACTTCCCGGCCGGGGCGGCTGAGGGGGGAGCGTGTCGGTGTCAGCCGACCGACAGGGAGTGGCGGAAGAAGCCCGTCGGGTCCCAGCGGTGCTTGATCTCGCGCAGGCGGGCGTGGTTGTCCTGGTAGTAGAGGGTCTGCCAGGGGACGCCGGAGCGGTTGCGGGCGGGGTCCTTCAGGTCCGTGTCGGGGTAGTTGATGTAGCAGCCCTCGTACTGGTCGCCCGGCACGGGAGCGCCCTGGGTGTCGGCGAGGAAGTCCTCGTAGGCGGCGCGTGCCCAGCCGAGGCCGGCCGCGTCGCCGGCGGGGTCGGTCCAGAAGGTCTGGAAGAGCATCTTGAACACCGACCCGCGCTGCGAGTTGGCCGTGGCGTGCGGGGGTACGGCGTTGACCCGGCCGCCGAAGGAGAACAGGACCACCATGGTGTCCGGGTTGGCGTACTCCTCGGTCGTCAGGTGCCGGTACAGGGCCGCGGTGTGGCGGTCGGTGAAGTTGCGGCGCATGTAGGCGGACTTGTGCGCGCCGCGCAGGCCGGGATGGGTGATGGTCGGGTTGTTGGTGCCGACCAGGCGGGTGGCGTCGAGCCAGGGCATGCGCCGCGGGGCGGCCAGCTGCGGCATCGCGGGGAGGTCGCCGGATGCCTTGGTCAGCGCGGTGGCGCGCAGGCCCGTCCCGGCGGTGAGCGCGGAGAGGTAGTCGTCGAGCATCCGCTCCGCGCCCGGTGCCTGCGCGTCCGCCTGGACGAACAGGTCGAGGCTGCCGTGGGCCCGGTGGCACACGTTGAAGACGGTGCCGATCGCCGTCTCGGGCGCGTCGGGCGCGCTGTGCTCCTCGTGCCAGGCGCCGAAGTTCTTCAGCAGCCGGGCGAAGCGGCGCTCGTCGAGGTCCTGCCAGGGGAAGGACAGCGCGCCGGCGAGCACGGTGGACGGCGGCCGCATCAGCTGGCGCGAGGGCTCCTCGCCGGTCGCGTCCGGGGAGCGGAACCAGTAGCGGGTGACCAGGCCGAAAGTGCCGCCGCCCCCTCCGGTGTGCGCCCACCACAGGTCGCGGTGGGGGTCGTCGGCCTCGCGGGTGGCGACGACGGTGCGTACCGTGCGGTCGGCGTCCACGACGACGACCTCCACGGCGTACAGGTGGTCGACGACCAGGCCGTGTGCCCGGGACAGCAGCCCGTAGCCGCCTCCCGCCACGTGTCCCCCGGCGCCGACGCTGTAGCACATGCCGCCGGGTATCGTGACGCCCCAGCCCTTGTACAGGGCCTCGTAGAGGTTCAGCAGGCGGACGCCCGGCTGCACCGCGAAGGCCCGGCGCCCGGCGTCGTAGCGCACCTCGGTCATCTCGGAGAGGTCGATGATGACCTCAACGTCCGGGTTGCACACCAGGTCGGCGAAGGTGTGGCCGCCGCTGCGGACCGAGACCCGCCGGCCGGATCTGACCGCCTCGCGTACGGCCTGTTCGGCGTCCTCGGTGGAGCGGACCATGCGCACGTACTCCGGGGCGGCGACGAACCGCTTGTTGTTGCCGGTGGTCAGCATCGCGTAGCGCGGGTCGTCGGGACGTATGGTGTCGCCCGGCGTGCGGGGTGCGGGCGGGGCGGCGCCCGGCCGGGTGGCCGGGGCGGCGCCCGCCGGGGCGGGTACGGCTGCCAGGGCGAGGGCGCCGCCGACGACGGCGCCGGTACCGGTGAGCAGTCCCCGGCGGTTGATCTCGCTCATGTGCGCAGTCTCCTCGTTCCTGGTCGGTGTCGGTGGGGTCAGCCCGCCACGGGCGCGGTCCGCGGCAGGGGGGCCGTGCGGGCCGGGCCCAGCCAGCGGGTGAGTGCGGCGGTGAGCTGCCGCGGGGCCGGGTCGCTGCCTGCGGGGGCCGCCCAGGCGATGTAGCCGTCGGGGCGGCACAGCAGCGCGTCCCACTCCGGCGGCCGCGGGCCGTCGACGGGCACCACCAGCAGCCGGTCGGACCAGGGCCCGGCGGCCTCGGCCAGGGCCGCGTCCGCGCGCGGGGTGAGCAGCAGCAGCGGCAGTGCGGGCGTGAGGAGTTCCGCGGTGGTGCGCGGGCCGTGGTCGGTGCGGAAGCGGTGGTTGGGCAGGAAGCGGCCCTGGAGCGGCGAGGTGGCGTCCGGGTCGGGGTGGGCGACGGACTGGCCGCTGATCTCGTCGGCGACCCGGCGGCCCGCCTCGGGGGTGCGCAGCAGGTCGGCCATCAGGGCGCGCAGCGGGTCGTGTTCCGGGCCGGGCCGCATCAGGGCGGCCTGCGCGCGCGTGTTGGCGATGACCGCCGCGGCGACCGGGCGCCGTTCGCGCGTGTAGCTGTCGAGCAGTTCGGGCGGGGCGTCGCCGCGGGCGACGAGGGCGAGTTTCCAGCCCAGGTTGAAGGCGTCCTGCAGACCGGTGTTCAGGCCCTGGCCGCCGAGCGGCGCGTGCACGTGGGCCGCGTCGCCGGCCAGCAGGACGCGCCCCGCGCGGTAGGTGTCGGCGAGCCGGGTGAAGTCGCTGAACCGGGACAGGTACGTCGCCTCGTCCATGGGGACCGGCCGGCCGAGGATGTGCTCGGCGGCCTCGCGCAGGTCGTCCAGGTGCACGGGTGCGTGCCGGGACGGCAGCGGCAGGCGGAAGTCGTGGGTGAGGACCCGGCTGGGGCCGTGCGGATTGACGTTGATCAGGGTCCAGCCGTCCCGGCCGTGGGTCCAGCCCGGCGGGACGCGGAGCGGGTCGAGCAGCCGGACCCGGCCGATCAGCGCGCTGAACGTCGGCGGGGTGGTGGTGCTCGTGATGCCCGCCTGCTCGCGTACGGTGCTGCGCGCGCCGTCGCAGCCGACGACGTAGTCGGCCTCGACGGTGTGCCGTCCGCTGCCGGTGGCGATGTCGACGCGGACGGTGCGGGGGCCCGGGTGCAGGGCCTCGACGCGCTGTCCGCGCCGGATGTCCGCGTTCAGGCTGCGGGCGCGGGCCTCGAAGACGCCTTCCAGCACCTCCTGGGGCCGGTTGAGTATCGGGACGCCCTCCGCGGTGGGCGTCGATATCTCCAGCACCGGCAGGCCGCCGAAGTGGAAGCCGGTGGTGTGGCGGGAGGTCAGGCTGCCCTCGAAGGGGGTGCGGAGGTAGCCGCGGCGCAGCAGCGACTGCACGCTGCGGGCGTGCAGGGTGCCTGCCCGGGGGATGTCCCGCGGCTTCGCGTGCTCCTCCACCACCACCGTGTCGACGCGTTGCTGGGCCAGCTCGGCGGCGAGCAGCATCCCGACGGGGCCACCGCCGACGATGAGGACGGTGGTCTGCTCGTACGGGGTCATGTGGGCGGCTCCTTACGGCGACGGGCGCGAGTGCTGGGCGGGTGGGGGCGACGGCCGGGCGGCGGGGGCGGCGGCAGGACCGCGGCCGGCCACGGAGGCTGCCCGGCCCCACTCCGGACGTCCCGTGACCGGCCGCGGCCGGTCGTGGGGGTCGGCGCGCACACGGCCGCCGGCCACCAGCGCCTGCGGCCCGGCACGGCGGCCGCCGTGCGGTGCGGGGCGCCGCCGCGGCGAGGGCCGCCCCGCGGGACCCGGCGGCGGGACGCCGCCCCGCGGAACCCCACCGCGGCGGGCCGCCCCGGGGCACCCGCAGCAGCCCTGCCGACCCCGACCTGCTTACGGCTGCGGTTACTTGTCGAAGCTGGCGAAGTACCCCGCCGCCATGTCCTTGTCGCCGTGACCCAGTTCGGAGGCCCGGACGAAACGGGCGTGGCCCGCCTCCACCGTGTCCATGCGGACCCCGGCGCGCCGGGCGGCCTCGAGGACGAGGCGGGCGTCCTTCGCCGCGTTGTCGACGGAGAAGCTGGTGGTGTAGTCGCCGGAGATGACGGCGGCGGACTTGCCCTGGAAGTAGCCGTTGTCCATCGGGCCGCCGCTGACGACCTCGACGAAGTGCTTGGGGTCGACGCCGAGGCCCTCGGCGAGGGCGAGGGCCTCTCCCACCCCGTGGGTGAGGGCGATGACCCAGGTGTTGAGGACCAGCTTCAGGCGGCTGGCGGCGCCGCTCCCGCCGTCGTCGGCCACCCACAGCGTCCGCTTGCCGATGGCGTCGAAGACCGGCGTCAGCGTGTCGCGCACGCTGGGCGCACCGGCCGCCATGACGATCAGCTGGCCCTGCTCGGCGGGCTGGCGGGTGCCCTGCACGGGCGCGTCGACGAAGACGAGGGAGTGCTCGCGGGCGAAGCCCGCCAGCGTGTCGACGGCGTCGCCCACGGTGCTCAGCTGCGCCCAGACGGTGCCCTCGGCGAGGGAGGGGGCGGCCGCGGTGACGGCCTCCAGGGCGGCGGGGCCGTCCTTGACGACGGTGAGCACGATCGAGGCGCCGTCGACGGCCTCGGCGGCGGTGTCCGCGACGTGCACACCGTGGGCGGTCAGCGGCTCGGCCTTGCCGCGGGTGCGGTTCCACGCCCGTACCGGGAAGCCGGCCCGGGCCAGGTTGCGGGCGACCGGGAAGCCGATGATGCCGGTGCCGAGGACGGCGACGGTGGGCTGCGGCGCGGTGGTGTCCGACATGGGGTGTGTTCCTCCGGAAGGGGTCGGCGGTCCGGGGCGGACCGGGACTGGCGGGGTCGGGTCAGGAGACCGCGGACGGTTCGGGGGCGGTCTCGCGGCGGGGCGTTCCGTCGTCGGCGTCGGCCCGGCGGCGCAGGACACCCGAGGTCAGGGCCGCGAGCAGGCCGGCGACGGCGAGCAGGGCGGCGGCGCGGGGCGGCGCGGTGAAGCCCCACCCGGCGTCGATGACGCTGCCGCCGACCCAGGGGCCGAGGGTGTTGCCGACGTTGAACGCCGAGGTGTTGGTCGTGGTGGCCAGCGTCGGGGCGTCGCCCGCCTCCCGCATCACCTGGGCCTGGAGCGCCGGGTTGATGGAGAAGGCGGCCACGCCGAAGGCCACGACGGCGACGACGCACGCGATCCGGTCGTGTGCGGCGAGCGGGAACAGGGCGAGCACCGCGCCCATCGCGGCGATGCCGGCGTACAGGTTGGGCAGCAGGTGCCGGTCGGCGAAGCGCCCGCCGATCAGGCTGCCGAGGAAGCAGCCCGCGCCGAACAGGGCGAGCAGCGGCGGCACCGCGGCCTCGGAGAACCCGGTGACGTCGGTGAACAGCGGCGACAGATAGCTGAAGCAGCAGAAGACGGCGGCCTGGGTGAGCATGGAGGTGCTGAGCGCGACCCAGACGCGCGGGTTGCGGAAGGCGGTGAACTCCGCGCTCAGTCCGGTGTACGGCGCGGTCGGCCGGCGCGGGACGAGGACGGCGACGCCGAGCAGCGCGACGACGGCGAGGGCGTCGACGACCCAGAAGCTGAGCCGCCACCCGGCGTGCTGGCTGAGGAAGGTGCCGGCCGGGACGCCGACCACGTTGGCGACGGTGAGCCCGGCGAACATGATGGCCAGGGCGCGGCCGCGGCGTTCGGGACCGGCGAGGTCGACGGCGACGACGGAGCCGATGCCGAAGAAGGCGCCCTGGGCGAGGGCGGCGATCACCCGGCCGGCCATGAGCACGCCGTAGCCGGGGGCCAGCGCGCAGACCGTCTGGCCGGCGACGAACAGGGCCAGCAGGGCGAGCAGTGAGGTCTTGCGGTTGATCCGCAGGGTGGCCACGGTCAGGGCGGGGCCGCCGATCACCACGCCGAGGGCGTAGCCGGAGATCAGCCAGCCCACGGCCGGGATGGACACCGAGAGGTCGCCGGCCAGGTCCGGGAGCAGTCCGGAGATCATGAACTCGGTCGTTCCGATGCAGAACACGGTCAGGCCGAGGATGTAGACCGCGACGGGCATCGCCACTCCTCGCAAGGGGACGGTCAGGGACGGTCGTTCTGGAATATTCATTAAAGAATCCGGGCAGCCCGAGGCGGCCGTCGCGCGACGCCGACGGCTCAGAGAGCCGCCAGCGTCGTGTCGACGATCCCGGTCAGGGTGCGGCGGTCGGCGGTCTTGCCCAGGACCCGCAGGCCGTACAGGGCGTTGAGGACGAACTGCGCGAGGGCGCGCGGGTCCTTGTCCGCGCCGATCTCGCCGTCCCGCTGCGCCCGGGCGAGCGCGCCGTACAGCGCCTCCTCCACACGTCCGAAGATGTGCCGGACCCGGGCGGTGACGTCCGGGTCGAGGCCGGCCAGCTCCACCGCGGCGTTGACCGCGAGGCAGCCCCGGCGGCCGTCCTGCGCGGCGGCCTCCTCCTCGACGACGGTCATCATCACCGCGCGGATCCGCTCCCGGACCCCCTCCGGCCCTTCCAGGACGGCTTCCTGGCGGGTCGTCCACTGGTCCTCGTACCGCCGCAGCACCTCCTGGAAGAGGCGGTGCTTGCTGGTGAAGGCGTTGTACAGGCTGCCGCGCCCCAGTCCGGTGCTGTCCACCAGGTCCTGGGCGGACGTCGCCGCGTACCCCTTGCGCCAGAAGGCGTCCATCGCGGCGTCGAGCGCGCGGTCGGGGTCGAACTGCTTCGGACGGGCCATGGTTCGAGCATGACATGTTATGGAACGATCAGTCAAATTCTGTCGGCGCTCCCCCGGCCCGGCCGGGCCGGGGGCATCCGCACCAGGGCCCGTCCACCGGCTACCGGGTCACCCGGTGGCCCGGCGTGAAGCCGTGCGCCTTCGCCGCCGCGACGACGCCCAGGGCGGCCAGCGCCAGGACGAGCAGCGCCCACGGGAAGGCCGCCGCTCCGGCGGACTCCAGCAGCAGGCCGCCGACCAGGCCGCCGCCGGCCACGGCCAGGTTGAAGATGGTGACGAGCATCGACTGGGCGACGTCGGCCCCCTCCCCGGCGGCGTCGGCGATCGCCGTCTGCAGCAGGGTGGGCGCGCCGCCGAAGGTCAGGCCCCAGGCGACGATGCCGGGGAAGACCGCCCACGCCGACTCGTGCCCGATCCCCAGGACCAGGGCGGCGGCGGCGAACACGGCGAGGCTCACCAGCGTGACCGCGCGCAGCTTGCTGTCGACCAGGACACCGGTTCCCCAGATGCCGACGATGGCGGAGGCGCCGAAGACCAGCAGGGCCACGTCGACCCGGCCGCCGAGGCCGGATTCGTCCAGGAACGGGGCGATGTAGGTGTAGAGGATGTTGTGGCCCAGGATCCAGAAGAAGACCACGGCGAGGACGGGGCGGACGCCGGGCGTGGTGAAGATCCGCCGGATCGGCAGGCGGTCGGCCGCGGCCTGGCCGGGCACGTCGGGCACCAGGGCCCGCACCCAGGCCATGAGCAGCAGCGCCACGGCGGACATGATCCAGAAGACGCCGCGCCAGTCGAACAGCGACCCGAGCCAGGTGCCCAGCGGCACACCGGCGGTCAGGGCGATCGGCTGCCCGACGCCGACGACGGCCAGCGCCCGGCCCTGCAGGTGCGCGGGGACCAGGCGGCGGGCGTAGCCGGCCAGCAGGCCCCAGATGACGCCGGAGGCCATGCCCGCGACGAACCGGGCGACGAGGGTCAGGCCGTAGGCGGCGGACAGCGCGGTGACGGTGTTGAACACGAACAGGCCGCCCACGGCCCACAGCAGCAGCGGCCGCCGGTTCATGCTGCGGGTGGCGGCGATCACGGGAATGGCCGCCACGGTCGATCCGATGGCGTACAGCGTGACGAGCTGGCCCGCCCACGCCTCGGACACGTCGAGGCCGCCGCCGATCTGCGGCAGCAGGCCGGCGGGCATCGTCTCGGTCATGATGGCGAGGAAACCGGCGGTGGTGAACGCCAGCAGGCGCCCCACGGGAAGCCGGCTCTCGCTCTGCACCCCCTCCGGGTGCAGGACGGTCGTTTCGGTGCTGCCAGGACTACTCACGGGATGTCTCCAGGTAGGGCGCGGATCCGCGGCCGGATCCGCGTTCTGACGTGCCGTCGGGTGGGCGCGGCGACCGCCGCGCCCGGGGCGGTCGCCAGGCCTGTCGTGCGGATCGGCCCGGCTGCGGGGTGCGCCGGCTCGCAGCGCACCCGAGCGGGCTGATCCGGCCGACAGGGGTCAGTGGTGGGCCAGCAGCGTGCCGAAGCCGTGCAGCCGGTCCTCGATGCCGCTGCTGCGCAGGGCGTGCCAGTACAGGACCGCGTTGTTGGAGATGACCGGCTTGCCGAGCCACGTCTCGGCGGCGGTGGCGAACCGCATCATCGGGACGTTGGTGCCGACCTGGACGATCGCCTCCACGTCCGCGCTGTCCACTTCCCGCACGGCGTCGCGCAGCTGCGCCTCGGTGACGTGGGAGATCTTCGCGGGGCTGGGCATGCCGAGGCCCTGGATGGAGACGACGTCGTAGCCGCTGTCCTTGAAGAAGCGGCTCACGGAGTCGTCGCCGAGGGGCAGGTAGGGGGTGATGACGCCGATGCGGCGGGCGTCCAGGGCGGTGAGCGCGGCCTTGATCGCGTCGGGGCTCATGATGACGGGCAGCCCGTCCGCGGCCGACCTCATCGACTCCAGGACCCGGGCGTGGGAGTCGGGGCCGTCCCAGTAGCTCTCCGGCGAGACACCGATGATCACGCAGTCGGGGCTGCAGCTGACGACGCTGCGGATCGCCGGGTGGGTGGAGTTGCGGATGCTGTGCATCACGTGGTCGAAGCCGGGCTCGTCCTCCATGGAGTCGTCGTTGATCACCATGCGGCCGATGTGGTTGGTCACGCCGACGGGCCGCATCGCGTCCAGCTCGGGCTGGGCCGAGGTGTTGGTGGACGGGACGACGGCGCCGACCTTCAGACGGTAGCCGAGCATGTCGGTCATGGGGTTCTCCTCGGGGGCGGTGCGGGTCCCGCCCGCCCGGGGCGGGCGGGACCCGTCGACGGGCTTACCGGGTGCGGTAGTTCGGTTCCTTGATCAGCAGGTGGGCGCGGCCCTGGACCTCCGGGACGGTGACCGCCTCGGCCCAGTCGTCCGCGGCGACGGGCTCCAGGGCGATGGAGACCGCCCCGTCGTAGGTGCCGAAGTGGTCGACCACGACCGCCGTGACCGCCTCGGCCAGGCGCTGCTTCTGCTCGTCGGTGAAGTCGTGCGGGAAGTGCTTGATGTGGACGTGCGGCACGGTGCTCCTCCGTGTGCTGCGGGAGTGGGGACTGCCGGGTCAGCGGATCAGGCGGGCGCGGATCGCCGCCACCAGCTCGCCGACGCCGCGTTCCTTCAGTACGTCGTAGTGGTCGCCGTCGAGGCTGATCACCGTGGGCGGCGCGGCGGACCAGCCGGAGCGGCCCTCGATGAACGAGTAGTCGTCGCCGGCCGCCTTGAAGAGCGTCACCGGTGCGTTCAGCCTCCGCTCGGCCAGTTCGCGGAAGCTGTACTCGAACTCGTAGGTCTCGGCGACGATGCGGGTGATACGCCGGATCAGGTCCTCGCCGAGGGCGGGCAGCAGCTCGGCGACGAAGGTGACGAAGCCGTCCTCGTCGTGGACCGTGGCCAGGCACTCCTCGAGGTCCGGCCCGCTGATGGTGCCGGTGAAGACGGAGAACAGGATGGTGACGTAGGCGGGGTTGGCGTAGCTCGCCTCGCGGCCGAAGCGGTCCGCCTCCGCGGCCCGGACCTTGGGGTTGCCGGGGCAGATCAGCAGCAGGTTCTCCACCGTCTGCCCGGCCTGCTCCAGCTGCCAGGCGGCCTCGAACGCCACCCGGGCGCCGAAGGAGTAGCCCCACAGGGTGTACGGCCCCTCGGGCTGGACCCGGCGTATCTCGGCGACGTCGGCGGCGGCCATCTCGCGGACCGTCGGGTAGGGCGTCTCCCCGGGGTTGATGCCGTGCGCCTGGATGCCGTGGAAGGGGCGTCCGAGCGCGGCCTCGCGGGCCAGCAGCCGCAGGTTCATCGGGTAGCCGCCGAGGCCGGGCCAGCAGAACACCGGGGCGCCGGTGCCGTCGGTGGAGAGCGGCACGAGCCGGGAGGCCGGCGCGTCGGAGTCCTCGGCGATGCGGGCGGCGAGATCGGCGAGCCTGGGGCTTTCGAAGACGACCTGGAGGGGCAGCCGGGTGCCGAAGGTGCGGTTGATCCGGTTCACCAGGGACACCGCGGTCAGCGAGTTGCCGCCGGCGGCGAAGAAGTCGTCCTCGACGGAGACGTTCTCGTACTTCAGCGCCCTGCCCCAGGCCTCGGCGAGCCACCGCTCGTGGTGGGTGGCGGGGGCGACGTACGGCGCGTCGCCGCCGGCCGTGCGCACCTCCTCCAGGGCGGCGAGCGCCTTCGCGTCGACCTTGCCGTTCGCGGTGAGCGGCAGCGCGTCCAGCACCAGGACCCGGTTGGGGATCATGTAGTCGGGCAGGAAGTTCGCCAGCTCGTCCTTGATGATCTCGGCGGGGCCCTTCATGTGGACGCTGTCCTCGCGCATGCCCTCGCTGCGGATCTGCTCCTGGTCGACCTTGCCGCCCAGGAAGAAGTACGAGGCGCCCGTGGCGATGCCGCAGGAGGCGAGGATGTCGTCGATGCGGCGGGCGGCGGGCAGCGGATGCCCGGTCTTGGAGCTGTAGCCGGAGGACATGAAGCCGAACCGCAGCCCGTTGCGCTGGAGGTGGTGCAGCCTGGTGCCGAGGCAGACGTACTCCAGCCAGGGTTCGGCGGCGCGGCTGACGGCGGTGATGCCGAAGGAGGCGCGCTGGTAGACCGCCTGGTTGATGGCGATGACGTGCTTGGCCTGCACGAGTTCGCCGGAGATCCGCTCGAAGTCGCCGTCGCGCCAGCGGTACTGGCCCTCGGGCAGGCCGTCGACGCGGCCGGGGTGGGCCTGGACGAAGAGTTCGGTGGGGTCCGGGGCGGGTGTGCCGTCGTCGCCGCGGATCTCGAACGTGCCGAGGTAGTGGTCCTCCTCGGCGACCGACAGCCGCTCCTTGACGGCGGGGTCGTGGACCAGGGGGCGGATGGTGAGCCCGTACTCGGGCAGGACCTCTTCGAAGACGCCCACCATGTGGCCGGTCTCGAACTCCAGGACCTCCAGGATGTTGTTCTTGTAGACCGGTTCGATCGCCTGCCGCTTGCCGCTGAAGTGCACCAGCAGCCGGCCCGGCCCGGCCGTGGTGCGGCCGGTGACGCGGACCAGGGCGTGGTCGGCGGGGTGGTAGTAGTACACGCCCGGGTCCAGGCCGGCCAGGCCGCCGGTCTCCAGGTACAGCTGGGTGGCGTACAGCGCGCCGGGAGAGGCGTAGGCGTACTTCGGCAGCAGCCGCTCGTCGCTGTGGTACTGGCCGAACCAGCGCAGCAGCTCGCCGAGTTCGCCGGAGGTCAGCCCGGCGGCGTCCCGGGGGTGCGTGCCGCCGGTGGGGCGGGGCGCGAGCAGGGCGGCCAGCTCGTCGCGGGTGACCCGTCCGCCCTCGTAGAAGCGGTAGGTCTTGCGGGCGAACACCTCGCGCCGCTGCCGCTCGGACTCCTGCCGCCCCGGCAGTTCGATGACCGGCAGGCCCTCGAGCTGCTGCGGCGAACGCAGGCCCGGGTTGGACAGCTGGGCCCGCACCTGGAGCCGGCTGGACTTGGACTGGTGGTGCGCGCCGTGGTTGCCCTGGTCCATCAGGGCCGCTTCCTTCGGGTTCAGCTCCACGCAGGCGACCAGGTTCTGGAAGCCGGTGCGCTCGTCGTCGGTGACGACGGCGGCGGCCCGGCGCACCCAGGTGTGCTCCTCGATGGCCAGGGCGATCTCGTCCAGCTCCACCCGGTAGCCGCGCAGCTTGACCTGGTTGTCGGCGCGGCCCACGAACTGGATCGAGCCGTCGGGGTTCCAGTAGGCCAGGTCGCCGGTGCGGTACAGCCGCTCGGTCGGCACGAACGGCGAGGGCACGAACCGCTCCCTCGTCTGGTCCGGACGGTGCAGGTAGCCGCGCGCCAACTGCACGCCCCCGATGTAGAGTTCGCCGGTCTCGCCGATGTCGACGGGGGCGAGCTGCTCGTCCAGGATGAAGCACTGCGTGTTGTCGACGGGCACGCCGATCGGCACCGCGCCCGTGCCCTCGCCCAGCTCCTCGGGGTCCACCAGATGGGCGGTGGCGTTGATGGTGCACTCGGTCGGTCCGTACAGGTTGACCAGGCTCGCCCACGGCAGCGCCTCGCCCAGAGCGCGGGCCAGCGGCCGGGAGAGCGCCTCGCCGCCGGAGAACACCTTGCGCAGCGAGGTGCAGGCGGCCAGCCGCTCGGTGTCCAGCAGCGCCTGGAGCAGCGTGGGCACGCACTGGAGCGTGGTGACCTCGTGCGCGAGGACGGTGTCGATCAGCGCCTCGGGGTCCCGGTAGATGCCCGGTGCGCCCACCACCACCCGGGCGCCCTGGGCCGGGGCGAGGATCTCCCACTGGGCGGCGTCGAAGCTCATCGGCGTCTTCTGGAGCACCGTGACCCCCGCGTCAAGGTGCCCGCACAGCTGCATCCAGCGCATCTGCGACACGATGCTCCGGTGCTCGATCATCACGCCCTTCGGGCGGCCCGTGCTGCCGGAGGTGTAGATGACGTAGGCCAGTGAGTCCGGCCGCGGCCCGGCGGGTACGGGTCCCCGGTGGCCGCGGGCGTCGGCGGCGGTGACGATGCGGGTCCCGCGCGGCGCCAGCGCGGTGAGGCGGTCCCTGAGGTGTTCCTGGGTGACGATGACCCGGGTGCGGCTGTCCTCGATCATGTACCGCAGCCGGTCCTCGGGGTACTCCGGCGAGAGCGGCAGGTAGGCGGCGCCGGCGTGCAGGATGCCCCAGACCCCGGTGGTCAGCTCCAGGGAGGGCTCGACGTACAGCCCCACGCAGTCGTCCGCGCCGACGCCCAGTTCGTGGAGGTGTCCGGCCAGTTCGCCGGAGGTCTCGCGCAGTTCGCGGTAGGTCAGGTGCGCCTCGCCGCAGACGACGGCGACGGCGTCGGGCCGGGCGTCCGTCTGCTGGTCCAGCAGGCCGGTCAGGCAGGTGATCGGTCGTATGTCATGGGTCCGGGTGAGCGATGGTGCGGTGGTCAAAGCATCCCCCATGGAATTCGGACAGACAGATGAACAGACACTGGACGGAATGCGATCGCCAGGGTCAGACTGTTCCGGAAAATTCCTGCGCCCCCATGGAACAATTGGCGATTACCCCTGTCAACTTTGCGATCATGCCTCTGACCTGCAATTTCTCACCCCGAGAGAAAACTTCGAGACCCTCGCGATGTGACGATGGCCTCTTTTTCGCCAGGCGAGAAAGCAAAAAGACATGGCGGCCGGAAAGAATCCCTCGGCGGCATGACGAAGAGCGCCGGCCGGGGCCGCGGCGAAGCGGCCCCGACCGGCGCTCGGTCGTGCTGGGCGATGGCCGGACGGTCTGGTCCGGGAGCCGGCTCAGTCGTCGAGGACGACCAGCCTCCGCACCTCCTCGGCGGCCGCGCGGACGGCGGCGATGTGCGGGGCGCGCTCGGTCGGCGTGAGCGCGCCCGGGGCGAGGAGGGTGACCGCGCCGATGACGAGGTCGCCCCAGAACACGGGCGCCGCGAGAGAGTCCCAGCCGGCGGCGCACTCCTCCAGCCCCAGGGCGTATCCCTTGGCGCGGACCTCCGCCAGCGAGGCGAGCATCCGTTCGCCGTCGCGGCAGGCGCCGGGGCCCATGCCGTCCGGGACCGGCTCCGCGGCCACCCGGCGCTGGACCGATTCGGGCAGGTGGGCGAGGATCGCCCGCCCGGAGGCTCCGATCCGCAACGAGCGGTGGGAGAAGACCAGTTCGCGCGGCCCCAGGCCGACCTCGGAGAGGTCGGAGGCGCCCACCGCCATCTCGATGCACTGGCGCTGCATACCGGCGAAGGAGCTGAGCCCGTAGAGGAAGACGAGGCTTCCCTCGACGCTCAGCCGCAGCCGTTCCAGGACGGCGCGCAGGGCGTCGCCGTCGACGGCCTGCTCCAGCGCGCCGACGCCGAGCAGTGCCGCCTGCGGGCCGAGCCGGTAGCGGCCGCGCCCCACCTGGAGGAAGGTGCCGTGGGCGACTCCGGAACGCAGGATGCGGTGCACGGCGGAGTCGTCGATGCCGGAAGCCCTGGCCAGTTCGGCGAGGCCCTGCGGGCCGCCGCCGAGTTCGGTGAAGGCCTGCTGGACCCGGAAGACGCGCTCGGCATGGCTGGTGCCGCCGGTACGCCGCACCCCTCTGGGGGTGGCCGGGCGGCGACCGGGCCGCGAGGCGACGCCGGCCGGCCCGGTGGTGGTGTACGTGGACGTGATGGACATGGGAACGAGCCCTCTCTGGAAGTCGTGGGGCAGCGGGCCTGCGGTCGCGGACACCGCCGGTACCGCTGGAAGACCAGAGGAGATGCTGGTGCGCACGACGTCTTCCCCCCTGTTCGGTCGGCGCTCTCATCACCGGTTTAACAGCAACGTAACAACAGACCGCTCACGCTGCTTCTGACTGAAACATGACCGTGAGTGAGCACTCGGGCACCCTTCCTACCCGAGAACGGGGCGGCGCACCGTGAAGAGCGTCACATCCAGCGAAAGCACAACGCATCGTCAAGAGTGCGGACGTATAAGGGATCGCCTCATTCCGCCTGATCGGTAGTCCGGGTCGGCGTCGATCATGGAACGCTCGGCGCCGGACGAGTTGCACCACCTGTTCCAGCGGGTGGTGCCGCCCGCTCCGTCGTGGCCACGAAGACGGTCGCCGCCGGTCTTCGGCCCGTCGGGGCCGACCGCGCACCGGCGTTCCACCGAGTGGAGTGCCGCCCGGCCCGGCACCCCGGACGAGCAGGCGTCCGCCGGGGCCTGCCACCGGGACGGCGGCAGCGCGGCCCGCCGCAGGATCACCGGCACCCGGGCCTTCCCCGGCCGGCGCGGGGCGGGCGGCCCCTCACCCCCGAAGCCGCACTGCCGTTCCCCGACGCACAGGAGCGGCACGAAGCCCTCGGCGAAGCCGAGGCGCGCACGCGGTCGGCGTGCGCAGACGTGACCGACATCGCGGTCTGCGCCCTGGCCCCGGACGCTCGGCGCCGCCGGTACGCGAGCGGTTGCCCGTCCCCTGCTGCGACATGCCGTCCGGCGACAGTTACCGTAAATGAAAACCGTTGTCGTATGCTGTCGCTGTCTCCCTGGTGCGGTGTCGTGGTTGACGATCTCCGACCCGGTCGAGGCCATCCCCCGTCCTGACCGAGAGGAAGCGCCCATGGCCGTGCCCAAGCGAAAGATGTCCCGCAGCAACACCCGCCACCGCCGCGCCCAGTGGAAGGCGAACACGCCGAACCTGGTTCCGGTCACGGTGGACGGCGTGACGCATCTGGTGCCGCAGCGCCTCGTCCCCGCCTGCCGGCGCGGCCTGCTGCGTCCGGAGGGCTGACGCGGATGTCCGCACAGCGCCTGCCCGTCACCGTATTGTCGGGCTTCCTCGGCGCCGGCAAGACCACGCTCCTCAACCACGTCCTCACCAACCGCGAGGGCCTGCGCGTGGCGGTGATCGTCAACGACATGAGCGAGATCAACATCGATGCCGCCCTCGTACGCGGCGGCGAGGCCGCGCTCTCCCGCACCGAGGAGCGGCTGGTGGAGATGACCAACGGCTGCATCTGCTGCACGCTGCGGGACGACCTGCTGGAGGAAGTCGGTCGCCTGGCCCGGGACGGCCGCTTCGACTACCTGCTCATCGAGTCGAGCGGCATCTCCGAGCCGATGCCCGTGGCCGCCACCTTCGCCCTCGGCCGCGACGACGGAGCCACTCTGGAGGACGTGGCCCGGCTGGACACCATGGTCACCGTCGTGGACGCCGCCAACTTTCTCACCGAACTGAGCACCGGGGACGACCTGGCCGAACGCGGACTCGCTCCCTTCGAGGACGACGAGCGCACCGTGAGCGACCTGCTGATCGACCAGGTCGAGTTCGCCGACGTGCTGGTGCTCAACAAGCTGGACCTGGTCGGCGACGCCGACGCCGACCAGGTGCGTGGCGTGCTGACACGGCTCAACCCGACGGCGAGTCTGATCTCCGCCGTACACGGCCGGGTCGACGTCCGCGACGTCCTGGAGACCGGGCGGTTCGACCTGGAGCGCGCACAGCAGGCGCCGGGCTGGGTGAAGGAACTCAACGGCGACCATGTCCCGGAGACCGAGGAGTACGGCATCTCCTCCCTGGTCTTTCGATCCTCCGCCCTGTTCCATCCCGAGCGGCTGTGGGCCTTCGTCACCGAGGAACTGGACAGCGGAAAGCACGGCCGAGTGCTGCGTTCCAAGGGCTTCTTCACGCTCGCCGGCCGCGAGGGCGTGACGGGCCTGTGGTCGCAGGCCGGGGCCGTGGCCCGCTTCGAGCCGTCCGGCACCCGGGACGCCGGCCTGCCCCACGCCCAGGAACTGGTGTTCATCGGCGTCGGTCTGCGGGAGCCGAGCCTGCGCACCGCCCTCTCCGCGTGCCTGATGGCCGAGGGCGAACAGCTGCCTGCCGACGACCCCTTCCCCTCCTGGGACACCGGCCAGGCCTGCGATCCCGAGCACGGTCACCGGAGTCCGGCAGGGGCCGTCTAGCCGGATCACAGGGACGTCCGCTCATGTCCGGCGGCCCCGGACGGCCGTCCGGGAGCGACGGGAGGCACACTGATGCACGGAACGGTCCGCGGCGAATGGCGCCCGACCCCGCAGCGAGCCGCCGTCCTCGCGGCCCTGCACGCCTGCGACGGTTTCGTCTCGGCACAGACCCTGCACGCCGCGCTGGTCACGGACGGCGTGGCGGTGGGGCTGACCACCGTCTACCGCACCCTTCGGTTACTGGAGGCTGCCGGACGCGTCGACGTGGTACGTGAAAGCGACGGTGAGCGTCTCTACCGGCCCAGGCCGGATGGCGGTCACCGTCACTATCTCGTGTGCCGGGAGTGCGGCCTCAGCCTGGCGGTCGACTCCGAAGAGGTCGAACAGTGGGTGGCGAGGATCGCGCGCGACATCGGGTTCCACTCGGTGGACCACACCGTCGAACTGACGGGTGTGTGCGACGGCTGCCGCACCGGACGGGCCGGCCGCCGAACGGATCCCTGACCGGCCGACCGGCCCGGAAGTACCGGTGACGGATCCGGTGCGCGGGCGATCGGCAGCCGGTGCGCCCACCCGGCCGTCCCGCAGGCCCCGCGGACAGGGGAGCGCACCGGCTGGACCCCTCACAGCATCTGCAGCTCCGCCGCGTCATCGGCCGCCAGGTCTTCGACGACCCGCGCGGGATCGAGCACGTCCGCGGCGAAGTGCACGCCCGGAGCGACCGCCCCGCGGAGCGTATGCAGCCCGGCGGCGGCAGCGAGGAACCCGCTCAGCTCGTAGGAGTCGGCGGCACGCAGGACGAGTCGCGCGGCCGGCGGACCGTCCGCCGTGCCGGCCCGGAGGTGGAACTCCTGTCCGTACCAGGCTCCGTGGCGCCGCACGTCCTCGTCGGCCGCCGCGACCAGTTCGGCGGTCTCCGTGCTGTCCAGCGCCCAGGCCATGGCCAGTTCCTCGGCCAGCCGCCCGCCACCGAAGACGTTGTACCAGCGCACCTGGCCGATGCCCGTGGCGCGGGCCAGCCGGACGGCCTCGGCGGACAGGAAGGGGAAGGCGTCGACGGGTGCGGGAAAGGCGTCGAGCCGCATTCCCCGGCGGGGGGCCAGCGCACGTTCCTGTATGCGGCCGTCCCGCCAGGCGGCCCCCGAGGTGCCGTGCTCCGGCCCCCGGCCGAGCAGCACGTCGCCGGCGGCTGCCGGGGTGAGCGGCGCGACGCCCCCGATGTAGGCGTCCAGCGCGACGGCACCGGTGACGGGGGTGGAGGCGGCGAGCGCACGGGGCAACAGCGACGACAGGCCCGGCAGTACGCCCGCGGAGAGCACGGCCACGCGTCCGGCGGCGGCCCATCGTTCGGCTCCCCCGTCGGCGGACAGCAGAGTGCGGACCGGGTCGTCACCGGCCGCGTCGACGTAGTCCGCGCCGTGGCGCAGCGCGGCCTGCGCGACCGCGTCGAGGACGCGGTAGGAGGGCCCCGCGCAGTTGACGACGAGCCGGCAGCGCGCCGCGAAGCGGTCCAGCGCGTCGGAGTCGGTCAGGTCGACGGCCGTGGCGCTCGCGTCCGGGCCCTCCTCCGGGAGGCCCGCGATCAGCGCTTCCGCCCGGTCCGGGTCGCGTCCGGCCACCAGCAACGGGTGGACACCCGCGCGGTGGAGCCGTCGTACGACCGCGCCGCCGACCGCTCCG
The DNA here is from genome assembly GCF_044456065.1 of Streptomyces sp. NPDC051041. Lineage (NCBI taxonomy): Bacteria > Bacillati > Actinomycetota > Actinomycetes > Kitasatosporales > Streptomycetaceae > Streptomyces > Streptomyces sp. NPDC051041. The sequence continues at coordinate 31,982 of NZ_JBITFM010000015.1, forward strand.
TAGCCGCCCATCACGCCGATGGCTTCAGTGTGTTGCACCGGTGTTCCTCACCCTTTCCCGGCGATCCGCCAAATGAAAATGATAATTATTACCGTAGTTGGTGTTCGAACGGACTACGGAAGAAGTGACGACGATGTACGACGTGATCGTGGTGGGCGGAGGGCCCGCGGGCCTCAACGCGGCGCTGGTGTCCGGGCGCCAGCGCAGACGGGTCCTCCTGCTGGACTCGGGTCGCCCGCGCAACGCGCCCGCGGCGCACATGCACATGTTCCTCAGCCGCGACGGCTTCGACCCCGCCGAACTGCGCCGCATAGGCCGGGAGCAGCTCACCGCCTACCCGGACGTGGAGGTGCGTGAGGCCACCGCCACGGCCGCCGCGTCCGCGCCGCAGGGGTTCACCGTGACGCTGGCGGACGGCACGGAGGAGCGTGCCCGCAAACTGGTCCTCGCCACGGGACAGGTCGACGTGCTCGACGACCAGGTGGAGGGACTGTCCGCGTTGTTCGGCCGCGGGGTGTACCACTGTCCGTTCTGCCACGGCTGGGAGACCAGCGGGATGAGCCTGGCCGTCCTGGGACACGAATTGCCGCAGGTGATGCAGGCCCTGTACGTGGCCGACCGTTTCAGCGGCGATGTGATCGTGTGCACCAACGGGCATCCGGTGCCCGAGCAGGCCGCGGGCAGGCTCGCCGGCGCCGGGATCGCCGTGGAGGAGACGGCGGTGGCCCGGATCGAGGGTGAGGAAGGCGCCGTCCGCCTGGTCCTCGCCGACGGCCGGGTGCTGGAGCGGCAGGGCGTCTACCACCGGGCGCCCACCCGTCAGCATTCGCCGCTGGCCGAGCAGTTGGGGTGCCGGATGCTGCCGGACGGCTGTGTGCGGGTGGACGAGTTCCAGCGCACCTCCGTGCCCGGTGTGTACGCGGCCGGGGACACCGCCCGGCTGGAGGCGCTGCCGGACGCCCTCACCTTCGTGATCACGGGAGCCGCCGACGGCGCCCGTGCCGCGGTCTGGCTGGACCAGGAACTGTTCCGTGAGGACGCCGGTCTGAACGGCTGACGCCGTGGGGGCGGCGGGGACGATCCCGTGCCCGCCGCCCCCACGCCCTCTCACCGGTCGTCCGGTTCGCGCAGGGCGGCGGCGAGTCCGGCCACCGTCGGCTGCTCCAGGAAGCGGCGCGGTGTCACCCGCCCCAGTCCCTCCCGCGCGAGCGACCCGAGCATCCTGACCGCCAGCAGCGAGTCGCCGCCGAGCGCGAAGAAGTCGGCGGTGCGTTCCTCCACCGGGCAGTCCAGCAGCTTCCGCCAGTGCGCGGCGACGGCTCGTTCCGTGTCGTTCCGGGGCGGCCCCGGTTCCCCCCGGTCGGCCGCCGCAGCGGGTACGGACAGACGTCGGCCGGTCCCCCGCCCGGCCGGCTCGGTCCGCTCGCCGTCGACCCCGTCGGGCAGCTCGACCACGGCGGACCAGCCGTCCCGTTCGACCAGCGACTCGACGGTGTCCATGAGATCGCTGAACATCCGGTCGACATCCTCCCGCGCGAACAGCTCCTCCACCAGCGAGAAGACGACCACCAGCTCCCCGCGCAGCTCGAACAGCCGTACTTCTAGGGCCACCTGGGGGGTTCTGAGCTGCTGGTGATGGCTCAGGAGATCGATCGCTCCGAGCGGTCCGGCCTCCTGCGGCACCTCGCTGCCCAGCGCCGCGTCCACGCCCAGGGTGGACTGGAAGACGACGGGTGCCACCGGGCGGTGGGTGCCCCGGCGGCGGCCCAGTTCGCGGGAGACCTCGACACCGGTGATCAGGTTGTGGGCGAGCGCGTCGCCGAAGTCCTGCTGGGCGCGGGTGGCGAGGTCGGCGAAGACCGGGGCCTGCGGCAGGTCGACCGGCATCAGCATGGTGGAGGAGAAGGCTCCCACCAACCGGGGCACGTCGGGGTGGAGCGGGAGCCGGTTGAGCTGCAGGGTGTTGAGGAGGAAACGGCGGTGGCCGCAGGCCCGGGCGACGGCCGCGGCGAACGCGGCGAACATCGCCGCGGACGGGGTCACGCCGTGCTCGGTGCACAGGCGGCGCAGCGCCGACCAGCGCTGCGGGTCCAGCACCGCCTGGCGGGTGCCCATGAGGGTCGGGCGTACCTCTGCGGGGTCGGCCACCAGGGGCAGGGCCGGCGGCAGGGGGAAGCCGTCGAGACGGTCCCACCACCAGTCGCGGTCCTCCTGCCAGGCCTGCGTGCCGGGCAGCTCCCGCAGGGTCGTCACGTAGTCGCCGTAGTCGATGTCCAGGGGCGCGAGGACGGCGTTGTAGTCGGAGGCCAGGGCGAACAGGTCGCGGTAGAAGACGCCGGAGGACCAGCCGTCGATGATCAGCAGGCTGGTGGAGGAGTGCAGCCTCGCGCGGTCGCCGGGCATCAGCGTCAGGCGCATGTCCAGGCCGCAGCCCCGGGACGGATCGGGACCCTCGGTGCTCATCTCGTGCCGGATCTCCGCGAGCCGGGCGGCGGCCGTCTCCTCGTCGGCGTCGCGCAGGTCGGTGACCCTCAGCTGCGGTATCGCCTCGGGGTCGTCCAGGGGCAGGATGCGCTGCCGGCCGTCGGGCAGGATACGGGCCCGCAGCACGGCCTGGTGCTCGGCCAGCCTCTCCAGGGCGTCCTGCAGCGCTTCGGGGGCCTCGTCGGCGTCGATGTCCTCCAGCCCGATGTCCACGTAGTGGTGGGCGGAGCGGTAGGACAGCTCCCAGGCGTCCTGCTGGCCCACGAAGTAGCCCTGCTGGAGCGGCAGGAGCGGGAACGGGGCGTCCGGGTCCTCGCGCCGGCACAGGTCCAGGGGCAGCGGGCGCAGGGCGCCGGTCCCGGAGCCGGTGCTGCGTTCGTGGACCAGGGCGGCGAGCTGCGCGGCGCTCTGTTCGACGCCGACGTCGGCCAGTGCCAGCGGAGTGCCCAGCCGTTTGCGGAGCATCGCCGCCATGCGGACGGCCAGGACGGAGTCGCCGCCCAGGCTGAGGAAGCTCGCGTGCGCCGGTACGGCGGTGAGGTCGGTCTCCAGGGCGTCGGCCCAGACGGCGCGGACCGCGTCGACGAGGCCGGCCGGAGCCGTCTGCGTGTCGGCGCTGTGGTCGGTGGTGGCGGAGGAAGAGGTCAACGGGGTGCTCCAGTCGGGATGGCGGTGCGGATGATGTCGTCCACGGCGTGGATCCGTGGGAGGGCCATGGCGGGTGGCAGCCGGTCGGCGAGCGCAGCTCGGACACGGCCGGGGTCCGGCCTGCCGCCGTGGGTGCGGACGCGGCCGGCGATGACGCGCTGGCCCGCGGCCAGGGCCAGGGGATGACCCTCGTGCGGCAGGACGGGCAGCGGGTCGAAGCCCGCCGCGTCCAGTTGCCGTGTCCACTCCTCGGCGGTGAGGAAGACCCGGTCCTGACCGGCCCGCAGGTCCGTGAACCAGCCCCGCTCCTCACGCGCGGGCGACATCAGCAGGTACATGGAGGTGAGCGCCTGGTAGTGCTCCTGGCACGACTCGACCAGCACCAGCAGCCCCCCGGGTACCAGCAGTTCCCGCAGGGCGGCCAGGGCCCTGCCGACGTGCCGTGCGTTGTGCAGGACGTTCGCGGCCAGGACGACGTCCTGGGACGCCGCCGCGAACCCCTGCGTGAGCGGGTCGGCCTGGATGTCGAACAGGGCGTGGCGCAGCCCCGGACGGTCGCCGAGGACGTCCCGGGCCGCTCGGAGGAAGAACGGGGAGACGTCGGTGAACAGGTAGTCGGCAGGGGTGTCGCCGAGCGCCTCCAGCACGGTGCCGGTGGTGCCGCCCACTCCGGCGCCCGCCTCCAGGACACGCAGGGGCCGGTGCGCCGCCCGGCGGCGGGCCTCGTCGGCGATCAGGGACGCGGCGGCGTGGTTGACCCACCGGCTGGGGGCGCTGTCACGGTAGTTGCCCTGTGCGGTGTCCGTCTCCCCGTTCGGGAAGAGCACCTCCTGCAGGGACGCGCGGTCCTGCAGGAGCAGCGGCAGGCGTTCGGCCGCGGCGCGGAAGAAGCGGACCATCGACGTCGGGTAGCCGAGTCCCCGGCACGCCGCGTCGAGTGTGCGCAGCGCATGGGCGTGGTCGCGGCGGTCCGGCGCCTTCAGGGAGTGGTAGCGGCCGGTTCCCGTGTCCAGGGCGAGCCTGTTCTCGGCGGTCAGGGTGCGCAGCCAGCGCCGTACGATCCAGGCGTGCCGGGGTGCGGCCGCCAGGGCGGAGAGGATCTCGCCGGTGTCGTGCCCGCCTCCGTCGCGGAACAGGCGGGTCCGGTCCAGTACGCGGGCCATCGTCAGCAGCGCGGTCTCGTCGAGCTGCCGCATCAGGGCCGGGAGGGGGGCCGGGTCGACGCCGTCGAGCGCGACGTCGGCGTCGGCCGCCGCCCGGGCCGCGGCGCGACCGTCGTCAGCGGCGGCGTCCCGCACCGCCGGGGGCTGTCCGGCCACCAGCAGGATGCCGTGCGGATCGCCGGGCAGGAGCTGCCAGTCCGTCACGCCCGGGAGCCCGGTGAGGTCGGCGTCCGTGAGTGCCGCGGTCATGACGGGTCGTCCTCGAGGCGGTCGACCACGGTGATACCCGGCAGCGGGGTTTCCGGCCCGGCTCGGCGCAGGTGGTCGCGCAGCACCTCGGGCAGGCGGCGGCGGACGAACAGGGGAAACGGTTCGTGGGCGGTCGGGCCGGAGGGCACCGGGGTGCCGTCGGACGCGGCGGGGGCGCAGTGCGCCGGTGCCGCCACGGCCAGCATCCGGGGGTCGGCTGCGTCCAGCAGGACCGCGGCGTCGATTCCGTCCAGGGCCTGGCGCAGGGCGTACGGGGTCACTGCCCCCGGGGTGTCGAGGAGCAGGGCGTTGGGGATGCCGTGCAGAACGACGGGACGGTCCTCGAGCGCAACGCGCAGTGCCTCCTCCGTCCCGCTCCCCCGGTGTTCGCCCCAGGACATGCGGCGCACCCGGTCGGTGCCGGGCCCCCCGGTGTGCGGGCCGACGCGCAGGACGATGTCGTAGCGGTAGCGGGTGAGTTCGGTGTCCTCCGCCATGGTGCGGGCGTGGACGCTCATGCGGAACGGCCGCGGCTGGGCGGCGGCCGCGGCACGGGCGGCCGCGGGGGTGAAGGACAGTTCCTCGTCCGTCTCGGCGGCGGCCGCGGCACGGGCGGCGATCGTCGCGTCGTCCGCCTCGGGGTCCCGCGCCCTCTCCAGCCGGCCGAAGTGGTCGTGGAGAAGGTCCGAGTGCCGGATGTCTCCGATGATCACGGTGCCTCCGTCCTCGACGGCGGCCAGTGCCCCGTGCAGGACGGCCGTCAGGTAGGCGAGGCCGGGGAAGCACTGGGTGACGGAGTTGAGCAGCACGCAGTCGGGGCGCGTGCCGGGGCCGAAGACGGTGGCCATGGCGTCCCGCACCTGCGGGGCGGCCGTCTCGTGGGCGGCGGCCCGGACGAACGCGGTGCGGGGCAGGGCGGCGGCGGTGAGCCGGTCCACCGCGACCTGGGCGACGTCCGTCCCCACGTATCCCGTGAGGCGCGGGTGCAGGCGGTGCGCGAGCAGACCGGTGCCGCAGCCGAGTTCCAGCAGTCTGCGCGGGCGCTGGGCGAGGACGAGGTCCACGGTGCGGTCCACCCAGTCGCGCATGTGGGTCTCGGGCAGCGGAGCCCCGGTGTCGGAGGCCCGCCACCCGGACAGATCCAGGTCGTCGGCGTGCCGCCCCTCGCCCGTCTCGTACACCCACTCGTACACCTCGGCCCATTGCTCGAGGTGTTCGCGCAGCAGGGGGCCCGGTTCGGGCGAGGCGGCCACGGCGTCGGGGTGCGGGACGACGTGGACGCCGCCGTCGGGTGCGGGGCGGGCGCCGGCCACCCAGGGATGGGCGGCCAGCAGGTCCGCGATACGGCCGGTGCGGGCGGCCGTGAGATCAGCCGTGGTGCGGTCGGACACCGGGGTGCTCCGTTCGTTCGTCGTGTGCGTCACGTTCGTCGCGTCGGTCGTGGCGGTGGTCGGTGAGCGCGGGCGGCCGCGGTGCCGGCCGGCGCCCGGTCAGGTGCAGGACGCGGTCGGCGCGGGCGGCCGTGTCCGGGTCGTGGGTGACGGTCAGGACGGCCAGGCCGTCCTTCCTCAGCCGGTCGAGCAGATCGAGCACGTGCCGTGCCGAGGCGGGGTCGAGGGCCGCGGTGGGCTCGTCCAGGAGCAGTACGTCGGGGCGGGCGGCCAGGGCCCGGGCGAGGACCACCCGGCGACGCTGGCCGCCGGAGAGCGCCGACGGCCTGCGTCCGGCCAGTTCGGCGGCGAGTCCGACGGCTTCGAGCAGTTCCCGCGCCCGCTCCCGTCCGGCCGTCCCGCTCATGCCGTGGAACACCTTCAGCGGCCGGGCCACCGACCGGCCGGCGGAGTGCGCCGGGTTGAGTTCCGTCGCCGTGTCCTGCCCGGCCAGTTGGACGGCTCGCAGCGCTTCCCGGTCGCGCAGGCGTGCCGTGGCGGGCAGCGGGCGTCCGTGCAGCAGCAGGCATCCGCCGGCCGGTGGGCGCCGGCCGGCCAGGGCGTGCAGCAGTGTGGTCTTCCCGGCACCCGACGGTCCGGTGACGGCCAGCCAGCCGCCCGCCGGCAGGTCCAGGTCACAGGGGTCGAGCAACGGCGTGCCGTCGGGAGCGCGCAGTTGGAGTCCGCGTGCCGACAGCACCGGAACGTCGGTGGCCGGGCGGGAGGGCTCGCGCACCGCAGCGGCTGGAGGCGCCGCCGGAGCAGCCGGCGGAGCCGTACCCGGTTCCCGCCGGTCCCGGGGAGCCGGGCGGGGGACGACCGCGGCGGATCCGGCGACCGCGGCGGGTTCCAGCACCAGTGTCCGGTCGGCCAGTTCCCCGGCCAGGCGGGCGTCGTGGGTGACCAGGACGACACACCGGCCGGGCGCGTCCCGCCGGGACCGCACCACCTCGGCGACCAGACCGGCGGTGGCCGCGTCCAGCGCCGAGGTCGGCTCGTCCAGGACGAGCAGCTGCGGGTCCGCGCACAACGCACGGGCGAGGGCGACCCGCTGGGCCTGTCCGCCGGAGAGTTCGCCCACGCGCCGGGAGGCGAGCCCGGGCGCCAGGCCCAGCCGGTCCATCAGGGCACCGACCCGCTCCGCACGGGCGGCGGTGCCGCCGGTGAACCCCTCGCCGATCAGACGGTCGACCCGCCACAGCGGGTTCAGAGCCACGCCGGGGTCCTGTCCCAGCCAGCCGAGGTGGGCACGCCGCCACCGCCTGGCCGCCCGTCCCTGCGGCACCGTCGCACCCCGCCAGCTCACGGTGCCCGCCGAACGGCGCAGACCGTCCGGGAGGACGTCGAGCAGGGCGCGCAGCAGCGTGGTCTTTCCCGCGCCGGACGCGCCGGTGATCGCCAGGACCTGGCCGGATCCGACACTCAGGTCCACCGGCGGGAGCACGGTGGCCTCGTCGTGGACGCGGCGGACGGTCAGCCGGTCGGCCGCCAGCAGCGGCACGGCGGTCCCGGCGGACGTGTCCCGCATGCGCGCGGTCATCCGGCCTCCCCCGGTGTGCGGGCGGCGGCCCGGGCCGCCGCGGCGCACACCCAGGCGCAGCCCGCCAGCGGGACCGCGGGGGCCAGGAGCGCCATGGGATTGAGCGCGGCCCCGGGCAGGTTCTCGCCGAGCATCAGGGCCCAGTCGGGTGCGGGTGGCTGCGGCCCCAGGCCGAGGACGGCGAGGGCCGCCGCGATCTGCAGTGCCGTGACCAGTCGGAGCCCGGTGTCGGCTGCGACCAGACGGCGCAGGGACGGCAGCACCTCGTGGACGAGGACGGCAGGGGTGCGCTCGCCGCGTTCGACGGCGGCGTGCACATGTCCGCTGGCGCGCAGATGCGCGCACTGCGCGGCGACGACCCGTGCGGTGAGCGGCGCTCCGCTGAGCACCGCCGCCACGACGACCGCCGTCGCCCCGGGCAGCGCGGTGGCCAGAACCAGCGCCAGGACGAGGGCGGGAACCGCCAGCAGCAGGTCGCACAGCGCGCGTACCGTACGGGCGGTGCGGCCGCCCGTCCAGCCCGCGGCAAGACCGAGGGCGGTACCGCAGGCGACGGCGGCGGCCGCGGCCGACAGGGACACCGCGAGCAGGTGGGCGCCGCCGGCCAGTACCCGGGACAGGACGTCGCGTCCCAATGCGTCGGTGCCCAGCAGGTGCTGCCCGCCTGGCGGCGTCCAGGGCGCGGCGACCGTGCGCTCGGGCGGGTGCGGGGCCGCGTACTCGCCGAGCGGCACGCACACCAGCAGGACGACGGCCGCGGCGACGGGCGCCGAGCGGCGGGCGGCGCCCGGGAGGAGGGGACGGGGCAGGGGCAGTACGGCGCGGGCCATCACACGCCCCTCCCCGCGGTTCCTGGCACGGCTGGGCCGGCGCCGGCCGGAGTGTCCGCGCCTCTCACCGCGTACGGCACCGTGGTCCGGCGGGCGGCCAGGTCGGCCAGGAGCATGCCCAGCAGCAGGACGACGGCCGGGAGGAGGGCGGCGGCCTGGACGACGGGAACGTCCCGCACCGCGACGGCGGACACCAGCAGCTGCCCGGTGCCCGGGTAACCGAACACCGTCTCCACCAGGGCCGTTCCCGCGACGAGGCCGCCGGCCAGCAGGGCCGTCACCTGGAGCGCCGGCACGTACAGGAAGGACAGGACGTGCCGGCGCAGCACCAGTGGGGCCGGCAGGCCGCGCAGCCGTGCGTCGGTCACGTGCGGGCGGCGCAGGGCGTCGCCCAGTGCTCCGCGGAGCAGAGCGGTGGCGAAGGCCGCCGAGGGCAGGGCCAGGGTGAGGGCGGGCAGGACCAGGACACGGGGGTCGGCCAGCGGCGAGCCGCCGGGCGGAAGCAGGGACACGGCGGGCAGCCAGCCCAGCAGCCCGGCGAGGACCGCGCCGAGCACGGCCGCGTAGACCGGCTGCGGCACGGCGGCCAGTCCGGTGGCGGCCGAGCCGCCCCGGCCGCGGCGCAGGTACGCGATGCCCAGGGCCGTCACGGTCAGCAGCACGGTGACGGCCAGGGCGGCCGCGACCAGGGCGGCGGTGGCGGGCAGCCGCTCGGCGAACAGCGCCGCCACGGGCCGTCCTCCCGCGAGTGAGCGGCCCAGGTCGCCCCGGACCACGCCGTACAGCCAGTCGAGGTAGCGCACCACGGCCGGCCGGTCCAGCCCGAGCCGGTCCCGCTCCCGCGCGATCTCCGCCGCGGAGGCCCGTCCCGCCGTCCTGAGCTCCCCGGCGTCGCCGGGGAGCAGTTCGGTGGCCGCGAACACCACGGCCGTGGCGGCCACGGTCAGCGCGGCGGTGCGGCCGACAGCACGCAGGATCACCGGGACAGCCACACCTGGTCGATGAACATGCGCTGGAAGCCGGGCCCGTCGGGCAGTCCGCGTACGCCGGGCGCGGCGAGGTCCAGTCCGTCGCCGGTGCCCCAGACGACGTAGCCCCCGTCCTCCCACAACTCCCTCTGGATGTCGGCGAGCAGTTCCGCGCGCCGCTTCTCGTCCGCGGTGGCCATGGCGCGGGCGAAGCCGTCGTCGAAGGTCTCGCTGCGCCAGGCGGTCTCGTTGGTGGGGGAATCGGACAGCAGGCCGACCCGGGTCAGGTCGGGGAAGGAGATGCCGCCGTAGTAGCCGGTGTAGAAGGCCTTCTTGGCGTAGACGGCGGTCCAGTAGGTGTCGGCGGGCTCGACCTTCACCTCGGCCCTGACGCCGATGTCGGCGAGCTGCTGGGCGTAGAGGGTGGCCGCGGTGTCCATGCCGGGGTACGAGGTGGTGGTGTGCAGGGTGACGGACAGTCCGTCCGCGTGACCCGCCGCCGCCAGCAGCCGCTTGGCCTTCCTCACGTCCCGGGTGCGCTGGGGCAGGTCCTTGGGAGTGGAGGGGTCGTAGGGGGTGGGGAGGTCGTTCGCGATCTTGCCGTAGCCCAGGTACACGGTGTCGACCAGGGCCTTGCGGTCGGCCGCCAGACGGAAGGCCTCGCGGACTCGGGGATCGTCGAACGGCTTGGTGTCCAGGCGCATGACGAACGGGTACTCGGTGACGCCTTCACGGCGTACCACCTGCGTCTTTCCCGAACCGCCCGTACTCGCGGCGCTCTTGACGGCGGCCGGGCTGACGCTGCCGGCGACGTCGGCCTGCCCGGAGGTGACGGCGTTGGCCCGTGCCTGCGGGTCGGCGATCGCCCGGATCTCGATCCGGTCCAGGTGCGGTCGCTCGCCCCACCAGGTTTCGCTGCGGGTCAGGACGGTGGTCTGGGCACTGGTCCTGTCGACCCGGTAGGGGCCCGAGCCGGGAACGGCGCGGGAGAAGTCCTCGGTGCCCTCGGGCACCACGAAGCTGACGGACTCCAGCGCTCCGGGCGCGTCGGCCATGGGGGTGCGGGTGGCCAGGACCACGGTGTGGTCGTCGGAGGCCGTGGACTTCTCCATGTCGAAGTCCGCGAGCCGGCCGTAGTTCTCGGCGGCCTTCTCGCTGATGCGCCGCAGGGAGTACAGCACGTCGGCGGCGCGCACCGGCGTGCCGTCGGTGAAGCGGGCGTCCTCGCGCAGCGTGAAGGTCCAGCGGTCCATGGCGTCGTTGGGTTTCCACGACGTGGCGAGCCGCGGACGGGTCCCGCCGTCCTTGCCCGGGACGGTCAGGACGTCGTAGGTCAGGGCGAAGCGCAGGACATCGGACTCGTTGCCGAGGCCGCCGTGGGGGTCGTCACTGGCGGTGGCGGGGGATCCGGTGGCCGCGTAGCGCAGGGTGCCGCCGTCGACCGGGGTGGCGGACGCGGTGGCCGCGGCGGGGTCGGCGGAGTCGGTGGAGGACGTGCCGGTGCAGGCGCCCAGTGGCAGGACGGCGAGCGCCGTCAGGGCGGTGAGGACCGATCTGCGGGGCACGGGGGCGTGGAGCGATGAGTGCTGGGGCATGGTCGCTTTCCGGGTGGTTCTCGTGATGCGTGATGTCACAGGGGCAAAGGCGGGTTCACCGGCCGGCGCGTACGGCGGCCAGGGCCCGGTCGATCAGGGCGGCGGTCCGCCGTACCGCGGGGTCGTGCAGCAGTGAGTAGTGGTGGCCTTCGACGGTGTGTGCGTCGACCGGGCCGCCGACGTGCGGCAGCCACCCCAGGGCGGGCAGGTCCCCGGCGTCGTCGACGCCCATGCCGACGCCGGCGTTGTGCGGCGAGGGGCGGGACGCGGCGATGAGCAGCAACCGGGTGGCCGGGTCGGTGAGACGACCGGCTCTGTGGTCCGCCAGCGCCCGCAGATGGCGTTCGAAGACCTCCAGCCGCTTGTCCGCGGTGTCCCTCGGGCCGAGCAGGCCGGCCGCCCGCAGCCGTTCGGTGACGGCCTCGCGTACTCCTTCGGGAGTCAGCTCCTGCCAGGCCGCCTTCGCGTCCGCGTCCGTGCCGAGGCCGAGATCCAGGTCCAGGAACGCCTCCAGCGAGCGCAGGTAGCGGAGGGCGGCGGAAGCGGTGTCCCGGGTACGGTCGGTGCCGCCCAGCGCCCGGATGCGGTCGGGGGTGTTGGAGTCGATCATGATCAGGAGGTCGGTCCGCTCACCGCGCCGTTCGAGTTCGACGGCCATCTGGTGGGCGACCGTGCCGCCCATCGACCAGCCGCCCAGCAGGTAGGGACCGTGCGGTTGGTGGGCGCGAACCGCGGCGAGGTAGCGGTCCGTCATCTCGGCGATGGTCCGCGGCCCGGTGCCGCCGGTCAGGGCGGGGTCGGTGAGCGCCACCACGGGGCGGCCGTCGGTGAGAAGACGGGCGAGTTCGCCGTAGCACAGCACGTCCCCGCCGGAGGGGTGCATCAGGAACAGCGGGCGGTCGTCCCGGCCGCCCTCGGTGCTGCCGTCGTGGCCGTCGTGCAGCAGCAGGGCGGCGTCGGCGTCGCCGGCTCGGGCGCCGGGTCCGGCGGGCACCTCCGCGGTGGTACGTGTCGCGGGGGCCTCGTCGAGGTCCCACAGCTCCGGTTCCTCGGCCAGCCGGCGTATCCGCTCGGCGTAGGCCGTGAACGCCGCGTCCGCCTCGTCGGCGGGCAGCGCGCCCTCCAGGACGTCCCACTGCAGCAGGAGCGCGCCGTGCTGCTCGATCACCTGGTGGTCCAGCCAGGTCTGCGGGGTGCTGCTCACGCCGTACACGGGGGTGCCGGCCCAGTCCAGGTCGTGTCCGCCGCCCAGCGGGCCGGACAGGCCCAGGGCGCTGGTGAAGACGACGGGGACGGACTCGGTGCGCCCGGTGCGGGAGGACTTCTCGGCGAGCAGGTCCAGGGCGTTGAACTCCCGGTGGTCCAGGTCCTCGAACAGGGTGCGCTGGGCGCGCGCGGCGGCGCCGGCGAACCGGGTGACGTCCGAACGGTCCACCACGTGCAGCATCAGCGAGGTGAAGTCGCCGACCACGTCGTCCGCGCCGGGCAGGTGGGCCGGCCGGTCGAAGAGGGTGAGGGTGACGGAGAACCGGTCCTGCCGCGCCCACTGGGCGAGGGCCTCCCCGTAGGCCGCCAGCAGGACGGCCGTAGGGGTCAGACCGCGCCGGGCGGCCTCGGCCTTCAGGGCCTCCCAGCGGTCCGGCTCCAGGCGGGCGGTACGGCGCGCGAAGCGGGGCCGTTCGCCCGGGTCCTGGGGCCGAACGGGCAGCGCGGGGGCGCCGGGCAGGTCGTCCTCGTCCAGCCGGGCACGCCAGTAGGCGGCGGCCCGGGCGTACTCGGGGCCCTCGGCGCGGCGCTCGAGTGCGGCCACGCAGTCGGCGAAGGTGGTGCGCAGAGGCGGCAGCCGGGCGCCGGGATCCTGGTAGAGGGTGCGCAGTTCGCGGTCCCAGATCAGGTAGCTGGCGGTGTCGCACACCAGTACGTCGACGTTGACGAACAGGCGGACGACGCCGCCGGGCAGCCGGGCCGCCCGGATGTCGACCAGCGGCCAGCGGGCCGGGCGGGGTTCGCGGCGCACCATGCGGTCCCGGACGCGTTCCAGCCTCCGGGCGCGCTCGGCGTCGTCGTACCCCGTCAGGTCCTGGACGCGGATGCGGTAGCGGGGGACCCTCTCCAGCACCCGGTTGCGGCCTTCCGGGGAGATGACCGCGCGCAGCATCGGATGGCGGGCGATCACCGCGTTCCATGCCTCTTCGTAGCGGTCGGTGTCCAGGCCGGGGCAGTCGTACTCCAGGTGGAAGGAGCACGGGACGTCACCCAGGCGGTAGCCGCCCGAGCCGCCGACCCAGTAGGCGTGCTGCACCCGGGTGAGGGGGAACTCCCGCGCGCCGCCGGGTGCCGTGACCGGGCGCGGCGCGTCCGTGTCCCGGGGTTCGGCGGGGACGTGCCGAGGTTCCCGGCCGGACAGCAGCGGTGCCAGGGCCGCGATCGTCGGCCGGGCGAGCAGGTCCTGCAGCCGCAGGTCGGCGCCGTGGTCGTCACGCAGCCGGGCCAGCATCCCGGTGGCCAGCAGGGAGTGACCGCCGAGCGCGAAGAAGTCGGCGTCGCGGTCGGTGACGGGGAAGCCGAGCAGTTCCGTCCAGAGCTCGGCGAGTTCCGTCTCCGCACCGGCGCGGAGCCCCGCACCGGTCCGCGGCCGTGCCGCGGGCGCGGCGGAGGCGGGCGCGGCGGAGGCGGGTGCGGCGGAGGCGGGTGCGGCGGAGGCGGGCACGACCGCGGGCGTGCCCGTGGCGCGGGGGGCGAGGTCGGCCGGGGAGACCACGACGGAGGCCGGGGCGCGGCCCCGGGCCGCCAGCGCGAGCAGCCGGTCCACGGAGCGCATGCCGTCCGCCAGACCGATCGAGTGCCGGGCGGCCACCGTGCGTTCGGTCCGTCCCGGGCCCACGCGCCAGGCGTCCCAGGCGACGCTGATCCAGCGGGTCGTCTCCGGGTCCGCGGTGTGCTCGTGCTCGGCCAGCGCGTCCAGGAAGCGGTTGACCGCCGCGTACGGAGCCAGTCCCAGGCCGCCGACGAACGCCGTGGCCGAGGACATCAGCAGGACGGTGCCCGGCCGGCGGCCGGGCGGGAGGCCGTGCACGGCGGTGCGCAGCGCCAGGGCGGCCGTGACCTTGGCGTGCGCGTGGGCGCGTACGGTGTCCTCCTCGGTGGCCCGCAGCGGTGCGACGGCGGCGGACGCGACCACTCCGGCGGCGTGGACGACCACGTCCAAGGGGCCGTCGCGGTCGGTCAGTTCACGCAGCAGGTCGGCGGTGGCGCGCGGGTCGGCGGCGTCCGCGGCTCGGATCTCCACGTCGGCGCCGGATTCCCTCAGGAGGCGGACGCTCTCGGCGCGTTCGGCCTCGGCGCTGCCCGGGGCGGGGTCGGGCGGGAGTCCGGTGCGGCCGGTCACCACCACCCGCCGCCCGGTGCGCGCCAGGTGTCCGGCGAGGGCCAGGCCCACGTCTCCGAGACCGCCGAGCACTACGGCCGTGCCGGTGCCGAAGCCCGTGCCGCTGCCGGAGTCGGTGCCGGCGCCTGCGGCACCGTGCTCGTCCGGGTCCGGTTCGGGTGCCACCGGCCGCCAGGGGGTGATGCCCCGTACCCAGCGGTGTCCGCCGCGGACGGCGCTCTCGATGCCGCTGGGAGCGCCGGACGCCAGGTCCGCGGCCTCCGCGCACACGGCCCGCAGGCTCATGGCGTCCGGCGGTCCGGCCGGCAGGTCGAGGGCGCGCCAGCGCAGCCCGGGGAACTCCTGGGCGAGAACGCGGGGAACGGCGACGGTCGCGGCGCCGTGGGCCGTGGGCCGGTCGGCGCTCTCCACCTGCTGGGCGTTCCGGCTGACGTGCAGCAGACAGGTCCGGTGCGCCCAGGCGGCGGCGGTCCGGGCCAGCCTCGCGTAGCGCAGCACCGATGCGGTCACGGTCTCGGCCGGGTCCGTCCCGTCCGCGGTGGTCCCGTCGGACGAGTCGACCACGACCACGCCCGTGCAAGGGGTGTCCGGGGTCCGGGCGGCCTCGTCGAGGGTGACGGCGCGGGCTCCGGCGGCGGTGAGCGCGGCACGGACCTGTTCCCGCAGCGGGGAATCCTGCGGGCCGTCGACGAGCCATCGGCCCTCCGGCGCCGGCCGGTCCGCGTCGGGCGGGGGTGTGCGCCGCCACGTCGGAAGCTGGAGGGGTTCCGCTTCGTCGGGGGCGGGGGCGGCCGCGGCGGAAGCGACCCCGCCGTCGCCCGGTCCCCCTGCGGTGGGCGTGCCGTCCGCGGGGCGCGGGGCGGGCGGATCGATCCACAGCCTGCGGGGCGCGAGCGGAAGACCCGGCAGGGTGATCCGGCGCCGCCCCGGGCGGTGCAGGGCCGCCGCGTCCAGGGGGATTCCGTGCGTCCACAGCTCTCCGGCGGCCGCGAGCAGCGCGGCACGTCCGCCGCGGGGATCGTCGCGGTCGGGGAGAGCGGCCACAGTGGCCGGCGGTCGTGTGTCCCGCTGCTGACGGGCCAGCTGGAGCAGCGCGCTGCCCGGTCCGGCCTGCACCAGGACGGCCGGCCCCTCGTCCAGGACGGTGGCCAGGGCGTCGGAGAAGCGCACCGTGGACCGCAGGTGCGCCACCCAGTGGTCGGCGTCGGGGGCGGTGTGCAGCCACTTCCCGGTGAGGGTCGTGGCGAGCGGGACGGCGGGGACGCGGGGGCGGATGGTCGCGGCGGCCTCGCGCAGTTCGGGCAGGACCGGGTCGACCAGGCGGGAGTGGAGGGCCGCGTCGACGAAGAGCCGCACGGTGCGCTCACCCCGGGCGGCCAGGGCGCGCTCCAGCTCGCCGACGGCCTGCTCGGGCCCGGACACCACGCAGGACCGCGGGCTGTTGACGGCGGCCAGGTCCAGTTCGGGATGGTCGGCGAGCAGCGCCAGGGTCCGCTGTTCGGACAGTGGGACCGTCAGCATCGCCCCGCCCCCGGCCACCCGGGACACGCCGCGTGAGCGGACCGCCACCAGTTTCGCGGCGTCGGGCAGGGACAGGGCTCCGGCCAGGACGGCGGCCGCGTACTCGCCGAGGCTGTGGCCCACGACCGCGTCCGGTTCGACGCCCCAGGAGCGCAGGGTGCGCGCGGCGGCGAGGGAGACGGTGAACAGGGCGGGAAGGCCGTGGGCGGGATCGCGCAGCAGCCGGCGGGCCCGCTCGTCCGACGGGTCGGCCGTGACGAGGTCGGTGAGGCCGACACCGGTGCCGTCGTCGAACAGGTCGGCGCACTCGCGCACGGTGCGGGCGAACTCGTCCTCCTCGGCGCACAGTTCGCGGCCCATGCCCGCGTACTGCGCTCCCGCGCCGGGAAACACGAGCACGATCCGCGGCGGGGTCGGGCCGGAACGGCGGCGGGGGGCGGTGCGCAGGGCCCGGATGTCGGCCTCCGCCTCTCCGGTGATCACCGCGGCGGCCCGGTACGGCAGTGGGGCGCGGCCGGTGTGCAGGGTGTGGGCGGCGTCGGCGGGATCGGCGGGAGCGGTCGTGGCCGGGTGCAGGGCGGCGGCGGTGTCCTCGGCCAGGCGGGCGAGGGCGTCGTCGCGGTGCGCGCTGAGCAGGACGAGCTGCGGGCGCGGGTCGGCGGGGGGCACGGGCCGCACCGGGGCGCTGCCCAGGACGACGTGGCAGTTGGTGCCGCCGATGCCGAACGAGCTGACTCCGGCGTACCGGGGCCCGGTCCAGGGGGTGGCCTCGTGGACGACGGTGAAGGGGGAGTCGTCCAGTCCGAGGTCGGGGTTGAGGGGCAGGGCGTCCAGGGTGGGCGGCAGCAGGCCGTGGTGCAGGGCGAGGACGGTCTTGGCGAATCCGGCGATGCCGGCGGCCGAGTTGGCGTGCCCGATGTTGCTCTTGACGGAGCCCAGGCCGCACCAGGCCGGGCCGGTGTCGCCGAAGACGCGGCGCAGCGCGGCGACCTCCACCACGTCACCGAGGCGGGTGGCGGTGCCGTGGGCTTCGACGTAGGTGATGTCCCTGGGCGTGAGACCGGCCACGGCGAGCGCCTCGGAGACGACGCGGGCCTGCCCTCGCGGAGAGGGGGCGGTGAAGCCGGTGCGGTCCCCGCCGTCGTTGTTGACGGCGGAGCCGTGCAGGACGGCCAGGATCGGATCGCCGTCGGCCAGCGCGTCCCGCAGCCGGCGCAGGACGGCGACGCCGACGCCCTGGGTGTGCACGATGCCGGTGCCCTCGGCCGAGAAGGTCCGGACGTGCCCGTCGGCGGAGAAGATCCCGTCGGGCACGTGGAGGTAGCCCCGGCCCTGCGGGACGATCAGGGAGGATCCGCCCGCGAGCGCGGTGTCGCACTCCCCCGCCAGCAGCGACTGGGCCGCCAGGTGCACGGCGACCAGGGAGGTCGAGCAGGCGGTGCCGACCGCGACGGCGGGCCCGGTGAGACCGAGCCGGTGGGCGACGTGCAGCGGCAGGTAGTCGGCCACTCCGCCGAGGGCCGCCTGGAGGCTGCCGACGGGGTCCGTCGGGGAGGCGGCGTACCGGTCGGCCAGGTTGCGGGCGAGGTAGTCGCTGTGGGCCGCGCCGGCGAACACACCCACGGCTCCGGCTCCGGCGCCGCCGCCGTGCCCGGCGCTCTCCAGGGCGCGCAGGCACGCTTCGAGGAACAGCCTCTGCTGGGGGTCCATCAGAGCCGCTTCGGCGTCGGTCAGCCCGAACGGTTCGGGATCGAAGCGGTCCTGTCCGTCGATGATCCCGCTGACGGGCACATGGGCCGGGTTGGCCTGCAGCCGCGCGGATACGCCGTGTCCGGCCAGTTCCCGCTCGGTGTGCCGGGTCAGTCCGCTGCGGCCACCGGCCAGCAGATCCCAGTACGCCGCCGTGTCGGGCGCTCCGGGGAACCGGCAGTCCAGGGCGGTGACCGCGATCAGGTCGTCGTCCACGGGCGGGTGATCGGACCGGGGGGCGGCCGTCGGTCCGGTCGTCGATTCGGGCATTGGTCCGGTCATCGGCTCGGTCATCGCGTGGTCTCCTCGGCGAGGGCGCGCGCGGCGACGCGGGAGGTCCTGCGCGCGGGCCGTGCGGGCTGCGGGGCCGTGGACGGGGAGAGGAACGGGGCGCCGTCGGCGGTGGGGGATTCGGTGGCGTGCTCGGCGCGTTGAGCGGTGATGCGGGCGGCCAGGGCGGCGACCGTGGGGTGCTCGAACATGTCGGCCAGCGCCAGGTGGGGAGCGATGCCCTCGCGGAGCCTGCGGTGGGTGAGGACCAGGGTCAGCGAGGTCGCGCCGAGGGCGCCGAAGGTGCTGTCGGGCGTCACCGGCAGGTCGGTGAAGTCGGCCAGGACGGCGGTGAGCGCTTCCAGCACGGCCGGGTCCACGGGGGCGGCCGTGCCCCGCCCGCCGCCGTGGGGGGCCGTACGGGGGCCGGTGACGTGCCGGTCCGGGGCCGCCGAGCCGGTCGGACCGGTAGGAGGTGAGGGCTCGTTGGCCGGGGGGAGCGCGGTGGCACCGCTCCCGCGGGGACGGCAGACCACCTCCGCCAGCCCGTCGGCGGGCAGGCGCGGTTCGGCGGCCGTTCCGCCGGCGGTCCGTGCCACGTGTCTCAGCCAGTGGGCGGACGCCTCCAGTGCCTGGTCGGGCCGGAGCCGGCCGGGCCGGACCACGAGGGCGGCCTCGAGCCCCAGGGCGGCCGCCTCGGCGAGCGCGGCGGCGACCCAGTCCTCTCCCGAGGCGGCGACGGAGGCGGTGGCGGACGCGGCCGGAACCGTACCCGGGGCGGCTTCGGCGGGCCCGCTCCGCCCGGCGGCCGTGCCGGACACCTCCGTGTCCACGGACCGGACGCTCGGCGCTGCGGTCAGTGCGGCGTGGTCGATCTTGCCGTTGGCCGTCATCGGCAGCTGGTCCAGGATCACGAACCGGCTGGGCACCATGTAGTCGGGCAGCCGTTCACGCAGGGCGTCCGCCAGTTCCTCGGCGGTCGGCGGCGCGCTCGCTCCCCGGGGGGACAGGTGCGCGACCAGCCGGGGCCGCCCGTCGGGACCCCGTACCGACGACACCACGCACTGGCGGACCGCCGGATGACGGGCGAGCACCGCTTCCACCTCGCCCAGTTCGATGCGGTGCCCGCGGATCTTCACCTGCCGGTCGACGCGCCCGAGGAACTCGATCGTGCCGTCGGCTGTCCACCGGCCCAGGTCCCCGGTCCGGTACAGTCGGCGGCCCAGCACGGGATGGACGGCGAACCTCTCGGCGGTCTGCACCGGATCGCCGGTGTAGCCGCGGGCCAGTCCGTCACCGCCGATGAACAGCTCCCCCGCCTCACCGACCGGGCAGGGCGCGCCGTCCTCGTCGAGGACGAGGAAGCTCTGGCCGCGCAGCGCCCTGCCGTAGGGGATGCTGCGCCAGCGCGGGTCGGTGTGCTCGACCGGATAGGTGATGGACCAGATGGACGCCTCCGTGGCCCCGCCCAGGCTCATCACCCGTGCCTGCGGGGCGAGTCGGCGCAGGCGGTCGGGCAGGGTCAGGGGGATCCAGTCGCCGGAGAGCATCACCAGGCGCAGGGTGCGCAGCGCGGCGGCGGCCGTGTCCGGCTCCATCTCCGCGTACTCGACGAGCATTTCCAGCAGGGCGGGGGCGGTGTTCCACACGGTGACGCCGTGGCGACCGGCCTGCTCGAGCCAGTGCTGAGGGTCGCGCTGCCGGGCGGGGTCGGGCAGTACCAGGCTGCCGCCGGCGCCGAGGACGCCGTAGATGTCGAACACGGACAGGTCGAAGCTGAGCGCCGACAGCGCCAGCACCCGGTCGTCGGGGCCGATGGCGAACCGGTCGACGATGTCGTCGATGGTGGTGCGTGCGGCCCGGTGCTGGATCTCCACGCCCTTGGGACTGCCGGTGGAACCCGAGGTGAAGATGGTGTAGGCGAGGTCGTCGGGGCGCGGTGCCGCGGGCGGCGTCGCGGGTCCGGCGGGACGGGTGGCGCCGCGGGCGGGCCGGCCCGCGGCGGTCAGCCGGTGCACGGTGACGCCCTCGGGCCAGTCGACGGCCACGCCCCGGCCGGTCAGCGCGTGCCGGACACCGGCCCGCTCGCAGACGGCGGCGATCCGCGCGGCCGGCCAGGAGGGTTCGACCGGCAGGTAGCCCGCCCCGCTCAGGCTGACGCCGAGTACGGCGGTGATCTGCGCGGGACTCTTCTCGCAGGCGACGGCGACCATGTCGCCGGGCCCCGCTCCGTGCGCGGCCAGCAGGGCCGCGGTGGCGGCGGCGTTGTCCGCGAGGCGGGCGTGGGTGACGGTGGTGGTGGAGGTGCGCAGGGCCGGCCGCTGCGGATGCCGTCGGGACGCGTCGACGGCCGGGTCGTGCAGCAGTGGACCGGCGGCCGGGAAGGGCTCGGCGTCGAGAGGCTCCTCGGGGCGGAAGGAGGGGTCCCAGCCCAGTGAGGGGTCGCGCCAGGCGGCGGACTGCGTCAGGGCGCGCAGCAGGCGTACGTAGGCGTCGAGCAGGGCCGGTATCCAGCCGTCGGGGAAGGCTCCCTCGACGGCGTCCCAGGCCAGGCGGAGCCGTCCGCCCTCGTCCCACACGATGTGGTCGAGCAGGACCTGCGGGGTCTGGGAGATGCCGTACACCTCCTGGCCGATCCACGCGGCCGGGGGTTCTCCGCCGCCCGCGAGACCCACTCCGCTGGTGAAGACCACCGGGTGACTGGGGGCCTGCACCGACGGCGAGGTCTGCGCCCGCATCTCCCGGAGCACCTCGACACCGGACACGGACCGGTGGTCCAGGTCCTCCCAGAAGCGGTGGTTGACGGCGGTGGCGTAGTCGGCGAAGCCCTTCCAGTCGGCGGGGCTGAAGCGGGGCGTGCCGACCAGGGCGGTGGTGGTGAAGTCCCCCACCACGCCTTCGGCGCCGCCACCGTCCTCCGGGCGGTCGAACAGGGTGGTGTTGAGGCAGATCCGCTCCCCGGCGCCCCACCGGCCGAGTACGACGGCGAAGGCGGCGAGCAGGGCGGCGGTCGGCGTGACCGCGTGCTCCGTACATCGGGCGCGCAGTTCCGCCCAGGCGTCGGCGTCGAGTTCGGCGGCGGAGCGGACGAAGCGGGGCGGGGTGGTGTCGGCGGGGTCGCGCAGCAGGGGCAGCCGCGGGGCCGGCGGCAGCTCTGGAGCGCGCTCGGCCCAGTAGGCGCGGTCGCGTGCGCGCCGGTCCGCCCACTCGGGGTCCGTGGTCCGGGCGCGCTGGAGGTCGGCGAACCGCGCCGGCGGCTCGGGAAGCCGGTGGGCGGGGTCCTCGACGAGACGGCCCCACTGGCGCATCAGCAGCATCCAGCCCGCCAGATCGGTCAGCAGTACGTCGACCCCGACGTGCAGCCGGGTCCGTCCGTCGGGCAGCAGCGTGGCGTGGATGTCGAACAGCGGCCAGGAGCCGGTGGGCCGGTTCTGGTGGGAGCGTTCCCGGCGCTGGGCCGACAACGTCTCCCGCACTCGCTCCGCGGACTCGCGGCGCAGGTCGGTGACGCCGATCCGGTAGGGACCGGGGTTCTCGGCGATGCGCTGGCGGCCCCGGTCGTCCACTGTCATGCGCAGCATCGGGTGGTGGTCGACCAGCCGGTTCCAGGCGGTCTCCAGCCGGTTCACGTCCTCGAGCGGGTCCGCGCCGTCGGGCGTGCGGTCGTACTCGTAGTAGTAGTAGGTGGCGACCCCGCCCAGCGGCATGCCCTCGGCGCGTCCGGCCAGGTATGAGGCCTGAATCGGTGTCAGGGGAAAGGCTTCCTCTTCTCTTTCGGTCGCCCCGCCGCGCCGCGCACCATCGCGTTGCGCCTCCCCCCGCGCCTCGGAACCGACGGGCCCGGGACGCGTAGCACCCCCGGGCGCCCGGGAGGCGAGCAGGCGGTCCGCCAGCGCGCGGGCCGTGGCACCCTCACCGAGGAAAGCGGTCAACGGCAGGTCCGCGCCGATGCGTTCGCGGATCCGCCGCCTCAGCCGCACCGCGGTGAACGATTCCAGCCCCAGGGCCGCGAGCGGAGTCGTCAGCGTGACCTTCTGCGGTGGCGTGCCGAGGACGTCGGCTATGCAGTCGATGACGCGGGCAAGGATGTCTTCGCTCGGCACAGGCTGGTTCATCCGGTCTCCGTTGCGGCGGCAGGCAGAAAGAAGGCCTCCCCCGCCCTTGCGGCAGGGGAAGCGGGACACCGACGAACCTAAGTGAAAATGATTATCAGATCAACCAACGAGCGTTGACATTTCCCTCACACGCCCCGCAACACACAACCCCAACTCCGGATCGCCCGCCCGGCGGAGCAGGAGCCCCGCCTCGGCGACCTCGGCCGCCAGCGCCTCCACCGCAGCGACCCACCACCGGTACTCGACCGACGTTCCAGCCAACGGCCGGCCGTGACGCAGGACGCCGTACTCCATGCGCCAAGTGATCTCGTCCGGGCCCGTGGGGCGCGCACTCGCCCAGCCCTCGTACTCCAGTTCACCGATGACGACCCGGGCCATCCGCACCCGCTCCACCCCCACCGGGGCGAACGGCGGGGACACGTTGAAGACCAGCAGCCCGCCCGGGGCCAGTTGCCGAGCGGCGCGGGCCCACAACGCACGCCGCTGCCCGGGCGGCAGATGACCGATCACGTTCAGGGCCACCACCGCGCGCACACCGTCGGGCCAGTCGACGCTCGCGCAGTCACCGGGAACCACCGTGACCCGCTCGCGCAGTTCGTCGTCCTCGTGCACGCGGGCGAGCAGGACGGCGCGCATCGCCGCGGAGGGTTCGACGGCGAGCACCGGAGCCTGCGGCAGCGCGTCGCGGATGACGCGCACACCCCGGCCGGATCCGGCTCCGAGGTCCACCACGGTGCCCGCCTCGGCACGAACACGCGACAGGACATCCGCCAGCGCCGGAGTCAGCGACTCCCACGCTTCGGCGATCATGATGTCGAGGTACTCCGCGGACCGCTCGTAGGGGTCACTCATCACTGCTCCCGGGATTCGAAGTCGCACACGGCTCGTCAGCGAGCGGGCGCACACGCCGGGCGCGACGGCCCGCCCCCGGCGACACGGCGGACGCCGGGCGGCGACCCTTCCGGGCGCCGTCCGGCGTCCGCGAGCAGGCCCCGGACGGCCGAGGCGCCCTTCGCGTCAGAGCGCGCGACGCTCGACCGGCACAGTAATCGATAATGAATTTCATCACCAGAATCGTGAGGGTGCAGCGTCCTGACGGCGCGTCGGGCAGGACACCGCCGGCACCCGCCGGCTTGCGCGACGGGTGCCGGCGGCTGCGGGCGACTCGGCAGCCGTCCCGGTGCCCCTTCTTCATCTCGGCACCACGTTTTGCGGGCGGCGCACAGCGTCGTCTGCCCGGCTCGCGGGTCCGGGCCCAGGGCGCAGCGTTCTTCGTGGAAGCGGCCAGTGCGGTCTTCGGTTTCGGCGCAGGCGGTGGTGCCGCTGGAGAGCAGTGGTGGTGAGGATGCCGCGCGGGTCGCGGGTGGCGATGTTCTCGGCGAGGCCGGCGGCCCACAAGACGGTGTCGTCTTCGTCGAGCTGCCGGCGGGTGGTGTCCCCTCGGTACCGGCCGGTGCCGGTGGCGGCCGGGCACGTTCGCCGACACGGAACCGCCGGCGGGCCCGCACCGCCTCCCGGAAGCGCGGGGCGAGGTTGGCCCGGAACCAGCGGACCCGGTCTTTTTCGTACCGCTCCACGGCGCACTGCGAGATGCCGAGCGCGTGGCGGCTGCGCGGCTGTCTTCGAACTGTTGGACCAGGCAACGCATCCGTGTGCCGGCCGACTCGGGAGGGGGCGGGAGCCGGCCGTCTCCCGTTCCCGCCCCGGCATACGTGATCCCCACCGGACACGGAAACGTCGGCTGCGCTTCTCGAGGACGCCATTGACGCGCGTAGCTCGTTGCCGCACTCTGGGCTCCGGTTGGTGTCGACTCGACGGTCGGGAGGCCGGAATGTTCAGACGTGTGTCACGCCTGTGCCTTTCACTTGTCATGCTCATGGCTGGAATAATGGTCGGGGTGGGTGCCGGCGCCGGCACCGCGCATGCCGACTCCTGCTACACCTGGAACCGCTCCCTCTCCCAGGGGGCATCTGGCAGCGACGTGACCCAGCTCCAGATCCGGGTCGCCGGCTGGGTGACCTCCGGCGAGCGACTCTCCTACGACGGCCAGTACGGCGCACGGACCGCCGCCGCCGTCAAGAAGTTCCAGGCCGCGTACGGACTGAGCGCGGACGGAGTCGCCGGACCCGCGACCTTCAGCAAGATCTACGCTCTCCAGGACGCCGACTGCACGCCCGTCCACTTCAGCTACGCCGAACTCAACAAGTGCAACTCCGACTGGTCCGGCGGCGCGGTCTCCGCGGCCACCGCCAAGTCGAACGCGCTCAAGACCATGTGGAAGCTGGAGGCGATGCGGCATGCCCTCGGCGACGTCCCGATCACCATCTCCAGCGGCTTCCGCTCCCACGCCTGCAACAACGCGGTCGGCGGCTCCGCCACCAGCCGTCACCTCTACGGCGACGCGGCCGACCTCGTCGGCTCGCCGTCCCTGTGCCGCCTCGCCCAGCAGTCCAGGACGCACGGCTTCTCGGAGATCCTCGGCCCGGGCTACCCGGACCACAACGACCACACCCACGTGGCCTTCGACCCGTCACCGTACTGGTCGGCCCCCACCTGCGGCATCTAGGACCGGTCCCACGCGGCGAGGCGGTCGTTGGTCCGTCCATGGGGCGGGGTGCTCGGAGTCGGATCGTTCCGGACGGACCGTGGGAGATCGCGAAGCCGCTGACCCTTTCGTCGCAGGCGCGGCCACGGAGCGGCAAAACGCTGGGCACCCCCGATGAGCCGCTGTTCGCGGCGATCATCTACGTCCTGGTGTCCGGGCGCGCCTCGCGTGCGCTGCCGCCGTGCTTCGGCGTCCCGAAGCGGGCCGCCCACCGCCGGTTCCTCATCTGGTCCGGGGCCGGTGTCCGGGGCCGGTGTCCGGGGCCGGTGTCCGGGGCCGGTGTCCGGGGCCGGTGTCCGGGGCCGGTGTCCGGGGCCGGTGTCCGGGGCCGGCTGCACGAGGCCGTGCTGCGCCGGCCCGACGACGCCGGCCTCGTCCACGTCACCCGGATCGTCCTCGACACCGCCCGCGTCCGGGCCCCGGAGGGGGCGAACACGCGGGTCCGAGCCCCGTGGACCGGGGCAGGCCGGGTTCCGGGATGCACGTCCTGTCGGACGCGAACGGCCCGCCCCTCCCCGGCGGGCCCGGGCGGGCGACACCCACGACAGCGAGGGGCTGACACCGATGGCGGTGGCGAACCCGCCGTTCAGGTGGAGCTGGTGCTCCTTGACGGGCGCGCTGGTACGGGCGGGGCCAGGTGAGGACGATTCCACCGGGGCGGGCGGCCGCGCTCACCCGGTGCGGGTGCGCGGCTGGGCGAGGGCGCGCTCGATCCGGTCCAGGGAGGCTCCGGCGAACTGCTCGATCAGCGCGGCCCGTTCCTCGCGGGTCGGCCGGGGCGGCCGGGGCCGGGCGTGCGGGGCGGTGAGCCATGCGACGGCGAGGGCGCGGACGGCCTGGTCCAGGGCCGGGGTGCGGAGGATCTCGCCCTCGTGGTCGTGCACGGCGTAACCGCCGCCGTGCTCGTCGAGGGCGAGCCCGAGTTCGTCCCCGTCCGCCAGGGCCACGAGCCGGCCGGGAGGCCAAGGCCGTGCCTGCACGTCGTACCAGCCCTGGGCGCCGTACCAGTCCGCCTTCACGTCGGCGAGCCAGCGGGCGACCCGCGGCAGGTGCCCGCGGTCGAGGGGGACGGTGAGGCTGTCGGCGGTCCGCTTGCCGAGCAGCGGCAGGCCGGAGGCGCCCGCCAGCGAGGTGCGGATCTCCTGGAACGTGCCGCGGCACAGCTTGGCGAACGGCAGGACGCGTCCGTACAGGGCCGGTCCCCGGACGTGGTGTTCCTGCCCGTCGGCGTGCCAGACCACGGCCGGTTCCCGGCGCGTGCCGCCCAGGACGACCGCGGGATCGGTGTCGAACCGGGTGAGCCGCGGACGCCCGGCCCCGCGGGACGTCCGTGCCAGTGTGAGGAGCAGCAGGCGGGCCAGATCCCGGTAGTGCGAGGCTTCGGTCGTCTCCGGGCTTCCCCGCCTGCGGTGCGTGAGGGTGAAACCTCGCGGGGAGCGGCGTACCGTCCAGTCGAGTTCCATGTCGCCGACCCGGAGCAGCGCATCGTCGCGCGCGGGAAGGACGTGCGTCCCGGACTCCTCGGCCAGCAGGGCGGCCAGTGCCGGGGCGTGCGCCTCGTCCAGCGGGTCCGGCGCGGCCGGGGGCGGCTTGGGGAACCTCTCGGGTGCCGTGCGCGCGCCGGCGCGGAACTCGCGCACCCCGGTGTCGAAGTCGACCGCCGGGCCGGCGTAGTACACGGTGCGGTCCGCGGCGACGTAGACCTTCCCGCCGCCGCGGGCCTGCCGGGTGACGGCGACGGCGTCGTCGCCGAGGGGCACGACGGCGGTGCCCGCCTCGTCGGACGCGGTGCCGGTCCCGGCGGCGAGCCTCGTGAGCAGGGACCGGCCGTGCGCGGCGAGTTGCCGCTGCCGCGCGGTGAGTCCGTCGTCGGGCACGGGCCGGAACGCCGTCGCAGGGGCCTCCGGGCCGGCGGGCGGTTCCGGGGGGAGAGCCCGGACCGTCCCGTCGGCCGCGACGCACACCTTCTCGCCGGTCCGCGACGAGGTGACGGCGACGGCGTCCTCCTCGGGCAGCACGGTGACGGGGTGCAGGGCGCGGGAGTCACCGAACGCGGGCACTCTCTCCAGGAATCGCCGGCCTCGTTCGGCGAGCTGCCGCTGCCGCGGCGTCAGCGCGGCCCAGGAGAGCCGTACCCGCAGCCACGTCGGCTGCTTGCCGGGGTCGCGGGGGAACCGCGCCAGATCCCGCTCGTACGCCTCCGGGGCGGCAGGAGGCAGGAGGAGCGGCTCGTCGTCGTAGTCGAAGGCGGCCTTGGCGAGGTCGCCGGGGGTGAAGGTGAGCCGCACGGTGAACCACGTCCCGGAGCCGGGGGTGTACATGGCGGCGCGCAGTTCGGCGAGGGCTTCCTCGAACGCCGCCGTCGCCGCCGCGGCCGCCGGCACGGGCGCTCCGCCGTGCTCGGCCAGGCAGTGGGTCTGCGTGCGGCCGTCCACCACGGACGCGGTGAACCGGATGCGGTCCCACTCCCCCGGTTGGGCCGCGGCCAGCTCCGTCGCCAGTGTCTCGGTCAGCCGGTCCGGCACGGTGTACGGGGGCCGGGGCGCGGGCCCGGGTACCGTCTCCGTCCCGGCCGGGCGGAAGTGCTCCAGGGGCGTGCGGCGCCCGGAGCGGAAGACCTCGATCGCCTCGTGCGGCGCTGCGGCCGAGCCGGCGAACAGCGCGGTCCCGTCCGCGGCGACGTACACGCTCCCGCCGCCGCGCACGCGGTGGGCGACCATCACCGCGTCGTCCTCGGGCAGCGCGGTGACGGCGAGCGGCACGTCCCTGCCCGCGGCCCGCCGCAGGAGCACACGGCCGAGACCGGCGAGCCGCCGCTGCCGCGGGGTGAGCGCCGCGTCGGCGAGCCGTTCCCGCAGCCACGGGGGCTGCTTGTCGGTGTCGCGCGGGAACCGGGCCAGGTCGCGCGCGTACGCCTCCGGTCCCGGCGGGACCCGGAAGCCGGGTTCGTCGTCGTAGGAGAAGTCCGTGACGGCGCGGCCGGCCGCGGTGACCGTGAGCCTCATCGTGAACCAGGTGCCGGCTCCGGGGGTGTGCATGGCGGCGCGCAGTTCCGCGAGCGAGTCGGCCGACGGGCGGGGCGCGGGCGTGATCCGCGCCACCGTCCCTCCGCCGCGCACCACCCGGCACCGGGCGGCCGTGTACCGGTCCACCACGGACGCCTCGAGGTCGACGCGCTCCCACTCGCCCGGCACCGCCGCCGCCAGCTCCGTCGCCATCGTCCCGATCAGCCGGGCCCGGACGGAGAGCGGTGGTTCGTTCGTCATCGAAGGTCCTCCGTGCGGCCGGTCCGTGTGCGCGGTGCGGGCGTCAGCCCGTCCTCGGGGCGGACGTGCCGCGGCAGCTCCCAGCGCAGCTCGCCGTCCGGGGTCAGGTGGGGAGCTGCGAGGCCCACCGTGCCGCCGTGCTCCAGTACGTCGGCGACCTCGGTCAGGTAGGCGCCGAGCGAGGGCCAGGTGTCCTGGAGTCCGCCTTCGTCGTGGTGGACGGTGCCGATCCGGCCGTACGTCTCACCGGGGCGCAGGTCGACGACTTGGACGTCGCCGTCGCTCTCCGCCCACGGCACCCACAGCGGGTGCCAGTCCGGTTCGTCCCCGTCCATCGGGTGGCCCTGCCGTTCGGACCACTCCAGTAGCTCCATTCCCCGGCGCCGGAACTCCACGATCCCGGCCACGGACAGCGGCTGCTTCTCCGGCAGCGCCGTCCAGCCCTCCGCGCCGTCGTGGCAGGCGAGGGAGTCCAGCAGGTCC
Organism: Streptomyces sp. NPDC051041; assembly: GCF_044456065.1. Taxonomy (NCBI): domain Bacteria; kingdom Bacillati; phylum Actinomycetota; class Actinomycetes; order Kitasatosporales; family Streptomycetaceae; genus Streptomyces; species Streptomyces sp. NPDC051041. Next base: position 60,286 of record NZ_JBITFM010000015.1, read on the forward strand.
TGCGGGAAGCGCAGCCCCGTCTCCCGCTGCGCCCGCTCGACGTCGGCGGGGTCCGCGGGCGGGGACAGTTCGGCGAAGGTCCGGGGCGCGTGGACCGCGAGCCAGGTGTCGATACGGTTCCAGGCCGCACGCACGACCGACGAGTGATCTGTCATGGCCGGGATTGTCTCCCGGCCCACTGACAACCGGCCGGTGCGTGCGTCGGGCAGGTCGATCACGGCGGTCCCGGCGACGGCCTCGTGCGTGTGGAGGGCGTCCTCGGCCCGGCGGGAGGCGACGAGGACGCCGCCGGGTCGATGACGTCCTTCGGGTCGCCCAGGAGGGTTCCGACCCCGTCGTCACACCGCCCACAACAAATTCATCTCATCCGTGACCGGCGGTTATGAGGCATCCCTTAGGTAAGGGTAACCTCACTGATACGTGTCACCGGCTCACCACGGGTGGCTCCGTCGTGCTCGGCGGTCCGCGGTCCGTGCCGGGCTTCCACGCCGCTTGCCGGCGTCCGAACCAGAAAGCAGGCCATGTACGACTCCCGGCCCCGCCCTGCCCGTCCGCTGATCGCCCTCGGTGCCGTCCTCGGCTCCGCGGCCCTGCTGGCCGCCTGCTCCTCCGGTACGGATTCCGGGCGGACGGCCGCGGGCGCGGAGCAGGTCACCCTGACCACCAACCTCGGCGAGAAGCAGTTCCCGAAGAACCCCGAGCGGGTCGCCGCACTGGACAACACGTCCTTCGCCACCCTCAAGGCCTTGGGCGTCAAGCCGGTCGCGGCGCCCAAGGAACTGCTGCCCGCCACCGGGTACGACGACTGGAGGAACGACGACTCCATCGCGGACGTCGGTTCGCACCGCGAGCCGAAGCTGGAGGAACTGAACGCCGCCGAGCCCGACCTGATCATCGGCGGTTACCGCTTCGCCGAGCAGCAGGACGAGTTGGAGAAGATCGCGCCGACCGTCGACATCTCCCCCTCGGACGAGGCCGGGGGCGGGTACGTCGCCTCGCTGAAGACGCAGACCGAGCAGCTGGGCGAGCTCTTCGGCAAGGAGAAGCAGGCCGCGAAGATCGTCGCCGAGCTGGAGTCGGCCGAGAAGGCCGCGATCGAGGCGACGGACGGCGAGACCGTCTTCCTGGCCGTCGCCAGCGGCGGAAAGATCGACAACGGCGCGAGCCGCATCGGCCGGCTGGCCGAGCCGCTGAACCTGAGGAATGTGCTCTCCGCCGAGGGGCAGGAGGAGACCTCGGTCCACAATGATTCCGGGCTGGCACCCGAGACCATCGCCGAGCTGAACCCCGACTGGATGATCGTGATGGACCGCGACACCGGCGTCTTCAAGGGCGAGGGCGAGGCGCCCACCCCCGCGAAGAGCCTGGTGCAGGGGCAGGACGCCTGGGAAAAGACCACGTTCGTGTCCGAGAACCAGATCGTCTACCTGCCCACGGACTTCTACGTGACCGAAGGCGCCCAGGCCTACACGGCGAGCTTCGAGCTGATCGCCGAGGCCTTCGCCGAGGCCGCCGAGTAGTCCCGGTCCCGTCTCTTCACAGACCCTAGCGGAGGTGCGCATGCTGCGCCGTCTCGCTCTGCCCTGCGCCGTTCTGGTCGTCCTGGGGTTGGTGGCGGTGTCACTGATGACCGGCGGTTACGACATGGACCCGCACTCCCTGCTGCACGACTCCGAGGCACGGCGGATGTTTCTGATTTCCAGGGTGCCCCGCACGCTGGCGCTCGTCCTGGCCGCGGCCGCCATGGCGACTTCCGGGGTGATCATGCAGATGCTGGTGCAGAATCGTTTCGTCGAACCGACCACCACCGGCACGGCCGAGTGGTCCGCACTGGGCGTGCTGCTGCTCACCCTGGTGGCGCCAGGTGCCTCGACACTGGCGAAGATGGCGTGCGCCTCGGTCTTCGCCTTCGCCGGGTCCGTGCTCTTCCTGAGCCTGCTCGGCAGGCTCGCACTACGCTCCCAGGTGGTCGTGCCGGTCGTCGGCATCATGCTGGGCGCCGTGGTCGGCGCGGTCACCACCTACATCGCCGCTTCCACCGACCTCATGCAGACGCTGTCCGCCTGGCGCTCCGGCGGCTTCAGTTCGGTGGTCAAGGGCACCTACGAGCCGCTGTGGGTGGTCGGCGTCCTGGTCGTCGTGCTGTACGTGGTGGCCGACCGGATCACCATCGCCGGGCTGGGCCGGGACATGGCGGTGAGCCTGGGCCTGTCCTACCGCCGGATCCTGTACCTGGGCCTGGCGATGGTGGCGCTGGCCACCGGTGTGACCTCCATCGTGGTCGGCTTCCTGCCGTTCCTCGGTCTGGTGGTGCCCAACCTGGTCTCCCTGGTGCGCGGCGACGACGTGCGTTCCAACCTGCCCTGGGCCGTGCTGGGCGGTGTCGCCCTGTTGACGGTGTGCGACCTGATCGGCCGCACCGTCGTCGCCCCGCTGGAGATCCCCGCCTCGGTGATCCTCGGGGCCGTCGGGGCCGTCGTCTTCCTGAGCCTGATCCTGCGCCGGTTCGTACGAGGGGGAGCCGTCCATGCCTGAGTCCGCAGTCGTTCAGGCGCCGGCCGCCTCCGGCCCGGCCGCGCCCGGCCGTTTCCCGCGGCCGGGCGCCTCGAAGGAGGGGCGGCGCGGTCCGAGTCCGCGGGTGCGCCTGATCGTCGTCGGCGGTGCCGTCGTGGTGGCGGCGCTCTGCTTCCTGTTCCTCTTCGTCAAGGGGTCGTTCGACTTCGCGATCGAGCGGCGGCTGACCCTGCTCGGCGCCATGGTGGTGGCGGCCTTCGCCCAGGGCGTGGGCACCGTCGTGTTCCAGACCGTCACCCACAACCGGCTCCTCACCCCGTCCTTGATGGGTTTCGACGCCGTCTACAGCCTGATGCAGACGCTGATGGTGTTCTTCTTCGGCGGCGCCACGCTGGCCGCGACCGACGGGCTCGCCAAGCTGGTCGTGCAGACGGCGCTGATGGTCGCCTTCACCACAGTGCTGTTCCGCTGGCTGTTCAGCGGCCCCACCGGCAGTCTCCACGTGCTGCTGCTGGCCGGCGTGGTGCTGGGCGTCGCCTTCCAGAGCCTGTCGCTGTTCCTGCAGCGCATGCTGGCGCCCGCGGACTACGACGTGCTCTCCGCGCGGCTGTTCGGCCGCCTCGGATCGGTGGAGGCGACGCATCTGCCGCTCGCCTTCGCCGTGTGCGCCGCGGCCGGCCTCTACCTGTGGCGGCGGCGGTACCGGCTCGACGTGCTGCTGCTGGGACGGGACGCGGCCACCGGGCTGGGCCTGAACCACCGCGGGGAGCTGACCGGTGCGTTGATCGTGGTCTCGCTGATGGTCGCGATGTCGACTGCGCTGGTCGGCCCGATGACCTTCTTCGGTTTCATCGCGGCGCTGCTCGCCCACCAGTTCTCGGGGACCCACCGGCATGCCGTCGTCCTGCCGATGGCCTTCCTGACGGGTCTGTTCACCCTGCTCGTCGGGCAGTTCACGATGGAGCACATCGTGTACGCGTCCGGCATGCTCACCACCGTCATCGAGTTCCTCGGCGGCGTGGTCTTCCTGGCCTACCTGTTCAAGAAGGGCACCCTGTGATCGAGTTCCACGATCTGGTCAAGTCCTACGGCGACCACACCGTCCTCGGCCCGGTGAGCGGTCGCATCGAGGGGGGCGGCATCACCTCGCTGATCGGGCCGAACGGCGCGGGCAAGTCGACGCTGCTCACCCTGCTCGGCCGACTGGTGGAGCCCACCGCCGGCACGGTGCTCCTGGACGGCACGGACATCCACCGCGCACCGTCGGCCGAGACTGCCCGGCGGCTGGCGATCCTGCGCCAGGACAACCACTTCACCGCCCGGGTCACCGTGCGGGAACTCGTGGCCTTCGGCAGGTTTCCGCACAGCCGGGGGCGGCTCACCGCCGCGGACCACGAGCACATCGACCGGGCCCTGGACTTCCTCGATCTGGGTGACCTGGCCGGCCGCCACCTCGACCAGCTCTCCGGCGGCCAGCGGCAGCGCGCCCATGTCGCCATGGTACTGGCCCAGGACACCCGCTACGTGCTGCTCGACGAGCCGCTGAACAACCTCGACATCAGGCATGCGGTCCAGATGATGGAGCAACTGCGCTCCGCAGCGGACGAGTTGGACAAGACCGTGGTCCTGGTGGTGCATGACATCAACATCGCGGCCGGCTATTCCGACCACGTCATCGCACTGCGGGAGGGCGCGATCGTCGCCCACGGCACCCCGGCCGAACTGATGGACCCCGATCTCCTCACCCGGATCTTCGACACCCCGGTCCGGGTCCATGAGGTCGACGGCCGCCCCCTGGCCGTCCACCACCGCTGACAGGCGATGTGTCCCTGATCGAACCGATCCGGTTCTCCCGGCTCAGGACGTCCACCGGTCGCCCCGCCCACCGAACGCTCAAGCCGCTGTCCGACACCCGCGCCGAACCCGTCACCGACACGGCGCGCGGGCCGGCCGAGCAGGCATGGACGTCCACCGTCGCCGCCTCGGCGGGCGCCGGATCCACCGCGGCGGGCATGCCGTTCGCGAGGGGCGCCGCCGCCACGGCGGCGCCCCGGGACCGTCGACGATGTCCGCCCGAAGGGGCGGGAGGAGCCGCACCGTGGGCCGTCATCGACGCGCCCTCTCGTGTGCGGCAGGTCCCTCAGGTGCGGGTCCAGCGCTGGTTGCTGCCGTTCGAGCAGGAGTAGAGCTGGATCAGGGTGCCGTTGGCGGTGCCGGCGCCGACGGCGTCGAGGCAGAGGCCGGACTGGACGCCGACGATGGATCCGTCGGAGTTGAGGCGCCACTTCTGGTTGTCGCCGCCCCAGCAGCTGTAGATCTGGACCTTGGCGCCGTTGCCGGTGCCGGCGGCGTCCAGGCACTTGTTGCCGTAGACCCTGAGCTCACCTGCGTCGGTGTACGTCCACTGCTGGTTGGTGCCGTTGCCGCAGTCCCACAGCTGGACCTGGGTGCCGTCGGCGGTGCTGGCGTTGGGCACGTCCAGGCAGCGGCCCGAACCGACGCCCTTGATCTGTCCGGCATCCGCGGGGGGCGTGGTGGAGCCGCCGTTGAGCGCGTTGAGGACGGCGGTGTAGGCGGGCTTCTTGCTGCCGTCGCCGTTGAACAGCAGCGGCGTGTCCCCGGACCGCCAGGAGTCGGTGTCGCGCACTCCCCAGACGGTGATGCCGAGGCAGCGCGGGACGGCCAGGCAGTCGTTGACCACGCTGGCGTAGGTCGAGGCCGGGGCGCCCTGGATGTCGAGTTCGGTGATGGCCACGTCGACGCCGAGGGCGGCGAAGTTCTGCAGGGTGGTGCGGAAGTTGCTGTTGTAGGGGCTGCCGCTGTTGAAGTGCGCCTGGAAGCCGACGCAGTCGATCGGCACGCCGCGCTGCTTGAAGTCCCGGACCATGGCGTACATGGCCTGGGTCTTGGCCCAGGTCCAGTTCTCGACGTTGTAGTCGTTGTAGCAGAGCTTGGCCGCCGGGTCGGCGGCGCGCGCGGTGCGGAAGGCGACCTCGATCCAGTCGTTGCCGGTGCGCTGCAGGTTGGAGTCGCGTCGGGCGCCCGAACTGCCGTCGGCGAAGGCCTCGTTCACGACGTCCCACTGGGCGATCTTGCCCTTGTAGTGGGCCATCACGCCGTTGATGTGGTCGATCATCGCCTGGCGCAGCTGGCTGCCGCTGAGGTTCTGCATCCAGCCGGGCTGCTGGGAGTGCCAGGCCAGGGTGTGGCCACGCACCTGCTTGCCGTTCTGCACCGCCCAGTTGTAGACGCGGTCGGCGGCGGTGAAGTTGAACTGGCCCCGCTGCGGTTCGGTGGCGTCGATCTTCATCTCGTTCTCGGCCGTCACCGAGTTGAACTCACGGTTCGCGATCGTCGTGTACGTCGAGTCGCTCAGCTTGCCCGAGGCGATGGCGGTGCCGAAGTAGCGGCCGCTCTGCGCCGCCGCGGCGCCGAGCGTGCTCTCGGCGGCGTGTGCTCCCGGCGGCGCGACCAGTGCGACGACCGCACCGAGGACGCCGACGACCAACGTCAGCAGCAGGGCGCGGAGCTTCCGGCGGACAACGGGTCTGGGAAGGGCGTGTGAGCCCATGACTGTGCCTCCAGGGTAGAGATCACGGAAGGACTGAAGTGCGGGGAGTTGCGTCGTCCGCTCCCCTTCGGCGGACGGAGGGGGCGGGCCGGAGCCCGGGCAGCACGGAAGTCACCGGAACCGCGGTCATGGGACGGGACGGTCTTCGACACAGGCACGGGGTACTCCGTCGCGGCTCGGCCGGGGGACCACCACGCGACGTCGCGTACCTCTCCCACTGTGGAAGAGCCAGGATGCGCGGGTGCGAACCTCACCGGAACGAAACGGGGTGGCGCGGGTGCTTGGGTGCGCGGATGCGCGGTGCGGTGGTGCGTGAACCTGCCGTGCGGCACGGACTGCCAGGGGTGGTGCGGCTCGAAATATCTGGCTACGGCCGGTTTCTCAGACAGGAATGATCGAGGTGTTGACGACGCATCGTCAATACTCCTCGCGGAAAAAGTTTCCGTTCCCTCTTCGAAACTTTCGAGGTCGCGGCAAGGCGGGTGATGGACCTCGGGTGCCGTGGCCGGCGGGCACCGTAGGGGCGAAGCCGGGATTGGTGTGCGGATGTGACGTTCCGTGTGCGGATTCTTTCGAATGTTTCGGGCTCGACGGCGATACGTGCGAGAGGTGTTGACGCCCTTCATCGGTTCCCTATCATTCAGGTTGCTCGACACTTCGACATTTGTTCGATACTGCGAACACACCGAGTCGCTCCCTCATCCAGCAGGGCAACTCCGGGTCGCAGCGCCCTGACGCAGAGCCGCAAGGAGCCGTGCCGTATGCATATGTCATGACCTCGCCAATCCTTTGTCGTTGCCCTCTTCGGCCGTGCCACCCGGGCGCCCGGCCGTCCGAACCTCCGCACCTGGCGTCCGTGCCGCCCGAGTCGCCGGGCGCCACCGGTCTTTCCGAAGGCCGCGAAGGACCGGGAAGCCACCAGCGGTCCGCCGCGGCGCTCACGGGACGCTGCGCACCGCACCGACCGTCCGGACAGCCTCCGACGAGGCCGACCGGAACCGCCCACTCGAGGTTGAGGAAGTCCCCATGCACAGAGGAAGTTCCAGTCGCAGGCACTCGTCTGCGGCGCTCGCCGCCGCGGTCGCGGTCCTGGCCGCGTTGGCGGCGATGCTCGTCGCCACCCCGGCTCAGGCGGCTTCCACCGGCGCCTTGCGCGGTGTCGGTTCGAACCGGTGTCTCGATGTGCCGGGCGCCAGTCAGACCAACGGCACGTATCTGCAGATCCACGACTGCTGGGGCGGGACCAACCAGCAGTGGACGCTGACGGACGGCAACCAGCTCACCGTGTACGGCAACGCGTGCCTGGACGTTCCGGGCCACGCCACCGCGTCCGGTACCCGGGTGCAGATCTGGACCTGTTCCGGCGGTGCGAACCAGCAGTGGCGGGTCAACTCCGACGGCACGGTCGTCGGCGTGGAGTCCGGGCTGTGCCTGGAGACCGCGGGCGCCGGCACGGCCAACGGCACGGCGGTGCAGATCGGGACGTGCAACGGCGGCAGCAACCAGAAGTGGACCGGCCTGACCGGGACGCCGCCGACGGACGGCACCTGTTCCCTGCCGTCGACGTACCGGTGGTCGTCGACGGGTGTGCTGGCGCAGCCGGCGAACGGGTGGGCCGCGGTGAAGGACTTCACCGTCGTGAAGCACAACGGCAAGCACCTGGTCTACGCGTCGAACGTGTCGGGATCGACGTACGGCTCGATGATGTTCAGCCCCTTCACGAACTGGTCGGACATGGCGTCGGCCCGCCAGACCGGGATGAACCAGGCCGCGGTGGCGCCCACGCTGTTCTACTTCGCGCCCAAGAACATCTGGGTGCTGGCGTACCAGTGGGGTGCGTGGCCCTTCATCTACCGCACGTCGAGCGACCCCACCGACCCCAACGGCTGGTCCGCTCCGCAGCCGCTGTTCACCGGGAGCATCTCCGGCTCCGACACCGGCCCGATCGACCAGACCCTGATCGCCGACGGCCAGAACATGTACCTGTTCTTCGCCGGTGACAACGGCAAGATCTACCGGGCGAGCATGCCGATCGGGAACTTCCCGGGCAACTTCGGCTCGTCGTACACGACGATCATGAGCGACACCAAGGCCAACCTCTTCGAGGGCGTACAGGTCTACAAGGTCAAGGGCCAGAACCAGTACCTGATGATCGTCGAGGCGATGGGCGCGAACGGGCGCTACTTCCGCTCCTTCACCGCCTCCAGTCTGAACGGCACGTGGACCCCGCAGGCCGCCACCGAGAGCAACCCCTTCGCGGGCAAGGCCAACAGCGGCGCCACCTGGACCAACGACATCAGCCACGGTGACCTGGTCCGCGACAACCCCGACCAGACCATGACCGTCGACCCCTGCAACCTGCAGTTCCTCTACCAGGGCAAGTCCCCCACCGCGGGCGGCGACTACAACCGACTGCCGTGGCGGCCGGGCGTCCTCACCCTGCGGCGCTGACCTTCCCGCTCCACCGCGCCCGTGATGCGGTGCGGTCCGCAGGCGTGTGGCCGAGCGGTTCGCGGAGTGGGCGCTCCCACCCGCCGACCGGCACCCGCCGCCTCGAGGGGCCCCGGCCGAGCGGCGGCCGGGGCCCTCTCGCCCCGGTGCCGTTGTCGCAGCCCGTGTACTCCGCCGGCGTCTCGGCCGGGGGCCGGTGACCGGGTGTGCCGATCCAACGGCTGATCTTGGTTGTCGAAGTGGTCAGTGGTCGGCCGGGGTGAGGCGGCCCTCGAAGGCGATCTGGAGGGCGTTCAGCGGCGCCTTCCAGCGCACGGTCCACCGCTTGCGGCCCTTGCCTGTCGGGTCCGGGCTCATCAGCGTCGTGTACACGCACTCGCGGGCGGCAGCCTCGGCCGGGAAGTGCCCGCGGGTCCGGCCGGCCTCGCGGGGGACCGGCTGTCCGCGCTTGCGGGAGCTTCGGCGCACGACCTCCACCGGCGCCGGGCCGCGTCCCCCTACGGCCGGGTGCGGGAGACGGGCTGCTGATCGCGGCCGAGGTGGACGAGCGCCTGGAGGCCGCCCCGCCGACACGGACCGTGGGCGGACTGACCGCCTCCGCCGCCGACCCGCCGTCCGTGTCGCGCGAGCCTTGAGGCGGGGCGGGGCGGGGCGGGGCAGGGGACGGGCGCCGGTGCGTCGAGGCGGCGCCCGGTGGCGGTGCGGGTGTCAGGCCCTGCCGGTGCGGGACCGTGGCTGTGCCGCGTCGGAGGACGGATCGGCCCGCGCGGCACCCCGGCCGGTGGCCTGGGCGAGCAGGGCGAGAGCGGCCTGCGACGGCGAGCCCGCCTCTGCGGTGGCGACCACGACGGTGGGGCCTCGCCCGCTGCTCATGGCCTGCTGGATGACGGTCAGCGGCCCGACCAGCGGATGGCGCATCTCGTAGTCGGTGGCGGTGCAGGCCTTGACCCGGTGGTCGGCCCACATCGAGGCGAACTCGGGGCTCTTCGCCGACAGTTCACCCAGGAGCGCATGCAGTGCCGCGTCCTCCGGGTGCTGGGCCGCCACCAGGCGCAGATTGCCGACCATGGCCCTGGCCTTGCTCGGCCAGTCCGCGTACAGGTCACGGGTATGGCCGTCGAGGAACACCAGCCGGGCCATGTTGGGACGCTGCGCCGGCCGGTCGGGGGCGCCGAAGTCCAGATGCCCGGCGAACAGCGCATGGCCCAGCCGGTTCCACGCCAGCACGTCGCTGCGCCGGCCGAGCACGATCGCGGGAACGTCGCCGAGCGCGTCCAGGAACTGACGTGTCGCCTCCGGGACCCGTTCCGGGGCCGGACGCCGGCCCCGGGTGCGCTGCCTGCCCACCCGGGCCAGGTCGTGCAGGTACCGCCGCTCGGACTCGTCCAGCCGCAGCGCCTCGGCGATCGCGTCCAGCACCTCGGGCGATGCGCTCAGCGACTGCCCCTGCTCCAGCCGCGTGTAGTAGGAGGTGCTCACCCCCGCCAGCAGCGCCAGTTCCTCGCGCCGAAGCCCCGGCACACGCCGGCGTTCCCCGTAGGTGGGCATCCCGATGTCCTGCGGGCGCAGTTGGGAGCGCCGCGCCAGCAGGAAGTCCCCGAGCTGCGTCCTTGCGTCCATGGTTTCGAGTATGGGCCGTCTCGCGGCACCGAGCCTGACCCAGTTGTGGATAGGAAAGAGCGGGTCTGGTTCCGCGCCCGCGTCCTGGGTGAAGTCGAAGGCGTCCGATCCGGTGCCCCGCATTCGCCCAGGAGGCCGCCTTGACCACTGCCACCACCGGGAACGGTCCCACCGAGGCCCTGGCTGCGGCCGGCTTCGCCTTCACCAGGCGCACTCGGGCCGACGCCGCGCCCGCCCTCGTCCACGAACCGGCCGGCGACCGGTCGATGCGCATCCGGCTCCGGCCCGCTGACCGCGACGGGGCCGCCACACATGCGCCGACGAGGCATCCAGGAAGGGAGCCCGGAACGGGAGCGGCCTCGCCTTCTCCCCCGGCCGCAAGAGGAAACACCCCGGGCTCAGGGCTGTGCACACAGGTCGAGTCACCTGACGGACACCGGGCCCGCCAGGGCCGCTCGCACGGCTGAGCAGATCCTCCGAACTCCAAGGACGTCCCATGGAACAGATCACCCTCGGCAATGTCTCCATCACCCGGGTGCGGGAGTACTTCGGCCCCGTCGACATGACGCCCGACACCTTCTTGCCGGAAAGCTCGAAGGAGGTCTGGGAGACCGGCGCCGACTGGCTGGTCCCGCACTTCCTGGATTCCGGGACCAACATCGTGAACGCGGCGGTCCAGACCTGGCTGCTGCGCAGCGAGGGCAGGACGATCCTGGTCGACACCGGTGTGGGCAACCACAAGGAGCGTCCCTACGCCCCGGTCTGGAGCCACCTCAGGACGGATTTCCTGGCCGGTCTGGCCCGGGCCGGTGTCCGGCCGGAGGACGTGGACATCGTGATCAACACGCATCTCCACATCGATCACGTCGGCTGGAACACCTGCCTGCACGGCCGGCACTGGGTGCCCACCTTCCCCAATGCCACCTACCTGATGCCGAAGGACGACTTCGACTTCTGGAACCCCGAGAACGGCCACCAGTCGAAGCTCGGCCGCGGCAACCAGAACGTCTTCGAGGACAGCGTCGCCCCAGTGCACCGGGCCGGCCTGACCCTGCTGTGGGAGGACAGCCACCGGATCGATGCGAACCTGCGCCTGGAGACCGCCCCCGGGCACACGCCGGGCAACTCCGTGCTGACCCTCACCTCCGGCACGGACCGCGCGGTGTTCGTCGGCGACATGCTGCACAGCCCGGTGCAGATCCTGGAGCCGGACGTCAACAGCTGCTTCTGCGAGAACCCGGCCGAAGCCCGCGCCACCCGCCGCAAGGTGCTGGGCTGGGCGGCCGACAACAACGCTCTGCTGATCCCGGCCCACCTGGGCGGCCACGGCGCCGCCGAAGTCGTACGCGAGGGGAGCGCCTTCGCCGTCAAGGGCTGGGCGCCCTTCACCCCGTACACCGAGTACACCGAGCAGGGCTGAAGTCCGCGGAAAGGCGCCAGAGATGAGCCACCACCCCGGCCCCGTCGTGACCACCGCGCAGGGAGCCGTCCGCGGTCTGCGCCAGGACGACGGCACCGCCGCCTTCCTGAACATCCCCTACGCCGCTCCTCCCCTGGGCGCCGGCCGGTTCGCGCCGCCGCAGCCGCACGAGCCGTGGGACGGCGTACGGGAGGCCACCGCGCCCGGCCCCGACGCACCGCGGTCCGAGCGCCGGCTCGGCAGCATCGACATGGTCCCCTACTTCGGCACCGGCTGGAGCCGCGGCGAGGACTACCTCACCGTCAACGTGTGGGCGCCCGTCGCCGCACGGGGCGGCCTGCCGGTCATGGTGTTCGTGCACGGCGGCGGATTCGTCGCAGGCTCGACCCGGGCCGCGCTGTACGACGGTTCCGCCTTCGCCCGTGACGGCGTCGTCCTCGTCACCCTCAACTACCGGCTCGGCATCGCCGGTTTCCTCGACCTGCCCGGGGCCCCCGCCAACCGCGGTCTGCTCGACGTCGTCGCCGCGCTGCGCTGGGTGCGGGAGAACATCGCCGCGTTCGGCGGTGCCCCGGACAACGTCACGCTCTTCGGCCAGTCGGCCGGGGCCACCCTCGTCGGCGGCGTCCTGGCCACCGCGGCGGCCGAGAACCTGTTCCGCAGGGCGATCGTGCAAAGCGGCAGCGGCCTGGGCGCGTTCACCACCGAGCAAGCCGCCCGGGTCACCTCCGCGGCCGCCGAGGTCCTGGGCGTCGAGCCGCACGTGGAGGCCTTCGCGAAGATCTCCGACGAGCGTCTGGTGGAGGCCGCCTCCAAGCTCGCGGGCATCGACCTGCGGACCGCCACCCACCGCGACCCGCTGATCGGCCTCAGCCCCTTCAGCCTGGTCCTGGACACCCAGCCCGCCGAAGCCGTCACCGCCGGACACGGCTCCGGCGTCGACCTGCTCATCGGCACCAACACCGAAGAGGGACACCTCTACCTGGTCCCCGTGGGCGAGTACGCCACCTCGACCGCCGAGGACGTGTACGACACCGCGGCCCGCGCGCACCCCGACCCGGCGCAGCTCGTCGAGACGTACCGCGGGACACGCCCCGAGGCGTCCCACGGCGAGCTGCGCTCCGCCATCATGACCGACGCGCTGTTCGGCGCGGGCAGCAGGGCGCTGGCCGCCGCCCACGCCGCCCAACCCAAGTCCGCGACCTTCGCCTACGAGTTCGCCTGGCGCTCGCACGCCCTGGGCGGGGAACTCGGCGCCGCGCACGCGGTCGAGCTGCCCTTCGTCTTCGACCTCGCGCACCTGCCGCAGCTGCTCGGCCCCACCGCCCTGCTCGGCCCTGGCAGGCCCCCCGTGGATCTCGCGGCCCGCGTGCACGAGACCTGGATCCGGTTCGCCACCACCGGCGACCCCGGCTGGGACCCGTACGACACCGAACGCAGGGCCACGATGCGCATCGACGCCGAGTGGTCCCAGATCGACGACCCCCGCAGCGAGGAACGGCAGGTCTGGAGCTGACGCCCGTACGAGTCCTGCCCGCTCGTCCGCTCCGGGGGCCGCCGGCGTACCGCCCCGCGTCCGTCCGACTCGTCGGGGCGGTCCTGGCCGAGCGGAACGACGAGTGGACCGAAGTCCGCCGCTCCATGGGCCGCGAACTTCCCGCCGAGGCCCGGCTCCATCCGATCGAGCCGGAAACCGACGGCACCGCCCCGCCCGTCGAACTCGCCGCACGGCCTCGAAACGGGATCACCGAGTGGCCGTCGATGCACCACTCCAGCGGACGTGACCCGAAGTCCGCCCTCACCTGCCAGATGGATCTCGCAGGTCAGCCCGCCCCTTGATCGGCCCAGGGCCTCGTCCGGTCGGTGCCGGACCGGCGTCCTTCGTCGGCCGGGCACTCGCGGCAGGCGCGAGCGAGCGCCTGCCGCGTGCTGATGGACCGGGCAGAAGGAGGAGTCCACACCGGCCGACTCACCGGAACCAGCACCCCGTTCGAAGCAGACCGGCCACGCGTGAACAGGGAACAGCCGGTTACATCCCGATCGGGTTGAGGTAGGTAGCCGGGCGGGTGGCACCGTCCTGCTTGAGGATCTGGCCGCCGAACGGCCACTTCAGGGTGAAGTGCTCCGTCTCGTTCGGCGGGGTGACCAGGAACTTCGCCGGAACGAACTTCTCCTTCTGCGGCGTGGACCCGGCCACCGGGAGCAGGGTGATGCTGAAGTCCACCGTGTCCCCCTGCTCCAGGGTCATCTTCACGGGCTTCTTGGAGGAGCGCGCCAGCGACCAGGTGCCGTCGGTCTTCTGAGCGCCGATCATGTCGACACCGGCGAAGCCGGACAGGGTGCAGGTGCGCTCGCTCCGGTTGGTGAACCAGATGTACGCCTGGGTCTGCTTCTCGGTCTGCTCCATCTCCGGCTTCGCGTCATCCCCCATGGCGAAGCCGGCCTCCAGGTCGGCGGTGTGGCAGCGGGTCGGCTCGGCCTTGGCGGAGGCGGCCGAGGCCGGGACGGCGGCAGCGGCAGCACCGGCGACGACGACGGACGCAAGGGCCACGGCGGTCAGCTTGCTCTTCATGTTTCGGATCCCCCTTGAATACGGATCGGCGCGCGAGGTCAGTGCGCGCTTACGCACCTGAAGATGCGCAGCGCCCGGGAACGGTTCGGTCCGGCGGAGATTTTTTCCGACAGCATGGCTCCCGACCGCGACCGCGTACGAGAACTCGTGCGGGCCGTTGCAGCGTCACGAGGAGGACACCGCGACGGCGCACGGCCTCGCCCAGCGTCCGGTGCGGTGCGACGGGACCGATGACAGCGGGCGCGACCTGGGCACTACGCCGAGCCCCAGGGCACGTGGCCCGCCGCTCGTCACCGACGCCCCGGCCTCAGCGGCAGCCGGAGCCGGACTCGTGCTCCCGTCGGATCTCGTGATCCGTCCCGCAAGCGCGGTCCCCACGGTCGAACACCGCGGTGGCCCTCCGCGACCGGTCCCCGGGATCCGTGCCGGAACCTGCGACTCGTGAACAAAGCCGGGCCCTGTTCGAAGTCCGCCGGCCACGGAGACGGACAGTCGTCGTGTCGTTCCGCGGTGGACGACCCGGGCCCTGCCCGGCCCGGGCCGTCCTGCCGGTCACCAGTCCAGCGGCAGGGTGGCGAGGTGCTGGTCGAGCAGGCCGGAGATGATCCGGTGGTCGTGGAGCGAGGGGTGCCAGTCGCAGCCGAGCCGGTCCAGGCCGGGGTCGTCGTAGTACCAGTAGCTGACCCGGTCGTCCCCTTGGGCGTTGCGCTCCCTGACGATGTCGCGGGCGGTTTCGGCGAAGGCGGTGCCGGCGACCAGGGTGGCGCTGACCACCAGGAACGTCCTGCTTCCGTAGCGGGTCCGCAGCTTGTCGAGGAAGCCGTGGTAGGCGTTCGTGTAGGCGGTGATCAGTTCGCTTTGCGTGGTCCACGGCTCGCCCGGGTGGAGCGGGGTCGAGAAGTCGTTGATGCCGAGGCCGATGACGACGACCTGCGGGCGCCAGTCGCGCGGTTTGCGCCAGACGTCGCCGTCGACGTTCAGCAGGGCCCGGTCGTAGTAGGTGCGGTAGTCGGTGCCGGGGTCGCCGCCGTTGTAGTTGCGGACCATGCCGCGGCCGGAGAAGGCGTTCTGCTGGTAGTCGGCGTCGAGCTTGCGGGCGGTGAGGGGGCCGAAGGCGAGGTCGGCGTTGCTGTTGCGGTCGACCCCTCCGTTGGCGGAGCAGTCGCGTGTGCCCGAGGCGTTGCCGTACCCGGCGGTGAAGGAGTCGCCGATGAACTCGATCTGCCTGCTCCGCGCGGCGGGGGCGGGGAGGATCTTTCCTCCCCGAGCGGCGAGGAACCCGCCGAAGCGGCCGACGGCCCACGGGCTCTCCGTCCGCTTGACGAGCCGTACGGTGTGCTCGGTGTCGGTGAGGTCCTTGACCCAGGACGTGGTGCGCCCGGGGGTCACCAGTGTGCCGACGGTCGTGCCGTCGATCTGGATGTCGTAGTCGTTGACGGAGTCGTCGAGGGCGATCCCGACGCCGGTGCCGCGGAACCGGCCTTCGAAGGCGATGCCGGGCCAGGTGTACTGCACCGAGCCGTCGGCCGCCCTCTTGACCCGGCCCGCCGTGCGGAACCCGGCGAAGGCGGCGGCCGGCAGGGAGCGGGGGGCGGCGGACGTCTGGGAGGGAGCGGCCGCGGCGGTGGCGATGCCCGTGGTGACGCTCGCGGCGGCGGCCGCGAGCAGGGCCCGCCGGGTGAGGTGGGGAGCGGTGCGCATGGGCGGTCCTTCCGGAGTCGGGAGTTCTGCGCGTGCGATGACATGGGAGCGCTCCCATCATGGCGGTGCCGGTGCGGCGTGGGGAGTGGTCGGTGGCGACGGATACGGAACTCCACCACCCGAGGAATCGCTGCCCCGCCGGCGCGGCCGTTTCTCCCCGTGGGCCGCGTCCCGCCGGTCCGGTTCCCTGCCCGCGGCGACGCCGACGGCGGGCCGTCACCGAATGCGCGGACGAACCCGGGCCGTGGACGTCTGCGCTGCCGTCAGGAGCGGTGCCGGTGCGGTGGGCCGTGATCCACCGCGTGCGGTCGCCCGCGAGGTGACTGTTGATGTTGACGGCTGATGCCGCTTCACTCGACGTCGGCGTGCGCATTCGCACCCCCTACCGAGCCGAGGAGCGGGACATGGACCGACGAAGGTTACTGGGTACGGCGGCGGCCGCGGCCGGCGTGGCACTGATACCGGGCAGGGCCGTGGCGTCCGGGGACGGTCTGGCCGCGCTGGTGCGGCCCTACCTCGACCGTGCCCTGGCCGCCGGCGCCCCGAGCGCGGTGTTCGGTGTCATCCGCGGTGGGCGTCGGTATGTGGCCGGCGCCGGCCAGGAGGGCCCCGCCCCCGATGGCGCAACCGTGTTCCAGCTCGGCTCGATCGGCAAGACGCTCACCGCCACCGCGCTGGCGCGCGCAGTGGGTGCGGGCCGGGTGCGCCTGTCCACGCCGCTCAGCCTGCCCCCCGGGTTCACCGTCCCGCGCGGGGAGACCCGGCGGATCACCCTGCGCGACCTGGCGACCCACTCCTCCGGCCTGCCCAGCCTTCCCGTCAACCTCCTGGAGGAGGCGGACCCGTACAACCCGTACGCGCACTACACGCTGGAGGACCTGGCCGCCGGTCTGCGCCGGACCCCGCTGGGTGACGAGCCGGGCAGCGCGTACACATACTCCAACCTGGGTTTCGGGCTGCTCGGCCAGGCACTGGCCTTCGACGGCGTGGACGCGATGCTGCGGCGCCGGGTGACAGCGCCGCTGGGCCTGTCGGACACGACCACGGTCCTGCGGCCGGACATGGCTTCCCGCAAGGCCATCGGCCATATGGCCGGGGAGGTGGTTCCCGACTGGCGTGACCGCGTCCTCAGCGGTGCGGGCACCTCGATGTACAGCACCGTCGACGACATGCTCCGGTACCTGGACGCCCAGGTGCGCCCGGAGCGCTCGCCGCTGCGGGACGCGATCGAGCTGACCCAGCGTCACCACTTCACCGACCCCGCCACAGGTCTGCGGCTGGGGCTCGGCTGGCACTTCGGCACGCTGTCCGACGGCCGGACGATGACCTGGCACAACGGCGGCACCTACGGCTTCAGCACCTGTGCGGCCTTCGAACGGAAGAGCGGGACGGCGGTGGTGATGATGGTGAACACGTACAGCGATGCCGCCCACACGTTTGACGCGCTGGTCTTTGCTCTGCTCGACGAGCTCGTCGGCTCCTGAGCCCGCCCATTCGCCGAGGAAGCCATCGGGTGGGCGATGCGCGGGAGCGTCACCACGGCCGGGCGCCTGAGTGCCGCGCCCGGGACAGGGCGCGGGCGTCGCGGCGCGCGGCCGCGTCGCCGATCCGGTTCCGCCGGGACCGGGGCCGGCGCGACTGCCCGGCGGCGAGGCGGCGACGTCCGGTGTCCCGGAGCCGCCGCCGCTGCTCGCGCGGCTCCCCCTGCTCGGCCGCCCTCGGTTCCGGCTTCCGGGGCCGCTTCCGGACCGGCTGCCGCATCAGGGGCTCATCGGGCTCGGGCTCCTGGTCCTCATCGAGTGCGGCAGCCGTCTTCTCGGCGACGGCGCGCGGTGCGTGCTCGCTCCGCACCCCGGCCGGGGCGGGGTGTGCCTCCGGACCGCGAGGGTGGTGCCGCGCCCCGCGGCGGCGAGCGCCTTCCGTGGGCAGACACCGCACCGGCCCGGAAGCGGGGCGTCACCATGGAGGAATGATTTCGACGAACGGCATGGAGCGTGCCGCGGCCATCAGTCTGGCCAAGGTACAGGAGAAGGCACCTGATCTGGTCAGTCTGTACAAGGCGGCGGGTGCCGGCGTGCGCAGGCATGGGCTGGAGGACGTGCGGGCTGCGGTGTATCTCGTGCTGGACCGCTCCGGGTCGATGCGGCCCTACTACCGCAACGGCACCATGCAGCACCTGGCCGAACAGGTTCTGTCCCTGTCGGCCCACCTCGACGACGACGGCACCGTTCCGGTGGTGTTCTTCTCCACCGACGTCGACGGATCCACGGAGCTGACGCTCGGCGGGCACCGCGGCCACATCAACGAACTGCACGAGAACCTCGGTCGCATGGGACGCACCAACTACCACTGGGCCATGGACGAGGTCATCGACCACTACACGGAATCCGGCAGCCGCTGCCCCGCCCTGGTCGTCTTCCAGACCGACGGCGGCCCCACCAGCAAGTCGGCGGCCGAGCGCTACCTGTGCAAAGCCGCTCGCCTTCCCTTGTTCTGGCAGTTCATCGGCTTCGGCGACCCCGACGACAACGAGTTCGCATTCCTGCGCAAGCTGGACGCCCTCGCCGTCCCGGACTGTCGCGTCGTCGACAACGCCGGCTTCTTCCACGCCGGCCGCACTCCGCAGGCCATCCCCGACCACCAACTCTTCGACCGGCTCCTGCAGGAATTCCCCGGCTGGCTGGCCGCCGCACGCGCCGCCGGCGTCCTGCGGTGAGCCGTGTCCCGCGTACACCGTGCGGATCGCGGCCGTGGGCCGCGCCGGGAAGGGCGTGCGCCCCCGGCGTCCGCGCGGCCGGGGGTCGCGGGCCCGCTCGTCGGCCCGGCCGTCCCCGTGGACGGGCGGGCCGTCGGTGGGCGGGGCGGGGGATCCACGCGCTCCACTCGTTTCCTACGGTCTGTCCCCGGGCGGGTACGGCCGGTATGTATGACGTCGTCCCCGGCGTCGTGACGCCCTGTCCATACCCGAGGAGCCCGCCCGTGCACCGTCTCCCCGCCGTCGAGGCCGAGGTCGCCGACGAGCTGGCCGCCGTACGCCCTGGACTTCTCCCCCGGTACGCGGCCGAACTGCCCGGCGCCCGCGCGGCCGTGCTGACCCGGCTGTGGCGGGCGCTCGCCCACGAGCCGCTGCCCTGGGTCCGGGAGCGCGAGCCGGGCCGGGACGAGCTCGTCCTGCGTCTGCGGGACGGGCGCACGCTGCACGGCCCGGCAGCCGATCCCTACCGCACCGACGCGTACGTCGGCGAGGTCCGTCTCGACGGCGTGCCGTACGGTGATCCGGCGCGGCTGACGGCGGACCTCGCCGTGCCGCACGGAACCGGCTACGCCGCCGAACTGGGCCACAGCGTGGCCTCGTTGGCGCTGGCACGGGCCGGGCAGGACGGGGACCGGGCCGCACCCGCGGATCAGCCGGGCGGGTGGCCGCGGCACGACTGGGAAGCGGAGCAGTGGGTGGTGGACGGGCATCCCTTCCATCCCAACTGCCGGACGCGGCCCGGTTTCTCGGTGGCCGAGCAGCTCGCCTACGCGCCGGAGCACCGGCCCGTGGTGGGACTGGGGCTCGTGCCGGTCCCGGCGGCTTCGTGCCTGGTGGCCGGTGTGTGGCCGGAGGGGCTGCGGGACGGGGAGTACGTGCTGGTGCCGGTGCACCCGTGGCAGGCTGCGCATGTGCTGGAGCGGCCGTGCGAGGCCCGGCTTCCCGCGCATCCGCTGATGTCCCTGCGCACCCTGGCCCTGCCCGGCGGGCCGCATGTCAAGACCGCGCTGAGCGCCCGGCTGACCTCCTTCGTGCGGGACATGTCCGTCGGCTCCGTGGTCGCCGCCGCGGCCCTGTCGGCGTTCGGGGAGGACCTGGCTGCGCGCATGGGCGGGCTGCTGCACGTGACGCGTGCCCTGGGCGCCGCCACGGACGGCTCGCCCGACCTGGCGGCGGTGGTGCGCGAGTCACCGGCGGCGTACGCGGCACGGGGGGAGCGTGTGCTGCCGGTGGCCGCGCTTCCCGCCACCGGACTGCCCGGCTCCCCCGCCTGGCTGGCCGCGTTCACCCGGCTCGCCCTGACGGTCGGGCTGCGTCTGCTGGAGATGGGCGTGGCCCTGGAGGCGCACGGCCAGAACCTGCTGGTCGTGCTGGACCGGACGGACGCCCCCCGGTGCCTGGTCTACCGCGATCTGGCCGACATCCGCGTCGGTCCGGCCCGCCTCGCCCGGCACGGGATCACCGCGCCGGATCTGCCGCGGCGGATCGTCGCGGACGACGACCGGGCCCTGCGCCGCAAACTGTTCGGGTCGTTGGTGGGCGGCGCGCTGGCCGCCACTGCGGCTTCCGGCGCGGCGCTGCGCGAGGCGCTGGAGACGGCCGTACGGGACCTGCCGCGTACCTCGGACCTGGCGGCGCTCCTCGGTGAACCGCTGCCGGTGAAGGCGCTGACGCTGATGCGGCTGTCACCGGGGACGGCCGGGGACCTGTGGGGCGAGCTGCCCAACCCGCTGCGGTTCGAGGCGCCCTGACGGCCGCTTCGGATCACGGCACCGGGACTCCGCACCGTCCGCCGACGGTCATAGGAGCCGATCCCATTCGGTGAGTCCCAAAACCGCATCCGCTGGTCAGGCGCTTCCTCCCGTTGCGGGACGCGGAGATCCGCCACAGCGGCCTGCCGGTCGTCCCCGTCCTGGCCGGGCCCCTGGAGCAGGCCCGGCCAGGACGGGGACGACCGTGAGGGTCTCTCATGACGCCCGGCCCGTCCGGACGGTCCTCGAAGACGCCATGGACGACGCCTGGATCCCCCCGCCCGAGGAGGAGCCCGGGGAGACGTCCGCGCCCAACGAGCCCACCCGCGGTGCCCCCGAGGGCGCCCTCGCGCGCGCCGACCTGCGCGTCGACGTCACCTGCGCCACGCCCATCCGCCACAACCCGATCGGGTGGCGCGTCCGGTGTCTTCGAGCCGCTCTGGGACGGCACCGGGCGGGCGGCCCGGCAGTACGGGCCGGCGAGGAGGCACGCCAGGGCGTACCGCATGCCGTGCGGCGCCGCGCCGGCGCCCACGACGTCCTCGCCGGCCCGTGCCGCGGAGGGTCCGCGTCGGTGGCGGAAGGGGGACGGCCACCCGCCGGCGGTCGGCTCCTCCGCCGAAGGGCGGCACATCCGTCCCGCCCCTCACCCGGCGCCGGTGACGCCCCGCCGTGCATGCCCGGGCTTCCGGTCCCGGATCGTGGGGAGCAGATCCGCGGCCGTGACGCGATGAAGGTGTATCAGCACGTCGTACTGGCGCCCGAGCGAGGTTCGGTAGGGGTCCTCCGGCCAGGCGTTCCCTATGGAGCGGGTCGGGCGCTTCGCCGTCAGCCAGCCCCGGGCCGGCTCGGGCACAGCTCGCAGGTCGACGTAGTAGTCCCGGCGCGAGACCCGCTCCAGCACCTCCTCGTTGCTGCCGGCGCCCAGCGGCCCCACGGAGAAACGGCGGTAGGGCTCCTGCGGATCCGTGAGGTCCATCGCGTTGAAGGAGCCCTGCCCGAAGGTGTAGCCGATGTTCGTGTACTCGGCCCCGACCATCTGGCGTATGAACTCCCCCTGGGTCTTCGGATACTGCTCGGGGTGGTCGGACTCGTAGGAGACATGGCCGTTGTGGGCCGACAGCAGCATCCGGTGGCCGGTGTGCCGCTGCCACCACACGGTGTTCTCCGCCATGACCTGGTCGCGGTGGAGCATGGCCCGAGCGATCTTCTCCGGGTCGGAGAAGTCGTAGTACGCGTAGAGGGTGGCGGTCTGGGAGATGGCCCTGGCGTGCTGGAGGACCCACGCGTAAGCCTGCCGGTCCCCGTCCGGCCCCTGCGCCCGCAGCAGCTCGTAGGCGCGCCGCGCGTCCGCGGCCGCCCGTTCGCGCTCGGCGACGGGCTTGGCCAGGTTCTCGTCGACGGTCTCCGCCACGCTCCCGGTCGGCCGGAGTTCGCGGTAAAGGCGGCGGAACTCCGGCAGCAGCTCCGGGTGGTGCGCGGACACGTAGTCCGTGACCTCGTCGAAGAGCCCGGGTCCCGCGTAGCCGTTGTCCTCCCCCATGAACTGCACGGGGCGGTCGGGGTGGCGGACGTTGTGGGCGCGCATCCACCTCAGCAGGTCGAGATACTCGTGGGTGTTCCAGATCCGGTACGAGCTCTGGAACTCCTCCCGCATGATCTTCTCCGGGTCGCCCTTCCCGTACAACACGTAGTCGTTGAGGACCAGGCCGGTGGACCAGGGCGCCTCCAGCGCGAACGTGGTGAAGCCCTTCTCCTCCACGAGGTACCGGAAGACGCGGTGCTTCGTCGTGAAGAACTGCCGGGAGCTGTGCGTGGCCTCGCCCAACCCGACGATCTTCGCCGAGCCGATCATGCGGCCGAGCGGGCGCAGATCGCTGCCGGGGGCGCCGGGCTCCGTGGTGCGCAGCCGCTGCGCGACGCGCGCCAGTTCGCGCACCGGATCGGTGGCGGTCGCCGCGTTCGCGTGCGCCGGCCCGGCGACGGCCGTCAGCGTGCCGGCTTCGAGCGCCAGCGCCAGCAGGAGCAGCAGCAACCGGTGCAGTCGATGTGATCTGTGCGAGACAGGCATGGATCAAGGCTGCCGATGGGCGGCAGGCCCCGGACAGCCTGCCGCCCTCAGTTCTCCCCCTGGGGAGAACCACAGGGCCGCTGTACCGCTGACGTCACCCCGGGGCCCGCCCACCTGCGGCACCCGCTCCCGGCAGCGCCGCGGCAGGCACCGTGGGCGAGGCGGGCACGGTCCAGCCGGCAGGTTTTCCGGAAGGCGCGCCCGATGCGGCGGGCCGCCGACCCGGGCCGCGGCCCGGGTCGGCGGATGCGGGCCTGGTCGAAGGGGGCGGGGCGGCCGGATTCGAACCGGCGTCCTCCGAGATGCTGTCGCGGCCGGGGAAGGGACGGCACCCGGGTCCCGGTGGGCGGCCGGGTCAGGTGTCGTACTCCTGGATGCGCCGTCCGTGGTCGCGCGCGGTCAGTCCGGGCAGCCGGTCCGTCAGTTCCCGTACGACGGCCTGCACGTCGAGGGTGAGCAGGACGCGGTCCCGCATCAGGACGCGGCCGTCGACGACCGTCGTGCGCACGTCGGCCGCGCGGGCGCTGTGCACCAAGGTGGCGGCGAGGTCGTGGACCGGCTGGGTGTGC
Source organism: Streptomyces sp. NPDC051041 (assembly GCF_044456065.1). Lineage (NCBI taxonomy): Bacteria > Bacillati > Actinomycetota > Actinomycetes > Kitasatosporales > Streptomycetaceae > Streptomyces > Streptomyces sp. NPDC051041. Next base: position 83,281 of record NZ_JBITFM010000015.1, read on the forward strand.
GGGCCGGTGAGGTCGACGAGGACGAGGTCGGCGCGTCGGCCGGGCGCGAGGGAGCCGATCCGGTCCCCGAGGCCGACCGCGCGGGCGCTCTGCGAGGTGGCGTGGTGCAGGGCCTGGCGGGCGGTCAGCCAGCGCGGGTCGCCCTCGGCGGACTTCTGGACCAGGGAGGTGAGCGCCATGGTCTCCCACACGTCGAGGGAGTTGTTGGAGGCGGCGCCGTCCGTGGCGAGGCCGACGGGGACGCCGGCCGCGCGCAGGGCCCGGACCGGAGTGGTGGCCGGCCAGGCGAACTTCAGATAGCCGCGGGGCGCGGTGGCCACCGCCGTGCGGCCCTCCGTGCGTTCGAGCAGCGGCAGGTCCCGCTCCAGGATGCCGGTGCCGTGGGCGATGAGCAGGTCGGTGTCGAGCAGGCCGGTGCGGTCCAGGATCTCGATGGGGGTGCGGCCGTGCCGGGCCAGGCTGGTGGCGGTCTGGTCGCGGTTCTCGGCGGCGTGGATGTGGACGGGCAGGCCGTGCGTGCGGGCGAGGTCGGCGGTGGCGGCGAGGTCGGCGTCGGTGACGGTGTACGGGGCGTGCGGGGCGAGCGCGGTGGTGATGCGGCCGTCGGCGGTGCCGCGCCGGCGGAGCGCGAACTCCAGCGACGCCTCCCGGCCCCGGGGCCCCTGGCCGGAGAAGTACGCCTGGCCGAGGTGGGCGCGCAGCCCGCACTCGGCGACGACGTCGGCGACCGTGTCCATGTGGAAGTAGTGGTCGGCGAAGCAGGTCACCCCGCCCCGGATCATCTCGGCGCAGGCGAGCCGCGCGCCCAGTTCCACGTCCCGTTCGGTGAGGTTGGTCTCGACGGGCCAGACGACGTCGTTGAACCACTCCTGCGTCGGCAGGTCCTCGGCGAGCCCGCGCAGGGCCACCATCGGGGCGTGCGTGTGGCAGTTGATCAGACCGGGCAGCGCGATCTGTCCGGGTGCCTCGATCCGCGTCACGGCCGGCACGTCCCGCGCGGCGGCGGCCGTGGTGACCGCGTCGATCAGCCCGGCGCGGACGACGACCGCGGCGTCCTCGCGGAATCCGATCCGTTCCGCGCCGTCGTGCACCAGGACCGCGCACCCGGTGACGACGAGGTCGGCGGGAGCACCGCCCGGGGTTCCGGCATCGCTCATGCAGCCACCGTACGGGCCGCCGTACGGCACGGCCGGGAATTCCTCGGTGCGGCTACGACGGCACGGTGCGATCACCGCGGCCCGGTACGGCCATGCCACCGCCGGCAGTGGTGACGGGGCCGGTGACGGTGGCCCCGGCCTGGAGGGTGAGCGTCGCGCTCACGCCGTCGTCCAGGGCTCCGACGGCCCACCGGGCGCTGTCAGCGGCACGCGCACCGGTCGAGCGGAGTGTCGCGGGACTGACGTCCTGGCGGATCCTCCGCAGGGCCCGCTGCAGCCCGAGCCGCCTGTCGTCGGTCGCCGCAGCCGTCCTCGCCTTGGAGCGATAACGCCGGAAACGTCTGTTCTCTCCCTTCTCGGGTCTGCGGCCACGATCCAGACGGCCGCCATGCCCACGGCAAGAGGTCGGTGCCTCGGCGGAATGGGGACCGGGGTGAACGGCGGCGCCACAGGCGCGGATCCGGCTTCCGCGACCTGCCGCCGCCGTCACCATGCGTCAGCAGCGCTTGCTGGAGTAGCCCGCAACGGGTGCGGGATCGCCGGCGCCCCGTACGGAGCCCACAGCGGCCGTGCACTCGGCGACCGTGCCGGTCCCGCTGGACCAGAACTCCTGGGCGGTGGAGTCGGTCCAGGAACGCTCGCCCAGGACCTCGTCCTGCGCATAGCTGTAAACGGCGGCGGTCACGTCGTAGTCTCCGGCGACCTCACGGAAGCTCTGCCAGACCCAGACGTAGCCGTAGTTCTCGGCGCAGGACGGCGAGTAGAACTGCTTGACGGAGGCGATCGTCCTGCCGCTGCGCGTGACGTACCCGGTGCTTCCGATCTGGTATGCGTCCGCGCACACCCCAGCGGCCCGCGCCCGCGGGCTCGCCGGGTTCCCGGCCGGGGACGGTGCGGTGGACGCGGCCGAAGTGCCGCGTGCGGCCGGCGCGGGGGCCGGGCCGGTCCCCGCGGAGGCCATCCCGGCCGGAACGAGCACGAAGGAACAGGCGAGCGAGGCGATGGCGGTTTTCAGGTAACGCATGCGATGAATTCCCCCTGACTGTGGTCACGGCACCTGGTCCGGAACGGGGGACGCCCGAAGAGGGTGTGCGTGGTCAGCACGGGTCCCCGCCGCCCGAAGCGGCAACTGCCGGACAGTCCGTAACGTTTCGGACGCCTGATGAGACCCACAGCGCATCCGAAGGGTTGTACTCGAGCTTCCAGCGCCCCGACGAACGGGCTGTCGAACAGGACCCGCAGGCCGTGGCGCGCCGGCACCGGGAGACCTGGACGGAGATCCACGCGCGGGCGAGGAAGGACGGCGGCGGGATCCTCCTCGCCGGCCGGGCCGGCATCCGCTCCGACCGGGTTACCGGCCGCACCTGGGGTGAGAGGGGCAGAACGCCCGTGGTGCGGCACAGCGGGAACCGGTTCCCGGTGAGCGCCGTGCCGGCGGTCGGCACCAAGGGCCGGACGCACTTCACGGTCCTCACCGAGCGCTTCACCGCCGAGGTGAGGTGCCGCTTCCCGGACCGGCCGGCCGGCCACGTCGACCGCAGGGTCCGCCTCGCGGTCGACGGCACTCCGCCCGCCGTTCCAGGAAGGTCCGCGACTGAAGCGTGTCGCTTTGATCCGTCGGTTCTTGGAGCATCGGCCTCCACCTGACGGTTCACAGTCATACGCGTGAGATTCTGTCGGGGTGGACACATTCATGGCCCGGCTGGACGGCGCATGGGAGTGGTGGTCGGCCGCTGTCGAGGAGGCGCAGGAGGGGCGCTGGGTTCGTGATCCCGTGGAACGGCAGGTGGTGGCGGACATCATGGCCGCGACCGATGCTCTGCACGGCGGCCGACTGGCTCCGTTCACCGAGGACTCGTGGCACGTACGTATCGGGCGGATCGCCAATTGGGCTGGGGTACTCCGGCTTGCCGCCCGAGCAGGGGGCTGGGAACTCCAGCCTGTCGTCGGGCGCAGTCCGCAGCACCCTGCGGGTATGGCCGAACTGCTGTCCGGCATCTATGCGATCGGCGAGCAGGGCGAGAAGTGGATGACACAGCTTCTTCGAGAGCATCGGGTACCACCGGAGAAGGAGATCGCCCAGGCGGAGGGATTCCTGACCGGTCCAGGGTCCATGGAGGATCTCGAGCTCTTCTTCCACGACAGCTGATGGACGTCCCGCTCGGTCGGCACCGCGCCCGGAGGGGGATGGCGGCGCATGGGGTGCGGCCCGGTACACGATGGCGAGCTTGTCCGCCCCCATGGCCAGGTCACGCCGTTGCTCAAGCCGGCTGATGCATCGTTCGACCGTGTTGCGCTGCTCGAACCTTTCCCATGATGTTGGGCCCTGAGCCTTTGCCGACCTGCTCCGCGCCGGTTCGGGCACACCGGCGCACGGCTCATGCGTTTCTGCGGGTGATCGCCTGTGTGATGGCCGCGCCGACCACCAGGAAGCCTGCGGCGACGGCGAGCAGGGCACTCGTGGGCACCAGGGCATCCGCCGAGTCCGGCGCGTTCTGCAGGTGGGTGAGCATGATGTTGACCGGGGAGACGCCTTTGCCCAGCAGCACGGCCAGCAGGAGCACCAGGGTCAGGACGAGCGCGTAGCCCTGCCGTCGGAACACCAGCCGTGAGCTGACCAGTCCGATAGCCATGCCGGTGAAAGCGCAGGTGAGTTGGGCCTCGGTTCCCAGTGCCAGGTCCGCGAGGCCGGGTGTGCGGGTTCCGGACATCAACGGCAGCACCAGGCCGGCGACCGTCAGCAGCAGGCACCATACGGCGGCCGTCCCGACCGTCGCGAGCAGAACGCGTAGGTGGCTGCCGGCGCTGACGACGACGATCGAGCGGTGCGGCTGATCCTCGAGACCGATCAGTGCCACGGTCAGCCAGGCCGAGCACGGCAGCATGACCCCGGCCACCGAGGCGTAGGTCGCGGTGAGCGGGCCGGCGTCGCTGCTGGTCAGCACGGCCACCAGACCGACGAACAGCAGCAGCGGCGCGAGGTGGCGCTGGGAGAGCAGCAGCGCCGTGGACAGGTAGCGGACCAGGGCGATCACCGGGCGGCCCTCCGCGCATCGAACCGGTGATCGCGTCCACCCACGGGTCCGGTGAGGTCCGCCACCGACCACCGATGCCGCAGTGCCGTCAGCAGTACGGCGTCCGAGTGCTCCCGCGTCACCCGCAGGACGACCTCTCCGCCGCGTAGGACGGAGTCCACCACACCCGGCAGCGCCGACCAGTTCGTCTCGACCGGCACGACGCCGGTGGGCGGCGCCGTCAGGACCAGCTCGACCATCGATGCCCGATCCCCGGCGTGCCGGCTGCCGTGCAAGGTGATCCGGCCGCCGCTGATGACGTAGACGCCGCCGGCGTGCGTTTCGGTGATTGCCTCGCGGTGGTCGGTGAAGACCACCGCGCCGCCCTGTGCGGCCGTTTCGTCGATGAACTCGGAGAGGACTCCGTGGGCCGAGGTGTCCAGACCCGACCAGGGTTCGTCCAGGACCAGCAGGTCGGGCCGGACGAGCAGAGCCTGGGCGAGCGCCACCTTCTGCGCGTTGCCCTTCGACAGGGTGCGCAGCGGCGCGTTCCGCCCTCCCACCAGGGACAGCCGCTCCAGCAGGTGATTGCCTCGGGCACGGGCGGCGGAGGCCGACAGGCCGCGGATGCGCCCCATGTGGGTGAGATAGGAGATCGCCGAGATGCGGTCGTGGGCGGTGAAGCGGTCCGGTACGTAACCGATGTGCGACGGCCGGCCCGACACGCTTCCGGAGGTGGGCTGGGACAGCCCGACGAGGATCTTCAGCAAGGTCGACTTTCCGGAACCGTTGCCGCCCACCACCGCGAGGACGTCACCGGCCGCGACCTCCATGTCCACGTCGCGGAGGATCCACCGCCCTCTGCCGTGACGTTTGCCGACCGCTTCACAATGTAACAACTCGTTCCTCCCTGTGGCCTGCGCGCCGGCCGTTCCAGCCTAACGGGCGGGCTCGACGGTTGAGCCGGCAGGCGGGTGAAGCTCCGGCAGACGGCTTCTCGGCCAAGAGAACCGTCTCCGGCAGAGGCTTTGCGGGCTTGTTCACCCGCCGGGTGTCGACGTGTCCAGCTCCGCCCTTCGCTTCCTGTCCGCCCGGCTGCAAGCGCGTCGTCACGCTCCCGGCACCCGATGGCGACGCCTGAACGCGGGTCGGCAGACCCTGTTCGCCCTCCCCCGTCTCCGCAACGGACACACCTGCCCCCAGCTCGCGGCCGGTTCCGGCGTCGGTACCGCTACCGCCTGCCGCCGCGTCACCGAGGCCGTCGAACTTCCGGCCGCCCTCGCACCCATGCTCGCCGAAGCCGTACGGGCCGCTTCGATGAACGCGTATCCGATTCTGGACGGGACGCTTCTGCCTGTCGACCGGATCGCCGCCGACCGGCCCCTCCACTCGGGCAAGCACAGGAAGCACGGCATGGCCGTGCAGATCGTCGCCGATCCGAAGGGCCGTTCGCCGTGGGCATCACCGGCCCTGTCCGGAGCCGTCCAGGACGTCCGGGCGGCACACGAGCGCGGCGTCGTCGGTGCTCCCGCCGAGGCAGGCATCGACTGCTGGGCCGACAAGGGCCACCAGGGCGTCGGCGGCACCGCTCGCACTCCTTTCGACCGGGCGGCCCGGCTGCCCGCCCGCGGCGCCCTCTCCCACGGCCTGTGCACGGACTTCTGCGCCCCGCTGGTCAAGGGCAGCCACGGCGCCGGTACGGGGCGGAGCCGTTCCGGGCGGTCGGCTCAAGGGCGTCGTTGCAGGTCCGCGTCGACGCCGCCGGGCCGGGCCACGGCTCCTCGGCCGCCGCGGGTCACCGCGGCGGGCGCCAGGCGTCCCGGGGGTGGGCGGGCGGGTGCTCGACCGGTGCGGCGGACCCGTCACCCGGTGACGGTGCGGGCGCGGTGCCGTACGTTCCGGTCGGCGGCGGCGTGTACGGCCCGGCGGGGTACGCGACGGGTGCCGGGTACTGCGGCCCGGCGGGGTACGCGGCCGGCGCCGGGTACTGCGGCGGGGCGGGGTACGCGGCCGGCGCCGGGTACTGCGGCGGGGCGTAGGCGGCGAACGGGTGGACCGCGGACGCCGGGGCGGGGGTCGCGAGGCGCTGCGGAGGGTTGCGGCGCGCGAGCCACAGCACCGCGGCGGCGTAGAGCAGGATCATCGCCGTGTCGACGAGGGCGAGCTGCCAGGGCAGGTCGGCGGCGGTCTCGTCCGAGGAGAGTCCGTCGACGACCGCGGCGGCGACTCCGAAGCCCATCAGGTTGTTGAGCACGTGCAGGGCGACCGCGGCCTCGAGCCCTCCGGTGCGGACGGTCAGCCACCCCGCCACCAGGCCGAACACCAGCAGGTCGGCGAAGCCCCACGGGGTGCCCCAGCCGTGCGCGGCGGCGAACAGCGCCGCCTGCGGCAGCATCGCGCACCACGGCGAGCGCAGGAGACCGCCCACCGCCTGCAGCAGCCAGCCGCGGAACGCGTACTCCTCCGCGGCCGCCTGGAACGGCACGAACACCGCCAGCACGGCCAGTGAGACGAGGAGCGCCGGCAGACCGACCCACTCGGCCGGTGCCGAGGACTCGGGGTCACCGCCGGGCAGCACCATCGACGCCAGGGCCAGCAGCGAGACCGCCGGTACCGCGACCGCCAGGCAGCGCGCCAGCCAGCCCCAGCGCAGTCGGCCGGCCACCGACGAGACGCTGCCGGCCGGCCTGCGCTCCGTCCAGCGTACGGCCAGCAGGACCAGGGGCAGCAGGAAGGCGATGTACGACAGTTCCAGCGCGGTGGTGGGCAGCGGGCCGAAGTCCACCGAGCCGTCGGGCAGTTCCGGCCGGCCCGATGCCTTGCCGACGGCGTAGGTGACGGCGTCGACGAAGCCGACGCCGAGTATCCAGCCGCCGAGCACCAGCAGCAGGCCCAGCAGCGGCCGCCACCACCGGTGGCGGCCGGTGAGGCGGGCCAGCCGGTGGTACGGGAGGGACGGTGAGGGAGCGGGTGTGGTCATGTCCGACAGCATCTCGTCATTGTCCGCATGGGACGTCCACCATCGGCAGGAACGCCGTCTCCCTCTCCGGTTGCAGACGCCGCCCGGTCTCCGGGCGGCGGGGGGCGTTCGACGCCGGCGGGACGGTCGGACGCCGCCCCGGTGCGCCGCTTCGCAATGCTGGGCAGGGCCTCCTCGGGAGCGGGCCGGCCGGGCCTCCGCGGCGATGTCGGCGCGGCGCGTCCGAGTCCGTCCCGGCGCCGCCGCTTCGATCCGGGCGACGACGCCCCGGGGACGGGAAGGAGGCGGGCCGGCCGACCGCCGGGCAGCCGGCGCTCGTCGCCCCCGCGCCGATCACGATCGCGGCTCCGTACCGGGCGCTTCCGAACGCCGGGGCCAGGGGGCTTCGAGCGGATCGCCCCGGGCCGCCGGTCCCGGTCCGTGATCCCGCCATCCGGACGATCGATAGGATGACGCTTATCGTTCAAACGAACATTCTCGGGCGGGAGGCTCGATGCGGGAGCCGGTCGATCTCAGGCGTCAGCGGATTCTGGCCGCGGTGCAGGCACGCGGCGCCGCACGGGTACGTGATCTCGCCGAGGAGCTGCAGGTCTCGGTGGTGACCGTGCGCCGGGACGTGGAGGAGCTGACCCGCGCGGGCCGGCTGCGCCGCGGTCACGGCGTCGTCCGTTCGACGCTGCCCGCCGAGGAGGTGCCCGCCCGGGCCGGCGCCGCGCCCGGCGACCGGGTGGCCGTGGTGGTCCCGGAGCGGCACTCGTATCTGACCGAGACCCTGCACGGCGCCCGCACGGTGCTGGAGGAGGCCGGGCTGCGCATCGCCCTGCACATCGCTCCGCAGGTGCCCGGCGCCGAACGGCCGCTGGTGGAGCGGGCGCTCGCCGACGGGGCACGCGGGCTGCTGCTCGCCCCGCGGTGGCGCAGCCGGGCCGACGAGGAGGCCGACGAGGGCTGGCTCGCCGAGCTGACGGTACCGACGGTGCTGATGGAGCGCCGCCCGCGGCGCGGCAGCGCGGCGCAGGCCCTGGACTCCGTGTGCTCGGACCACTGGTACGGCGCGCATCTGGCCGTCGAGCACCTGGTGGGCCTCGGTCATCGGCGCCTGGTGTTCGCGACGCGCGACGACAGTCCCACCGCGCGCTCGTTGCGCACCGCCTTCACCGGGATCGCCGGGGAGCATCCGCTGGTGGAGTGGTGGGCGTGGGCGCTGAGCGCGCCGGAGGCCGGGGCCGGGGGACCGTACGCCGCGGACGAGACCGCCCAGTTGCCGGCGCTGTTGCGCGAGGTGGGCGCGACCGCGATGGTGCTGCACGGCGACGTGGACGCCCTGATGATCGTCCAGCGGCTGGCGGACGAGGGGGTGCGGGTCCCGCAGGACTGCTCGGTGGTGGCCTACGACGATGTGGTGGCCGGTCTCGGCGCGCCGCCGCTGACCGCCGTCTCCCCGCCGAAGGCCGAGGTGGGACGGGTGGCCGCGGAGCTGCTGCTGCAGCGGCTGTCCGGCGCGCCGGGCGGCCGGTCCGTCCGGCGGGTGGAGTTGCTGCCGCGCCTGACGGTGCGGGGTTCGACGGGCACGCCGACCGTGTGAGCGTTTGATCGTTTCATTTTCTTCTGAGCGATCTATTGACCGCTTGTTCCCGGGAGTTCAGGATTCCCCTGTCCCGAAGAGCCGTGTCGGGGACGACGACACGCAGGAGCCCCGGGAGGCGCCATGCCCGGTCGACGCAGCCGTCGATCCGTGCTCGCCGCGATGGCCGCCGTACCGCTGTCAGGAGCCGTGAGCGCCTGCAGCGCCGGACGTGACGGCCGGTCGCGTGGCAGCAGGAGCAGAACCACGCGCATCACCTTCTGGTCCGCCCTGCGCGGCAGCCAGGAGGTGGTCGACGCGTTCAACCGCACCCACGACCGCATCCAGGTCGACTTCCAGCAGATCCCCTCCGGCGGGCAGGGCGGCTACGCCAAGCTCAGCAACGCGGCCCGGGCCGGCAACGCCCCCGACATCGCCACGATCGAGTATCCGCAGGTCCCGGGGTACGCCATCGACGGTGTGGCCCGGGACATCACCGACCTGGTCCCCGACGGCCTGCGCCGCGCACTGCTGCCGCAGGCGCTCGGACTGACCACCTTCGAGGGCCGGATCTTCAGCGTGCCGCTCGACGTCGAGCCGATGGTGATGCACTACCGGGCCGACCTGTTCGACCGCTACGGACTCACGGTGCCGCGCACCTGGGACGAGTTCGCCGAACAGGCGCGCGTGGTGCGCCGCAAGGCGCCCGGCCGGCGCCTGGCGCTCTTCCCGACCGACGGGATGACCCAGTTCGCGGCCTACGCCTGGCAGGCCGGCGCCCGGTGGTTCGACACCGCCGGCGGCGCCTGGAACGTCTCGCTCGCCGACGCGCCCTCCCGTAAGGTCGCGCACTACTGGCAGCGGCTGATCGACCGGGACGAGGTGTTCGTGAACGCCGTGGAGAGCCGGCAGGCGGACGCGCAGATCGGCAACGGCCTGGTGCTCACCCGGCTCAGCGGCGCCTGGGACGCCGGCGCGCAGATGAACGCGCGGCCCGGTCAGAAGGGCCGGTGGCGGATCGCCCCGCTGCCGCAGTGGGATCCCGGCCGCCCGGCCGTCGGCACGCACGGCGGCTCCACCTTCGCCGTCACCAAGGACAGCCGCCATCCCGAGGCCGCGATGGAGTTCATCGCCTGGCAGGTCTCCCACCCCGACGCCCTGCGCGCCCGCCTGTCCAGCGGCACCAGCAGCCAGTACCCGGCCGCGCCCGGCCTGGTCCCCGTCGGGCGCGAGGCGTTCGACCGGTCGTACTACGGCGGGCAGGACATCTACGCCCTGTTCGAGCAGGAGGCCGAGAAGATCGGCGCGGGCTGGGTCTGGGGGCCGCGGATGAGCGCCACCCAGAAAGTCATGCAGGACTCCTTCGCCCGTGTCGGCGGCGGTCAGGGCACCCTCGTCGGGTCCCTGCGGGCGGCCCAGGAGGGCACCATGCCCGACCTGAAGGCCCTCGGCCTGTCCACCACCCAGCACAGCACCTGAGCCGTCGAAAGGCAGGTGACACCCCATGACCGCGACCACCCACCGGCGGGTGCCGACCGGCACGCCGTGCCCCGCTCCCCCGGCCCCCTCCCCGGCCGGCCTGCGTGCCCGCAGAGCCGCCCGGCGCCGTCGGCTGACCGCCTGCGGCGTGCTCATGACGCCGTTCTTCGCCCTGCTGCTCACCGTCTTCCTGATCCCCGTCGGCACGGCCGTCCACCTCAGTCTCTACAGCGACGACCAGCCCGGCCTCGGCTTCGGCCCCGAGCGCACCGTCTTCGTCGGCCTGCGCTCCTACGCGGCCGTGCTGACCGATCCGACCTTCCTCGGCGGCCTCGGCACCGTCGCCCTGTACTGCCTGGTCTACCTGCCCCTGATGGTCGTCGGCGCGCTCGCTCTCGCCCTGCTGCTGGACTCCGGCATGGTCCGGCTGCGTGCCCTCGCCCAGCTCGGCCTGTTCCTGCCGCACGCCGTGCCCGGCATCATCGCGGCGCTGATCTGGCTGTACCTGTACACCCCCGGCATCAGCCCGGTGATCGACCTGTTCGCCCGGGCCGACATCACCGTCGACTTCCTGGGCGTCCACACGGTCGTCCCGTCCATCGTGAACATCGCCCTGTGGAGCAACCTCGGCTACAACATGGTGGTCTTCTACGCCGCCCTGCAGGCCGTGCCCCGCGAGGTGATCGAGGCGTCGGTGGTGGACGGCGCGGGCCCGGTGCGCACCGCGCTCCAGGTCAAGACGCCGCTGGTGCGCGCCTCCATCGTGATGGTGTCGATCTTCACGCTGATCTGGGCGCTGCAGCTGTTCACCGAGCCGATGCTGCTCAGCCAGTCCTCACCGATGATCAACTCCCGGTTCTCGCCGAGCATGTACATCTACGACGCGGCGTTCACCCGCAACAACTACAGCCTGGCGGCGGCGGCCTCGGTCGTCCTGCTGGTGTGCACCATCGCCCTGTCCTACGGCGTGACCCGCCTCACCAGCCGCGCCGACACCGCCGAGGAGGCCCGATGAGCGCCGCCGGCAACGCCCCGCGGCGGCCGAGGCTGCTGAGCGTCACGACGGTCAACGCGGTCGTCGCGGTCTTCGTCCTCTACACGCTGCTGCCCGTGGCGTGGCTGGTGCTCGCCGCCACCAAGGACCGGGACGCGCTGTTCCGCAGCGACCTGCTGTCGCCGAGCGGCTTCTCCTTCGCGCAGAACCTGCGGGACCTGTTCGCCATGGACGGCGGGCTGTACGGCCGCTGGTACGTCAACAGCCTGCTGTACGCGGTGCTCGGCGCCGCGGTCGGCGCCCTGCTGAGCGTCGCCTGCGGCTACGCCTTCGACAAGTACCGCTTCCGCCACAAGGAGAAGCTGTTCGGCCTGGTGCTGGCGGCGGTGATGGTGCCGCAGACCGTGCTCGCGCTGCCGCTGTACCTCATGGCCTCCGAGGCCGGCCTGGTCAACACCTTCTGGGCGGTGTTCGTCCCGGTGCTGTTCAACCCGTTCGGCGTCTACCTCGGCCGGATCTTCGCCCGGGGCTATGTGCCCGACGAGGTGCTGGAGGCGGCGCGGGTCGACGGCGCGGGGGAGCTGACCACATATGCCAGAGTGGCGCTGCGGATGCTCGGGCCCGGCCTGGTCACCGTGTTCCTCTTCCAGCTCACCGCCATCTGGAACAACTTCTTCCTGCCCATGGTGATGCTGTCCGACCAGAGCCTGTATCCCGTCAGCCTCGGCCTGTACCAGTGGAACAGCGCCGCGTCGGTGTCACCGGAGTACTACCCCGTGGTCATCACCGGGTCGCTGCTCGCCGTCGTCCCGCTCATCCTCGCCTTCGTCCTGCTCCAGCGTTTCTGGCGCAGCGGGCTGACCGCCGGAGCCGTCAAGTGACCCCCCGCGGCCCCGGTCCCGGTTTCCGTCCCCGGGCGGCCGTGGCCATGTCCCGGGACGCCGCCGGGGCCGTCCTCGACCCCGAGACGCTCCGTGCTTTCCGCACGGTCTGCGACCTCGCCCCGCCGCCGGTGCTGGACGAGCTGACCACGCCCCGCGCGCGGTCCGTGCTGGCCGACGTGGACCTGCTGATCACCGGCTGGGGCTGCCCGCCGCTGGACGCGGAGGTGCTGCGGGCGGCGCCCCGGCTGCGGGCGGTCGTCCACACCGCGGGCAGTGTGCGCGGGCATGTCACCGACGCCTGCTGGGAGCGCGGCATCGAGGTGTCCTCCGCCGCCGCGGCCAACGCCGTGCCGGTGGCGGAGTACACGCTCGGCATGATCCTGCTCACCGGCAAGCGGGTCCTGGAACGGGCCCGCGACTACCGCGCGTCGAGGTCGCGGGACGACTGGCTGCGCACCCCGCGCACCGTCGGCAACCACCGCCGCACCGTCGGCATCCTGTCCGCGTCGCTGATCGGCCGCCGGGTCATCGAACTGCTGCGCCCGCACGACCTCGACGTCCTGCTGTACGACCCGTACGTCGACGACGCGGAAGCCGCCGCTCTGGGCGCCGAACGCGTCGGGCTGCCGGAGTTGTTCGCGCGCTGCGACACCGTCAGCGTGCACACGCCGCTGCTGCCGCGGACACGCGGTCTGGTCAGCCGCGACCTGATCCGCTCGATGCCGGACGACGCGGTGCTGATCAACACCGCACGGGGGGCGGTCGTCGACCAGGAGGCGCTCACCGAGGCCGTCCTGGCGGGACGCATCCGGGCGGTCCTCGACGTGACCGATCCCGAGGTGCTGCCACCGGACCACCCCCTCTGGGAGTGCGACAACGCGCTGATCACCCCCCACCTCGCCGGTTCCCAGGGCAACGAGTGGCGCCGCCTGGCCGACCTCGCGCTCGCCGAGACCGCCCGGTGGGCGTCCGGCTCCGGCTTCCTCCATCCCGTACGACGCGAAAGGCTGGCCTTCCTCGCATGAGCATCCCCTTCGACCTGCCCGCCGAGGACCGCGTGTCCAGCCCGTACACCGGGTACACCCGCGCCCACTGGGAAGCGGTGGCCGACGGGCTGCTGGCCGCCGCCTGGCGCTGGAGCACCCCCGGCTGCGCCCTGCTCGACCTGCCCGGGCGGCCGTCCCGGTCGGGCGTGCGCTCCGACGGCCTGGAGGGGTACGCGCGGACGTTCCTCGCTGCGGCGTTCCGGGTGGCGGGCGCCGGCGGCGCCGATCCGCACGGCCTGCTCGACCGCTACGCCCGCGGCCTCGCCTCGGGCACCCGCTCCCCGGGGCGGGACGACACCGAGTCCTGGCCCCTGATCCTCGACCACGACGTGCAGGGCCAGCCGATGGTGGAGTCCGCGTCGGTCGCCCTGGGGCTCAGGCTGACCGCGCCCTGGCTGTGGGAGCACCTCGACGCGGACGTCAAGGACCGGGCGGAGGCGTGGCTGCGCGGGGCGCTCCGGCACACGCCCGCACCCAACAACTGGTACCTGTTCCCCTACACGGTCGCCGGGTTCCTGGAGTCGGTGGGCCGCGGCGACGCCGAGACGGCGGCGGCCCGGCAGCGGGCGCTGGAGCTGCTGGAGGGCTGGTACCGGGGCGAGGGCTGGTACGCCGACGGGGACGGGCGCGCCTTCGACCACTACAACGGCTGGGCGCTGCACCTGTACCCGGTGCTGGACGCCCATCTCGCCGGTGACGCCGAGGCCCTGGAGCGGTACGGCGCCCGGCTGCGCGCCCACCTGGCCGGCTTCGGCCTGCTGTTCGGGGCCGACGGTGCGCCCCTGCACTTCGGCCGGTCCCTGACGTACCGCTTCGCCGCCTCCGCCGCGGTGAGCCTGGGCGCGCTGACCGGGCACACCCCGCTGACGCCGGGCGCCTCCCGCCGACTGGCCAGCGGCAGTCTGCGCTACTTCACCGAGCGCGGCGCGCTGACGGACGACGGCCTGCTGAGCCTGGGCTGGCACGGCCCGCACGAGGCCACGCTGCAGCCGTACTCGGGCCCGGCTTCCCCGTACTGGGCGTCGAAGGCGTTCGTCTCCCTGCTGGCGCCCGCCGGCCATCCGCTGTGGACGGCCACGGAGGAGCCCGCGCCGGTGGAGGAGGAGGACCGGACGCTGGCACTGCCCGTGCCTGGGCTGCTGGTGCAGGCGACGCGGGAGGACGGGATCGTCCGGCTGCACAACCACGGCAGCGACCACGTGCGCCCCCACGAGGGCGAGTCCGCCGCCGAGGACGATCCGCACTACGGCCGCCAGGCCTACTCGACCAGGACCGGCCCGACGGCCGTGCGGAACGTGGCGGACAACCATCTGTCGGTCGAGGTGGCCGGCCGGCACAGCGTCCGGCGCCGTGTCCATCCGCTCGGGGCGGGGCACGGCGACGGCTGGGGCTGGGCGGCGTCCTGGCACCGGCCCGTCTTCACCGACGGGCCCCCGATGGTGCCGGGGCTGCGGGTGGAGAGCGTGACGGTGGCGCGGGGGCCCTACGAGGTGCGGGTGCACCGGGTGACCGGGGCGCCGCCCGGGGCCCGGGTCACCCAGACCGGCTGGGCCACCGGCCCCGACGAGCTCCTGGTCTCCGGCCTGCACGGGCTGCACGGCTGGGACACCGCGTCCGAGACGGTACGCGCCCCGCAGGGCACCGCCTATGCCCGCTGGGCCCTGGTCCCCCGCCTCACCGGCCCGGCGGCGGGGACCTCCCTGCACGTCAGTCTGGCCGTCCTCGCCGCCGCGCCGGGCCCCGGCCCGCTGGCCGACGCCGTCGCCGAGGTCGTGCCCGGGGACGCGGCCGTCGAGGTGGTCTGGGCGGACGGGGCGCGCACGCGGGTGGCGTTCGGCGACGCGGTGCGCGTGACGCACGGCGCATGACGCGGGCCGGCTGAGCGGCTCCCCGGTCCCGGCCGCACCGCCCGTCCCCGTCCCTTCCTCCCGCTCCGGCCGGGGGCGTCGGCCAGCGGGCCGGGGTCCGGCGCGGCGGCCGTCGCGCCGGGTCCCGGTCAGCGGTCCGGTGCGGGCAGGCGGGCCAGGCCGGTGTCGAGCATGATGCGGTCGACGGTCTCGTGCAGGGCGCTGTCGGCGCCGATGACGGTCTCGAGGCCGCCGGGCAGCAGATCGCGCTCCCGGTACCAGCCGCGCAGCTGCGTCTCGTCGACGTCGTCGGCGATCGGCTTGGTGGCGTGCCGGGCGAGGGTTTCGTCGAACGGCACGTCCAGGTAGTAGGCGTGGGTGGGACCGCGGTGGTCGGCACGCAGCGCCGCGAGCATGTCGCCGTAGTGGTCGGCGTAGAGGATGCCCTCGACCACGACGTGATAGCCGGCGTCCAGGGCGTAGCGGGCCGTCAGGTCGATCAGGCCGATGTTCGCCGCTCCCGGCCGGTCGTGCTCGCGCAGCACGGTGCGGCGCAGATTGTCCTGGCCGACCACGGCGAGGCCGCGGCCGAACCTCTCGCGGAGGCCGGCCGCGACGGACGACTTCCCCGAGGCGCTGTTGCCGCGCAGCACGACCAGCCGGGTTCCTTCGTTTCCCACCATCACGGCGGTCACGTTACCGGCGGCCGGTGACACCGCCCGGGCGTTCCGGGGACGGGTCCCGGTCCCGGGTCCTGGACACGGGTCGCGCGGCCGGCGCCGGCGTGGTCGAGGTCGCTCGGGACGCCGCCCCGTAAGCGCTCGGGCGGCGCCGCCCGAGCCGGGAGCGACGGCGCCGGATGGTGCGGCGGTGCGGCCGGCGGCACGCGCCGAGGCGGGCCTCGCGTTCGCCGTTCCCGGCGCCGTCCGGCCGCCGGGCCCGGTGGCCGCCCCGTATCCTGAGCCGTGTGCTGCCGAATGTCGATGTCGAGGGTGAGGCACTGCGCCGGCGCATGCCGGTCTTCGCGACCGGGCCGGACGTGATGATGCAGCGGCTCCCCGCCGGCCGGGGCTGAGCCGGCCATGACGAACACGGGTAGCGGTGGTGGGCGGCCGCGCGGCACGTGGTGGCGTGAGGTGGCGATCACGGCGACGGCGCTCGCGTCCTGTCTGCTCGGCGGGATGATGCAGGTCGACGACACGCTGTCACCGCCGCCCGCCGCCGCCTGTTTCATCGCCGTGGTGTCCTGTGCCGTGCTGCCCGTGCGGCACCGGGCGCCCCTGGCCGCCCTGGCGGCCACGACCGCGGTCGGCGTGCTGGTGCCGCCCCTGGGCCTCCTGATGACCCCGCTCGTCGTGGCCCCCGCCGGGATCACCGCCTACTCCTACGCGCTCGCCGCGCGCACCGAACGCCGCGCGGCGAGCGCGGTGTTGCTCGCCTCCGCGGCGCTGGGCACCGTCACCCCCCTGTCCGGGGACTTCTCGTGGAAGGACGCGAGCAGGATGGCGGTGGTGGCGGCCTTCCCGCTGGTGGCCGGCGTGCTCGGGCACTCGGTGCGAAACCGGCGGGCCTACCTGGCGGCCGTGGAGGAGCGGGCCCGGCGGGCCGAGGAGAGCCGGGACGGCGAAGCCCGCCGGAGAGTGGCCGAGGAACGGGTGCGCATCGCCCGGGAACTGCACGACCTGGTGGCCCATCAGATCACCCTGGCCAACGCGCAGGCCACGGTCGCCGCCCACTTCTTCGACGCCCGCCCGGAGCAGACCCGCAAGAGCCTGACGGAACTTATCGAGACCACCGGCCACGCGCTCGACGAACTGCGCGCCACGGTCGGCCTGCTGCGTCAGTCCGGGGACGCGGCCGCGCCCGCCGAGCCGGCGCCCGGGCTGTCCCGACTTCCCGCGCTCCTCGACTCCTTCCGCCGCGCGGGACTGGAGGTGTCGGTGCACCAGGAGGGCACGGCCAGACCGCTGCCGCCCGGGGTGGACCTCACCGCCTACCGCATCGTCCAGGAGGCCCTGACCAACGTGACCAAGCACGCCGGCCCCGGCGACGCCCGGGTGCGCCTCGACTGGAGCCGTGATCGCGTGACCATCACGATCGCCGACGACGGGAAGGGCTCCCGTACGGCGCCGTCCGCGTCCACGGGGCCGGTCGCCTCCCCGGTCCCGGACCGCCCGCCCGGTCACGGTCTGATCGGGATGCGCGAGCGTGCCGCCGCGGTCGGGGGACGCCTCTTCGCGGGCGGGCGCCCGGAGGGCGGCTTCCTCGTCTCCGCCGAGCTGCCCCTCCCGCCCGCCGAGGACACGACGCGGACGGCCGACGGAGCGGTCGGGGAGCGGACGGCCGACGCGGCGGCGGGCGACGCAGAGGCCGGGGGTGCGCCGTGACGCTCCGGGTGCTGCTCGCCGACGATCAGGCCCTGCTGCGCGGCGCCTTCCGGATGCTGCTCGACAGCGCCGACGACATCACCGTGGTCGGGGAGGCCGGCGACGGCCGGGAGGCGGTGCGGCTCACCCGGGAACTGCGCCCGGACGTGGTGGTCATGGACATCCGGATGCCCGGGGTGGACGGCCTCACCGCCACGGCGGAGATCTGCGCCGACCCGGAACTGCGGGCCAGCCGCATCCTGATCCTCACCACGTACGAGACCGACGAGTACGTCGCCCGGGCGCTGCGCGCGGGGGCCGGCGGCTTCATCGGCAAGGGCATCGGGGCCGGGGACCTGGCGGACGCCGTGCGGACGATCGCCGGCGGCGACACCCTGCTGTCCCCGGCCGCGACCCGCTCCTTGGTCGCCCGTTTCCTGGCCACACCGCAGGACGCCCCGTCGCGCCGTGCTGAGGAGCTCGCCGTGCTCACCCCGCGCGAACGCGAGATGGTGGCGCTGGTCGCGACCGGCCTGTCCAACCAGGAGATCGCCGAGCGGATGTCCCTCAGCCCCTTCACCGTCCGCGCCCATGTGCAGCGCGCCATGACGAAACTGGGGGCCCGCGACCGGGCGCAACTCGTCGTCGTCGCCTACCGGACGGGTCTGGCCCACATCGCCCCCGACGGCGGCACCGACCGCCTGCCGCAGTCACGGCACCGGGGCGAATCCGGGCAGCGCAAGGGCTGAATAGGCCGGTCGTGCCGGCGCGGCGGGCATGGTGCCGAGGGCGCGCAGCAGGGTGTTGCGTTGCTCCAGGGCCCGCGCCGTGGTGGGGAGGAGCGTGGTCGTGCCGTTGTCGACCAGTGCCTGGTTCACGGCCACGAAGGGGCGGAGGCCGCGTTCGTAGGCGGCGAAGGCGGCCGTGTGGTCCCGGTTCGTGGCCAGGGCGTGGGCGAGCATGTAGGCGCCGACCAGCGCCAGGCTGGAACCTTGTCCGGTGAGGAACGAGGGTGCGTACGCGGCGTCGCCGACGAGCGCGACGCGGCCGCTGGACCAGTGGGGCATGCGGATCTGACCGGCCGTGTCGAAGAACAGGTCGTCCGCGTCGCGCAGGGCGTCGACCATGCCGGGGACCTCCCATCCCGCGCCGGCGAAGACCCGGGCGACCAGGTCCCGCTGGGCGTCGGGGTCCCGGAGGGCGTCGACCGGCGGGTGCGGCCGGTGGAAGGCCAGCAAGGCGTGCAGCTCGGCGTCGTCCCCGACGGCGTAGAGGGCCGCGGCCCTGCCCGGGGTGTTCCACAGCACCAGTTCGTGGGAGAGCCCGAAGGTGTTCGGCATGGTGAACACGGCGAAGCAGTGGCCGAGGGGGCGGTGGAACTGTTCCTCGGGGCCGAACAGGGACTTCCGGGTGGCCGAGTGCATGCCGTCGGCGCCGACCACCAGGTCGAACGTGCGCCGTCGCCCGCTGCGGAAAGCGACGTCGACTCCTCGTTCGGACTGGTCGAGGGTGTCGATGGAGTCGCCGAACAGGAATTCCACGTCGTCGCGGACCACCGCGCGGAGGATCGCGGCCAGATCTCCGCGCCGCACCTCCAGGTCCCGTCCCTCGACGGCGCCGGCGACGACGCGCGGGGCGACCGAGGCCACCGTGCCGCCGTCGGCGTCGAGGAAGGTGCAGCGGCGCGAGTCGATGTGCGCCTCCCTCAGCTGCGGCAGGATCCCCATCCGCCGGGCCACCTCCGTCGCGGTACCGCGGACGTCGATCGGGTAGCCACCGTCGCGCGCCGATCCCGCCTTCTCCACCACGGTGACCGCGCATCCGGCCCGGTGCAGCCAGTACGCCAGCGCGGGCCCGGAGATACCGGCTCCGCAGATCAGCACGTCACGCTTCGCGCCGGCAGTCACGTCCTTCGACGGACCGGTGGGTGTCATGCCTGGGCTCCTCTTCTCGTGACACGGACGACGAGCAGTGACAGCGCGGCGACGACGCCGGCGACGGCGAACCCTGTGACGAAGGCCGATTCGGCCGGCTGGCCCGTCGTCGGATCGACCCCGGCGACGAGGATCGCGCCCGCGCCCTGGGCGCCCAGGGCGGCGCCGATCACGCGCGTCACCACGAGCAGGCCGGTGGCGATGCCGACGTCCTCGGCCTCGACGGCGGTGGCGGTGCCGGCGAGCAGCGCCGTGGTACCGACGCCGGCGGCGAACGCGGTCAGCGCCTTCGCGAGGGCGAGCTGCCATTCCGCGCTGTGCAGCGCGGCCAGGGCGATCATCGTGGCCGCCGTGACGACGGCGCCCGCGACGACCACGGCACGCGGACCGAAACGCCGCGCCGCGATCCCGCCGACCGAATCGCTGACCGCCCCGGCGAGGACGCCGGGCAGCAGGAGCAGTCCGATCTCGGTGGTGCCGGCTCCGAAGCCGTACCCGTCGGCGGACACCCCGAACAACTGCGGCAGCAGGAGGGTCACCATCCCGTAACCGGTGGTGATGACGAGGGTGAGCACGCACGCATGCCACATCGCGGGCTTAGCCAGCATGCGGAGATCGACCATCGGTGAGGCTGCCCGGCGCTCCACGGCGACCCATCCGGTGGCGAGGGCGGCCGCGCCCACCGCGAGGGCACCGACCGCGAGCGGCGGCAGGCCGCCGTCCCCCGTCACCGTCACCAGCCCGAGCATGAACGCGAGCAGCGTGCCGCTGAGCAGAACCGCGCCGGGCCAGTCGATCCCCGGGGCCGACCGGACCGGCGGATCATGCGGCATCAGCAGCGCGACGGCCGACGTCGCCGCGATGACCGCGAGCGTCGGCAGCGTGAACATCCACTGCCAGGACAGTGCTTCGGCGATCGGCCCGGCCATCGCCGTTCCCACGATGCCGCCGCCCGTGAACAGCGCGACGACCAGTCCGATCGCCGCCTGTGACGTCCCTGCGGCCAGGTGGGTGCGCACCAGGATGAAGGAGAGGGGCAGCGCACCCACCATGGCGCCCTGCAATATCTGACCGAGCAGCAGCATCGGCAGGTTCGGCGCCAGGCCGGCCAGCAGGCCGCCCACCGAGACCACGGCCATCAGCCGGACCAGCACCCGCTTCCCGCCGTGACGGTCGCCGAGCTTGCCCGCGACGGGGGCGATGACCGCGCCGGTGACGAGTAACGCGTTGCCGACCAGGGCCCCTTCTGCGGGGCTGACCCCCAGCTCGCGTTGCAGCAGCGGCAGAGCGGGCTCCACCACGGACTGCAGGGCGCCGAGGGCGAGCGCCAGGATGCCGAGGGCACCGATCCACAGCCTCCCGGTGCGGACCGGGGAGACCGCGGCTTCGGGGGGAGACGTTCTTTCCATCATTCAGCGATCACTCCAGGCGTCGTCGGGCAGGGGGAACGCGCGAGATGCGCGCGCCTCCCACGGTTCCCTCCGGCGCCCCCGCGGGGCATCGTCTCCCGTCACCGTCTTTTTCTGGTGCTCCCGCACCAGCCGCGCACGCGTCCTGGTGCCTGCGCACTACAGCCGGGCCGCGGGCCTCGCGCGCAGGCAGCACGCCGGCGAGGGCCCCGCGGGCGGAGCCCCGGCCGAGTCGGGGCCGCGGAGGACCGGCGCCCCGGGCCGGTCCTCGACGCCTTCGTACTGTTCGACGCCCGGTGCATGGACGCCGCGGTGAACCGGCCGGCGCGGGCGGCTTCGGTGTCCGGGGCGAGGACGTGGCCCGCTTCCCGTCGTCCGTGCGGCACCACAGCACCGTGCCCGGCCGGTGTTCCTTGCAGTCCCCGAGCTGCCGGGGGCCTGCGTCCGCCGCGCGGCCCGGGCCCGTCCGAGGACGAGCACCGGGCACGGGCCTGCGCGACCGCGCGGCAGCGGATCAGGGGGCGCCGACGCGTACGGCGGTGGTCGCCAAAGTGGTGTAGCGCATCGTGAAGCGGCCGCCCAGAGCGTCGATGGCACGGCCGACCGCGTCCAGTGTCTCGGCCAGCTGGTCGGGACGGAGCCGGGTGAGGCCGCCGGTGGTGGGGAGCAGGTCCAGCCATTGGTCGCGCGTGTAGGACCGCTCCCAGTCGAATCGCCACTGTTCCGGGTCGCTGAACCGCTCGGTCTCGCGGATCCTGTCGGCGATCTTCGCGTACCCCGCTCGGTACGTCTCCAGCGGACGTCGCGCCGGCTGGTCGGCGAACGGGGAGTCGGGCGCCACCCGGCGGTAGGCGGCCGCGAACGGCTCGGCCACCTCGGCGGGCGGCTCGAATACGTGCCCGAAGATCGCCAGGCGCCCGTTCGGACGCAGCACCTCGGCCGCCTTCACGGCGCCGGCGACCGGATCCACCCAGTGCCACGACTGGGCGGCGATCAACGTGTCGAACGCTCGGCCGGCCGGTTCCCAGGCCTCGAAGGTCGCCACCTCGACCCGCAGGCCGCGGGCGCGTGCGAAGTCGGCCATCCGGGGATCCGGCTCGACGCCGAGCACGGCGCAACCGGCGGCCCGGAACTGGCGGGCCGCGATGCCGGTGCCGCAGCCGACGTCGAGCACGTCGGGCCCCGGGCTCCCGGCGACGATACGCGTCACCAGGTCATCGGGGTATCCGGGGCGGGCCCGGTCGTAGCGCTGCGCGTCCGTGCCGAACGATTCGGCCGTCCGCCGTGCCTGATGCGACTGTGCCGGGTCCGGTTGCTCTCGCGGTAAAGTGGGCATGCGTTCACTTTAGTGGGCAAGCGCCCACATGCCAATGGGCGCCTGGAGTCCGACGTACGAGAGGATCCGTCGCGTGCCGACCGGGGTACACCTTCGCGACGCGCGGCAGCAGTTGTTCGACGCCGCCGAACGCGTGCTGCTGCGGGACGGCCCGAACGGGCTGACCAGCCGGGCCGTCACCGACGAGGCGGGCTGCGCCAAGGGCGTGCTGCACCGGCACTTCACCGATTTCGACGCTTTCCTCGCCGAGCTCGTGCTCGACCGGGCCGCGCAGCTGGAGACGCAGGCGCAGGCGCTGCGCGCGGCCGCCGGCACCGGCACCGTGGCCGACAACCTCACCAGCGCGCTGACCAGCCTGTTCGGACCGGTTCCCGTGGCGATCATCCCGCTCGTCACCTTCCGGGACGGGTTGCGTGCGCGGTTGCGGCAAGCCCGGCCCGGGGGCGGCATCGCGATCCTCGAGCAGGTCACGACCGCGGTCTCCGCTTACCTGGCCGACGAGCGCGCACGGGGCCGCATCGCGGCCGACGCCGACATCGACTCGCTCACCCTCTCCCTGGTCGGAGGCGGGCACCTCCTGTTCGCGGACCGTGACTCCGGCCCGCCGACCACGGCGACCGTCGACAAACTGGTGACCGCGGTGCTCGCCGGCGTCGTGCAACGACGGCCACGCTGAACCCGGCCTGCAGCCCGCGGCGGTCCGCGGCGGAAGGAGGCGCCAGCGTCGGCTGTCGCCGGGCGCGAGCGGGCTGGTGAGCCCGGCCATCTCCTCGGGGAAGGGCCCGAGGCGGCGTCGGAGGTTCTCCGGCTTCTCGTGCCGGGCCTTCGCCGTCCGCCTCGGCGGCGACGCGCCCCGCTCACCCGGACGGCTCGGGGCGGAGCGGCGGTACTCGTGCAGACCGCGCCCCGCAGCGGGTCACCGCGCAGCGCATCCTGCCCGCCCGGCGCCGCCTGGAGGCCGCCGACGATCCGATCACCGTGATCGCCGGGCGGACCGGCTTCGGAACCGTCGACGACCTGCGCCACCCTTTCGTCCGGCGCGTGGGCATCACGCCCCCGGGCTGTCGGCGCACCTTCCGCTCACCGCGCAATCGCCCCTCTCCCCCGCCGGATCCGGTCGGGCAGTCCTCCTCCTGGCGTTCGCGACGCCGACGGACCGGTGCCCGGCCGGAGGTACGGAACCGGCGGCCGTACGGCCCGGCCGCGGCGGGGGCGAAGACGCAGCGGCGCAGGACGGGGAAGCGGCCGGTGCCGGCGAGGCCGGAGGCGCCGAGGTGGACGAGCTGCTCGGTCAGCGGGCCGGGGGAAGGCCGCAGCAGGTACAGGACCCGTACGGCGACGCTGGTGGCCAGGTAGGCGGCCGTCGCCGGGCCCGCGGACCGCCAGTGCTCGCGCCGTCGGGCGCCCCGCCCTTCGGCGCAGGTGAAGCGGGCGTGGAGTTCGGTGCACAGCAGGGCCGAGGCGACGGTGACGACCGCGTTCGCGACCGCCCAGGGCACCGCGGCCGCCGGCAGCGGCACGGTGAGGCCGCAGAGGACTCCGGCACCGCCGCCGAGAACTGCGAACCGGAGGAAGGAGGCGACCGGGCCGGGGCCGGCCGGAGCCGCCGCAGCGGGCGGGTGTGCGAGCG
Source organism: Streptomyces sp. NPDC051041 (assembly GCF_044456065.1). Lineage (NCBI taxonomy): Bacteria > Bacillati > Actinomycetota > Actinomycetes > Kitasatosporales > Streptomycetaceae > Streptomyces > Streptomyces sp. NPDC051041. The sequence continues at coordinate 106,921 of NZ_JBITFM010000015.1, forward strand.
GCGGCGTCATGGCGGCGTCCTTCCTCACGGGGCGGGTGCCGGGGCGCTGTTACAGGCTGCGGGCGGTGATGTCGCCGTAGGTGGTGGTGGCGTGGATGACCAGGTCCGCGGCGGAACCGGCGGCGTTGTAGAGGGAGTTGCCGATCCGGCCGTGGGTGGTGCCGGCGTCGAGGGTGGCGGAGGTGCCGCGGGCGGCGCCGACGGTGATGGAGCCCTGCTCGGTGCGCAGGGTGAGCGTGCCGCGCACGGCCTCGGTGACGGTGAGGTCGCCCTTCTGCGTGGTGATCTCCGCGGATCCGTCGAGGCGGCCGACGAGGACGTCGCCGGCCTGGAGGGACAGCCGGGCGTTCGCGGTCTCGTCGAGCTTGACCGTGCCGTGCGCGCCCTCGAAGTCGACGTCGCCGAGCCGTCCCACGCCGCGGAGTTCGCCGCTGGCCGCCTTCGCCCGGACACTCGAGCCGGCGGGCAGCTGGACGGTGACCTCCAGCGTCCCGGACGGACCGAGGAACTGGTTCCCCACCGGGGTCTCGACGCGCAGGACGCCGTCGCGGTACTCGACCGCGGTCTCCTCGGCCGTCTTCACGTCCCGGCTGCGGGAGGGGTCGGCGGGCAGGATCTCGACGGTCGCGTCGGCCCGGTCGGCGGCGATGAACCGGATGCGTCCGGCAGGGACGTCCAGGACGGCCGTGATGGGGGCGGGGGCGGCGAACGTGTGCGTCGTGCTCTGGGTCTTCTGCATCGTGGACTCCTCGACTCGCTGTTTCCGACGAATGAAACGCTACGTTGCGTTCAATTATCTGGCAATAAATTTGTTGCACTGAAATCACAAAACACCAGGTGACAGCCCATAAATCATTGCAATGGTCTCGGAGTTAACGCAACAGTCCCTCACTCTCTCCGTTGCAACGATTCGAAGATGAACGCTACGCTGCCCTCACCGCGCACCACGAAGGAGACCGCGATGCCGGGAGGCAGACTCACCCAGCAGGAACGCCAGCGGATCGCGCTGGGACTGGCCGACGGCCTCCCCTACGCGGAGATCGCCAGGCGCCTGGACCGGCCGACCTCGACGATCACGCGCGAGGTGATGCGCAACGGCGGCCCCACCGCCTACCGCGCCGACCTGGCCCACCTCGCCGCCGAACGCCGTGCCCACCGCCGCCGGCAGGCCGCGCCCCGGCGCGGACAGCAGACGCCCGAGCAGCCCCACGGACGCGACCCCGAGGCCGTGCGCGCGTACGAGGAGACCCTCACCGCCGTCTTCATGCGGTCGGGCGTGCCCAAGATGATGTCCCGGGTGCTGGTCTGCCTCTACACCACCGACGAGGGCAGCCTCACCGCGTCCGAACTCGTCCAGCGCCTCCAGGTCAGCCCGGCGTCCATCTCCAAGGCGATCGCGTTCTTGGAGGGCCAGGGCCTCGTCCGCCGGGAACGCGACGAACGCCGCCGCGAGCGCTACCTCGTCGGCGACGACGTCTGGTACCAGGCGATGATCGCCAGCGCCACCTCCCTCGCCCAGGTCGTCGAGGTCTCGCGGCAGGGCGTCGGCGTCCTCGGCCCCGGCACCCCGGCCGCCACCCGCCTGGAGAACATCGCCCGCTTCCTCGACTTCATCCGGGAGAGCACCATCCGCGCCGCGGAACAGGCCCGCGAGGTCCTCCACACCAAACCCGAAACGGCTCCGGAGGACACCGCCGGGCGGCCCTGACCGCGCCGCGGCCCGGCCGATCGAGACGGACTCGGACGGGCTGGTCCCGGTCGACACCGGTCTCGGCACCGCCGACCTGCGGCACCCCGAACGGTCGCTGGGTGCCGACCGGGTCGCCCACGCCCAGCCCGCGCCGGATCCCGAGGAGCGCGCGCTGCGGCAGGTCGTCCGCCTCGGGTACGCGCCCCGGGACGTGCGGCACATCGTGCCCACCCACCTGCATCGCGACCATACGGAAGGGCTGCCGGACTTCCCTCACGCGCAGGTGCACGTCCACCCCGACGAGTACCGGGCCGTCACCGGCCCGACGGCAGCGCACCACCAGCACAGCCTCGACCGCTTCATGCCGGCGCACCGGGCGCACGACCCGCCGCTCACCGCCGCGCCCATGGCGGACCGCACGGAGTGGTCCGGCCTCCCCGGCGTGGCCCGGCCACAGGGACCGGCATGCGACCTCCCGCTGGTGCCGCTGCCCGGCCACTCGGCGGGGCACTCGGGTGTCGCCGTGCGCGACGGCGACGGACGGTGGCTGCCGCATGCGGGTGACGCGTACACGTATCACGGCGGGCCCGAGCGCACGCCGCCCCTCTCCCACCCCGTCCTCGAACCGGTCCGGCAGGGAGCGCAGACCGACGCCGAGGCTCGTGACGCGACTCGCGACCGGCTGCGCTCCCTGCGACGCGACCACGCCGATGGGATCACCGTCTTCAGCGCACACGACCCGTGGGAGCTGACCCGCTTCACCGCCTCCGAGAGCCAGGCGCGTCGGTCCGGTCCTGATGCGGCTGAGCCATGTGATGGCGTCGTCGCAGGTCGTCCAGGTGTTCTGGAGCGGCCGTCCGGGAGAAGAAAACCCGCACCTCCGCCGCCGTCGCCTCGTCGCGTCCGTCCCGGAGCCGACCGTGCTGACGGACGGCCCGCTCCGCGGACCGCCGCTCACGACCAGCGCGAGCATCGCCCGCGGCGGGCAACGCGTCGTCCGGTAGGGACTGCCCCGGGTTCCCGGGTCAGCACCCCCGGGAACCCGCGCGGCCCGATCCCGGGCCGAGTGCCGGCTTCGCCCATGGCGAGGCCATGAAAGGGCTTCCTCCTCCTGATCCTCATTCTCCGGGACAGTTCTTCCGCCCTCCTCGTCCGCCACCTGCCGGACCCGGTGGCCGGTTCGCGGCGTGCGTGCCCGGCGCCAGGGGACCTGTCCCCGCTGCTGTCCCGGGGTCCGCGGAGGGGCGTCCCCTCGGGCTTCGGCGAGGAAGCGGGCGTCGTGGTCGAGGACGGACTCCGAGGTGATGCGTCGCCCGCCGTGACGGTGAGCGCCCCCGAAGGCCCCCCTCGCGGCGCACCTAGGACGCGCCGGTGGCCACGGAGCCGGACCGGTACGGGGCGATGCTGCCGGACGCCGGAAGTCCGGCGGTGGCGAGGTGGTCGAGCACCGTCGCGGACAGGTCCCGGGTGAGGATGCCGGCGTAGGTGGGTGTGTCGACCTCCAGGCGGAACCCCTCGGGGAGCAGGCGGACCCGCAGGTCGCGCGGGGTGAGGGAGTGGCCGGCCAAGAAGGTGCGGGCCGCCGTCTCGGCACGTTCGACGGTGCTGAGGCGTTCGAGGGTGACCGGGACGCCGACGGAGACGCGGGAGGCAAGGCAGGGGGCGGCGGGTTTGTCCGCCACGTCGAGGTCCCACGAGCGGGCCAGGGCCCGTACGTCGGCCTTGGTGAGACCGGCTTGGGCGAGGGGTTCGACGACGGAGAGTTCCCGTGCGGCCCGCAGCCCCGGGCGGTGCGGGGCGCGCAGGTCGTCGGCGTGGGTGCCGGTGGCGACGTGCCGCAGGCCCCGGGAGGCGGCGAACGCGGTGAGCACGGTGAGCACGGTGTGCTTGCAGAAGTAGCAGCGGTCGCCCCGGTTGGCCCGGTAGCCGTCGACGGCGAGTTCGTCCGTCGGCAGGGTGACGTGCTCGGCGCCCAGCAGGGCCGCCAGGCGCCGGGCGTCCGCCAGTTCGCCGCGGGCCAGGCTGGGGGAGTCGGCGGTGGCGGCGACGACCCGGTCCGGGGGGAGCGCGCGGAGCGCGGCGGCCAGCAGCACGGTGGAGTCCACTCCCCCGGAGAAGGCGACGACCAGGCCGTCCAGGTGCGTCAGACCGTCCAGCAGCCGGTCGACGGCGTCGGGACGGGGCACAGAACTCGCTGAGGCCATTGCGCTGACTCCGGTATCTACCTAAGTTGACTCTAGTGAATGATCTGCGGTTCGATAGTCAACGCGTGGTGCACGTCGAGTCAATAGCCCGCCTCGATCCCGACCGGCGGCGGCGGACCGGCGTGCCGGAGGTGGTCTTCGCCGAGGGCAAGACCCCGGAGCAGACGTTGCGCCTGCTGGCCGGGCTCCGGCGGACCGACCCGGGCGGGCCGGCGCTGGCCACCCGGTGTCCCGCCGAGGTGCTGACAGGGGCGGAGGAGTTCTTCGCCGGCCAGGACGGCCCGGTCACCGTGGACCGGCTGGGCCGCACCGTCGTGGTGGGCGAACTCCCGGAGCCGCACGGCACGGTGGCGGTCCTCGCGGCGGGGACCTCGGACCTCGCCGTCGCACACGAGTGCCTCACCACGCTCGCCGTGCTCGGCGCCCGGGGCCGGCTCGTCGCCGACGTCGGCGTGGCGGGCCTGCACCGGCTGCTGGACGCCCTGCCGGAGCTGGAGGGAGCGGCCTGTGCCGTGGTGATCGCGGGCATGGAGGGCGCGCTGCCGAGCGTGGTGGCGGGCCTGGTGGACATGCCGGTGGTCGCGGTGCCCAGCCCGGTGGGGTACGGGGTCGGCGCGGGCGGGCTGGTGGCTGCGGCGGCGATGCTGACGTCGTGCAGCCCGGGCGTGGCGGTGATGAACATCGGCAACGGGTTCGGAGCGGCCGTGCACGCCGCGAGGATCGCGCGGCTGAGTGCGGCCGCGAACGCCGCGGCCCCCGCGCAAGCGGCGCCCCCGGCGCGAGAAGCCTCCTCCGCGAAGGCCGCGCCTCCCGCGCACTCCGCGCCCTCCGAGACGCCGGCGCCGGAGGCGCGGACCGCGCCCGGAACCCCCGGCGGGCACACCACGCCCCCGGCCGCGGGCTCCGTCGACGCCCCCACCGCACAAGGGACCCCTCATGTCTGACCTCCCCGGCGCAGGCGGCGGCGCCCCGCTGACGGCTCACCTCGACTGCTCCACCGGGGTGGCGGGCGACATGCTGCTCGGCGCCCTGCTGGCCGCCGGCGCCCGGCCGGAGCGCGTCAACGAGGCGATCGCCTCCCTCGGCGTCCCCGGCCTCGCCGTACGCGCGGAGTCCGCCCGGCGCGGCGGGCTGGCCTGCACCCGGGTCGAGGTGCTGATGCCGGCCGTGGCCGACCGCGAGCGCCACCTGCGCGACGTGCGGGAGCTGCTCGCCGGAGCCGGTCGGCTCACCCCCGCCGCAGCGGCGTTCGCGCTGCGGACGTTCGAGCTGCTGGCTGACGCGGAGGCGGCCGTGCACGGCGTCGGCCGGGAGGAGGTGCACTTCCACGAGGTGGGCGCCTTCGACGCGCTCGCGGACGTCGTGGGGTGCGCGGCGGCCTTGGACGACCTCGGGCTGCTCGCCGACGGGGTCCGGGTCACCTGTTCCGCCCTGGAGGCCGGCAGCGGGCAGGTCCGCGGGGCGCACGGCGTGCTCCCCGTACCGGTGCCCGCGGTGCTGGAGATCGCCCGGGCGCACGGTCTGCCGCTGGCGGGCGGCGCACTGCCCGGGGAGTGCACCACGCCGACGGGCGCCGCCCTGGTGGCCGCGCTGGCCCGGCCCGGACCGGCGGGGGCGATGCGGGTGACCGCCGTCGGCTGCGGCGGCGGCACCCGGGAGCTGCCCGACCGGCCCAACGTGACCCGGGTGACGATCGGCCGCTCGTCGGCGGCGCCCCGGCCGGACACGGGCGGGACCGCGGGGACGGACGAGGTGGCCGTGGTGGAGAGCACGGTCGACGACATGGACCCCCGGCTGTGGCCGGGCGTCCTGGAGGCGCTGCGCGCGGCCGGGGCCTGGGACTGCTGGACCACGCCGGTCACCGCGCGCGGCGGGCGGCCCGGCCGGCAGGTCACGGCGCTGTGCCCGCCGGAGGCCCGCGGCGTGGTCACCGACGTGCTGTTCGCGCACACCTGCACGCTCGGGGTGCGGTGGTGGACGGCGCGGCGGAGCCTGGCGGTCCGGCATCTGACGCGGGTCGCCGTAGGGCCCGTCGGCGACCGGCAGAGCGTCCGCGTGAAGGTGTCCGGCGACGGACCGGGCCGCACGGTGCAGCCGGAGTTCGCCGACATCGCCCGCGCCGCCGCGGCGCTGGGCTGGCCGGAGCGAGCGGTCGCCCAGGAGGCGCTCAGGGCGTACTGGGCCGGGTGCGAGCGGCCCGCCGAGGCAGGCCGCGACCCTGATTGATGACTACAGTCAACATCAGTTGCCCGATGGGCTCAACCACTGTTGACAGAAGTCAACTCCGTGGTGGAGTGTTGTGCAGCCGTGACCGCGAATCCAAGGAGGCATTGTGCCGCGGTTGATCGATCTGACGCACGGTTTCTACGAGGGAATGCCCTCCTACCCCGCCCCGTGGTTCCCGAAGTTCACCACCGAGCGGGCGATGACACCGGACGACGACCCGAACGGGACGGAGCGCACCTTCTCCACGCTGCACCTGTTCCCGCACAATGCCACGCACATCGAGTACCGGCTGCACTTCTTCCCCGGTGCCGAGGGCATCGACGCCGTGCCGCTGGAGACCCTGGTGGGGCGCGCCTGCGTCGCCGACCTGTCCTACAAGGGCGACCTCGACCCGGTCACGGCCGACGACTTGGACAAGGCGCTCGGCGAGGTCTGGCAGCCCGGCGACCGGCTGCTGATCCGCACCGACTACGTGCGCCGCGCCTGGGGCCGCGAGGACTACTGGGACAAGCCGCCCTACCTGACCCCGTCCGCCGCGCAGTGGGCCATCGACAACGGCGCCCGCCTGGTGGGTTTCGACTGCCTCACCGAGCGCCCCGGCGACCGCGAGTCCCCGGTCCACCACGCGCTGCTGGGGGCCGGCATCCCGCTCATCGAGTACATGACCAACATGCACGAGCTGAGCCGGCAGGTCGTCCAGCTCATCGCCCTGCCCGTCAAGGTCTCCGGCGTGGAAGCCGCCCCGGCCCGCGTCATAGCCGTGGAGAACGATGATGACTGACGCGTCCGGCCGCGCCCGGGGCACCTGGCCGGTCGCCCTGACCCGCACCGACCCGCGGGCGGACCAGGCCCAGATGGAGGAGGCCCTGACCAGGCTGCTCGGCCTGCTGGGCGATCCGCTGGACGCCCTCACCTCCGGACAGCGCGTCCTGATCAAGCCCAACATGTTCCAGACGGAACCGGGCTTCCACGTCAGCCCGGCGCTGCTGGCCGCCATCGCCAAGGCGGTCGCCGACCGCGGCGCCCGGCCCGTGGTCGCCGAGCGCACCCACGCCCTCACCGAGGTGCTGCGCGACCACGCCGTGCACCGGTACGCGCAGGTGGTCAGCTTCGACGACATGCCCCTGCGGGTCGCCGCGATCCCCGGGGCCACTTCACTGCGCGTGCCCATCGCCGTCCCCGAACTCGTCCTGGACTGCGACTACTTCATCGGGGTCCCGCAGCTGCGCACCCACGCCAGCGTCGTGTACTCCAACGCGATGAAGAACCTCGTCGGCCTGCTGCCGGGCTTCACCACGCGGATCGTGCACATGGCAGGCGTCGACGAGTCGACCGTCGACCTCAACCTGCTGCGCCCGCAGCACCTCGTCGTCAGCGACGGCAGCACGGTCGTGGAGGGCAACTACCCGATGGAGGGCGACCTGCGCGAGGTCGGCTTCCTCGCCGCGTCGACCAACGCCGTCGCCCTCGACGTGGCCGTCAGCGAACTCGCCGGCTTCAAGGCGTACGAGGTCGCCTACCTCCAGGACGCCCACGGCCGGGGCATGGGACCGGCGGAGCTCTCCGAGGTCGAGCTGCTCGGCACGCCGTTCGAGGAACTGGCCTTCACCATCAAGCGGGCCCCGTCGGTGATCACCGCGCCGCGCCCCGGCATCCATGTGCACGCCGACCGGGCCTGCCCGGCCTGCCGCCGCTGGATCGCGGCCGCCTTCGAGGCGTTGGGCGACGAACTGCGCGCCTGGGACGGGGAGATGACGGTCGTCTCGGGTCCTCAGGCCGCCCTGCCCGAACTGCGCGGCCAGGTCGTCCTCGTCGGCAACTGCCTCTACGAGAGCCGCGACGCCGGCATCTACGTCGAGGGCTGCCCGCCCCGGGCCATCCAGCTGGCCGCGTTCCGCTACGCCATGGGACAGCCGGTCGGCGCCCACGAGCGCACCCAGTTCCGGGTCCCCGCCCGCTTCGACCGGGGAGCCGCCGTATGACGGGCGGCGCCCCGACCCGGCCGGCGCCGCGCCCGGCCGGCGCCCCGATCGTCTCGGCGCTGCGCCCGGGCGGCACGGTCCACCGGCACGAGCAGATCCTGCCCGGTCCGGTCGACCCCGCCCGGGCCGCCGCGGCGCTGCGCGGCAACGGCCGTATCCTGCTGGCCACCTCCGGCTCGGGACCCGCCCGGCCCGGTGTGCTGGCCGTGGGCGAACTGGCCCTGATCAGTTGCGGCCCGAGCCGCGAACCCGGTGCGGGCGGCACCGCCCTGCACGCGGCCGTGCACTTCCTGGACGGCCTGGACTTCGACCGGGCCCGCCACCCCGAGGAGCGGCGCTTCTTCGGCGTCGTCGGCTACGACGCCGTGCGCGACATCGAGCGCCTCAAGCCCCGCTCCGGGGAGGACCTGCCCGTCTACGACCTGTTCCTGCCCGAGATCCTCATCCGCTTCGAGGACGCCGCGGTGCGGGTCGTCGGCCGCGGTGGCGACGCCTCCGCGGCCCGGCGGGCCTGCTCGCGCGCGGTGCGGCTGCTGACCGCCCCCAAGGCCCGGCCGCCGCGCCCCCAGCGGGCCGGCACGGCGCGGTTCACGCTCAGCCGCGACGGCCATCACGCCGCGGTCGAGCAGGCCAAGCGCTACATCGTCGACGGCGACATCTTCCAGGTCGTGCTGTCGCTGGCCGTCACCGCCGAGGCCGAGGCGGACGGACTGTCGCTGTACTCCTCGCTCAGCTCCTTCAACCCCTCGCCGTACCAGTTCTGGTACCGCAGCCGGGAGTTCGAGGTGGCCGGCTGCTCCCCCGAGCCGTGCGTCACCCTCGACGGGACGCGGGCCGTGATCCGTCCGCTGGCCGGCACCCGCCCCCGCGGCGCCGACGCTGCGGCGGACCTGCGGGCCGAACGCGACCTGTACGGCAGCGAGAAGGAACTCGCAGAGCACCGCATGCTCGTCGACCTGGCGCGCAACGACCTGGGCCGGGTCTGCGTCCCCGGCAGCATCACCGTGCCGCACCTGATGCAGGTGGAGCGCTACTCCCACGTCATGCATCTCACCTCCGACGTCACCGGCGAGCTGCGCACCGGGCTCACCGCCGCCGACCTGATCACCGCCACCTTCCCGGCCGGCACCATGACCGGCGCCCCCAAGGTGCGGGCCATGGAGATCATCGACGAGCTGGAGCCGGTCCCGCGGTCCTTCTACTCCGGCGCGGTCGGCAGCTTCGGCACCCACGACGTCGACCTGTGGCTGACCATCCGCAGCGCCGTGCTGCACCAGGGACAGGTGCGCCTGCAGGCCGGCGGCGGCATCGTCTACGACTCCGATCCGGCCCAGGAGCACGCCGAGTGCCTGGCCAAGCTCGGTGCCGCGGCGCGCGCCGCCGGGATCGACCTCGGGAGGGCGGCCGGATGATCTGCGTCGTCGACAACTACGACTCCTTCGTCTACAACCTCGTCCAGTACGCCGGCACCCTGGGCGTGGAGTGCCGGGTGTTCCGCAACGACGAGGTGACCGTCGGGGAGATCGCCGAGCTGGCGCCCGAACTGCTGCTGCTCTCGCCCGGGCCGGGCACCCCGGACGGAGCCGGCGTGTCCCTGGAGGCCGTCCGCGCCCTGGCCGGCCGCGTCCCGATCTTCGGGGTGTGCCTGGGTCACCAGACCATCGCCCAGGCCTTCGGCGCCCGCGTGGTGCACGCCCGGCGGCCCATGCACGGCAAGTGCGACGAGGTCGCGCACGACGGGCGCGGCGTCTTCCGCGGCCTGCCCTCGCCGCTGACGGTGACCCGCTACCACTCCCTGGTGGTCGACCCCGCCACCCTCCCCCCGGAGATCGAGGTCGCCGCCCGGTCCGGGGACGGCGAGGTCATGGCCCTCAGACACCGCCGACTGCCGCTGGAAAGCGTCCAGTTCCACCCCGAGTCCCTGTTCACCGAGCACGGCGTGCGCATGGTGGGCAACGCCCTGGACAGCGCCCGCGGGCGGCGCACAGCACGAGAAGGACTGATATCAGCATGAGCCTTGCCGCACGGTCGCCGCTCGAGGAGGAGATCGGTTCCCTGAGCGCCGAGGAACACCTGCGGGCCGTCCTGGAGTGGCACTTCGACGAGCGCACCGGATCGCCGTTCTGGCTGCGCAGGAAGGCCGGCCTCGGCTTCGACCCGCTCCGCGACATCACCGGCCTCGCCGACCTGCGCCGCTTCCCCGACGTCAGCGCCGAACTGCGCACGGTCCCCGTCGACGACCTGATCCCCGCGGGCGCCAAGGGACGGCCCTTCGGCGTGTACGAGTCCGGCGGCACCCTCGGCGCCCCCAAGCGGATCGTCGAGAGCAGCTCGCGCGCCCGCTCCCTGTCCTGGGTGAACACGGTCCTGACCGACCACGGCTTCCCGCAGGGGGTGCACTGGCTGCACATCGGCCCGACCGGCCCGCACATCGTGGGGCGGTCGATGAGGTCGCTCGCCGAGATGCGCGGCGGGGTCTGCTTCACCGTCGACTTCGACCCCCGCTGGGTGAAGCGGCTGATCGCCGCCGGCCGGCGGGACGAGGCCGACGCCTACGTCCAGCATGTCCTGGACCAGGCCGAACTGATCGTCGCCGGCCAGCAGGTGGGCGTCCTGTTCATCACGCCCCCGGTGCTGGAGGCGCTGTGCGCCCGGCCCGCGCTGCACGAGCGGCTCACCGGTCGGCTCGGCGGTCTGATCTGGAGCGGCACCAGCATCTCCGCCGGCACCCTGCGCCTGGTGGAGGAGGAGTACTTCCCCGGCACCGCCGTCGTCGGACTGTACGGCAACAGCCTCATGGGCATCGCTCCGCAGCTGCCCCGCGACCGGTACCCGGCCCACCGGTGTGTCTTCCGCACCCATCAGCCGCAGTCCGTCGTCGAGGTGGTCGACCCGGCGACCGGGGACCGGGTGCCGGTGGGGAAGCGCGGCCGGGTCCTGGTGCACCTGCTCAGCCAGGACATGTTCCTGCCGAACGTGGCCGAGCGGGACAGCGTCGTACGGGCCGGCACCCCCGAGGGCGGCCACGGCGACGACGTCGCCGACATCCGGCCCTTCACGCCGACCGACGGCGCCGCCGTCATCGAAGGGGTCTACTGATGGGCGTCACGACGACGCGCCCGGCGCTGCATCCGCTGCTCGGCGGCAGCGCCTGGGAGAGCGAGGACGGCGTCCCGCTGACCGGCGTCGACGGCCACGACCTCGCCGACGTGGGACAGGCCCCGGTGCTGCTGGCCCAGCTCGCCCTGCGGCGGGCCGCCGCGTCCGCCGGCGCACCGCTGCCCGAGAAGGACGCGGCGGAGGCGGGACGGCTCTTCGCGCAGGAGACGCTCGACGGCGAGAGCCCGCAGGAGTACTGCCGGCGGGCCGCGCTCGCCACCGGGCTGCCGCACGCCGTGCACGCCCGTGCGCTGCGGCAGCTCGGCGACGGCCTCGCCGGGGCCTCGGCAGCCGTGGCCGCCGAGCTGCCCGCGCCGCCGCACGGCTCGCCCCACGCGGTGCGCTGGGTGCGCCGGGGCCGCACCCTGGCCGTGGTAGCGCCCAGCAACCACCCCGAACCGCACCTGGCCTGGGCGAAGGCGGTCGCCCTCGGCCACGGGGTGGTGGTACGGCCCGGTGGCCGCGACCCCTTCACACCGCTGCGGCTGGCCCGCGCGCTGTACGCCGCCGGGCTGCCCGCCGACCGCCTCTCCGTCCTGCCCGGCGGGCACGACACCGCCGACTTCCTGGTCAAGCACGCCGACCGGGCCCTGGTCTACGGCGGTCCGGACACCGTGGCCCGCTGGTCCGGCAGGGCGGCGGTGGCGGTGCGAGGCCCCGGACGCAGCAAAGTGCTGCTCGGCCCGGCGGCCGACGACACCGCGATCGCGCACACGGCCCGCACGATCGCCGCCGACGGCGGGGCGCGCTGCACCAACACCTCCGTCGTGCTCACCGCCGGGGACGTCCGCGAGACCGCCGACGCGCTCGCGGCCGAACTGGCGCACCTGACGCCGCTGCCGGTCCTCGACCCGGACGCCGCCCTGCCGGTGTTCACCGCGGACCGCGCCACGGCACTGGCCCGCGAGGTCGACCGCCTCACCGGAACCGGGCTGCACCGGCATCCCACGACGGCGGCCGGAGCGCACGGCACGGTGGAGATCGCCGACGGTTCGCACGCCCTGCCGCCCGTCGTGCTGTCCACCACCGACCCCGCGCACCCCGCCCTGGGCACCGAACTGCCTTTCCCGTTCACGGTGGTCGCTCCCTGGACGGCCGAGGCGGGCACCGGCCCGCTGCGCGACTCCCTCGTCGTCACGCTGCTCGGCGCACCGGCGAAGCTGGCCGAGGAGCTCCTGCACGAGCCGACCGTGCGCCGCGTGGTGCTCGGTCCCGCCGACCCCTGGACGACGGCGCCCGGGCTGCCCCACGACGGCAGCCTCACCCATTTCCTGCTCGAACCCAAGGCATTCGTCCACGCGGAGGCGGACCGATGAGCACTGTGCGCACCGTGGTGGTCACCGGAGCCTCCGGCGACCTCGGCCTGGACCTCGTCCGCCGCTGCCTGGACCAGGGCGCGGAGGTCCTCGCCCAGTACCGGTCGAGGCCCGAGCGGCTGGCCGAGCTGGACCCGGCCGGCAAGCGACTGACGCTGGTACGGGGGGACCTGGCCGAGGACGACGGGGCGCAAAGCCTCGCCGTCGCCGTCCCGGGCCACTGGCACGGCGTCGACCTGCTGGCCAACTGTGTGGGAGGGGCACGCCCCACGCCGATCGACGAGTTGTCGGCCGACGCGTTCCGCGCCTGCCTGCGCGCCAATGTGGAGGCCCCGTACGCTGCCCTGAAGGCGCTGCTGGAGCCGCTGACCCGGGCTCGGGGCAGCGTCGTCAACCTCTCGAGCGTCGCCGCCTTCACCGGCGGGGCGTTCGGACCGCACTACGCGGCCGCCAAGGCCGCCGTCGTCGGTCTGACCCGCTCCGCCGCCCGGGAACTGGGCCCGCGGGGCGTGCGGGTCAACTGCGTGGCGCCCGGCCCCGTCGCCTCCGGGATGACCGACTCCCTGGACCCGGCCGCGCTGCGGGGAGTACTGGCGGGCACGGCTCTGGGGCGGGTGGTCCGTCCGGAGGAGATCGCGGACACCGTCCTCGCCCTGGCCGGCGCGACGGCGACCACCGGACAGACCATCGTCGTGGACGGCGGCCGGTACCTGCACTGACACGGCACGACGCCGAGGACACCCCGCACCGGCGCCCGGCACCGACGATCCATCCGCCGAGAAAGAGAATGCTGCATGACACCCCCCACCAGCGCCGGCACCGAGCCGGACCAGACGCGACCGGCCGAGGGCACCCCGAGGGGCGGGGTGCTGGGACGCGTGGACCCGGCCCGGCTGATCCCCGTGGCGTGGCCCGTCTACCTGGAGCTGATGTCCGGCGTGGTCGCCGGCATCATCAGCGTCGTCTGGGTCGGGCGGCTGGGAGCCGCGGAGCTCAGTGCCGTCACCGTCGCCAGCAGTCTGGAGAACGTCCTGCTGGGCGTGATCCTCGCGGTGAGCGGCGGCGCCACGGTGGCCCTGTCACGCGCCGTCGGAGCGGAGGACCACTCCCGGGTCAGGCGCGTGCTGGGAGCGACCTGGCGGCTGACCCTGGTCGTCACCGCCGTCACCTGCGTCACCCTGTTCCTGGTCCGCGACCCCCTGGCCCGCCTCACCCTGGGCGGGAGCGACGCCCGGGCCCTGGAACTGGCGCACGACTACCTCTCCATCGCCATCCCGGGCATCGCCGTCTACTACGGCCAGAACGCCGTCGACAGCGCCTTCAAGGCGCACGGGGACACGCGGACCCCGATGCGCATGGCGATGCTGGCCAACGGCGTCCTCCTGGTGCTGGACCCGGTCCTCATCTTCGGTCTGCTCGGCATGCCGGAGATGGGCGTGGCCGGCGCGGCCCTCGCCCTCGTCCTGTCCCGCGCCCTCGTGCTGCTGTGGACGGTCCGCCTCTACCTGAGGTCGGACTTCCGGCGCCGGGCCCAGGACGCGGGCGACGGGGCGGAGGCCGGACGGCCCACGCCGCTGCGCGAGATCTGGCAGGCCGGCGCGCCCATGGCCGTGGACTTCTTCGTGCGCATGGCGGCCGGCATGCTCGTCGTCGGCGTGATCGCCCGCTTCGGAACCGACCAGGTCGCCGCGTACGGCACCATCACCAAGGGCCTGCTGGTGTTGAGCATGGCGGCCTACGCGATCCGCCAGGCGGCCACCATCGCCGCCGCACGCGCCAGCGGCGCCGGCGAGGACCACGCCCTGGCCGGCACCCGGTCCTCGGCGATCCGTCTCGGCATCGGCTGGTCGCTGCTGAGCGGCCTGCTCGTGCTCGTCGGCGCCGCGCCGGCCCTGGAGCTGACCACGCGGGACACGGCGGTCCACGAGGCGGCGTCCGGGCAGGCGCCCTGGCTGGCGGTGTACATCGCACTGCTGTTGTGCAACGTCGTGCTCAGCGGTGTCTTCCTCGGCGGCGGGCAGGGCAGCGTGCTGGCGTACGTGACGTTGGCCGGCGCCGGCCTGCAGGCCGTGCTCGCGCCGGCCCTCTCCAGCACCGCCCTGGAACTGCGCGGCGTCTGGCTGGCGATGATCGCCAACGCCTTCGTCCAGACCCTCGCCCTGCTCCTCCTCGCGGTCCGGGCCAACGCGGCGGCGATGCGCGAAGCCCCGGCCGAGTCCTGACAGCGCCATGCGACAAGGGATGACTACTGTGCCGCCTGTAGATTTCGGAATCGTGTCCCTCGCCACCCGGCTCGGCGATCCGCAGAGCGTGGCCGACACGGTGTCGCGTTACGTGGACGACCCCGAACGCGTCCTCGCCTGGGGCTACCGCACCTACCACCGGGCGGCCGACGGGGTGTCGGCCGTCCAGCTCGCCGCCGACGCCGCCCGCAAGGCCCTCGCGGCGGCGGGCGTCGAAGCCGGGGACATCGACTACCTGGTGGTCGCCGACAGCAACGTGCCCGACCACCTGAACTGGGACATGTCCACCGCCGTGGCCAGGGAAGCCGGTCTGTCGGGGGCGCCCACGCTGCTGCTCACCCAGGCCTGCGCCTCGGGTGTGACGGCCTTCGAGCGGATCGCCGGCATCCTGGCGGTGCGTCCAGACGTGCGCACGGTCCTGCTGGTCACCGTGAACCGCGTCAGCGAACAGCACAGCAACCGCATGCGCACCAACACCTGCCTCGGCAGCGACGGCAGCGCCGCAGCCGTGCTGCGGCGCGGGGAGCGCCAGTTGCGCTGGCTGGGCACGGAGCAGATCAGCGATCCGGAGTGCGCCGACTTCTTCCGCATCGAGTACGGCGGCGCCGCGGCCCCCCGTCCGCCGGAGGGCGAGTCCAACCTGACCGTCGATCCCCTGGCCCTGGTGTACCGCCATTTCAGGAAGGATCCCGAACACCTCACCGCGTTCGTCCGCAGCGTCAACGCGCGGGTGGCGCAGGTCATCGACCGCGCCTGCGAACGCGCCGGCGTGCCACGGCAGAGCCTCGCCCGCGTCGTCTACCTGAACGACAACCAGAAGTCGATGAAGGAGATGGCCCGCGCGGTGGGGATCGGCCTGGACCGCACCAACGCGGAGCTGGCCGCCGAGCTGGGCCACTGCGGCGGAGCCGACCAGCTCATCTGCCTGCAGGCCCACCGGGAACGGGGTGAGCTGCGACCGGGTGACGTGGTGGCCCTGGCAGGCTTGGCCACCGGAATGCACTGGTTCTGCACGCTGATCGAGGTATGAGGTGACCCCCATGACGGACCATCACGCGGTACGCCGGGAGACCGTGTCGCTGAACGGCTTCTCCGGGACGCTGACCACCCCCGCCGACCTCGCCCAGGCGGCTCCCGCCGTCGTCCTCCTGCACCCGTTCGGCGCTTGGGACCGCGCCGGCTTCCTCCCGGGCGAGGTGTCGGGCAACGGGCCCGTCCGGCTCTTCGACGACGTGGCCGCGGCCTGCGCCGCACGCGGCGCCGTGGTGCTCGGCTACGACAGCCGGTTCGTCACCGAGTCGTTCCAAGGGGGCGCGGGCTCGCCCCGGCTGACCTTCACCGGCCTGGTCGAGGACGCCGTGGCGGCCGTGAAGTGGCTCAGCGAGCGCGCCGAGGTCGACCCCGCCCGGGTCTCCCTGCTGGGGATCTCCATGGGGACCGAGGTCGCCCTCGCCGCCGCCGAGGAACTCGGCGCGCCCCACCGGCTGATCCTGGTGGCCCCGGTGGCCGAGAGCTACGCGGTGCGCGGGCGCTGGATGCACCTCCAGCGGCGCCAGGAATGGCTGGTGTCTGCGGGCTTCGTCGACGACGAGGGGAACGTCGACCTGGCGGCGGCGGCCCGCGACACCGTGGGACGCAGCGGCTGGTGGGACGACTTCGACCTCCACGACCGCCTGGGAAGCCGGGTGCCGGCCGAGCGGCTGTGGGCGCACCTCACCGCCGAGTACGACGCCGCCACCCGGCGCGCCCTGCACCACGGCGACGAGTCCGGCCCGGCCTCCTTCTGGCAGGACTGGTCCTCGCAGCCGCACGCCTACGAGCGGGCCGCCCGCGTCCCGGGCCCGCTGTCCCTGCACGTCGGCGCCGACGACTGGACCACCCCGCCCCGGCAGGCCTGGCTGGTGCACGACTGCGCCACCGCCCACGGGGTCGAATCGACCCTGCGCAGCTACCCCGGTCTGGGACACCTGATGTCCAAGCCGCACGCCGACGGCACCCGCACCTACGGCCCCTTCGAGCCCGAGGTGCTCGACGCCCTCGCCCGCGACGTCACCGGCGCGCCCGGCACACCGCCCCGCCCGTGACCCGCCGACTGCCCTGAAAGGAACGGAGAGAACATGGCCGCCCTCACCCTGACCGAGCTGATCGACGTACTCAACGGCTGCAACGGCTACGCCGATCCGGTCGAACCCGGCGACGACCTGGCCGACGTCACCTTCGACGAGCTGGGCTTCGACTCGCTGACCCGCCTCAACGCCGTCCTGCAGCTGGAGCGCACGCACGGCATCACGCTGTCGGAGGACGTGGTCAGCGAGGCCAAGACGCCGGGTCGGCTGCTCGACCTGGTCAACGCCCGACTCGCCTGACGGACCAGGCCGAAGAGAAAGGTCACCGCGATGTGCGGAATCACCGGCTGGCTCAGCTTCACCCGTGATCTCGGCCGTGAGCGCCCCCTGCTCCAGGCCATGAACGACACCATGATCTGCAGGGGGCCGGACGCGGAGGGCCTGTGGATCTCGGGCCACGTGGCGCTGGGCCACCGGAGGCTGTCGATCATCGACCTGGAGGGCGGCCGCCAGCCCATGGTGGCCGAGGAGGACGGGCGCGTGCTCGCCGCCCTGACCTTCTGCGGGGAGATATACAACTTCCGGGAGCTGCGCACCGAGCTGGCCTCCTACGGCCACCGGTTCAGGACCCGGAGCGACACCGAGGTCGCGCTGCGCGCCTACCTGCAGTGGGGCGAGGGCTTCGCCGAGCACCTCAACGGCATGTTCGCCATGGGCGTGTGGAATCCTCGCACCGAGGAACTGCTCCTGGTCCGCGACCGGATGGGCGTCAAGCCGCTCTACTACTACCCGACCCCGGACGGCGTGCTGTTCGGCTCCGAGCCCAAGGCGATCCTCGCCAACCCGATGGTGCCGCGCCGCGTCGACAGGGACGGCCTGTGCGAGGCGCTCGACATGGTCAAGACGCCCGAGCGGGCGGTGTTCTCGGGGATGTACGAGGTGCGCCCGGGACAGCTCCTGCGGGTCCGCGAGTCCGGCCTGACGAAGTCCCGCTACTGGCAGCTGGAGGCCCGCGAGCACCGCGACGACCAGCGGACCACCGTCCGCACGGTGCGCGAGCTGCTGGAGGACGTCGTCTCCCGCCAGCTGATCTCGGACGTGCCGCTGTGCACCCTGCTGTCCGGCGGTCTGGACTCCTCCACGATCACCGCGCTGGCCCAGCGCTCCTTGCGGGACGGCGGCCACGGCCCGGTCAACTCCTTCTCGGTGGACTTCACTTCGGCGGGCGACCAGTTCGAGCCCGACGCGGTGCGCGGCTCCGCCGACGCGCCCTACGTCCGCGACGTCGTGGCGCACCTGGGCACCAACCACCGGGAAGTCCTGTTGAACAGCGCGGAGCTGGTCGACCCGGCCGTACGCGCCGCCGTGCTGCGGGCCACCGACCTGCCCCCGGCGTACTGGGGCGACATGTGGCCGTCGCTGTACCTGCTGTTCCGCGCGGTGCGCGAGCAGTCCACCGTGGCGCTGTCGGGCGAGTCGGCCGACGAGCTGTTCGGCGGGTACCAGTGGTTCCACCGGTCCGCCGCGGTCGAGGCGCCGACGTTCCCGTGGCTGACGTCCGGCTCCGCGCGGTACTTCGGCGGCACCTCCATGCTCGACCCCGGACTGCTGGAGAAGCTCGACATCCCCGGGTACCGCAGTGCCCGCTACGACGAGGCCGTCGCGGAGGTCCCCGTCCTCGCCGGCGAGAGCGACACCGACCGGCGGATGCGCCGCATGACGTACCTGAACCTCACGCGCTTCGTGCAGACGCTGCTCGACCGCAAGGACCGCATGAGCATGGCCGTCGGTCTGGAGGTGCGGGTGCCGTTCTGCGACCACCGGCTCGTGGAGTACGTCTTCAACGTCCCGTGGGAGCTGAAGTCCTTCGACGGCCGGGAGAAGAGCCTGCTGCGGGCGGCGGCCGGGGACCTGCTGCCGTCGTCGGTGCTGGAGCGGGCCAAGACGCCCTATCCGGCGACCCAGGACCCGGTTTACGAGGCGGCCCTGCGCACCGAGCTGTCCGCCGTGCTCGCCGACGCCGGCTCCCCGGTCCTGCCGCTGCTCGACGTGGCGCGCATCCGCCGCGTCCTGGACCGGCCGGTGGCAGACGTGAGCATGCCGTACAACCGGGGCGGCCTGGAGACGGCGCTGTGGCTCAACCGGTGGCTGGCGTCCTACGAGGTGACGCTGGACATCTGAGCCGCGCGGCCGGTCCGCCGGCCTCAGCGTTCCGGGGTGTGCGCACATCGAAGTGGGCGCACACCCCGATGGCGTTGTCCGCGCGGACCGGCCGCGGAAACCCGCCGCGGCCGCCGGACGGAGCAGCGGCCGGCCACGGCTCAGGAACGAATCCGATCGCGGGTCTGGTCGAGCCAGCGCCAGCACTCCACGGCCAGCCGCAGGTGACCGGACTCCTCGAAGAGCAGCGCCGCCTCCCGCATCTGCTCGGTGGCCTCGGCGGTGCGGTCCAGGGCGGCCAGCGCGCGCGCCCAGGTCGCGCAGAACTGCGCCCGGTCCGTGCCCCGGACCAACAGGTCGCCCCGGAGGGTCCGGCGGCACAGCTCCTCGGCCTCGGCCGCGGCGCCACGGGCCACCAGGTGGCGGGCCTTGGCCTTGAGCAGGGCCGCGGTGGGCGGCCAGCCGCTGGCCTCCGTGACGGCCAGGGCGGCGTCCAGGTGCCGCCGGGCCGTCTCCTCCTCGACGTCCAGGTCGATCAGCAACGAGGCCAGGGCGGTACAGAAGTGCAGCCACTCGTGGATGGGCAGGCTGGCGTTGCTCAGTATGCCGCGCGCGGCCATCAGGTGGGGCACCGCCTCCTCGGTCTGGTGGTAGCGGGCGAGCATGGTGCCCACGGACCAGTGGGCGCGTCCGAGCACGGCCGGGGAGTCGATGTGCCGGGCCGCTTCGAGGAGTTCGTCGGCCAGCGGTCTGAGGTCGGAGAGTCGCTCGTCGGCCTCGCAGCGGACCGACAGTTCGACGGAGACCAGCCGGACGTGGTCGGCGCTGTGGTGCGCGCCGGACGCCTCGATCTCGGCCCGGCCGTCGGCCAGCGCCGCGCGCGCCGCCGGCATGTTCCCGGCGTCCCGGGCCGCGGCCGCCAGGTCGGTGAAGGTGCGCAGCCGGATGCCGGGCGAGTCGCTCTCCTTCAGAATGCCCGCCACCGTGCTCAGCACTCCGAAGCGGGCCTCGGCGTCCCCGAGGTCGGCCAGCAGCTGCGCCAGCTGGAACGCGACCTGGACCAGTGCCCAGGAGGGAGGAGAGGCCAGGAGTTCCTGGTACAGCGCCTCCAGCCTCTCCCGGCGGACGTCCAGGGGCAGGTCCTCGAAGCCTGCGGCCAGCAGGGCGTCGGCCGCGGAGCCGCGCAGGGCGGCGGAGTCGCGGCCGGCGTGCGGCGACGGCGGTGCCGTGTCCCGCGCGGAGAGTTCGGGGAAGTCGACGGGTGCCCCGGTGAGCGTCTCCAGGCTCACCTCGAGTGCGGTGCTCAGCTGCACCAGCACGTCGAGGGTGGGGACGCGTCGCCCTGATTCGAGCAGCGAGATGTAGCTGGGAGTGATGCGTGCCTTGGCCAGATCGCGCTGTGACAGCGAGCGTTGCTTGCGCAGCTTGCGCAGCCGCTCTCCGAAGTCCGGCTGCTGGACCAGGGGAGACTTCATGTCGTGTTGCTCCAACGGGGGGTGGGCCCCGGGGTCACTTGCCGCCCCTCACGACGGTACATATGATCACCCGAGCTCAAGTTGACTGAGAGGGCAACTGATGTCACTCCGTGTTCCGGAGCGTATGACTTGCAGTCGCTTGATGTTAACGCCCCTTGGAGGACCAATGCCCTCGGACGTGGCGAGCGTGACCAATGGGACGGACGCACGGCAGAACCGTGCAGGGGTGTAGTGATCACTGCACCCCCATGTTAGGGGGAACGATGTCTGTCGAGTCGACTCGCGTGAACTCCATCGAGCCGCTGCTCCGGATCGCGGCCCTGGAAGCCGGGGCGTTAGTCGCTCCTCTGCCGTGCGAGGAAGCGCCGCTGAACCGCGCCGCCTCCGGCTCGCCGTCCGCCGCGGACCTCCCGCTCGGGGGCCACTCCCGCATCCTGGACGGCCCGCCCTGCAGGGGTGACTGGCCCTGGTGACGTCCCGCCCGGCACGCGGCCCGATGATTGACTATTGTCATCACACTGCACCGGCGATAACTTAACTACAGTTATCTACCGCCGCGGTGTTTAGGAGGGTCTCCACCTCATGCCGACGTCAGGGAACCCGGACGACAGCGGAGCGCGTCCCCACGTCATCGTGATCCACCGCTGGCGGGACCGGTACGCGCACTACGAGGACTACCTCGACCACGCGGCCCACGCGGTCACCTACGTGACCACCGGCGTGGGCGCGCAGGGCGTGCCCGCGTCGGCGGCCGAGATCGCGCTGGTCCCCGCCACGGACGACCTCGCCGTGGTGGGGGACGCCGTCGAGGCCCTGGCCGGCCGGTTCGGCGCGCCGAAGGCGATCGTCGCCCTCAAGGAGGACGACCTGCTGATCGCCGCGCAGCTGCGCGCCCGGTGGAGTCTTCCGGGCGCGACCACGGCCGACCTGCTGCCCTTCCGCGACAAGCTGGAGATGAGCCGGCGCATCGCGCACGCGGGGCTGCCGGTCCCCGCGTTCGCCCCGGTCGCCGAGGAGGCGGACGTGCTGGCCTTCGCCGAGCGGCAGGGCTGGCCCGTCGTCCTGAAGCCCACCCAGGGCAGTTCGAGCGCGGGCGTCCGCGTGGTGCACGGCCCCGGCGACCTCGCCGCCCTGTCCTGGCCGGTGGACACGGTCCTCATGGCCCAGGCCCATGTGACCGACCCGATCTACCACGTGGACGGTCTGTACCGCGACGGCCGCCTGGAGGTCTGGCGGGCCTCACGGTACGTCAACGACTGCCTCGGCTTCCGCGACGGCGCCCACCTCGGCTCCGTCGAGGAGGACGACCCCGCGGTCCTCGCGGTCGTCGGCGCCCGGGCGGAGCGCTTCCTCGGCGCGCTCACCGGCACGACGACCGTCTTCCACCTGGAGGTCTTCGTCGGCGTCGCCGAAGACGCGTCCGTGACCTGCTCGTTCCTGGAGATCGGCGCCCGCGTCGGCGGCGCCGAGATCCCCTTCGTCTGGCGGGACGTGCACGGATACGACCTCATGGAGGCCGCGTTCGCCCTGCAGCTCGGCGAACAGCCCAAGAAGGCCGAGCAGGGCTCCACCGGCGTCGGAGGGTGGCTGCTGGTGCCCGCTCCGGCCGAGCGGCCCTGTCGCATCACCCACGTCACCCCGCTGGCCGGGACCGTGCCCGGCCTGTACGCCGAGTCGCTGCTCGCACCCGGCGAGGTGCTGCCCGCAGCGGACGCCTACTACGAGCACGTCGGCGGCCGGTTCCGCTTCACCGGCCCCACCAGCGCGTCGGTGGAGCAGGCCATCCGCACCGCCTCGGCCCGCTACCACGTCTCGGCGCAGCCCTGCCCGTGACGGGCGGAGCCCACCGAACAGACCCGGTCCCGGCAGGGACGCATCCGAACAACACGGCAGGAGATCCGGCGTGAGTGCCGCTGCACCCGTGGTCATCGTCGACCCCTACGCCCCCGCGCGGGGCTTCCCGGCCGCCTTCCGGGCCGCCGGCCACCCGGTGGTCCGCGTCCAGAGCACCCCCGAGGTGCCACTGGTCTACCGCGGCTCCCTGGACCTGTCGGAGTACCAGGACAACCTGGTCCACACCGGCGACTTCGAGGCGACCGTGCGCAGGGTGCGCGCCCTGCGGCCGGCCGCGGTGCTCACCGGCAGCGAGATCGGAGTGGAGTTCGCGGACGCCCTGAGCGAGGCGCTCGGCCTGCCCGGCAACGGAACGGCCCTCAGCCACGCCCGCCGCGACAAGTACGCCATGATCGAGCGGATCAAGGCGTGCGGGGTCGCCGGTGCCCGCCAGCTGCTGGTCGAAAACGCCGAGCAGCTGCGCGCCTGGCACGAGGAGACCGGCGGCACGGTCGTCCTCAAGCCGCTGCGCAGCGCCGCGGGCGACGGGGTCTCCTTCTGCCACACACCGGACGAGTCCGCGGCGGCGTACAAGCTGCTCGCGGACCGGGCCACCGTCTTCTCCGAGCCGACGGCCGGAGTGGTGGCCCAGGAGTACCTGGTGGGCACCGAGTACATCGTCAACACCGTCAGCTCCCGGGGCCGCCACCACGTGACCGACGCCTGGCAGACCGAGCGCATCTCCGTCAACGGGGTGACGGACCTGCTGGTCGAGACCTACCTGCTGCCGGCCGCCGACACCGCGGTCCGGGAGCTGACCGGTTACGCCTTCGAGGTCCTCGACGCCCTCGGTATCCAGTACGGCCCCGCCCACCTCGAGATCAAGCGCACGCCCGACGGCCCGCGCCTGGTCGAGGTCGGCGCCCGCATCTCCGGCGGCGAACTGCCGTACTACGCCCAGCGGGCTCTCGGCGAGGGCCAGCTCGAATGGACGGTGGACGCCTACCTGCGCCCCGATCGCTTCGCCGCCCGGGCCGGCCGGGACTACCAGGCCCGCCGCGCCATCGGCTGGGCCGGTCTGGCCTCCCCGTACGAGGGCCGACTCGTCGCCTACCGCGACCTGCAGGCGATCAGGGACCTGCCGAGCGTCGTCGACGTCCGCATCCTGGTCCGTCCGGGCGAGCGGATCAGGCGCACCGTCGACGACATGACCTATCCGCTCACCGTCCGGCTCGAGCACGACGTGCACGACGTGCTGCTGCGCGACCTCAACACCATCCGCTACCTCGACGGGGCCGCCCTGTACGAGGTGGCCTCCGAGGAGCCGCCGCGCGCCCGCGCCGCCTGCACGCGCTGAGGCCCGGCCCTCCGTCACCCGGCCGGACCAGGCGGCCGCGGCTGTTCTTCCGGGTGCGGGAGCAGGGAAGGGTGACCGCGCCTGCCCCCTCGCTGCCGGGAGGAGTGGCTCCCGTCGCTTCGAGAGGCGGACGTGGCGTGGAAAGCCGGAGACCGGACGGCGCACCGAGCGGTGGAAAACCGGATAAACGGGAGGTAAAAGGTAACCGAAGGATCATTCTGCGCGGCTCCGGCCGCCCACGTCGCCGGAAGGGTCACCATCATGTCCACTCGTCACGCCACCCCTGCGGCTGGCCGGACCAGGGTGCAGCAGGCCGCCCTCGCCGTCGGTACGGTGTTCCTCCTGGTCGGCCTCCTCGGCTTCATCCCCGGTGTCACGACCGACTACGGCACCATGCGGTTCGCCGAACACCACTCCGAGGCCAAGCTCCTGGGCCTGTTCCAGGTGTCGATCCTGCACAACATCGTCCACCTGCTGTTCGGCATCGCCGGCATCGCCATGGCCCGCGCGGCTTCCACGGCCCGCACGTTCCTCATCGGCGGCGGAGTGATCTACCTGCTCCTGTGGATCTACGGCCTGATCATCGACCTCGACAGCGCCGCGAACTTCGTTCCGGTCAACACGGCCGACAACTGGCTGCACTTCGTCCTGGGCATCGGCATGATCGCCCTCGGCGTCCTGCTCACCCGCCGCACCGCATCGGCCGCCCGCTGATTCCCGGCGGCCCGAGCCCGACGGTGAGGACGGCCGCGAACGGGGACGAGCCACCGCCCTCGAAGCGCGGCTCCCGCTCCGTCGGTTCCCGTCGGGGGCGCAGCGTCTGTCCGGCTCCGCACCCGCCTGCGGCGACCGGCTCCCCGGCCCGCGTCGGATGCCCTCACGCCCCGCAGCCCGGCGTCCTGCCCGCGGACGCCTGTGCGGGCCGCGCCGCGGCCTGCCGGCCCCGGCCCGTGGCCGCGATGTGACCGCTTCCGGCGGGGACCGCCGCTGTCCCCGCCGGCCGCCAAGCCGTCGCCGACGCGCCCCCGGCTGCCCGGATTCCCGCCGTCCCGGAAGCCGTCCGGCGGGAGCAGGCTGCTCCCGCCGGCGTGGGCGGGTTCCCGCCCGGTGGGCGGAAACCCGTCCCGTGCGCGCCGGACGCCGGGTCCGGGCCGTGGCCGCCTGGTCCTGTCAGGCGGCGGGGCCGACGAGTTCGGACAGGACGTCCTCCATGGTGACGAAGCCGATCACGGTGCCCTTGTCGCCGGTGACGGCGGCGAGGTGGGCGCCGGTGGAGCGCATGGCGGTGAGGGCGTCGTCGAGCGGGGTGTCGATCTGCACCCGGGTCACGGGATGCAGGGCGGTGCGGGGGAAGGGCTTGTGCCGTTCGGGCACGCCGATGGCGTCCTTGATGTGCAGGTAGCCCATCACCGTGCCGCCGGGGCCCAGGACGGGCATCCGGGAGTAGCCGGCGCCTGTCGCCGCCTTCTCCAGCTGGGCGGGGGTGACGCGGTGGCCGACCGTCCTCATCCGGGCCAGCGGCACCAGGACCTCGCCGACCGGGCGGGTGCCGAGTTCCAGGGCGTCGCGCAGCCGTTCGCCGTCGGCGGGGTCGAGCAGGCCGGCCTGGCTGGAGTCGGCGACGAGGCGGACGAGCTCGTCGTCGGTGAAGACGGCGGCGACCTCGTCCTTGGGTTCGACCCTCAGCAGGCGCAGCAGGGCGTTGGCGAAGGCGTTGATGCCGAAGACGACGGGCCTGAGCGCACGGGTGAGCGCGACCAGCGGCGGGCCGAGGAACAGCGCGGTGGACGCCGGGGCGGCCAGGGCGATGTTCTTGGGCACCATCTCGCCGAACAGCATGTGCAGGTACGTCGCCAGGGTCAGTGCGATGACGAAGGCGATCGGGTGGATGAGCCCCTCGGGCACGCCGATGGCGTGGAAGGGGGGTTCCAGCAGGTGGGCGATGGCCGGTTCGGCCACGGCGCCGAGCACGAGGGAGGAGACGGTGATGCCGAGCTGGGCGGTGGCCATCATCGCCGACAGGTGCTCGATCCCCCACAGGGTGGTCGCGGCGCGCCTGTTCCCGGCGTGGGCCCTGGGCTCGATCTGGCTGCGGCGTACCGAGATGAGGGCGAACTCGGCACCGACGAAGAAGGCGTTGGTGAGCAGGGTCAGGGCTCCGATGAGCAACTGGACGGCGGTCATCGGGCTGTCTCCTGCGTGGCGTGGTCCGCTGCCGGGGCGGTGAGGGTGAGGCGGTCGGCGCGGTGGTGGTCGACGTCGAGGACGGTGATGTCCCATCCGTCGAGGTGCACGGTGTCTCCAGGTCGGGGGATGCGTTCCAGGAGGGTGGCGGTCAGGCCGGCGAGGGTCTCGTACGGTCCGTCCGCGGCGCTCAGGCCGATCTCGGCGAGCTGATCGACGCGGACACTGCCGTCGGCCTGCCAGACCCGGCGCCCCTCCTCGGTGTCGGGGCCGGGCAGCAGGTCGGGGACCTCCAGGGGGTCGTGTTCGTCACGGACCTCGCCGACGACCTCCTCGATGATGTCCTCGACGGTGGCGACGCCGGCGGTGCCGCCGTACTCGTCGATGACCACGGCCATGGTGCGCTGCGTGCGCAGCCGGGCCAGGAGCGTGTCGACGGGCAGACTGTCGGGCACCAGCAGCGGCGGCGTGATCAGCTCGGTGACCGGTGTGGTGGCCCGCTGGTGCTCGTCCAGGGCGAGGACGTCGCGGATGTGGAGGGTGCCGATGATCTCGTCCAGGCTGTCCCGGTAGACGGGGAACCGCGACAGGCCGGTGGTGTGCGTGAGGCCGACCGCGTCCGCGGCGCTGGCGTGGGCTTCGAGGGCCTTGACGTCCACCCGCGGGGTCATGACGTTCTCGGCCGTCAGCTCCCCCAGGTGCAGCGTGCGGACGAACAGCTCGGCGGAGTCCTTCTCCAGCGCGCCCTGCGCGGCGGAGTGCCGGGCGAGGGCCACCAGCTCCTCCGGGCTGCGGGCGTGGGCCAGCTCCTCGGCCGGCTCCAGGCCGAAGCGGCGCACGAAACGGTTCGCGGTGTTGTTCAGGTGCTCGATGAAGGGCCCGAAGACGGCGGTGAAGCCGCGCTGCGGGGTGGCGACGACCTTGGCCACGGCCAGCGGCCGGGAGATCGCCCAGTTCTTCGGGACCAGCTCGCCGACGACCATCAGCACCACGGTGGAGAGGGCGACGCCGAGCACGGTGGCGATCGTGGAAGCCGCGGCGCCCAGGCCGAGCGCGGTCAGCGGGCCGCGCAGCAGCGCGGCCAGGGACGGCTCGGCGAGCATACCGATCACCAGCGAGGTCACGGTGATGCCCAGCTGGGCGCCGGAGAGCTGGAAGGTCAGCCGCCTGACGGCCTTCAGGGCGCTGTCGGCGCCGCGCTCGCCGGCCGCGGCGGCCCGCTCCAGGTCGGCTCGTTCGACCGTGGTGAGGGAGAACTCGGCCGCGACGAACACCGCGCACGCGAGGGTCAGCGCCAGGGCGAGCAGGATCAGCAGGAACTCGGTCACCGTGCCACCCCCGCTTCACAGCTCGCTGTCGGACGGGGTCTGGCACGGCTCGGACTGGGGGGTTCACCCATTGCGGGTCTGCTGCTCCTTCGTCGTTCACCCGCCCCAGCGGGGCGGAAGGTCTTCGCGGGGAGGGAGAGTCTCCCCACCTCATGGTAAAGGGTCGGTAAAACTGCCTCGAGGCGTCTGGCCGCGGGGCGTTTTCGCGCCTTCGGCGCCCCGGTGGCCCGAAAGCGCCTCGTCGACTCGACCTATCCTTCTACAGTCGTGTAGAAAAAGCGAGGGGCGGTCCGGTGATTCACGACCGTCCCCGGGTGCGCGCCCGGGAACGGGGAGGCGGTGCGTGGTGAGCGGTCGGCGGCCCTGGCCGGACGAGCGCGGCACCGCCGCCCTGCCGTATCCGCCGGGACGGCGGGACCCGCTCAGCGGTTCCCGCCGGCACGATACCGCCGCCGTCGTCCCCGGACGCCGGCTGCGGGGCCCGCGCACCCCTGCTGCCGCACGTCATCGGCCTGGGAGGGCATACATGGTTTCGATCGATCTGGACAAGGTGCTGGACAAGGCATGGGCGGACAAGCCGCTGGCCGAGGTCCTCGCCGCCCCCGTCTCGGCGCTGAAGGGGGTGTCCGACCGTGACGGCGAGCTGCTGAAGGAGGCGTTCGGCGTCACCACCGTCGCCGGGCTCGCCGAGCTGAAGTACGTCCGCTGGGCCCAGGCGCTGGCCGCGCTGGACACGGCGAAGTAGCCATCTCCTCCGGCCGCGGGGGGGGGGGGGGGGCCCCCCCCCCCGCGCCCCCGCCCCCCCCCCCCCCCCCAAAAAAAAAAAAAAAAAAAAAAA
>NZ_JBITFM010000015.1:134990-154813 GCF_044456065.1 Streptomyces sp. NPDC051041
TGATGGGGGGGGGGGGGGCGGGGCGGGCGGGGGGGGCGCCGGGGCCCCGCCCCCCCCGCGGGGGGGGGGGGGGGGGGGGGGGCCGCGGGGGGGGGCGCCCCCCCCCCCCCACGCTCCGCAGATCTCACACATGAAGGAGTGAACGCCGCGATGGTGTTCAAGAAGTTGCTCGGCGCGCTCGGTGTGGGCGGCCCCACCGTGGACACGGTCCTCGACCCGGGCACCGTACTGCCCGGCGGCAGCCTGACGGGCCGGGTGCACCTCCAGGGCGGCAGCGCCGACTTCGACGTCGAACACGTCACCCTGGAGCTGGTGGCCCGGGTGGAGGCCGAGCACGACGGCGGCGAGGCCGAGGGCGTGGCGACCTTCGGCCGGTTCACCGTCGCCGGCGGCTTCCGCCTGGCGGAGGGCGAGCGGCGCAGCGTGCCGTTCACGGTGGCGCTGCCCTGGGAGACGCCGGTCACGGAGCTGTACGGGCAGGCACTGGGCATCGTGCTCGGGGTGCGCACGGAGCTGGCGGTGGCCGGCGCGAAGGACAAGGGGGACCTCGATCCGCTGGCGGTCGCCCCGCTGCCCGTGCAGGAGGCGGTCCTCGAAGCCCTCGGCCGGCTCGGCTTCGGCTTCAAGTCGGCCGATCTGGAGTACGGGCACATCCGCGGCACCGGCCAGCAGCTGCCGTTCTACCAGGAGATCGAACTCGTCCCCGCGCCCCAGTACGCGCACGCCATGCGGGAGCTGGAGGTCACCTTCCTGGCCAACCCCGGCGGCATGGAAGTCGTCCTGGAGGCCGACAAGCCCGGCGGGTTCTTCTCCTCCGGCCACGACGTCGTCAACCGGCACGTCGTCAGCCACGACGGCGCCGCCCAGCGCGACTGGAGCAGCGTCGTCGACGCCTGGATCCGCCAGCTGGTCGCCAGCCACGGTCACCACAGCGCCCCCGCCCCCTACGGACACGCGGACGCGTACCACTCCGACGGCCACCACGGCGGCCACCGTTCCGGGCCCGGCATGGGCACCGCCATCGCCGCGGGCGCGGCCGGGCTCGCCGTCGGCGTGGCCGGCGGGTTCGTCGCCGCCGAGGTCGTCGACGAGGTCGGCGACTTCTTCGAAGGCGACGACGAGGGCGACGAGGCCTGACCCGCCCCTCATGGCACAGGCCCGGGCCGGGCCGCCCCCCGGCCCGCCGCCCCACGGGTTCGACCTGCAGCCGTGCGCCGCCGCGTGCCCGCGCACACCGCGCGTGAGCACGCGGCGGGCGCGGGGACGCGCGGACGGCCGCGGGGTCAGGCGTCGAAGCGACGGCGGGCGGCCTCGATGTGACCGAGGTACCGGTGGGTCCAGCCGCACATCCCGTCGACCGTCGCTCGCAGGGCCCGGCCCGGCTCGGTGAGGGTGTACTCGACCCGTGGCGGGACGGTGGGGTGCACGGTGCGCTCGACCAGGCCGTTGCGCTCCAGCATGCGCAGGTTCTGGGTGAGCATCTTGTGGCTGATGCCCTCGATCCGGTTCCGCAGCTCGCTGAAGCGCAGGGTGCGGTCGCCGAGGGCCTCGACGATCAGGAACGCCCACTTGTTGGCGACGTCCGAGAAGATCTCCCGCGCCAAGGAGTCCGCACGCGCCAGATCCGCGTCGGACGAGTCCGTGAACTGCTTGGTCACTGTACGGTTCCCCAGTTACTGAAAAGTGCGTTCTTCCACGTCAGCGCTCACTCTCCTACGGTTCCCGGGTAACCACAAGAGACCGCGGCGTCTTCGCCGGGCCGGCACGGCCCCGCAGGCGCCCAGGACGAGGAGGCGGACAGCATGGCCATCACCCTGGTGAACCCCGGCGGATTGCCCGAGATCGGTGTCTACCGGCAGGTGTCGATCGCGTCGGGATCGAGGCTCGTCCTCATCGCCGGGCAGGTCGCGTGGGACGCCGCGGGGACCACGATCGGCGAAGGCGATCTCGCCGCCCAGGTCGAGCAGTGCTACCTCAACGTCGGCACCGCCCTGACCGAGGTCGGCGGCTCCTTCGACGACGTGGCCAGACTGACCTTCTACGTCGTCGACTGGACCCCCGACAAGATGCCCTCGCTCCTGGAGGGGATCTCCCGGGCAACCGCACGGCTGGGGACCGCCTCGGCCCCGCCGGCCACGCTGATAGGCGTGGCGGCGCTGGACGTCCCCGACCACCTGGTCGAGATCGAGGCCACCGCGGTCCTCGACTGAACGGATGCCCCTCGCCCGCTGGGCGCCGAAGCGGTCGGCCACGGCGCTCAGCGGCCGGTGAAGGGCTGTTCCGCTGCTCCGGCCCGCCGGATCACGTCCCCGCCGGACGCGCCAGCGCGTCGACGGTCGCGGAGAACAGCCGCGGCAGCCGCTGTGCCGCGGGCACCAGCGCCGCGCGGACGGGGGGCACCCTGGTCGCGGCGAGCAGCGCATGGGTCAGCCAGCGGTAGCGCCGGGTGAGTCGCCGCCACTCCCGTTCGTAGGCCGCCAGGTCGCCGCTGACGACCGCCCGCACCGCCGCCGACGCCTGTGCGAGGGCCAGCGCGATGCCCTCGCCGGTCAGCGCGTCCACGTAGCCGGCCGCGTCGCCGACGAGCAGCACCCGGCCGGCGGTGCGCGCGCTCGCGCCCTGGCGGAGCGGGCCCGCCCCGCGCACCGGTCCGGCGGTCCCGGCTCCGGCCAGCCGCTCCCGCAGCTCGGGGAAGGCGGCGAGGTGGTCGTCGTACGTTCCGCGGCCGGCGGTGAGCATCGCGACGCCCACGAGACCGTCGGCCACCGGGGTCACATAGGCCTCCGCGTCACGGGCCCAGTGCACCTCGACGCGGTCGCTCCACGGGGTGAGCGCGTAGTGGCGCCGCAGCCCGTGCCGTCGGCGGGCCCGACGCGACCGGTGCAGCCCCAGGGCCCGGCGGATCGGCGAGTGCAGGCCGTCGGCGGCGACGAGGTGGCCGGCCCGGATGCCGTCGACCACCACACCGGTCCCGTCCTGCCCGACACGGCGCACCGTGCGCTGCTCGACCCGCACGCCCGCGGCGAGCACCACCTCGCGCAGCGCCGCGTGCAGCGCGGTGCGGCGCACCCCGCGGCCCGGGCCCGCCCGGAAGTCGGCGTCGGCCCGGCGCGGCCCGGCGACGTACCGGACGCCCCGCAGCTCGTGCCCCGGCGGATGGACGCCGAGCGCCGCCAGGGCGGCGACGGCGCCCGGCATCAGCCCTTCGCCGCACGCCTTGTCGACGGTGCCGGCGCGCTGCTCCCAGACGGTCACCTCCAGCCCCGCCCGGGCCGCGTGCAGGGCCGTGGCCAGACCCGCGGGTCCCCCGCCCACGACGAGCAGGTCCATGCGCGCCTCCTCAGGCCAGCCGCGCCAGGGCGGCGTCCTCGGCGCGGATGCGGGTGGCGAGCAGGAACCCGTTCAGCACGGTGAAGACGGCCGCCGTGATCCAGGCCGAGTGCACCAGCGGGAGCGCGAGCCCCTCGACGACGACGGCGACGTAGTTCGGGTGCGGGAGGCGGCGGTAGGGGCCGCCGGTCACGCGCGGAGCGCCGGGCACGACGATCACCCGGGTGTTCCACTGCCGGCCCAGGGTGGCGATGCACCACCAGCGCAGCGCCTGCGCGGCCGCGACGAGGGCGAGCATGGTCCAGGCGAGGACCGGTGCGGCGTCCGGCCGGCGCACCCACACCTCCACGAGCGCGCCGGCCAGCAGACCCGTGTGCAGCGCCACCATGAACGGGTAGTGTCCCCGCCCGGACTCCACGCCGCCCCGCGCGAGGCTCCAGGCGGCGTTGCGGCGGGACACGACCAGCTCGGCGACCCGTTCCAGACCGACGGCCAGGACCAGGACGGTGAACAGGACCTGGCCGGTCATCCCTCCTCCCCCGGGGCGCGCAGCAGCACGAGCTCGGAGCAGAACCCCGGGCCCATGGCGAGCATGAGCCCGTGGGAGCCGGGCCGGGGCGGACGGTCGGCGAGCGTGTCCGCCAGGACGTGCAGCACCGAGGAGGACGACAGGTTGCCGACCCGCCGCAGCGAGTCCCAGGTGACGCCCAGGGCGTCCCGCCCGACTCCGAGGGCGTCCTGCAGCGCCTCGATGACCTTGGGGCCGCCGGGGTGCGCGACGTACCAGCCGAGGTCGTCGCCGGTCAGTCCGTGGTCGGCGAGGAAGCCGCGCACGTCGTCGCCGACGTACCGGCGCACCAGGTCGGGGACCGAGGAGTCGAGCACGATCCTGAACCCGCCGGAGCCGATGTCCCAGCCCATCGTGCGTTCCGAGTCGGGGTAGAGGCGGCTGCGCGAGGCGAGCACCTGGGGGTGGGCGGGGTCGTCGGACCGCGCGAGCGGATGCCCGGGCCCGACGGCGACCACCGCCGCGGCGCCGTCCCCGAACAGGCCGCTCGCCACGAGGTGGGCGGCCGAGGTGTCCTCGCGCTGGAGCGTGAGCGAGCACAGCTCGACCGACATCAGCACCGCGACCCCGTCCGGGCGGCCGCGCAGCAGATCGTGCAGGCGTGCGACGCCGGCCGCGCCGGCGACGCAGCCGAGGCCGACGAGGGGCAGGCGCACCACGTCGGGGCGGAGTCCGATCCGCTCCGCGACGCGGGCCTCGAGCGTGGGGACGGCCAGTCCGGTCACCGTGCACGACACGATGTAGTCGACGTCGGCCGGTGTGAGGCCGGCGTCCTTGAGGGCGTCGACGACCGCGCGCCCGCCGAGCTCGACGCCGGCCCGGATGAAGACGTCGTTCGACCGGCCGAAGTCCCCGAGCCGGGCGTACTCCTCCAGCGGGAGCACGCTGTGCCGGGTCTCGACGCACGCGTTGCGGTGGAACCGCTCGACGACGCCTCGGTCGACCGTGCCCCCGACCAGCGTGGTGGTGAAGGACTCGGTGATCTCCTGCTGTCGGTGGCGGTGTTCGGGAAGGACGCCTCGGACGCTGAGGATGCGCGTGGTCATGCTGGCTCCTGAGGTCGGCCGGTCGGACGGGCGGGGGTGAGGAGCGCCCGGCCGAGGCCGAGCGCGACGGTGGGGGTGAGTCGGCCCCAGGCGAGACCGAGTTCGACGAGGTCGTCGAAGACGCGCTGGTCGGCGGCCGATGCCCGCAGCCCGGCCTCGACGAGGCGCGGGCTGCGGGCGAGCCGGGCGGCCAGGGCGGTGTGGCGCAGGTGGGGCGGCAGGCTCCGGCGGGTGGCGCGGGCGTACCGCTCCCCCGCCCGGTCGGGCCGCCCCTCGCGCAGGGCCGCGGCGGTGGCACGGCCGGCCGCGATGCCGGTGGCCACGGCGCAGTGGATGCCCTCCCCGGTCAGCGGGTTCACCAGGCAGGCGGCGTCGCCCGCGAGCAGCACGCGGCCGGCCGGAAGGCGCCGGCGCGCCGTCGAGAGCGGCAGGTGGTGCCCGATCCAGTGCCGCCCTCCCCCGGTGGCGCCGGGCAGCAGCGCCTCGAGGCGTTCGAGCAGGTGGGCTCGGGTGGGCGCCGGGCGGTCCGGGTGGAGGAACTCGCCGTACCCGACGTTCGCGAGGCCGTCACCGCGGTCGAAGGACCAGGCGTACGACGGCTGGTTCCGGGTGCCGAACTCGATGATCTGCGCGCCGCGCCGCCCGGGTGCGACCGGGGCGTAGCCGCGCAGCGCCAGGGCCACCGGGCCGCGGGGCCGGCCGAGCGCGCGCCGGACGACCGAGTGGGCGCCGTCGGCGCCGACCACGACCGCGGCGGACACCTCCCCGTCCAGGACCACCGCGTCGGCGTGCTGCCGCAGCTCGCGGACGCGGTGCCGCAGGAGCCGGGCGCCGGCGGCGACGGCCGCGTCGACCAGCCGGGCGTCGAGGATCCGGCGCGGCACCACCCACGCCGGGCGGGCCGTCCGCCGCTCGGCGACCAGACCGCCGCGGCCGAGGCGGAGGCGGTCGACCGGGACCCGGTCGTCGACGAGACCGGTGACGCCGACCTCGGCGAGGAGGTCGAGGACGTGCGGGCCCACCCCGTCGCCGCAGGCCTTGTCCCGCGGGAAGTCCGCCCGGTCCAGGAGGACGACGCGCAGGCCCGGGTCGGCGTGCAACGCGCCCAGGGCGGTGGCGGCGCCGGCCGGTCCGGCGCCGACCACCGCGAGGTCCCAGCGGGCGGGGGCCGGCGCCATCAGCCGGCCGCCACGAGCAGCACGACGTCCAGCAGGGCGATGGCCACCGCGGCCCGGAAGGGGGCACGGCCGCGGGCGGCCGACGTGAGCACCACGAGGACCGCCACCAGTGCGAGGACCGCCCACGTCCATGCCGGAGGGGGTCCCGCGGGACCGAGCACGGCCAGCAGCGAGGCGGCGGACAGCAGCACGACGGCCAGGACGCGCGAGGGGCGCCCGCCGATCCGGTGCGGCAGGCCTCGGACGCCGGTGCGCGCGTCGTCGGCGAGGTCGGGCAGCGCATTGAGCAGGTGTGCCCCGACGCCGAGCGCGGCGCCGGCGCCGGTCGCCCACAGGGGCGCCCAGGCGGGGGCGGGACCGGCGAGGGTGACGACCGAGGGCAGTGTCCCGAAGGCACTGGCGTACGGCACCCACGACCACCGGGTCGCCTTGAGCCCCAGGTTGTAGGCGTGGCCCGCGCCGGCGCCGAGGACGACGTTGACCAGCGCGCCGCGCCAGCCGACGAGCGCGGACAGCACGAGGCAGGCGAGCGCGGACACGACCAGGGCGCGCACCGCCCAGCCGACCGGGAGGGCTCCGGTGACCAGTGGTTTGTCGGTGCGACCGACGGCGCGGTCGCGGGGCAGGTCGCGCAGGTCGTTGGCCCAGCCGATGGTGAGCTGGCCGGTGAGCACCGCCGCGGTGACGACGGCGGCGTCGAGCGGGCGCAGGTCGCTGCGGAGCGCGAGCAGGCCCGTGACGGCGCCGACCGCCAGGGCGGGCCCGCCGTGGGCGGCGGCGAGCAGCGCGTGCAGGGGCGGCGGCCCGGGTCGCGCCGGGGCCGCGCCGGCGGTCACGGGCGCCGCCGCACGGCGACCGGTCCGCGACGGGCCGCGTCGCCGAGCGCGCCGAGGACGGTGCGGGGGCGCAGCGCGGGTGTCCGGCCGGACGCGGCCTGTCTCATGCCCTCGATCACCTCGGCGATCACCTGCGGCCCGTCCTTGGCCGGGGTCCAGTCGAGTTCCGTGCGGGCGCGGGTCGTGTCCAGCGTCGGGAGCGCGAAGCCCATGTCGAGCCACCCGGTGTCGACCGGTTGCAGATGCGCGTGCCAGGCGGCCGACATGGCGGCGCGGACCACCGCGGAGGGCACGTGCACCAGTCTGGCGCCGAGCGCGTCCGCGAGGACCGCCGCGGTCACGGGCGGGTCGGCGGCGAGGTTGAACGGACCGCCCGCGCGCCGGTGGAGCACCGCGACGATCGCCTCGGCGACGTCGGCGGTGTGGACCATCGGAATGGTCAGCCGCCGGTCCATCGGCAGGATCGGCAGCAGGTCGAGCGCCTTGGACGGCACCAGGGCGGGCACGCCGTACCTGAGGAGGGCGCTGCCGGCGGCGCGCTGTCCGACGATCCCCGGCCGGAGGCGGGTGACGAGCGTGCCGGCGCCGGAGGCCTCGTACCGGTCGAGGAGGCGCTCGGCCGCCGCCTTGTGCCGGCTGTAGCGGGAGCTGCGCACGCCCCCGGTGGGCCAGGACTCGTCGACCGGACGGTCGTCCTTCTTCGGGGAGTAGGCGCCGACCGAGGACATGTGGACCAGGTGCGGGACACCGGTCCCGGCGACGGCCCGGAGCACGCGGCGGGTGCCGCCGACGCCGAGCTCGGCGAGGTAGGCGAGATCGTGGGACGGCTGGAAGCCCCACGCCAGGTGGACGACCGCGTCCGCGCCGGTGAACGCCTCGACGAGCGTGTCGTGGCAGGCGTCGGTGCTGAGGTCCACCGAGCGCCAGTCGGCACCACGGCCGTCGGGGCCCTCGGGCAGCCGCCGGGCCAGGCCCACGAGGTCGTGCGTGCCCTCGGCACGCAGGCGTTGCACGACGACGGACCCGATGTTCCCGGTCGCCCCGGTGATCACGATGCGCATGCAGGATGGGGTGCCCCGTCGCTCCTCCGCTCACACGGAGCACTCCGGCATCCGGCGGACACCGGCGTCACCCGGCCGGACGAGCCCGCCGGACGGGTTCGTGCCTGCGGGGGGGCACGGCCCGGGCGCCGGGAGACGGCGGGAAACCGGAAGCGGACCGGCCGGGAGGGCCGCCGGACGGGGACGGCCGTGCCGGCAGGGCGCGCCCGCCGTCGGGCAGGGCGGGATCGGGCCGTCGTCCCCCGTCGCGTCCGGCCGGGTGGGAGTTCGGCGGGACCGGGGGCGGTGGCGAGCCGCCGGCCGCCTCGCGCCCTTCCTGCGCGGATCGGCGGACCCGCTTCCGCGACCGGGCGCTCCGGCCGGTCGGCCGGAGCGCCCGCGGGGAGCGGCGGAGGCGGGGTGTTCCCTGGCGTCCGTCAGCGGGTGGCGAGGAGCTCGAGCGTGTCGATCACACGGTTCGAGAAGCCCCACTCGTTGTCGTACCAGGCGACCACCTTGACGTGGCGGCCGTCGACGCGGGTGAGGGCCGAGTCGAAGATCGACGAGGCGGGATTGCCCGTGATGTCGGACGACACGAGCGGGTCCTCCGAGTATTCGAGGACGCCGGCGAGCGGCCCCTGCGCCGCGGCGCGGTACGCCGCCAGCACGTCGTCGCGCGTCACGTCGCGGGCGACGGTCGTGTTGAGTTCGACGATCGAGCCCACCGGCACCGGTACGCGGATCGAGTCGCCCGACAGCTTGCCGTCGAGGTTCGGCAGCACCAGCCCGATCGCCTTGGCGGCGCCGGTCGTGGTCGGCACGATGTTGACGCCGGCGGCCCGGGCGCGACGGGGGTCGCGGTGCGGGCCGTCCTGCAGGTTCTGCTCCTGCGTGTAGGCGTGCACGGTCGTCATGAACCCGTGCTCGATACCGGCGAGTTCGTCGAGGACCGCGGCCAGCGGCGCGAGGGCGTTGGTGGTGCAGGAGGCGTTCGAGACGATGGTGTGCACGGCCGGGTCGTAGGCGTCGGTGTTGACCCCGAACGCGAGCGTGACGTCGGCGCCGTCCGACGGCGCGCTGACGAGCACCTTCCTCGCTCCCGCGTCGAGGTGGGCGCGGGCGGCCTCGGCCGAGGTGAAGCGGCCGGTGGCCTCCAGGACGATGTCGACGCCGAGTTCGGCCCACGGCAGCCGCGCCGGTTCGCGCTCGGCCAGCACCGTGATCCGGCGGCCGTCGACGACGAGGGCGTCCCCGTCGACGGTCACCGGCCGTCCGAGCCGGCCGGCCGTGCTGTCGTAGGCGAGCAGCCGGGCGAGAGCGGCGGGCTCCGTCAGGTCGTTGACGGCGACGATCTCGAGGGCGCTGTCGCGCTCCAGCAGCGCGCGCAGCACATTGCGTCCGATGCGGCCGAATCCGTTGATGGCGATGCGAGTCATGAGTGAGGTCCCTTCCCTTCGCCCCCAGGCTCGCCCGCGGCCGGTGCCGCTGACAGTGGCGAGGTCGCCACGGTTCAAAAGGATCTCGCCACGAGGGGGCGGCGGATCACTCGCCCCGGGTGAAGGTGCGGCGGTACTCGCTCGGTGTGGTGCCGAGGATGCGCTGGAAGTGCAGGCGCAGGTTCGCGCCGGTGCCGAGCCCGACGTCGGCGGCGATCTGCTCGACGCTGCGCTGCGAGCGCTCGAGCAGTTCGCGGGCCAGGTCGACGCGGGCGCGCATCACCCACTGCATCGGCGTGTAGCCGGTCTCCTCGACGAAGCGCCGGGAGAACGTGCGCGGCGAGACCCCCGCCCGCCGCGCCAGTATGTCGAGGGTGAGGGGCTCGCCGAGCCGGTGCAGCGCCCACTCGCGGGTGGCGGCGAACCGCTCGCCGAGCGGCTCGGGGACGCTGCGCGGCACGTACTGGGCCTGGCCGCCGCTGCGGTAGGGGGCCGCGACCAGACGCCGGGCCGCGTGGTTGGACGCGGCCACTCCGAGGTCGCCGCGCAGGATGTGCAGGCACAGGTCGATGCCGGAGGCGGCGCCGGCTGAGGTGAGCACGCTGCCCTCGTCGACGAACAGCACGTTCTCGTCGACCCGGACGAGCGGATGCCTGGCCACGAGTGCCCGCGTGTAGTGCCAGTGCGTCGTGGCGCGCCTTCCGTCGAGCAGGCCGGTGGCGGCGAGCGCGAAGGCGCCCGTGGAGATGGCGGCGAGCCGCGCGCCCCGGTCGTGGGCGGCGATCAGTGCGTCGACGACGGCCCGCGGCGGGTCGTCGCGGTCCGGGAACCGGTAGCCGGGGACGAAGACGATGTCGGCCCACGCCAGCGCGTCCAGGCCGTGGGCGACGTGGTACGCGAGGCCGTCGCCGCCGGTCACGAGCCCGGGGGTCGCCCCGCACACCCGTACCTCGTACGGCATGCTCGCGCGGGTCGTGAAGACCTGCGCGGGGATTCCGACATCGAGCGGCTTCGCGCCCTCGAGCACGAGGACGGCGACGCGATGCAGGCGGGAGGCTGGCACGGGACGAGGTTACGTGAGGGCGTGCTGCCGCTCCGTCCGCTGCGCGGACCGCGCGGGCGGCCCTGCGGCGGAGCGCCGCGGACGTCGCGCGTGCGCAGTCCGTGCCGCCCGGCGCCTCCCACGAGATGCCGGGCGGGGGGATCCGTCGCTGAATGGAGGAAGGGCTTCGTGCCGTCCGGGCGACGAACGAGTGCGCAGGGAAAGGCGGGGACACGGTATGCGGAAGCGCAGTCTGCGGGACCTTCGGGTGTCGGCCATCGGCCTGGGATGCATGGGCATGTCCGCCTTCTACGGATCCGCCGACCGGCAGGAGGCGATCGCGACCATCCGGCGCGCCCTGGACCTCGGGGTGAACTTCCTCGACACCGCGCAGATGTACGGGCCGCTCACCAACGAGTCGCTCGTCGGCGAGGCGATCCGGGGGCACCGCGACGAGTACGTGATCGCCACGAAGTTCAACTACCGGATGGACCACGCCGTGCCCGGCGACATCAGCACGGTCGGCCCGCCGGACGGTTCGGCCGAACACGTCCGCAGCTCGGTCCACGGCTCCCTGGAACGTCTGGGGACCGACCACATCGACCTGTACTACCAGCACCGGGTCGACCCGGACGTCCCCGTCGAGGAGACGGCCGGCGCGCTGGGCGAGCTGGTCGCCGAGGGCAAGGTGCGGCACATCGGCCTGAGCGAGGCGAGCGCGCGGACCATCCGGCGCGCCCACGCCGTGCACCCGGTCACCGCGGTGCAGAGCGAGTACTCGCTGTGGTCGCGGGACGTGGAGGCCGAGGTGCTGCCCGCCTGCCGGGAGCTGGGCATCGGCTTCGTGCCGTACTCGCCGCTCGGCCGCGGCTTCCTCGCCGGGCGGTTCACCACGCCGGACGAGCTGGACGCGAACGACTGGCGCCGCGAGAACCCGCGCTTCCAGGACGCCAACCTGGAGGCGAACCTCCGGCTGGCGGCGAAGGTGAAGGAGATCGCCGCCGAGAAGGACGTGACCCCCGCCCAACTGGCCATCGCCTGGGTGCTGGCCCGGGGCGAGGACCTGGTGCCCATCCCCGGCACCAAGCGCCGCACCTACCTGGAACAGAACGCCGCCGCGGTCGACATCACGCTGACCGCGGACGACCTGGCCCGCATCGACGCCGAACTGCCCGAGGCGGCGGGCGAGCGGTACGACGAGGCGGGGATGCGGGCCGTCGACCGCTAGTGCCGCATCAGGCAACGTTCGCCCCGTCGTGAGGTCCTGCCCGTCGTGATGTGACGCGCCGCTCGGTCCCGTTCCGAGCGACGCGCGACCGTCATTCTGGGTGGGTGGCAGAACGAGTACGTGTGCGTGGAATCGACGATGCCGAGGGCCGACGACTGCTGCGGATCATCCGCAGGGGCACCGGATCGGTGGTGACCTGGCGGCGGGCCCAGATGGTGCCGCTGTCCGCACAGGGCATGCCGGTGGCGAAGATCGCTGAGGTGTCGTTCACCAGCGCCGACCGGGTCCGGGACGTGATCCACGACTTCGAGGTCGACGGCTTCGACTCGCTGTACCCGAAGTACAAGGGCGGCCGGGCCAGGGCTTTCACGCTACCCGAGCGCCGCGAGACCAGGAAGATCGCGAAGTCCAAGCCGCCCGAGCACGACCTGCCGTTCTCCGCCTGGAGCCCGACCGAGCTGGCGGACTCCCTGGTCGCCGAGGGGGTGGTCGACGACATCAGCCACGAGGGCCTGCGCATCTCGCTCCGCGAGGAGGGCGTCTCCTTTCGACGCCTGAAGACCTGGAAGACCTCCCGCGACCCCGACTGCGCGGCCAAGAAGGCCCATATCGAGCACCTTTACGCAATCGCCGACGACCGGCACCTACGCGCCGTCGCCGACCGGGCCAGCACTGCCTGATCCGGAAGCGCTATACGCCGGTGGTGCCGTCGATGCGTTCCCGGAGCAGGTCGGCGTGGCCGTTGTGGCGGGCGTACTCCTCGATCATGTGGACGTAGATCCAGCGGAGGCTGACGTCCTGCTCCATGAAGCGGCCGGTGTCGGTCAGAGCGCGGTCGGCGCAGTGCTCGCGGGCGCGGGCGATCTCCGCGTGCCAGGTGGCCAGAGCGTCGCGCAGGGTGGCGCCCTCGGCCAGCTCGAAGCCGCCGTCGGGGCCATCGGGGTCAGCCTGCGGGTCGTAGATGGGCGGGGCCTGTTCTCCGGCGAGCACTCGGCGGAACCAGTTCCGCTCCACCTCCGCCATGTGCTGGACGAGGCCGGTCAGTGTGAAGGCGGACGGCGGCACGGATGCGACGGCGGCCTTCTCGTCGTCCAGGCCCTCGCACTTCATGGCGAGGGTGGTGCGATGAAAGTCGAGCCAGCTTTCGAGCGTGGTGCGCTCGTCGGCGTTCAGGGGCGGCATAGGGCGTTCGATGATGGCCATCGGTCGATTATCGCCAGCGGCCGAATCCGTCGACAGGCAGGGCCTCACAACGGGGCGAACGTTGCCCGATGCGGCACTGGAGCGGCGTTCCTCCTCCACCGGGCATGTGCCCGGTGGAGGAGTGGCCCGGGGCTCGGGGCGGGCGGGGCCGCGAGGTCCGGGTGCGCGCGGGGAACGATCGGAGGGCGCCGAGGGACGGATGCCACCGGTACATCGCCTCCCTGCGGCCGCTCCACCGTCACCGTGCGGCACCGCGCGTCGCCCCGTCCGCCACGGCCGGACGCGGTGCCGGGCCCGGCGCCCGCCCCCGGCCTGCGGCTACGCGGCGCCCGTGGGCGCCGGTTCGGTGCGCGGCACGGGCCGTGGGGCGGCCGGTGCGGGCCCGTGCCAGCCGCGGTACATGGCGCCGATGTGTTCGGCGGCGCCTTCGAGGAGCCGTACGCCGATGTCGTCCACGTGGCGCTCGCGCCACCGTTCCAGGTCCGTGCCCTTGACCCACTGGTTGAACGAGCCGAGCGCCGGCCCGGTGTGCACCTGGTAGTTGGTGCGGTCGTCGCGCCCGTTGAGGGCGAGCTGCGCGGTGTGCGCGAAGTACCAGCGGAACACCAGCGCCATGCGCAGCTTGGGGTTGGCCTCGGCGCGGGCGAGGTCGTCGTGCCGGCCCCGGGACCGCAGGTGGGCGCGGGTGTCCTCCCACACCTCGTCCAGGGTGCGGCGGAAGTAGGTGCGCTCCAGCAGGTCACGGGTCCTGGCGGGCAGCTCGTCGAGGCCGTCGTAGTGCGAGTACAGCGAGAACAGCTTGTTGGCGCGGGTCGGGAAGAACACGCCCTTGCGCAGCACCTGCACCTTGGCCCCCATCTCGAACATGTCGCCGGCCGGGGCGTACTCGGTGTCGTGGATGTCGATGTCCTGGAGCATGTCCTTGACGGCGTCGCTCGTCCCGGCCTCGACGGTGCACTGGTTGACCGAGCCGGTCAGCACGTAGTCGGCGCCGAGCATGAACGCGGCGGCGACGGCCTCCGGGGTGCCCAGGCCGCCGGCGAGGCCGAGGCAGATGGGTTCGGCGTAGCCGTGGCGGTGCTGGGCCTCCTGCCGCAGCCGGTGCATCGCGGGCATCATCACGGTGGAGATGCCGCCGTCGGTGTGGCCGCCGGAGTCGGCCTCGACGGTGATGTCGTGGCTCATCGGCACCTGGCGGGCGAGTTCGGCCCGGTGGGCGTCGAGGTCGCCGTCGCGCACCAGGCGGTCGAGCACGGCGTCGGGGGCGGGCGCCATGAAGGCCCGCGCGACCTCGGGGCGGGAGA
The DNA here is from genome assembly GCF_044456065.1 of Streptomyces sp. NPDC051041. Taxonomy (NCBI): domain Bacteria; kingdom Bacillati; phylum Actinomycetota; class Actinomycetes; order Kitasatosporales; family Streptomycetaceae; genus Streptomyces; species Streptomyces sp. NPDC051041. The sequence goes on from NZ_JBITFM010000015.1 coordinate 149,202, forward strand.
CCTTGGCGACGACGCGGTGGTCGCACACGGGCGTGCCGTCGGGGCCGCGCCGCAGGCCGCGGGCCCGGTACAGGACGAGCGCCGGGGTCATCCGGATGAACGCGGACGCCTCGACGATCCGGACGTCCTGGCGCAGCAGCAGGTCGGCCATGGCGCGTTCGGCGGCCGGGTCGTCGTGGTGGGCGAGGAAGTTGACGCCGAACGGCCGGTCGGGGCCGAGGGCGGCGCGGATGGTGCGCAGGCCCTCCTCGATCTCCTGGTGCGGGGTGCCGCCCGTGCCGAGGATGCCGAGCATGCCGCGGCGGGCGAGCGCGATGACCATGCGGGGTGAGGCGATGCCCCGGTACATGCCGCCGGCGGCGTAGGCGTAGCGCAGTCCGAGGCGGCGGCGGAAGACGGCGCTGCCCAGCTCGGTGGCGGCGGGGGCGGCGTCGGCGGACCGGGGGGCGGGGGGCGGGCCGGCGGGGCGGGGCGGGGCCTCGTCCGCCCGGGGCGCCGGCGGTGGCGCCGCGGGGGCGGGGCGCGGGGCGGTGCGGATCTGGTCGACCAGGCGGCCGACCACGGTGCCGCCCAGTTCGACGAAGTCGTTCACGCCCAGGTCGAGCAGGTGGTGCACGCTCTCCGTCCACCGGACGGGGCTGGTGATCTGCCGGGTGAGCAGGTCCGCGGTGCGGCCGGCCGGGTAGGGGCGTGCGGTGGCGTTGGCGATGACCGGCAGGCGGGGGTCGTCGAGCCGGAAGTCGCGCAGGAACGCGGCGAACTCCTCCTGCGCGGGCCGCATCAGCGGGGAGTGGAAGGCGCCGGAGACCTTCAGGCGCACGCACCGCACCTTCCGGTCCTCCAGGTGGGTCTCCAGCGCGCCGATCGTCTCGGCGTCGCCGGAGACGACGTGCTGGGTGGGGGTGTTGTGGTTGGCGACGGTGAGCGTGGTGAAGGCGCCCTCGGCGAGGAGAGCGGCGAGCCGGTCGCCGTCGACGCCGACGACGGCGACCATGCCGCCGCCGCGCGCCCGTGCCATCAGCGCGCCGCGCCGCTGGACCAGGCGCACGCCGGTCGCGAAGTCGAAGGCGCCGGCGGCGTGCAGGGCGCAGTACTCGCCCAGGCTGTGCCCGGCGAGGTAGCCGGCCGCGTCGCCGTTCTCCTCCCGCCAGCGGCGGTGGGCGAGGGCGCCGACGACGAACAGGGCGGGCTGGGTGTACTCGGTGTCGTTCAGGACCCGGTGCGGGTCGTGCAGGCACAGGCGCGGCAGGTCGTAGCCGAGGATGTCGGACGCCTGCTCGGCCGCCTCGGGGTAGGCGTCGAACAGGTCGCGGCCCATGCCGCGGAACTGGGCGCCCTGTCCGGGGAAGACCAGTGCCTTCATCTCAGCGGCCTCCTCGCGCGGACGGGTCGGCCGTCCGGTCGCCGGCCGCGCGGTCCGGCGCCGGTGCGTCCACGGCCCGGGCGGGCGCGGTGGCGGCGTCGTCGGCGGGCCCGTGCGGCCGGTACAGGGTGTCGCACAGGTCCAGGATCTTCTCCAGGGCGTGGGGGGCGCTCAGCACGTCGGAGTGGGTGACGGTGTCGACGTCGACGACGGTGAAGTCCTCGATGTGCCGCTCCCATTCGCGCCAGTACTCGGTGCCGTCGACGGTGGGCAGGCCGGGGTCGGGGAAGAGCACCATGTACTCCTCGTACGCGCCGAAGAACTTGCCGCCCTTGTTGCGCACGTAGTGGCAGGGCACCCGGTCCGGGCGCGGCAGCGGCCGGACGGTGTACGTCTCGTCCTGCACGGCGTCGAAGTAGCGCGCCAGCTGCCGGATCCGGGTGCGCAGCTGGCTCTCGGTGCGGTCGACGCCGCGGTCCAGGGCGGCCTTGACGAGGGAGTCCAGGAAGGCGTCCACGTCGAGGGCGGGGTCGACCTCGTCGCGGTGCAGGACGGGCGAGGCGTCGCCGGGGACGGTGAGGCGGTTGTCGCCGAGCACCAGGTTGACGGCGCGGAACAGGCTGACCTTGGCGCGCGCGTCGGGGTCGGTGCGGCCGCCGAGCACCTGGTCGTTGGCGCGGTTGGTGGCGGTGCCGTCGAGGGTGTCCAGCATGACGAAGGAGGACACCTCCTGGCCCTGTGCCTGCAGTTCGCGCACGACTTCGTAGGCGAACAGGCCGCCCAGGGAGAAGCCGCCGACGTCGTAGGGGCCCTCCGGCTGGACGGAGCGCATGGCCGCGACGTAGTACCGGGCCATGGCCTCCTGGCCGGTGAGGATGTCCTCCGTGCCGGTCCAGCCCCTGGGGCTGATGCCGTAGAAGGGGCGCCGGCAGCGGGCCGCGAGGGGCGCGTAGCCGCCGATGCCGCCGTTGCCGTCGTGGATCCAGAACACCGGCCGGCCGGTGGTGACGCCGTTCATCCGGACGAGCACGGAGGCGGCGGCCTGCGCGGGGTCGGGGGCGGGTTCGCCGGACGGCGGGGGCGCCGGGGCGGCCGGCGCCGTGTCCGCGCGGCCGGGTCCGCCGAGCGCGGTGACGAGGTCCTGGAGGGTCTCGCTGTCGGCGAGGGTGTCGAGCGTGAGGTCCGGGTCGATGTCCCGCTGCGCGCGGGCGAGGAACTGGACCTGGAAGATGGAGTCGAAGCCGTAGCGCCGCAGCGGCACGTCGGGCTTCAGCTCGGCCGGGTCGAGTTCGAGCACCTCGGCCAGCAGCGCGGTGACGCGGTCGGCGGACGGCGCCGGCGGCCGGCCGGTGTCCGCCGGCGCCTGCGCCCGGGTGTCGCCGGGCAGGAAGCGCTCGCGGATGCGGTCGTGGTCGCCGTGGACCACGATCACCTGGGGCAGTGCGGCGGCCCAGGCCCGGTGGAGGGCGTCCAGTCCGGTGCCGGCGTCCAGGGCGCGCAGTCCGGCGCGTTCCATGGCGGCCAGGGTGCCGGCGCCGGCGCGCATGCCGCCCTCCTGCCACAGCGGCCAGTTGACGGAGAGGGTGCGGCCCCGGCGCTCGCCCCTGCCGACGAGGTCCTGGCGGTGGGCGGCGTAGGCGTCGAGGAAGGCGTTGGCGGCGGCGTAGTCGGCCTGGCCGGCGTTGCCGAAGGCGGCCATCGAGGAGAACGCGACGAAGCAGTCCAGGTCGCAGCCGGCGGTCGCCTCGTCCAGGTGGACCAGTCCGGCGGCCTTGACGGCGAGGACGTCCCGCAGGTCGTCGGCGCTCTTGGCGGCGAGGAAGCCGTCGCGCAGCACGCCCGCCGCGTGGACGACGCCGTGCAGGGCCCCGTAGCGGGTCTCGATGTCCTGTACGGCGGTCAGGACGGCGGCCCGGTCGGTGACGTCCAGGACGCGGTACTCGGCGCGGGCGCCCGAGGCGCGCAGTGCCCCGAGGAGCCGGTCGTGGGCGGCGCCGGCCGGGCTGCGCCCGCACAGCACCAGGACGGGGTCGCCGACGCGCCGGGCGATGTCCTTGGCGAGGAGAGCGCCCAGGCCCCCGGCGCCGCCCGTCAGCAGGTAGACGCCGCCGTCCCGCCACGGTGCCGCCGGGGCCGGCACCGTCAGCTCCCGCCAGCGGGGCACCCGCAGGCGGCCGCCGGCGTGGCGTACGGCGTCCTCGTCCGGGTCGGCGGCCGCGCGGCGCAGGACGGCCGCCAGGTCGTCCGGCGTGGCCGGTCCCTCGATTTCGATCCACTGGGTGAGCAGCCCGGGGTGCTCGGCGCGGGCGGTGCGCAGCATGCCGTTCAGGCCGGCCAGCCAGGGGGTGTGCGCGGGGGTGACGACCTGCACGAGCCGGGGTCCGCCGGTGGGGCGGCGCACCGCCTCGCGCAGCAGGGCGAGCAGCCGGCCGGCGTACGCGGTGTAGCGGGCCGCGACGTCGCCGTCGGCCTGCCAGGCCTCGCACTCGGCGCCGAGGGCGCGGGCGAGTTCCGGGGCGTCGGCGCCGGGGAGTTCGCACAGGACGACGTGCCCGGGCGTGCCGCCGCGGGGGTCCCGGCCGGTGCCGGCGCGGTCCTGCGGGTCGACCCAGTCGACGCGGGCCAGCAGGGCGGCGGCCGGGTCCGCCGCGGGTGCCGTGGCCGGGTCCGGCACGGCCCGCGCCGGGCCGGTGGGCTGCGGGGTCCGGATCGCGCGGGTGCCGAAGCCGAGCAGGCGCACGCAGACGGTGCCCCGGTCGTCGCACAGGTCGACGTCGAGGCGGCGCGGACGCCCCTCCCCCCGGTCGTCGGCGGCGCGGCGCACCACCGCCCAGCCCTCGGCCGGTGTGGGCCGCAGCAGCCGGACCTCGCGCACGGTGAAGGGAACAGCGGCCGAGCCGGCGGCGGGCTCGGCGTCCTGCTCCTCCAGCAGCACGCCGAGCGTGGCCTGCAGGGCGCCGTCGAGCATGCTCGGGTCGGTGGTCAGGCCGGCGGCCCCGGCGGGCAGCCGCAGCCGGGCCAGCGCGCCGTCGGGCCCGTGGTACAGCGCCCGGACGGCGCGCAGGGCGGGGCCGTAGTCCAGGCCCATGCGGGTGAACAGGGCGTAGCACTCGTCGGCGTCGCGGCGCCGGGGGCAGCCGGACCGCAGGGCGTCGATGTCGTGGGTCTCGGCGGGCGCGTCGCGCAGCGCCGGGTCGAGCTGCGCGGTGCCCCGGGCGTGCACGTCGGGCGCGTCGTCGGCGCGCACCTCGAAGGTGCGCACGGCGTGGTCGTCCGTGCCCCCGGCGCCGGGGGTGAGGGTGATGCGCAGCGTGCGCGGCCCGGTCACCCGTACCGGCCGCAGCCAGGTCACGTCGCGCAGGCGCACGCCGGTGGGGGCGGCGCCGGGCACCGACGCGGTGAGGGCCTCGCGGACGAACTCCAGGTGGGCGGCGCCGGGCAGGGTGGGCACGTCGAGGACCCGGTGGTCGGCGAGGTAAGGCTCCCGTCCGTCGAGGTGCCGCAGCCGCTCCTCCGCGCCGGCCCGCGGCGCCGCCCCGGGGCGGCGGCCGTCGGCCCGGTCGGCGATCCAGTAGCGCCGCAGCCGGAACGGGTAGGCGGGCAGCGGGACGCGCCGCACCGGCCGGCCGGTGTGCAGGCGGTTCCAGTCGAAGTCGCAGCCGGCGGTCCACAGCTTGACGAGGCGGGCGAGGTTGCCGCGGGCGATCCACCGGTCGACGGCGCGGGCCACGTCCTCGTCCGCGGTGAGGGTGCTCCACGCCTCCTGGCGGGCGGCGCGCCCGGTGTGGACGCCGGGGGCCGTGCCGCCGTCCAGGAAGGCGTGCAGGCGGTCGCGGGCGTCGGCGAGGGAGTCGGTGACGAAGCCGAGGCGCTCCTCCATGGCGACGCGCCCGGTCTGCAGGGTCTGGGCGAGCGCGGTGAGGTCGTCCTCGCGGACGCGGCCCGCGTCGATCCAGGCGGCGAGGTCGCGGGCGCGGGCGCGCAGGGTGTCCGGGTCCGCCGCCGACAGCACGACGGCCACGGGCTCGCCGGCCGGCGGCGTGCCGGGTGCGGGGGCGGGCGGGACGTACTCCTCGAGGACGACGTGGGCGTTGACCCCGCCGAAGCCGAAGGAGCTGACGCCGGCCCTGCGGGGCAGTTCCCGGCCCTCGGCGTCCCGGGGCGCGGCCCACGGCTGCCGCTCGCGCACCAGGTAGAACGGGCTGCCCTCCAGCTCGATGTAGGGATTGACCCGCTCGCAGTGCAGCGA
>NZ_JBITFM010000016.1:0-30008 GCF_044456065.1 Streptomyces sp. NPDC051041
TTCGTTGTCGCCCCAATCACCGCGACGAGCAGGCGGAATTGACTGATCCGTCACCAAACTCGAGAAGCGTCTTGACCAAAACCTTGTGAGCTGGGTTTCTTCCGCGAACCGGGAGGTCAGTTACCGGTTTTTTCGGCCAGGTTCAGATCTGTCGCGTCTACCGTCGGGCAGCGCTCAGCGGTCGTCGTTGCCGGTCATGGCGGGAAAGCACTGGAGAGAGAAGTTGTCTCGGAGAATCGGGGTGAGTATGAGGGGTACCTGCGTCCCCGCCTTCACGCACTGCACACTTGCCCCGTCCTGCATGCGTGGTCCCCAACCCGCGGCAACCACCTCCGTCGTGAAGGGCATCCCCGCGATGAGCACACCGGGCAGACGCACGCCCTGCTCCCCCTCCTCCCGCCGCCTCTCCCCCACCACACACCGGACCGCCCGCGCCGTCCAGCGGGCCGGGCGCCTGCTGTGCTGGAGCCTCGCCGCCGGCATGATCACCGCCTTCACCGACCTTCTGCTCGGCCCGCACACCGGCTGGTGGCACACACTGTGGCTCCTGCCCTGGTACCTCACCTGCCTGTCTGTTCCGGCCTGGGCCGTCCTCCGTGCCCGCGAGAAAGCCGCACACCGGCAAACGTCCGAGGACGAGGACTTCCACGACCAGTGGGACCAAGCCGCCTGACCGGACAACACCCCACCCGCCCACGACAGCCCCACCCGCCAAGTCAGCGGACACCACTGCGAGTGAGACGCGGATGTCGAAGGTGAGGTCGGTGGTCCTGGCCAGCGGGGCGAAGAAGGGCAAGACCGGCATCCCCCTGGTTACGAGGAGAACGATCCGCGCCTCCGACGGGCGGCTCCTGCTACCCGACGATCGGCGCGCTGCTCACGCCTCCCAGCGTGCACCGAGCCGGACGGGGGGCGAGCCGGGGCGTCAGGGAGTGTCGCCGGTCCAGTCCCAGCGGTCCGGGTCTCCGGGCGCGGGTCGTACAGGGCCCGGCCACCGGCACCGAACGCCCCAGTGCGGTGGCCAGCGCGACGCCGGTGCCAGCCTCGTCGGGCGTCCAGCCGGTGACATCCGGCAGCAGGCCGTCCAGCGGGCCGCCGATCAGCTCGGCGTAGCGCCGGTCGGGTCGTGTGCCGGGGTGGTCGTGGTCGGCGCCGTAGACCCGGCGATGCAGCAAGTGGCTCCGTGGCCAGCGTGGGACAGCGTTCGGACGGGGTTGGGCCGGCCGCAGTGGCCCCCGCGACACGTGGTCCCGGGGGCGTGGCGTCTTCAGCGGGTTGCGGCCTCGTCGATCTGGCGGTGGTTTCGCCGCTCGGAGGGCTCGGTCTCTCGCCGTCGGGTGGGGCGGGTCTGGCGGCGTGCCGGGAGGTCGCTGGGGCGGTCGGGCCGTTTCGCGGCTGCGGCCAGCCGGGCGCGGATCTGGTGAGCGAAGCCGGGTCCGGGCAGGGGCAGTTCGCTGTCGGGTTCGCGGAGGTAGCCGACGGCCACGGCGATGGGCATGTAGGTCATCAGTTCCGCGACCACGGCCGACCGGGGCCGGGACACGTGGCCGGCCAGGCGGCGCAGGACGCGCAGCAGCGTGGTGGTGGAGGCGCCGTCGCCGTCTTGGAGGACGGCGGGCACCATGTCGTCGTCCCACAGGACAGCAGTGCGCCTGCGGGTGGTGCGGGTGGTGGGCTTGGGCTGTACTTCGTTGGTCTGGGTGTGCCACCAGCGGGCGGCGTGGGTCTCGCCGAGGGCGAGGTGGTGGAGGTAGAGGCAGTAGGCGGCGGCGGGCTGGCCGGCGCCGGCGGCGTACTGCCACCAGAAGCGGGCGCCGTCGTCGGTGTCGGTCAGCTGCAGCACGCAGGCCAGGACCAGTGCGCTGCGGGGTTCGGGGACCTGGTCGGTGATGAAGGCGGCGACGGCGGTGGCCGGGGTGTGGCGGATCACGGTTTCGCACAGGGCCTTAAGGTCCGCGGCCGCCGCGGTGTTCGGCGTCTGTCCTGCTGCGGTGACCGGCCGGACGGAGGGGCCGGTGTCCTGGGGCTGGGCAGTGTCGCGGGGGACGGTGCGGTCGGGGGCGAGCAGGGCCCTGGAGAGGATGTCTTGGAGTGTGGTCACGGGGTGGGTCCTTCGGTCGCGGGCGGCTCGAGGGTGTCGGCCAGGAAGCGGCAGGCGTGGCGTTCGGCGGACCGTACGGTGGCCAGGGAGACGCCGAGGAGGTCGGAGACCTTCTGGGGCGGATAGCCGCACATGTGCCGCAGCACCATGACGTCGAGCTGGGTGTCGGGCAGGCGGCTGATGGCGGCGAACAGCTCCAGGCTCTCGGCCAGCTGGGCGGCCTGGCCCTCGGCGGAGCTCTCCTCGCGCAGGGCGACGGTGTCGAAGGCGGCCTCGCCCAGCACGGGCCGCTCATCCCGGTAGTCGGCCCGGGCCTTGACCGTGGCGCGCAGCAGGTTCCAGGAAAAGCGGCGGATGTCGGGGCTGGCCAGGGCCTCGTCGAAGCTCAGCCAAAGGATGGCGAAGGCGTCTTCCACCGCGGCGTCGCGGGCGTCGCCGGTGAGGAAGGCGCCGGCGTAGGCGAGGTAGCCCTCCCGGACCGTCAGACGCAGAGCGCCGTGTTCCAAGGGAGGGCCGGGGTGGGTGGTAGCCACGGCGGTGCTTCCCTCGGTGGACCGGTCGACCCAGTCACGGCTCTTGCCGGCGTCCAGGGCAGCCTGCCTCCACAGCCGGTACAGCGGCCAGCCGGGGAGGTCGAGGACGACGGCCAGGCGGTGGATGACCTCCCAGCGGGGGTAGTGCCCGACGCCGCGCAGCAGCTCGGACAGCTTGGACTTGGCCAGCAGCACATGAAAGCTGAGGTCGCTGAGGGTCTGGCCGCTGGCCAGGTACCGCTCGCGGGTCGGCTCCAGCCAGGCACGGTGCAAGGTGCCGACCGTGGCCGCAATCGGGCCCAGCTTGCGGCCGGGACGGGCCGGAGGCGGCTCGGAAGTGCTCACGGGGCGCCGTCCTCCTCGTCGGGCACCGGCACCACATGGTGCCCGGAGGCCGATGTGCTGCGCGGGCGGGTTCCGCGCAGGACCTGGTTGACGGTCAGCCCCAGGATCGGGGCCAGCCCGGCGATGAGGGAGGCATGTCCCATCGCCGCCATCGCAAGGCTCCAGGCGAACACCGCCAGCACCAGCGCCAGCACCGTTGCTGCCGCTATGCGTTTCCTGCTCATGAACGTCCTCGTCTTGATGTCGGTCAGGCGCAGGCATCCGGAAGAGACCACGCCAAGGGAAGCCCTCCAACGAACGGGTGCCGAACCGCCGTTGAGGGATCTTCAGCATGGACCGAGGAACGTAGATCACGCGACGTGATCACGAAATCACGGAACATTAGGAGTCGCGGGCGGTCAGCCACGACCCGGGAGATGACCAAACCGGTGCACGTAGAGCACACCTCGGACACCCGGCAGGCGAAGTTCCCAGTTCTCCTTGCAATCGGTCACGGCACACCGTCATATGGAGACAAGACACCTCGGTGTCGGTCCTTCCCATCCGGAAGAACTGCGCGCCCCCGTGCCGAAGAAAGAGGGGACCGCGCCACGCGCCCCGCCCGGCCTGAGATAGAGGCCGGGCGGGACAGCGCACCCCTCAAAGGGGGAAACGACCGTAACGCAGACCACCGACAACGCCCCCACAGCCTCGGCGATCAGGACCTCTGCCCGAGTGTTGCAGCCGTCGGAGGAGCTGACGCCGGCGTTCAAGGGCGGAAGGCGTCCCGGTCGTAGCCCTCACGGGACTCGACCCCACCGGCAGGGGGCGATGGCCTCGCTCAACCGCCCGTCACCCATCACGCCGCACAGGCCGCATCCACAACCGCCCGCATCGCAGCGGAGACGACAAGGGGAACACGCAGCCCTGATTCCGCCGAGCCATACCGCGTAGGCTGAGTCAGCCGAAACCGACAACATCGGAGGCCCACCCCTTGCCAAGACCCATCAGCAAAGTAGTGGCAAAGCCCTGACAGCAGAGCAGGTCGGAAAGGGTTCTCTCCGCGCGAGCGGAGGTGAGCCGCCCTGCTCAATCTGCTGACCTGGCACTACTACGTTCTCTCCGCGCGAGCGGAGGTGAGCCGGACAACTCATGAGCATCCGTACCCTGTCCCACGTCTTCCCCGCCAACGCGGGGGTGTTCCGAAGTCGAACATCACGCCGGAGGCGTTGAATCAGAAAGACCCCCGGCACGACGAAGTCCCACCCCGCAAGGCGGGATGGGACTTCGTGATCCGAGCGCCGGGCAGGCCTTGCACCTGCATCTCCCCGCAGGAAGCGGGGCGTCTTTCCTTGGACCACCAACGCACCACCGGCAACCGGAGGGTCCCGGCAACCAGCTCAAGATCAACATAGCACGGAAGGCCGATCCGGCCCACCCACACCGGCAGAACTCCCAGCCGATGAAAGCTGCCAGGAACCAGAAACTTCCGCGGCGGAGGGGGCTTCCGCCGCACCGCGGCCGCCACCGCGCCGGCCTCCCGTTCGTTTTGGCCAGCTTGGCCGCCGGTAAGCCCGTATCACTTGTATGCTCCTGACGCTTCATTCGCACCACTGAGGGGGGATCCTCATGCGTATCCACCGTGTCCTGACCGCCGCTGCGGCCACCGCCGCCGTCGCCGCGCTCGGCTTCGCCGCTGTCCCGGCGCAGGCCGCCGAGTACTCCTCGGCCCTGAAGATCAAGGGCATCCAGTACGACGCACCGGGCCGGGACTCCAACAAGTGCTCCGGCGGCAACACCAAGGACGAGTACCTGACGATCAAGAACTACTCGAAGACCGCGAAGGTCAACCTCAAGGGCTACGTCGTCAAGGACGCCGCGGGCAACAAGTTCACCTTCAAGAACAGCCACACTCTCGAGCCCGGCGACTACATCAAGCTGCGCGGCGGCAAGGGCACCGACTCCGACGCGGGCAACGTCGTCTACCGCCAGAACTGCAACTTCATGTGGAACAACGACAAGGACACCATCTACTTCTACAAGCCCTCCGGCGCCCGGGCCGACGTCCACTCCTACACCAAGACGGCCAACGACCGCGACGGCAACGGCTACATCAACTACCACGGCTGACCCCCGAACCGGCCGTCCCTCCAGGGCGGGCCGCACCGAGCCACGGCCGGATCAGGCAGCCGGCCCCCTGCGCAGCCCGGAACGGGGACCACAGGTCCCCGGCAACCGCCACCGGACCTGACCGTGGCCACCGATCTCCGGCCAGCACAGCACAGGCCAGTCCTTCAGAAGCGGGCGGGCCCGGACAGGGAAAAACAGAACCCCGTGTTCCCGCCTGCAGCACGCAGGCGAGGACACGGGCCTCTGTCTGCACAGCCCGGGCAGGTGCTGCCCGGGCCGGCAGGCCCGGGCAGCACCTGCCCGGGCCTGCCGGCCCGGCCGCCGGTCAGGACGCGCACCCCGCAACGGCACTGGGGAGCCGACCGGGCCGGTACGACCAGTGCACTCACACAGGTGACGTCCCGGGTGAACCGCTGCTGTGCGCCGTCGCCGGCCGCTATCAACAGCACATGGCCACCCCTGTGCTGCGTGCTCTCACCGCCGCCCTTCTCGCTGTCCTGTCCCTTGCCGCCTTCCCCACGACCGCGCGCGCCGTCGAGCAGGCGCTCCCCCTGGCCGACGCCGTCGCCCGCCTGCCCGCGGGCAGCGAGTCCCGGGAGGGCTACAGCCGCGACAGCTTCCGCCATTGGAACGCCGGCGCCGATCCGGCCGACGGCTGCAACACCCGCGCCGAGGTCCTCCTCACCGAAGCCGTCGAGCCGCCCGCCATCGGGCCCGGCTGCCGCCTGACGGGCGGGCGCTGGTTCTCCTACTACGACGCAACCTGGGTGACCTCCGCCTCCAGTCTGGACATCGACCACATGGTCCCCCTCGCCGAAGCCTGGGACTCCGGAGCCTCCGCGTGGAGCGCCCGGCGCCGCGAGGCCTACGCCAACGACCAGGGCGCCGCCGCCAGCCTGGTCGCGGTCACCGCCGGCTCCAACCGCTCCAAAGCCGACCAGGACCCCGCCCAGTGGCTGCCGCCCGCCACCGACACCCACTGCCGCTACGCCGCCGAATGGACCGGCACCAAACTCCGCTGGAACCTCACCGCCGACACCACCGAACTCGCCGCCCTCCACCAGCTGGCCGCCGCCTGCCCCAACCAGACCGTCACCTACCAACCCGCCCCCTGATGGCCACCGCCGCGCCGGTCACAGCCGGCCCCGGCCCGGGCTCAGTTCTCCGAGGGGATACGAACCGCGATGGCCTTCGCCAGCCGGTCCGCCTCCCGCGACAGCGGCCCGCCCTCCTGCGACACGCACACCAGCAGCCGCAGCACGTCGTACGCCTCCTGCAGCGTCAGCAACGCCAGGCGCTCGGCCGTCTCCACCGGCGCGCAGAGGATCTTGTCCAGGTCGCTGCCGTCGGGGTCGATGTGCTCGTCATGGTCCATGACCGGGCAACGTATCCGGGCCCGCTCCGGTCACGCAGGGGTGTTCCGACGATCCGCGACTTGCACGGCTTGGTGCCGGCGTCCTCCCCGCCGACGCGAGGGTGATCCGGATCAGGCGATGGTGCTCGCCGACCGGATGAGGTCCTCCCGCCGAGTGGGGGCCGACTGGGTGGGTCTCGGCTGCTTCCCGCACCCGCGGGGATGCTCCCCGCCCCTGGTGACACCACCAGGGGTGTCGGCAAGGGGCGCTTCCGGCGCGGTTCTTGCCGTTGGGCCGGGGCGCTATCCGGGAAGGTGCATGGATCGGAGTCGGTCGGCGATGTCGTAGACGGTCAGGCGTAGTGCCCGGATGTCGGTGATCAGGTCGCGCCACGGTTCGTATGTGCCATCGATGGTCTCGCCGGAGGCGCGGATGTAGGCGATGGCGACGCCGTAGGCGAAGTACTCGTTGCGGGCCGGCAGTGGTCTGGTGAGCACGATCTGCTCGAGGAGGGCGGCGGCCCGCCAGTAGGCGTCGGGGGTGCCGACGTCGATGTGGGGGGTGTTCACCCGGTGGCGGGCGACGGCGGCGACGAGGGCCGAGTAGTCGCTGACGGCGAGGTGTTTGCCGAGGAGTTCTTCCTGTCGGTCCAGGAGCCAGCGGATGTCGATGTGCAGGTCCAAGGTCAGGCCGCCCGGTGGGTGTGGTGTGGGGTGTCGGGAAGGCCGCCGAAGTCGCGGTCGAAGGCTTCGGCGATGCCGGGCTGGGTGATGGCTTCGCGGAAGGCGGTGGTGGCGGTGCCGAGTTTCAGCTGGTTCTCTTCCTGAATGGCGAGGTCGGCGAGGAGAGCGCGGATGCTGGTGCCTCGGGCGGCGGCGATGGCGGCGAGCCGGTCTCGGGTTTCGATGTCGATCTTCACGGTCGTGTCAGCCATACCACCGAGTATACGAACGCGACTACCTCCATGAATACCTTTTGGGAAGGGCGCCCACCACGTCGGCGCCGCGCCCCCTTCACCCTCCAGCAGCAGACAGGAGGGGTGGGCCGAGTGCACTGTGGCGTCGAGCTGGAAGGAAGCGCCCGTGCGCCCCTCCAGCCACCTTCCGGCCGCGGCCGTCCCGCTGGACCGTCGACTTCATGGGGCATACCGGGGGAACGTGTGCGGGCCGCGGGGACGGCACGGACTGCCCGAACGGGGAGGACGCCGTCGTGGACGGGGTGCGGTGCGAAGAGTGTCGGCACTACTGGGAGCTGGCCGAGACCGAGCCCGGCCGGCGGGCCGTGGCCGACGACGGGCTGACGCGGCCGCTCGGGGACCCGTAAGAAGCCGGACCGGGGACAGCAGCGTAGACACGGGTGCATGCGGCCTGCCGAGTCAAGGCCGTGCCGGGGCTCTGACCGCCCAAGGAGCGTTTCACTGAACCGCACCGGTCCGAATGGAGACTCCGGTCAAGCCGGTGCGGTTCAGGTCAGTACGTGATGACGAGGCGGACGGACGGCTTGTCGATGATGTGGCCGCCGGTCAGTTTCTCGTCAGGGGTTGCGGCCGGGTAGGCGCTGGTCGACGGCAGGAGGCTGCGGTCGTTGTTCCACGCGTGCAGGTGCGCAGCCATCCGCTCGGCCATCTCCGGACCTGCGGGCCCGTACCCGGCGGTGCCGAGCCGGTACCGCTTGCCATCCGGGGCCTCCGCTGGTTCGAGGATGAGGTAGGCCAGCGAGTCACCGTAGGCGAGGGCCGGACTCAGGGCGGGGATGGCCGGCCGGTGCACTCCCGCGGGAGTGGCGAACGCCTCGGGGCGGACGGTGATGCGGCAGGTCGCTGGGTCAGCTGCGCTCAGGCGGAGCCAGATCCCAATCCGATCGTGCAGACCGTCCAGCGCAGGATGTGGGCGTAGCGGGGGGCGTCCGGCTTGGGGGCGAGGGTCAGGCCGGTAATGACGAGTCCACCCGCTTCGGCGGTGGAGGCCACAGTCCAGTGGAGTGTGCCCAGCGCCACGAGGACACCGAGCACGCCGAAGGCGGTGAGGCACAAGCCGGCGGCTTCGCGGGCGAGGGCCCTGGAGGTTCGCTGAGTAGTCACGCCGCGCACCATGAACAGCGTGCGGCGTTAGTGTCGCGCTCAGCGCTTGGGACGGGACACCCCCGACGCGTAGGCGCCGATGCCGCGCCGGTTGATGGTGCCGCCGGGGATGATCCGCGCGTTCGCGGGCGGAATGGGGATTTTCCGCTTCGCGCGCTTGCTCTGGTCCCCGCCGATCAGGTGCGTGTTGTCGATTTTCGCGGCGTAGTCGTCGCCCCGGAGCTCGTCGTACGGGCGGCGGCAGCCCTTGCAATACACCTCGAGCGCGTCGACGCGCTGCCCTTCGGCGGTCTTGAAGCTGCCCCGGAAGTCGGCGACGCGCGCGATCTTCGGGGTCACCTCGATCTCAGCAGCTACGACCCACACGTGGGAGAGATCCGGCTTCTTCTCCGGAGCCAACGGGTCCTGGGAGTCAAGCCAGGCGAACAGGCTTTCCTGCGGATGGGAGCGGCCGGTTTTGGTCGAGAGGGGGGCCGTCGCGGTCGTCACCGTTTCTCCGGGTCACTGGGGGTTGGCATAAAGCGCAACCCCCTTCACCACCGGAACGTCAATAGCTGTGTTCTGTTACACCTGCCCCGTCCAGTTGCGGTTCTACGCGGCGTTGCGGAGCAGGGCCGCAAGCTCAGCCGCAGTCGGCCTGCTGTCGGCGGGTGCCGTGAGCACCTCACCGAGAACGCCCTGGGCGCCGGGCCACACTCGGACATCACACAGAGGGATGCGCCGCGCTCCGATGACTCGCCGTAGCACTGCGGCTGTCAGCCTGGCGGGATCAAGACCGATTGCGTCATAGGCGAGGGGCCAGGCGCCGGTGATCGCCCACCACAGGGACGCGGCCACGGTGTAGACCTCAGCCGGCCTGCTCGTCGTCACCGGCCACTCCCCAGCCTCCACGGCCGCTGCCGTCTCCGGGGCCAGCAGGTGGGGCATACCCCCGCGGAAGAGGTGGGATGGTCCCAGGTGCGCGGGGTGCCACGCCCATGAGCAGTCGATGAGGGCCACCCCCTCTGCCGTGTGGATCGCGTGTCCGGGCTGGAGGTCGCCGTGGACCCACCCGGCCGCGTGCAGCTCGGCGACCGCCCCGCACACCCCCACGACGTACCGCCTGGCGGACTCAAAGTCGCCTCTGCCCGCGCGAACGTCCAGCAGCGCCTCCCAGGTGGAAGGCCCGTCGTACCAGGGCGTCACCATCCACGCCGCTGTCTCACCGCGCCCATGCGCGAGCAGCCGGCCCCGCCCCATGGCGTGCAGCACAGTGGCCTCCCGCGCCGTGATCACGGCACCCTCCGGGCCCGTGCCCACCTTCACCGCCACCGTCCCCCGCGGCCCGGCCGCCTTCCACACGGCGGAGCCGCGCCGGTCGCTGATGAGCTGGAAGTCCGTGCCATCGCCACACACTGCCCGTACCGCAACCCCCGCCTCCGGTGGCACCGTTTCCGTTTTCATGTCCCGTCCTTCCTCGGCCGTGTCCTAGGGTGTCTGTCGTCCCGGAGGCACCAGGCCGGGACTTCGTGCTTTCCGGCGGGAGTGATCTTGGAGTACGTCCGGCTGCTACGCCGTCGCCGCATCCTCGCCCTGTGGGGCGCGCAGTCCCTCTCCGTGTTCGGTGACCGCCTGTACGCCATGGCGATCATGTGGATCGCGTGGGAGCAGTCCGGTGCGGCAGCCATGGGGCTGGTCGCGGTCGCGGAGTCCGTGCCGTACGTCGTGATGGGAACCGTCGGCCGACGGATCATGGACCGCTTCGCGTCCCTCCAGGCGCTCGCCGTGGTCGACGCCGTCCGCGTCGCCCTCGTCGCCGCGCTCCCGTGGACGTGGGACGTCGGCGGCACCCCGGCGATGCTCGCCCTGGCCGCTCTCCTCGGCCTGGCCGGTGCCATCTTCGACCCCAACCTCGGCGCCCTGGTGCCGGACCTCGTGAAGCCGGGCGAGGTCCAGGCCGTCACCGGGCTCATGGATCTCACCGGACGCATTGCCCGCATCGTCGGCCCCGGCGCCGCCGGTGCCCTCCTGGTCGTGCTCCCGGAGCGTGCCTTGTTCCTCCTGGACGCCGCCACGTTCGCGGTGTCCGCCGTGGTGCTGGCCATGCTCGGCCGGACCGCTGGCCGGCCCGCAGCCACCGGACCGATGCCCTCGGCGGAGGCCGCCGAGCTCCGCGCCCGTGCCCTGCTGAGGGAGCACCCTGCCACCGCAGCAGCTATCACCGTGCACGGCTGGGGCATTCTCGCCCAGGCTGTGGCCCTGGCCATGCCCGCCCTTCTGGTCGCCCAGTTCGACGCCGGCGCCGGGGCGTACGGCCTGGTCCTGGCCGCCACCGGAGCGGGCGCCCTGGCCGGAAACCTCGTCGCGGGCAACGTGCGGCTCCCAGGGAGTCCGCCCGTCCGGTACTGCCTGCTGTGGGCGGCCTCCGGCCTGCTCCTGGCCGCCACCGGCTCGGCGGGTAGCCTGCCCGTCCTCCTGCTCATCTCGGCGGCCTCCGGGGCCGTGGCGCCGTTCCTCGGGGTCACGCTGCAAACCCACCTGGCCGGGTTCCCGCCGCCCGCGCGACGGCGTCTGATGTCTGTCGACCTGACCGTGATCCGTACCGCGGGGACCGCGTCCATGCTCGTTGTCCCGGCCGCCGCAGCGTCCTCGCCGACCGTCGGTTTCTGGGCCGGCGGCCTGGCCACGGCCGCGGTGTCCGTCGCCGGCGCGGCAGCGGCCTGGCGCTGGGGCCGCCGCCTGGCAGCGGCCGTCAGCGACACGCCCGTCCTCTCCCGCGACTAGAGCAGCCACGGCACCCCTCCCTGTGCGCAAGGGGGCGGCCGGGCTCCGCGAGGCCCGGCCGCCGTAGTGCCGGCTCAGATCACGCCGCGAGCCGCGTCCAGTGCTCGACGGTGATGTTCTCCAGCGGGATGCCGAGCTGCTGGTAGATCCGCTGGTGCATGGTGCCGAACCAGGCGTCGCGCCGGTCGTCGAAGAACTCCTGGTCGTACCAGGCCACGCCCAGGATCACGGTGCCGCCGCCGTTCGGGTTGTCCTGCTCGGCCTCGAAGTAGGTGGCTTGCCAGTCCCAGAGCATCAGCTCCTCCGGCCGCTCGCGCAGCCGCTTGTCGGACTCCTCCAGGGCCGCGATGCAGCGGCGGGCGGTCGCCTCGTCCGGGCAGTAGTAGGTGCACTCGCTGCGCGCGATGACCGTTTTCCCGGCCCGGCGCGCGGCGTCGGTGTCCTCTCCGTTGAGGACCCGCACGCGGGTGTCCGCGCCGAGGTCGAGCGCTTCCTGCACGATTGCAGACATGTGTCTGCCTCCTTTGTCTCGATGGGTTGGAGCTACCAGCCAGCCCCGCTGATCGGGGTCAGGCTGGGGCTTGAGCCGTCGCGCATCCGGACACCGCCAGGCGCGACGAAGCGAATGTTCAAACCGACGCGGACTTGATCGCCGCGGTTGGAGAGCGAGCGGTGCAGCAGCCGCACGTCCATCAGCAGCCCACTGCCGGCATCGACCGGTACAGGCACACCGCGGGTGGCGTCGGAGATGCGGGTTTGAAGCGCCCGACCACGGGACGCGCCGGTGGCGTCCTCGGCGCCGTACGGCAGGTAGCCGGCCCGCTGCGATCCCGGCGCGACGTGCAGGCACCCGGAGGTCACGTCCGCGTCTGTGAGGGCGAGCCACGCCGCGACGGACCTGTCCGGGTCCAGCTCCAGCCGGTCGTTGATGCCGTCCTGGTGCCACGGCACCTCGAAGGACCGCCCCGGCCATTTGATGACCAGGAACGTGTTCTCCACCGCCACGTCCGGGCCGATCAGGTTCTGGACGGCGGTCAGCAGCCGATCGGCCCGGACCGCGGACTGCGCCCATGACTCTGTGAGATGCGGGTTACGCAGGACCTCCTGGGAAGCGCTGCGGTGGCGTGCGGCAAGTTCCGCAGCCCAGGCCCGAGCCCGGGCGGGCGCACTCCATGCGGGCACGAGCCGATGCCCAGCGGGGCCCAGTAATCCGTCGGTTCCGCTCTCGTCGACCATCGGAGACGTTCCTTCTTGTCGGTGAGGTGGATGGACCCCGGCGCGGGACGATGACCTTGCTGTGAGGGAGCACGATCCGGTCAGTAGTTCCCGCGCCGGGAGCTGTGCCTGCCCGGCGTCCCAGGTCGAGGGCGTCCGAGCCGCCAGGCAGGGGTCTATGCGGCGGGCGCGCTCACCGGCTCACGCCGGCCGGTGCTGCGGCGCTCGGGTGGGCTCCCAGCAGCTTCCACGCATGGGCCAGGGCAACGAGCTGGGTGGGGTTGGCCGCTCCGGTCTTTTGGAGCAGCTCCTGAAGTGCGTGGCGGAAACCAGCGGCGGGGACACCGGCGGCGACCACGAGGTCGATGGGCTTGCTCTGCTCGGCGAGCGCTCGCAGAAGCTGCTGCTCCTTCGTGCTGAGATCCGGTGCCGGCATGTCCGTCTTGGGCGGCGCCACCTGCCCCGAGACGAGGAGGGAGTGCACAAGGACCGGTACCGGGCACCCGGGCGGGCAGTCGAGCTTTTTCCGCAGCCGACGGATGTGGGTGCGGACCGTGGCGGGCGCCATGCGTGTTGCGACGGCGATGTCGCGGGGGGATAAGCCGCGGACGAGGTAGCCGGCAGCGCGCTGTTCGCCGGGCGACAGGGGCATGGTCGGGGCGGTGACGGTCACGGTGGGATTCCAGGTGGTTCCGGGAGAGTCAGGTGGGGCGGCTGACCGCCGGGAGGTCCTGCGCCAGCTGGGCGAGGCGCTGCGCCAAGAGGCGGGCCTGGGGGGTGGTCAGGTCGAGCGTGGCGTGGTCGGGAGCGTGGGCGCACCCTGGAACTGCTGTCGCGCGGGCTGTGGATTGGACCACGCCGGTTATGAGCCATTTGAGCCGGTCTGCGAGCCGGCGCATTCCCTCGCGATCGTGCAGTTGGAGGCCTTCGGCGATGCTGGGCGCGCCGAGGAGGGAAGCCAGTTTGACCACCGCGTCCAAGCCGTCGCCGGGCAGGATGAGCTCGATGGCGTGCGGCCCCTGAACCAGGGCGTCGCCGGTCACGAGGTGGTAGTCCAGAAGGCCATCCAACTGGGTGGCGGTGGTGTGAACGCGGATGAGCGGCTCCAGGAAGACTTCGATGAACCGCTCCACGGAGGCCGATGTGGGCAGGGTGAGGACGATGTCGTAGGCGTCGTTGAACGCGGCAGCACCCTCAATGTCGGCCCTTTTCAGCCACTCAGTGGCCGCTTTGACGGTGCGGTCGAAGGGGGCCTTGCTGCTGCTGAGCACCGTGAGGTCCAAGGCGCGCCCGTCCTTCGCGACGGTGACCCGCGCAGCAAATTCGGCCAGTGCGAGGGCGTCTTCGAGGTCCTGCTGCAACGAGGCGGCCGATCGCGGCAGCGCTGCTGCCATGGAGAAGTTCATGGTCGTCTTTCCTCGGTCGGTTCGGCAGGGAAGGAAGAGGGGGTTGGCCCGTACGGGGAGCGGTCACACGGCGCTGTGATCAAGCTGTGGCTCGCCGCTGTCGGCGGTGAAGAGCTGGGACCACTGGGGGGTGCCGGTCTGGAGGGCGTCGTCGGCCAGACGGATGCGCTGGACTTCGCCGGTGCCCGCGGGTGCGTAGGTGCACTGGATGTCGCGCCACAGGCGTTGCAGGGGGTAGTCGGTGGCCAGGGCGTGGGCGCCGTGCAGTTCCATGGCGTCCTGGCCGGAGGCGACGGCCCATTGGTGGCCGAGGTACTTGGAGTTGATCAGCTCGGCGTCGCAGGGCAGGCCCTGGTCGAGGAGGTGCACCGCCTGGTAGGCCAGGGTGCGGGCGGCCCGTAGCCGGGCCTGCATGCCGCCGAGGCGGTCGCGCAGGACGGGCAGGTCGTACAGGGTGCCGTCGTAGCGGCGGCGTTCCCGCAGGAACTGGGTGGTGGTCTCCACGATCGCCTCGTGCAGGCCGAGACTGACTGCGGCGAGGTTGGGCCGCCCGTACAGGATGCTGCTGCTCTGCGCCACGCGCATGCCTGCGTCGATGCGGCCGAGCATGTTGGCGGCGGGCACGCGTACGCGGTCGAGGTCCAGGCGGCCGAAGGAGAAGCCATGCAGGCCCAGCGCGGGGCGGTGGGGCCGCACCACCAGCCCGGGGCGGTCGTGCTCGACCAGGAACGCGGTCAACGCCTGCGAGGTTCGCGTACCGGGCGGGGCGGTGCGGGCGATGACGATGTGGACGTGGGCCAGGTGGCTGTTGCCGACGTGGACCTTGCTGCCGGTGATCACCCAGTCGTCGCCGTCGCGCACGGCGACGGTCTCTATGCCGCCGATGTGCCCGCCTGTCTCCGGCTCGGTCACCGCAATCGAGAACAGCACCCTCCCGCGGGCGGCCGGCGGCAGCCACTGCTTCTTCTGCTCCTCGGTGGCGAAGTGCAGCAGCGCGGCCACCGGGATCAGACCGGCTTGCAGGACCGCGGCCGCGGCCCCGGACACGGCAGCGATGCGGTGGATGAGGATGGTTTTGGCGACGTGGCCGGCGCCCATGCCGCCGTACGCCCGCGGGATCGTCACTCCGAACCATCGCCGCTCACCGAAGACGGGCGAGACATCGCGTTCAACCCGCTCGGGGGAGTTCTCCATGCGCTGCACGAACGGGGCGATCTCGTCGCGGGCAACGGCATCGGCCTGCCGGTGCAGCGCTTCGTGTTCGGCGGTCGGGTGCGGGACGGGTGCGGTGGACATGGTCGGTGCCTCTCCCTCATGTGGTCGCAAGACGGGGTGCGGCCAGGGCCCGGTGCAAGGTGAATCAGGAAGCGGGCGTCCTGTCGGTGATGACGGTCATGACTTCGGCTCCGGCGGCTGTGACGATGTCCCGCAGCCGCCGGGCGTCCTGCAGAAGGCGCGGTTCGGGATCGACGATGCAGACGGTGCCCAGGGTGATGCCGCTGTCGGCGTGGATGAGGGGCGCGCCGAAGTAGCTCTGGATGCCGATGGCGTCGACCACCGGGTTGCTGGAGAAACGCGGGGCGGCGTGCACGTTGTGCAGGGGCAGGGCCTTTTTGCGCTGGACGACCTCCGGGCACCAGCCGTGCCGCAGGTCCATCGTGCGTCCGACGATCGGGTGGCCGCTGCCCTGGGGCGGGTTGCACAGGCCGATGAAGGTCTGCTTGTCCAGGAACAGGTTGACCATTCCGTACAGGAATCCGGCATCGGCGGCCATCCGGGTGGCGATGCCGTCGAAGACGGGATCAGGGTTCGTGGGCAGGCCCAGGCGGCGGATGAGGCCGCTACGGGCGGGCAGTTCCGCCAGCTTCTGGGCCGTCTCGCCACTGACGGTGCCCGGGGTGATCAGGCCGGCGGGCGGGGTGATGGTCTCGGCGGGCTGCCGGCCGGGAACGGTGCGCGGATCGCGCACCATCGGCCGGCTCGGCAACCGGGGCGGGCCAGACTCGTAGGTCATCAGGCATCCAGGAGGGGGGAATCAGACGGGCGGGCGGGGGTGGCCGGCGTGGTGGTCAGGGCGTGGCGGACCAGGGTGAGCAGGACTGTGGCGACGGAGGAGGTGTTGCGGGCGTCGCAGGTGACGACGGGCACTTGGGGCGGCAGGTTGAGAGCGGCGCGTACCTCGTCGCGGTCGTAGCGGTGGGCGCCGTCGAATTCGTTGACGGCGACCAGGAAGGGAAGGCCGATCTGCTCGAAGAAGGAGACCGCAGTGAAGCTGCTCTCCAAGCGGCGGGTGTCGACCAGGACGACAGCGCCGACCGCACCCGCGGACAGGTCGTACCAGATGTCCAGGAATCGCTCTTGGCCCGGCGTGCCGAACAGCAGCAGCTCCAGCGGCACGGGCACGTCCAGCGACAGGCGGCCGAAGTCGAAAGCCACCGTGGTGGTGGTCTTCTCCTCCACGCCGGTCAGGTGGTCGGTGGCGGCGCCGGCCTGGGTGAGGTATTCCTCGGTGGTCAGCGGCGGGATTTCGCTGATGGCTCCGACGAACGTCGTCTTGCCGACACCGAACCCGCCGGCCACCACGGTCTTCAGCACCGTCGGGGCAGCGGCTGTGCGCGAGGTGGCGCCCTGGCCGGGGGGACCCGGCCGTTCAGCCGGCCTTGGCGTACGCATCGACCGCATCGGGGAATCGAGTCTTGAGGGCGGCAAGGGTGGCCTCCAGCAGCGCCGTGGACGGGCGGGCCCCGAGCACGGGATCGGACGTGGGGACGTAGGCGAAGTCGGCGGAGGGCGCGGGGACCAGCAGGGCGCGTGCGTCCAGCAGGTCCGAGACGAGAATCCTGACGGTGCTCACCGGCCGACGGAGAATTCCGGCCAGCTCGGTGAGCGAGCAGCGCCGCTGCCGACACATGGTCAGGATCACCTCGCACTCGTGAGGCAGCCCGGGGCCCGGCCTGCCGGGGCCCGGCTCCAGAACCGTTTCCAGACTCAGCGTGTGGCGCGGGCGCGTACGGCCTCCGGTGAGGGTGTAGGTCCGCACGAACGAGGTCACCTCCTCCGGCGCCTCGACGGCCGAGGACCCGTACCCGGATGGCTGCCTCACCGCTCACCGCCGCCGTCGCGCACGGCGGTGACCATGTAGGGCGCGAACCGCTGCACCAGACGCTGCATCTCGAATCCGACCTTGCCGACGTCGGCGTCCGGCCTGCTGATCACGCCGAGCACGGTGTCCACCGACCCTTGCGTGTTGCCCGGGTGACTGCGGAAGGCACTGGTAGCACCCGCGCCGACGATGAAGAAGAGGCAGTCGTCCCGCTCGACCAGCATCTGCCGCACAGGTACGCCGCTGCCGGACAGGCCGGGGAGGTTCGTGGCCAGGGAGGACAGGGCGGAGATCGCGGCGGCCAGGGAGTCGGTCGCGTCTCGCGTCATCGCGTCGCTGAACGCCAGCTTGAGCCCGTCCCGTGAGCCGAGCAGCGCGTGCATGACGTCCGGCTCGTCGGCCACGAACTGGTTCAGCAGCCAGGCGATCTGTTCCGGCGAACTCATGCCCTGCGGGGGCACGGGCGTAGTTTCGGAGCGCATGTCGTAGGTCATGAAGAGTCACACTTTCGTGAAGGACCGGCGGCTCGCCCCTGCCGGGGCATACCGCTAGAGGTGCTGAGCCCGTGATTCGCCAGGGCCGGAGGAAGGCTGCGAGTTTTGCGCGGCTCGTTGCCCGCGGCGGAACGCGGCAGCCAGGCCGGGGTTGGCGGGACGGGGGGAGGCGGGGACGGCAGTCCCGGCTGACGGCGGCGGCAGCCGCTCGGGCTGGCGGCGCGGCAGAGACGGCCGCCCCGCAGGGCCGGCTCCCGGCCCCGCAGCGGGGCGCGTGTCCGCGGCCTGCTGCGGCTGTGCTTGGGCAGCGGGGGCGATGTCGGGAACGGGGATGAGGGCGGGGGTTTCCAGCTGCACCAGCAGCTTGCTCGGCACGATCACCACGGCCGTGGTGCCGCCGGCGGGGTTCTCGTGCAGCGCGACCGACATCCCGTGCCGGTGGGCGATCATCGCGGCGGTCAGCAGGCCGATCTTCCCCTCCCGCAGCTGGGTGCTGAGGTCCGCTTCCTGCGGGGCGGCCAGCAGATGATTCAGCCGGGCCCGCAGCTCGGCGGGCATAGGCATGGCGCGGTCCTCGACCTCGATCGCCAGCCCCGAGGGCACTTCCTGAGCACGCACCTGCACCTGCGTGTCCGGAGGGGAGAACTCCGCCCCGTTCTCGATCAGCTCGGCCAGCAGGTGCGACAGGTCCGGTCCCGCGTATCCCGGCAGCCCCAGCAGGGCGCCTGCGGCGCCTGCGGCAACGCGCACCCGCGGATACTGCACGACCTCCGAGACCGCCCCGCGCAGCACCGTCGTGACGCTGATCGGGCTGCGGGCCTGGCGCAGCGACTCGCCCCCCAACACCGACAGGCTCTCCAGCAGGCGGCGCACCCGCGTCACCAGGTGATCGATCTGGAAAAGGCCGACCAGCAGGTCGGGATCGTCGGTCATCTCCTCCAGCCGGGTCACGCCCTCAAGGGTCCGGCCCACGAGTGCGTGCTGACGCCGGGAGAAGTGCCTCAGAATCTCCCAGAGCAGCGCGTATTGCGACTGCTCATGCACGTGTATCAGGGCCTGCACAGCCTCCACGTGCGTCCGGCTCAAGGCCGCCCGGACCTCCCCGGCCGCGTCCCCGCTCGCCACAAACGCCGGGTACCGGGGAACCTCGGG
Source organism: Streptomyces sp. NPDC051041 (assembly GCF_044456065.1). Lineage (NCBI taxonomy): Bacteria > Bacillati > Actinomycetota > Actinomycetes > Kitasatosporales > Streptomycetaceae > Streptomyces > Streptomyces sp. NPDC051041. The sequence goes on from NZ_JBITFM010000016.1 coordinate 18,657, forward strand.
ACGCCCCCCACGGCGCAGTTCCTCCGTCGCCTGACGCACGGACTTCACCAGGTCCTCCGCCGTGCTCGCCAGCCGGTGCAGGTCCTCAGCCCGCGCCCGGCACACGACGTCCGCAGCGATGCCGGCCCGGCGCGCACCGACGAGCGCCGGAACGAGCATCCCGCCGGCGAGCGCGATCACGAGGGACCCTGCGGAGACCTGCAACAGCTGGCCCACGACGGTGACCGCACCCAGCACGGCGACCATGACCACGAGGGGCACCGCCACCGCCGAGCGGACCTGGTCGTACACCAGCCGCTCGGCCGGCGGCCGGTGCGTCCGGCCGCGGCGGTGCGTGGCCGGACGGGCGGAGGGCATGGGGTCAGGCATTGAATTCCTCGATGGGCACGTCGAAACAGGGGCGAACGGCAGGCACCCGGCACCAGACCGCGGAGCCGTCAGGGCTGAACCCCCACGCGCCCTTCCAGTCGGACACGAGAGCCTCGACGAGGAACAGGCCCCGCCCGCTCACCGCCTCCGGGCCGGCGTCCTGGGGAACGGGAACGGCAGACGGCGTGTGGTCGCATACCTCCAGGCACACCCAGAGGTACGTCGGCATCCAGCCGCGCACGGCGAACGAGGCGCTCCGGCCGTGCAGGACCGCGTTCGTACACAGCTCGGAAACGATCAGCGCCAGGCCGTCGACCTGATCCTCCGGCAGCCGACAGTGCTGCCTCGCCCAGGTCGCGGTCACCCTCCGAGCAGTCCTGACACGGTGCGGTTCACAGGACAGCGCCACGTCGAAGGCCGGAAGGCCGGCCGCTGGCGTCATCTGGCGCCGATGCACGGCTACCTCCGTAGGGGTGGTCTTTTCTGCGAAGAAGGCCGTCACTTCCGCTCCCCCCCACTCCTGTAGGGCACCTCGAACAGGAACGCGTGGTAGCCGCGCAGCTTGTCCTGAGCTGACGGACTGGACGATGCCGTGGTGACGATGCCCATGGCCGTGCTGGCGGCGATCAGTCCCATGGCCTGGCGCCATCCAGGACGGTCGTCGAGCGCAGCGGCTTCCTGGAAGCAGTCGGTGATCTCCGCCCGGATCACCCAGTCGCGTGCCACGGCGTGCTGGCGCAGCTGAGCGATGACGTCGTTCCGATCCTGTCCGGGTGTTACGCACGCGTAAAGCACCACAGCTACTCGGTCGGTGAAGCCTGCGGCCGCGTCGGCAAGGGCGCGACGCCTTGCAATGTCACCGAGGGTCCTGGTCATGGGCGTAACGATGCCGCTACAGAAAGTGCAGGTACAGCCAAGAGGCGGCCGACTTTGGGAATTCGCTGAACCCCAAGTCGACCGCCTCATAAGACAGCTGACGCGCCAACAGCTAAAAGTCGACCGTTTCGGCCGACTACCGATTCACAGAGCCGTCTTCCGCGTCGCCGGCAGGAACTCACTGATACCCGGGGACACCCCGATCAGCTCCGACACTCGCCGCAGACGCGCGGTCGATGCCCGACCGACTTTCTGCACGATCACCCCGGGCAGTGTCTGGTGCCGCGCCCAATCCGGGTCCCTGCGCAGGGTCTCCTCCAACGCGTCCAAGGAGGCGTCCCACTGCTTGGCATCGGCGTGCGCCATCGCCTTGTCCATCGCGTATCGGTTCTGCGCAGCCCTGGTCAGCCCCGACACGTCCTGAATGGAGTCGATGAGCGCAAGCGCCTTCCCGGTCTGCCCGAGCGCGACGTTGATACCGACAGCCTGTGTCGTCGCGGTGACCGGCCCGAAAAGCGTGCCGTGTGCGCGAACCTCCTGTCCCATCCGCGCGCCGGTGGCGTGCGACTGGGACAAGAAATCCGCAGCCCGGTCCTTGTCACCCATCCGAGAGGCGACCACTGCGGCAAAGTTGACGTGGCTGCCGTACGCCGTCAGCTCCTCCGGGCTCGCCTTGGAGAAGCGGGGCTCGATGTCGGAAGCCGACTTCTCCGCCAGCGTCAGAGCCTCCGGGAGCCGCGCATCCCGCAGGTACACCCACGCCCGGCCCGAACCCACCAGGGCCACACGCATGTCGTCAGCGGCCCTCTCGGCGGCTACCTGCGCATGTCCGATCGCCGCATACGCCAGGTCCCGAGCACCCATCAGGTTCGCCACATACGCTGCAAGCCGATAGGCATCGGACAGCACCCCGAGAGCCCCCGACTGCTCCCCGACCGGCTGCTCGCGCAGCCGTACAGCAGCCGAGGCTAAGAACGGCGCGACAAGCGAGCCGACCTCGACGTACCGGCCGCGCCAGTACAGATCCCAGCACCGGTCTGTGGTCTGCTTCAGGTCGTCCAGGGGCGCGGCCTCCGCGTCGCCTGGCACAATGCCCGCCGCAGTGTCGTGCACGGCGCGCGACAGATCCCGAATCATTCGGCGGTCGTCCTGAGCCATCGCCCGACGGGGCGCCTGCTGGCCCAGGATGACCGAGGTGTCGACGTTGAAGGCGTTGGCGAGCTTCATCAGAGTGGGTAGGGACAGCCTCTTGTTCTGTTCAGCGTTCTGGATGGTGGCGACGGTGAGACCGGTAATCTCCGCGAGGTCGGACTGCCGCATGTCGCGGCCGCGGAGAATCTTGATCCGTTCGCCAGTGCTGTAGTCGCTCCACTGGGGCATACTGGCTCCATTCCTAGCGTCCACTGGGAAAGGTACCCCTGCCTGACCGGTGGGAGACCACGAACGCCCCTCACGCTTTCGTGACGTGAGGGGCGTTCATATGCGTCCGGTGGGGTCGGCTCAGACAACGACGTCCGAGCCGACCCAGGAATCACGGCCTCGGGGAACAGCGGTACAGCGGTTATCGATGAGAACGATCATGGTCCGGGCGGCACGAGTGTGACTGACTCACGCCGGGCCTCGCGCTGGGGCGGAACAGCAGGGACGCCCTGGTCGTCGTGGAACGGCTGGCAGCAGTCGAGGAGCTGACGACGGCGCACGGTGGGGACGGTGGTGAGTCCGGACCCGGGACCTGCGCCGACCAGATGGGGTATCGGAGAGAAGAGAGCGCACCGCAGCTGGCCGGGCCCGCTGGGTCGTCCATCCCGGGCAGCGGCGAGTATCTCCAGCTCCAGACCTCTTCAGCTCCGGACACGGTCCTATGCGTGATCAGTAAAGCCGCCGGCGTACGGCGGCGACTGCTGGTCACGGCTCGGTTCGCAGCCATGCTGGAAGGGGGAGGGCACCACCGTGGACCGCCCGGCAGTGTCAACCTGCTGTACTGCAGAGGCGACCGGTCGGGTGACTGACGCAGACGCTCTTTCGGCCATGACCAAAGAAGCGGTCGTGCGGTGTGAAGTGCGTGCGGCTGCTGGTGTCCAGGCCGCCGGTGCACCGTGCAGGCAGTGGGGGATGTGTCCGGCCAAACACGCGGTACGCACGTGGCCGGCAGAGGACCACCCCGCTTTCCGCCGCCCCTGGCGTGCGCTGTCCTTCTCGTGTCACTCGCGGTCGTCGTGGTGCACGCACACGTGAACTGCCCGACGCCGCGCTCGGACAGCCCCGAACACCTGACGGAAGGCGGCACCCGACGATGAGCACTCCCCCCGGGCAGAGCAAGAAGTACGACATCGACCCGGCTCCCTGCAACGCGCTGACTCTCACTCAGCACGGGCTGCGGGTGCCCAGGACCGACTACACCGGTATCGCCCCCGGCGGCAACGTCGGCCCCGAGCGGTCGGTCGACATCGACGTGCAGGTGGAGGAGGGCTGCCCCCGCAGCGTCACCATCGGCGCGCGGCTCACCCCCAAGTACGGCGAGGCCGTAGGGCAGGCGTTCACCGACCTGACGAACGTCCCGGCCGGCCAGTGGACACCGATCCCTGACGCCCAGATCACCCTCCCCGACGCGGGCGTGTACGAGGTGACGGGAGTGCTCCGCGGCCAGTTCGCCAGCCGGCACGGCGTGGACACCGACGCGTGGATGAGCGGCCGCCTGTTCAACGTCACCGCCGGATCCCCGGTCCAGGGCACGGAGGTACTCATCATCTACCGCCGTGACGACATCAACCACGCCATCGGCTCCACCGCCACCACCGTCGCCTTCGTCAGGACCACCGGCCCGACCGTGATCCGCGCCGAAGTCGTCCAGCACCTCGGACGACAAGTCGCACCCGCCAGCGAGGTCATCGCCTCCCACGTCTGGTCCGACGCCAACGGCAGGGTCAAGGTCGCCTACAAGAAGATCGGCGACTGACAGCCTCAGCCACCGACGACCACACCTCCAAAATGTCTGGTCGAAGCCTTGCGGGGCGGCCCTGCGCCGGCATCACCCACGGCGGACATCCCCGATGCCGTCGGCAGCGCTCCAGCCACCGTCCGTTCGCGGGAAACCCGTGCCAGGCGTCCCCGCCCAGACGAATCGGCAGGCCGCCACCCGACCGGCTTCCGTCCGACCGGCTCCTCCGTACGCGCACGCCACAGCCATCGGCGAGTCCCACGAAACAGTCCGGCACGCGACGACATCCGCCACCAGAGGGTGTGCCGAAACAGCGCCGCTGCGCTGTGACGTGCTCCCGCACGCCCCGTACGGCAGGGATTGGTTCATCCCTGCCAAGACATGCATGCAATGTGCAAAAGGCCCCCCACGAGGGGCGACACGCGGAGGTCCTCCCATGAACATCATCCGTAAGATCGCCACCACGCTCGGGTGTCTCACCCTGGCTGCCTCAGGTGTCTTCCTCACCGCCCCCGCAGCCCAAGCCGACACCCAAACCTGCCTGGCCTACCTGGAAAGCCAGGGCTACCCCTACGAACTCGATCACTTCTACGGCTGCTACCACGCCAAGAGCGACTGGGCGCTGTGCTACTACACCCTGACGGACGCGTACGTGCGCCCCGGCGTCGCCGCACGGGCCTGCGACTTGGGCCAAGCGTAGGGCCCTAACGACAGGCCGCGGGCGCGTCCAAAGAGGTGCAGACCCTCGCCGCCGCCGGCGAACTCTAACGCGACCTCCAGCGCGAGCTCACCTACGACGGGCTGCGCGCCGCCGAAGCCAAGGGCAGCAAGGGCGGGCGCCGCCCCGTCGTGACGGCCGACAAGACCGCCGACGTGCGCGCCGCGTACCTGGAAGGCCGCTCCATCGCCGCCCTCGCGCGCGACCACGGCGTCAGCCGCGGCGCGATCCGCACGGCCGTCGCCGACCTCCTACCCGACCACACTGCCATCGAGGAGGACGTTCCGGCGCCGGAGCTGCCGGTCACCCTCGACATGCCGGGCAAGGTCGCCGACTTCCTCCACGCCACCGAGCTGGAGCCCGCCGAGCGGGCCGCGCTCGACCAGGGGGTGCCCGTACGGCGCGGGCGGGGCTACACCCTGCGCGTCAGCGCCGTCCCCGCCGTGCACCGCCAGCTCCTCGTCCGCTGCCAACCACTCGACGGCGGCCAGGGTTCCCGGGTGATCCCAGCCCAGCGCAAGGCCCGCCGCGAGTACGAGAACCGGGTCACCGCTCTCACGCCCTAACCATGATCGTTCTCAGCGCCAATCGCTGTACCGATGTTCCCCGAGGCCGAATCAGACGCTCACTCTCCGGTCGTCTCCTCTCGGGCCTTTGCAACTACGGCGTGAGCTGCACCGCCGTACAGCGGGACCGCGCTGAGCGGGTCGCGGGTCCCGACACCGTGGCGCCGGTCGTAGACGGTGTCCGCGGTATGGGACCCATCCGCCCACCGGCCGGCCTTGTTGCGCTCGGCGAGCGGGACACCCTTTTCGGCCATGTCGGTGTTCGCACCGGCCCGCCAGGAGTGCGAGGTGACTTTCTTGCCGTCGATGAACGGCACACCGGCCTGCTCGGCGAGGAACTGGAGCCGTTCATTGAGCGACCCTGGGCGCATCTTCGTCCCCCGTTTCCGGTCTGGCGGGTACTTGCGGAGCTTCCCCTTCACGGTGAGGGCGCGGAAAAGCGGGTCGTTCGGGCCGTTCGCGCCGAGCTCGCGCAGGACGGAGAGCCAGGCACGGGCCCGGCGCACGAGCTGGAGGTCGGGGCGGTCCTCGATGAACCGGCCGGAGCCCTTTCCGGTCTGGTCGGTCTTGGAGGACGCCGTCTTCACCCACAGGCCGGTGTCGTAGACCTTCACCCACTTGCAGAGCTGATCGGCAAGTTCCATCTCCCGGTGCAGGTTGGCGTAGGCCAGGGCGGCGAGGAACGCGTCCCGCTTGCCGATGTTCGTGCTCTCGTCGATGGCGGCGATGATCCGGAGGTTGTACTCGATCGTGACCGCGGCGGCCCGGTCGACCTCGCCGCCGGCCTTCACCCATTCCTTCTTCCAGGCGCGCAGGCGGCCCTTGAAGCGGCTGGGGTCGGGCCGGTAGTCCACCGGCTGCCAGTTCCAGATCCTCGACATGTACTGACCGACGCTGTCCGGCTTGAACTCGCCGGCCTTCCCCCGGCGGATCAGGTGCAGTCCGTACGAGGTGTAGGTGGCCGTGGTGCACGGGTAGGCCAGCCGCGGCGGGTCCTGCGATGCGCACCACTCCTCGAAGGCGCGGATCGTGGACTCGCGGTTGACGATCGTGTTCTCCGCGAGATCGGGCTCGGCGAGGTCGGCAACGTCCTCGGCGGACAGCCGGAAGTCGGCATCCGTCCAGGCCGGCCGCTGGTCAGCGAGCGGCGGCAGCTCACCGGGCCCGAGCATGGTGTGCTGGGTGATGAGGTATCGCGGCTGCGGCTCGGCGGCGGCCGGGCCGGGCGCCCCTTCCGGTAGGAGTTCGGCGTGCACGACCTCCAGCTCCGCGGTCACATCTCCTCCGGCGGCTCGCACTCGGGATGGTCAGGGTGGTCGCGATACAGCTCGCGGAACATCTTCACGATGCTTTCCAGCCCGGCGACGTGGGAGCTACGCGTCTCCTCCGTATGCCGCAGCAGGCCGATGAGTTCGGCTGTGGCGATCCGTTCCTGCGCGGTGTGGCGCGGCTGGTGGCGCACGATGTGCCGTGCCGTTGCTTCGTCCGCATCGACACCGAGGCCAGTGAGAACGGGGGCCAGCACCCGACCGCCGACCTGTACACCGAAGCGGCGGGCACCTGGCCCGGTCACCTCCCACGCCGCGCCGTGCCCGTACATGACGGCCTCGTTCTGCGCCTCCTCCTCCAGACGGGCTTGGAGGAAGTCGGCCCATTGCCGGACTGTGGGTCGCTTCGGTCGCTGCTCGGTCACCGCCGGGCCTCCGCAGGGAAGTCCGGGTGGTCCGCTCTCCTCACAACTGCTCTCCTTCTGTGTGGTTCCTGCCGAGGGCGGCAGACCTCCGGAACGGGAGGACACGGGCGGGCTGCCGTTCGCGGGGCGGAATGGCCGGCGCAGTGGCCGCGCGCTCGGCTTCGGCCTGTTCTCGGAGGACGTCGGTCTTCCTCCGCCCGCACGCCTGGCAGTGCAGCACGCCGACGAAGGTGCCCAGCCGGGGGTCCGCGGTGAAGAGCCATGCAGGGTCGGAGAAGAACCCCGGCCGCCACCTGGCGCCGCAGATGCAGAGGTGACCGGTCCGGACAGGTCGTCGCCTCCGGAACGGAATCGGTCCGTCGCCCATCCGTGCCCCTCCCCCTAGGTACCGGTTATTCCAGGCAGAATAACCGGAAAGGTAACCCTAACCATCTGTCAGCCCTCGTATGGCCCGGGGATCAATCGAACCTTGGTTGGGGAGTGTCGAGCCGTTGGAGCCGCGGACGTCGAAGGCGGTGGACGATCGGCTGATCGACGAGCGGGTCTCCCGTACCCGGGTCAAGGGCCTGCAGTTGACGGGCGAGGGTGGGCTACTGCAGTAGCTGACGAAGCGGTTGCTGGAGTGCGAGATCACCGACCACCTCGGCTATGCCAAGCATTGCCCGGGGCGAGATGCACCGTGCCGTCGGTTCACCGAGCACATGCAGAATTCCGGCCAGATTCTCCGGGATCCAGACAGGGCGGACCCTGTGCGGCACACTCGTCCATGCAGAACCCGGAGAACCGGGTAAGAATCTCCCGGAAGGATTGTCAGCATGACTGATCCGGTGATCAAAAACCTCCGTCCGCACACCTGGTCGTCGGAGGAGTCCGTGGCCTACGAAGCGGCCATCGAGGCGATCAACGGCGTGGTCGGCGCCTACAGCCGCCTCCTCGCCGACGCCGAGAACCGCGGTGCGCAGGACGAGGCCGCCGAGTACCGCCGGCTGCGCGCCGCCTGCCACCAGGAGCGGCGGGCCCTGCGCGCCGAGGACACCGAGGGTGTCGCCCGCGTCCGCGCCGCCTACGCTGCCCGGCTCCGCGACCTCACGGGGACCGACGCGTGAGCCGGGGCGACGCCGCTCGCCACCAACTGTCGGTGGAAGAGAACCGCCGCATCTTCGTCACCGGCATCGTCCCTGAGCAACTGACCGGCCCCGTACCGCAGGACCCGGCCACCGCGGTCTTCCTGATCGGGCAGCCCGGTGCGGGCAAGACGCGGGTCGCCCAACTCGTGGCCGAACAGCTCGAGGCACGAGGCGGTTTCGTCGACATCGACAGCGACCTCTACAAGCCCTACCACCCGCAGTACGCCCAGTTCATGGCTGAGGACGACCGGCTCATGACGCTCTACACGGGCCCAGACGGACGGGCCTGGATGCGCCAGGCCCAGCAGTTCGTCCGGGGCGAGGACCGCCTTTCCGGCGGGCACAAGCTCAACGCCCTGGTCCAGGAGATCGCCATGGACCCGGAGTACCTGGCCGCGACCATGCGGCAGTACCGGTCCGTGGGTACCCGCGTTGAGGCGTTCATCCTGGGTGTCTCCCAGGCCCTGAGCGAGCAGGACATCCTCGACCGCTACTACGAGCAGGTCCGCGACCGCGGGCAGGGGCGGCTGACCGTGCCGGAGAAGGCAGCCGCCTCGTACACGGGCATCGCCGTCTCCTGTGAGGTCATCGTGCGCGAGGGCCTCGTGGACTACGCGGCCGTCTACCGCCGGGGCGAATCCATACCCCGGTACGCGGCCGACGCCGCCGAACTCGCCCGCGATCCGCTCGCGCTGCGACAGGCCCTGGAACGGGAACGTAACCGGCCCTGGACGCCACACGAATCCCAGGACTTCCTCGCCGTGCAGCAGAAGCTACGCAACGGCTTGCCCGCCGGCTTCGGAGCCCAGCTCGACCGCATCGACGCACTGGCCCGTCCGCTGCTGGCGCCGCAGCCGTCCACCAGCCCGCGCGTCTCGGCCGCCGCCGCCCGCTCGCGCAGCGCCACCACCGCCAAGCGTCCGCCACAGGCCGGGCGGCCCCCCGCGCCGACGGACCACGCGCCGCGACGGCAGACACCCGAGCCGCGCCGAGGACGCGCCCCATAGCGGACCCTGCGAGGGCGCCCGCAGCAGACACCGGACCGGAGGAACACATGAAGATCACGATCGAGGGCGCCTCGGAGGAGTTCGAGCGGAAACTGCTCGACATCCTCGCCGAGCACCGCCACGAACTGACCGTCACCGCGGACACCGACTGGACCGTCGAGCGGGCCGAGCGCTACCTGCGCTCGCTTCCCGCCGGCGCCCGCCGGTTCGCCGAGATGGTCGCAGTCGACGGCGACGGCTACATCGACGCCGACCAGCTGCGCCGGGTGCTGGGCAAGCTCAACGGGCCGACCGTCGCCCTGTCCCGCGCGATCCCGCGCGGTGTGCGCGAGGGCTGGTGGCCGGAGGGCACCCGCGCCCCCATCACCGCGGTGTACGACCCGGACAACCCCAGCTGGCACAAGAACATCGCCTACCAGATGAACCGGGAGGACGTGCCGATCTTCCGGGAGGCCCTCGCCCGCATGGCCGCCACGCAAAGGGCCGCCGAGCGAGAAGCCGGACCCGCGGGTGCCGGCGTGTGAGAGGCCCTCGGGGAGTATCGGCGCGATGGGTAGCGGTGGGGTGTTCAGTTTGCTGGACAGCCGGTGGTGGGTGGTCAGCGTTTGACGCGGCTGCGGACGGCCAGGACGGCCAGGCCGAGGAGGACGGGTTCGGCAAGGCGGGAGATCATCTCGGTGCAGGTGCCGGTGGTGGTGAGGCCTTGTCCGGAGGAGCGGAAGACCACCGAGTTGATCACCACCCGTAGCGCCTTCTCGAACCGTTCGCTCGTCACCCGGTCGGGCAGCGGGCCGGTGGGGTTGACCGGGTCGGGAGTGTCGGTGGTCAGGGTGACCTGCTGCCCGACGGCGGCCTGAAGCCCGGTGGTGGTCGGTTTCGGATCATCGACGGGCAGGCCCCACAGCACCATCACCGCGATCGTGGCGGCCATCGCCGCCCCCAGCCACGCCAGCGCCCGGGAGGCACGCAGCCCGTATCCGGACAGGGCCCAGTAGGCGGTCAGCAGCGCCCGCTCGCCCCGGGGCCGGGTGGTGTCGTGGCAGCGCATCTCGCACTCGCCGTAGTAGAAATCGGCGGCGTCCGGTTCGTTCTTGCCGTCCTCCAGCGACTTGCGTATCTGCCGGTACAGTGCGGCCACCGCGGCCGGCCGGAGCTCGGGGGCGTCCTGCGGCGGGGCGGTCCAGCCACGTGCCAGGGCGGGGCGGCGGGCGGTACGTGTCCGCCAGTGGTGCTCCTCGGCCAGGGTGTTGCGCCGGCTCCACCGCCAGGGGAAGCGCCAATCCCGGTCGGTGGGGGTGGTGGCGAAGGTGCACCAGCCGTCCACGCGGAGCTGGTCGAGGTGGACGGCGCCGGCGAACCGGCACACGCTCAGGTCGATGGTGTGCAGCGCGAGGTGCGCGGCATCGACTCCGCCCACCGACGTCAGACGCACGCCGGGCTCCCGGCCGGACAGCTCCTCCTCCGACAGCGGGCCAACGGAGTAGTAGGAGAGGAAAGGGTCCGGGCGGGCGGCGACCACCACCGGGTACTCCAAGACCGCGTCCCTCAGGTCCACCTCGGCGTAGCGCAGGTGCAGCGTGGCGGTCGAAACCCACCGCGTCCGCACACAGCTCACCTCGCGAGCGGCCATCTCCACCGTCACCGGCTGACCGAACACCGCACCGTCCAACACCACCCTCGCACCACACACCAGCGGCCCCAAACGCGACGCCGTCTCGAACCGCGCCCCGCCGAACCCGGCGGCGCCGGTGAAGGTCGCCCCGCCGAACTCGGCGGCACTGGTGAAGGTCGCCTCGTCGAACCGGGCGGCACTGGTGAAGGTCGCCCCGCCGAACTCGGCGTCGCCGGTGAAGGTCGCCCCGTCGAACCGGGCGTCGCCGGTGAAGGTCGCCCTGACGAACTCGGCGTCGCCGGTGAAGGTCGCCTCGCCGAACCGGGCGGCGCCAGTGAAGGTCGCCCTGTCGAACTCGGCGTCGCCGGTGAAGGTCGCCTCGCCGAACCGGGCGGCGCCAGTGAAGGTCGCCCTGTCGAACTCGGCGTCGCCGGTGAAGGTCGCCC
>NZ_JBITFM010000016.1:30106-69335 GCF_044456065.1 Streptomyces sp. NPDC051041
TCGAACTCGGCGTCGCCGGTGAAGGTCGCCTCGCCGAACCGGGCGGCGCCAGTGAAGGTCGCCCTGTCGAACTCGGCGTCGCCGGTGAAGGTCGCCCCTTCGAACCGGGCGTCGCCGGTGAAGGTCGCCTCGCCGAACCAGGCGTCGCCGGTGAAGGTCGCCCCTTCGAACCGGGCGTCGCCGGTGAAGGTCGCCCCGCCGAACCAGGCGTCGCCGGTGAAGGTCGCCCCTTCGAACCGGGCGTCGCCGGTGAAGGTCGCCCCGCCGAACCGGGCGGCGCCGATGTGGGGCCTACTGGTGGTGGGGTCGTGCAGGGCGGTGAGTAACCGGTTCAGTAGCTCAGGGGTGAAGGGGGTGCCTCGGTGGTCGATGTCGGCGCCGGAGGTCAGACCGGCCAGGTAGGCGTCACGGTCGGCGTCGGCCAGGTGGGCCAGGCACGCGGTGTGACCGGAAACATGGATACCGCGGCAGCCGACGGGGTCGGTGGCAGGGTCTGCACCGTGTGCGCAGTACGGCCAGGACGGCGCCTCAGGTGCGGGAGGCTGGGGTGTGCTCATGACGTGGCGGCTCCATGGGGCCTCTGGTGCCAGCAGGACAACGGGCAAGGACGCGTAGGACGCTTCCGGGTCAGGGCCTGCCCTGGTGGAAGGGGTTGTACGCCGTGTAGGGGTTCTCGTCCGTTTCCCCGCGGTGGTGGCGTTCGGCCTGGTAGGCCGTCCAGGCGTCCGCGCCCTGGCGGATGGACTGGGACGGCGTCCCGGTACGGGCATAGAACTCGGCGAAGGCCAGATCCGGTTCGGCCAGGCGCCGGCGCCGCTCCGCCCTCGGACCGTCGCGAATTCGCGCCTGGTCGAGGTCGTCGATGCTGCGGGCATGGGCGAGGTCATCGATGTCGTAGGCGATGCGCCGTAGCACCACTGCCACCCGCGGCAGATCGACCACCACCGGATGCCGGTCCGGGAAATCTGCCTCCGGCCGCAGATTCACCACCGGCGGGTGGCTCTCACGCTCCAGGTGGTCGATCCACTGCGCGCACTGACAGATCCAGCCGACCTCGTCCACCAGCCGCCCGGCCACGTCCGCGCGCCCCGCCAGCTCCTCGTCACCGCTGCCGCCGGGATCTTCCGGGGCAGGCCAGCCCGCCGCCCGCAACTCGGCCAGTACCGCCTCCAGCACCTCCCCGGAGGTGTCCTTGGTCAGCTGGTGCACCCGGGTCGGCGACAGCCCGGCCGCCTCCGCGGCCTTCCGTACCGACACCCCGTTGGCCCGCGCCGACGCAAGCGCCCAGACCCGTTCTTTCTCGGCCTGCTCCAGCCGCCGCGCAGCCCGCCGCACCCGCGCCAGCATCCGCTGCTCCCGGCGGAACTTCCCCAGCCAGTCACTCCTCACCGGCCACAGCCTGCCAGGCACGACACGACGACACAGAGGTGTTCAGCGAATTGAACACCCCACCGCTACCCACCACACCAAAACTCCCCGAGGGCCCACTACCACTCGATAAAGCCAGCCGGGCATTCTCCGGGTGGGCGACCTCCTTCCCGGTCAGGGCGAGAACATAGGCCAGCCCGCGCTCCTCGAGACCGGTCCGGAACGGAGTGCTGACGCCGTAGCCGGCATCAGCGACTACCACCGGCGCCTTCAACCTCCACTCGCCGAGCGTGTCGAGCAGGCCGAGCGCCAGACGCCACTTCTCCTGGTGGCCGGTGCCGTCGGGGACTCCGGCCCGGCGCAACGGTCCGGCTCGTCCGTCCACTCACGCGGCAGATACAACTGCCAATCCAGCGGGCAGGAGGCGGTGTCGGTGGCGGCGTGGACACTGACCGCGACCTGGCAGTTCGCCCGCTTGCCGACCGCCCCGCAGTACTGGCGGGCTACCCCCCACCGACGCGGTGCCGCACTTGGGGAACGACACATCATCGATCACCCACACCTCGGGCGTGATCGCCTCGGACAGCCGCTGGGCGATCCGCCGCCGCACCGGCAGCGGATCCCACGGCGACTGGTTCACGAACTGCTGCAGGGCCTGCATGTTCCCGTCCGGCAGCCGCTCGGCCATCGGCTGGATCGACTTGCGCCGGCCGTCCAGCATCAGACCCCGCAGATAACACTCGCCCCACCGCCGCTCATCCCGCCGCGGCAACGAGGCGAACACATCGGCAACGAACTCCGAAATCGCAGGGACCGCGAGTTCTTCAGCATGGAGTACCGGGAAGCCGCGCAGATTATCGACTCCTACGTACAGACGTAGTGACCGTGCCGCCGCTCCTCCCGGATCGTTCAAGAATCCCCATCGAGCCGCTCAGCTCTCTGGCCGCCTGCGGGTGTGTCTGCGGTGCGGGCGGACTACTCGCCGTCCGGCCGTGGCGGGTGACGTGGACGGCGGCTTGGGCTGTTTACCAGACGTTGCTGCAGACCAGCAGGTGGCGCACCGTGAGCGACTCATCGGGCCGGTCGATCCCTTGCTTGAGAGCCAGCAGGCGCGTAATGATTTTGCTGTTGTTGCGGCAGGAATCAGCCAGGACGTCCCAGGTAGCCAGGCAGTCGCCGAGGGCGCTGTGGGCGGCGAGGTTGCCGGTTGAGTACAAGGCGGCCAGATCGGCCAGGGCGTGACTGTCTTGCCTGCGACGGGTCTGCTGGCTGATCCGCATCGGGTCCACAACCTGCGCTGGCCCGCCCAGACGGTCGGCCAGCGTGGGAAGGCCATGGCGGCGGCATTCCGCGTCCAGCAGAGGCAGGTCGTAGGTGCGGTTGAAGACCACCAGCGTGGCGCCATCGACGATCTGCTTGGCGAGAGTGCTGGTCAATGCGTCGAGGGCGTCACGAGGGCGCGCACCATTCTCACGGACCAGCATGTCGTCGATGCCGTGGATGTTGTAGGCATCCTCGGGAATCGGCACGCCCGGATCGATCAGGACGCTGTCCCAGGCCAGGGCGCGGTGGTCGGCCAGCAGCCAGCCGGCCTCCACGATCCGGTCCGTATCGGGGTCCAGACCGGTCGACTCCAGATCGAACACGATGATGCGCTCGCCGGGGAACCAACCGACCGGGTGGCGTCCGTCTGCTGCCGCCTCTTGCAGGTGTTTTTCGACCGCGCGCCGGTCCGCGGCACGGGCCAACCGGCACAGGCTGTGAGCCACTTGGCCGGGAGTGCTGGCGTGCGGCAGCCGAAGGAACTCTCCCTGGTCGTCTGCGAGTCCACCAGGGGAGTAGATGAACAGGGACGAGGCCTCGCCGGGGCCAGACAATTGCCCGATGACGGCTCCGTAACGCACATCAACATCGCCCAGACCCAGCAGCAAGCGCGCACCGGGGCCGGTAGTTTCACCCGGCCGGAGGAACTTTTCCCAGGCACGGGCGTCACGGGCCAGATCTCCTAGACGGAGCTTTTCCTGCTCGCTGTCGGCCAGCTGCGGCCCTGTCCATGATCCGTTCCACTCGTACGGCAGCGCCTCGATCAAGGCGTCGAGGAAAGCTTCTGCGGTGCGGGAGTCGAAGAACATGTTCCTGTCCTGAGACGGCGGGTACAGGACCCGGACAGTTGAGTGCATACTGCTCTGATCCTAGAGCCGAGTAGATCTTGAACTGTCATGAGTCTCGTGAAGCTCGATCTGGATCGGTACAGGCAGACCGCGAGAACTTGCGTCTACCCCCGACGCGGGGCGCGTTCGTACGTGGCGGGCGAGGGCATGGTCGAGCGCGGAGCGAGCGTCGTGACGTGCTCTCCACCGCCTCGCCGTCTGCCTGTGCGTCCATGGTCCTCGCACGCGCACCCCGGAGTGCGGTGTGCGTGGGGTAGGGGCACAGCCGGGTTGGTGCCCGGTCCTTTTGGGGCGGCCATTGTGGTGGTCCTGTCGTGCTCAGACGATGTGGACTCGTTCTGTGTTGCCTTGCTCGTCGCGCAGGAGGACTTCCTTGCCGTCGGCCATTTGCTGGGCGAGGAAGGCGTAGACCTGTACGGCTCGGTTGATGACGTCGGTCTTCGACAGGCCGGTGAGCCGCATGAGGGTGGCTACGGCTTGGGCTGCTGTGGCGATGAGGGTGACGGTGAAACGTTCGTTCTCGGTGCGTACGGCGTGGAGTTTGTCCGCTTGACGGGACATGTCTCTCGGCCTCCTTGGAAGTGGGGACGGTACCGGGCGGCACCTTTGACTTCCCCATCATGACACCTACGCACCTGGCGTGCACCATTTCGGTGCTCTGCGCGTTCGGGAAGGATGTATTCCAGTCGCTTCGGGTGTAAGAAGCTCACCAATCTGGTGACGAAATGGTGTACAGCGGGCCTGGCGTCGTGTACTTTTGAGGCGCGGCATCCGCCGTGCAGTCGATCAGAAGGGGATCTCCATGCGGCTTCATCCATGCCAGCGGTTCAGCGGGCAGCTATGCCGAGCCCGCTGCTCGACTCTCTACGACACGTAGGGGCGAGCTGCTGGCTGGGATCTAGATCGAGTTCAGGTATGCGCCGATTCGCGGTGCATGGCTCGATCGCCGCCACCATGGAGGTACCCAGCCCTATGATCAACAACTCTACGCAGGCCACCACTGCACCCCGCAGCAGCGAGCAGCCGTCGGCGCAGGCCGAGACGCGGATCTGGACGAGCCCGGTCGACCAGGTGGAAGTGCCCACCAGCGACGCCCAGGTGACCATCGAGGTCACCAAGGACAAGTTCAAGGTTGGGATGCGTGTCCCGGGCCCCCACACCGGGCAGATGATCAACGCCTCGACCCGCGTCCTGGGTCTCGTCGGCTCCATTGTCGGCCCCCTGGTGCTGCTCAAGGTCTCCGTGGACGTCCCGATGCCGTGGCAGGGGATCTGGTCCCTGGCCGTGGCGGTCGGGTTCCTGCCCGTTGTCCACGTTCTGCTCGGTAACCGCCACGACAAGCGGTAGCCGCAAGCACCTCCACAACTGACTGCGCAACTCAGCGCCGGACGACCTGTCCGGCGCTGAGTTGTGTCTGTCCCCGGGCCCAGTCAGCGGATGAGGCTGGTGAGGAGGTGGTGGGTGCCTGGGTGGGTGGTGTGGATGTGGGTGGTGTGGGTGCCGCGGGTGAGCAGGACGCGGTAGGTGTTGAGGGCGTAGGGGAGGTACTGCTGTGGGGTGAGGTGGTGTAGGGCGGGGTCGTGGCTGTGGTGGGGGTGGGCGGTCCAGTGGTCGTTTTCCCAGGTGAGGTCGGGGCCGATGATGATGCCGGCGGTGTGGTATTCGAGGCCTTGGGCGGTGTAGATGCAGCCGATCTGTTGGTGGCCGCCGGTGTGGCTGGCCCAGAGCTGGCTGTGAGGGGCGAGGGGGCGGCCGGTGTCGGGGTGGGTGAGGGCGGTGGCGGCGTTCCATGCGGCGCGCCAGGTCCGGGTCGGGGTATCGGGGTGGGTGGCGGGGACGTCGATGTGGATGTCGAGGGGGAGAGAGGTGGCGCCGGGGGGTCGGTTGCGGGTCCAGGGCCAGCAGAACCCGGCGGTGGTGCGGGCGGCGTGCCCGGCGGCGGTGGCCTGTTCGATCCGTTCCTGCAGCTGGAACGGATCGTCCGCCAGGTGGAGGTTGTAGCCGGTGTGTCCGGTCCACGGGGTGGGTGTGCCGTAGAGGAGGGCGTCGACCCAGGCGGTGTAGGCGGCTGAGCCGCTGCACCGGAACGATCCGGCAAGTTCCAGGTGGTGGTGGGTGCGGCCCAGGGCGTGGGCGGCGGTGCGGATCTCGTCGACGGTGGTGCCTTCGTCAGGGCGGATGATCTGCCGTTCGTCGAGGAAGATGACGGCCAGCGGCACCTGCTCGAGCACGGCGGCCAGGTCCGGCGGAAGGCCGCGGGTGCCGCCGCGTTTGATGCGCTGGGCTTCATCGATGACCAGGGCACCGGCTTGGCGGGCGGTGCTGCGTATCGAGCCGGCCGCAGGGAACAGCTCGCGGGCGGCAAGGTGGCCGCGGGTGGCGTCCAGGAGGTGGGTGCGCAGAGTGCCGGAGGGGGTGATGAAGCGGGGACGGGACGCGGGGTGGGCGCGCATGAGGTGACCCAGGAGCCGCACGGCGAGCGCGGTCTTGCCGCTGCCCGGGCCGCCGCTGACCGTGATGATGGCCCCGCTCGTGGTGTTGCGATGCCTGTTCGGCCTCTGAGCGGCGCCAGCGTCCAGGGCGGTCAGGTAGCGGGAAGCAGCGGCGCGGATCCGCACGAACGTGTCCTGCTGGTCGCCGACCAGGGCGAAGGCGCGGTTGCCAGCCAGATCGGCACCGACGTGGTCGAGGAGCCGACTGGACGGCGTCCACCGGATGCCCTCGAACACTGCCACCTGCCCGGCGTCCGGCGCCACCAGGTCCCCGCACTGCAGCAGCCCCGCCAGCGCCCCGGCAGGCCCGGACAACTCCTCCGCCGTCAGCACCGGGATACCGACGTCCCCGCCGGCGCCCGCGGCCAGCGCCGCCCCCTCATCGGCGGTGGCGTTGTGCAGCACCACCACCCCACGCACCTGAAGCTCCGGCGCGTTCTTCGGGCGCCAGTGCTGGAAGAAGCTGCGGTAGGCGCCGACCTGATGGACCGGATGGGCCGTCACCACCCCGTCGCCGCGCATGACCCGCTCGGCATCGAGGATGCGGCAGGTCTGCCACTGCTTGAGCTCGACGACCACCAGCCCCAGCGCCCCGCCTGGTACGGCGCCGACCAGCAGGGCGTCCAGGCGCCGTCCGCCGCCAGGCGTGCCGTACTCCAGGTAGACCTGGAGGTCTTTCAGCCCGGCCCGCACCAGCGCCGCGAACAGGGGCGGCCAGCTGTTGCGCCAGCTGCGTTCCTCCGCGGCACCCGGTGTCCCGAAGCCGGCCGCACGGTACCAAGCCGCGCACCGGTCATAAAACGAAGCCTCCCCAAGACAGGCGGCGATGTCGCCGACCCGGCCCGCGGCCACGCACGCGACCGCTTCGGCTGCTGCCGGCTCCGGGGAAACCGGCGACTGCGCACCCCCGAACCGATCGGAGTCGCTCGGGCCGCCGGCGGCCGGGCCTGGAGTCGGGAACTGCTCGGGCACGTGCTTCTCCCTGTCTGTGCGGCTGCTGCACACCAACCGGCGGACCGGCCCGGGCCGGTCGCCCTGCCCTCTGCTACCGCCTCAACAAGCTTCTCAGCTCCGTGAGTTGAGCAATCCGCTGGCCCGCCCGGGCCGGAAGGCTGCCAAATAGGAAAGCTATCGACTGCTCGATAAGAGCCTGGTTATGATGGCCTGCATGAAGAGTTCGACGTTCGTCATGGTCCATGTCGGCCAGAGCACCGAGTCCCAGCGCAACCTGGAGCACGGCATCGAGACCCTCTCCTGGGGCTTCCCGGAGAAGAAGCCCGAGTACGAGCACGCCCGCCCCCGGTTCGCCGTCCTGGCCACCGGCGCTTCCCCCCGCGTCCAGCTGGAGGAGTGGCTGCAGAAGACCGCCACCCTCTACCTCTTCCAGGTCCGCGGCGGCTTCTACGAAGGCACCGCTTGGCACTGGCCCGACGAAGAGGCCGAACGCCGTCTGAAGTACCCCCAGCGCTTCGGCATCGAGCCCCTGGCCAAGCTCGAAAACGTCCCCCTAGGCCCCGAGGGCCCGCTGACCGAGGCCGGCAGCGACGCCATCCGCCGCTCGGGCACCGACCGCGGCATGGGCAAACTCGTCGACATGCCCGCCCAGCACCTCCTGAAGCTCGCCGGCATCCCCTTCGACCCCAACGCCCCCGAAGACGTCCCCCTGGACAAGTCCCCGGGCTTCACCGCCGAACAGGTCGAAGGCAAGAAGAAGCCCCAGCGCCGCCGCCGCGGCGCCGGCTACATCTCCGACCCCAAAAAGCGCAAAGCCATCGAGG
Organism: Streptomyces sp. NPDC051041; assembly: GCF_044456065.1. Taxonomy (NCBI): domain Bacteria; kingdom Bacillati; phylum Actinomycetota; class Actinomycetes; order Kitasatosporales; family Streptomycetaceae; genus Streptomyces; species Streptomyces sp. NPDC051041. The sequence goes on from NZ_JBITFM010000016.1 coordinate 37,916, forward strand.
AGCACGCCGAACAGCTCGCCACCGCCCACTACGAGCAGCAGGGCTGGACGGTCGAAAAGCTCGGCAAGCCCTACGACCTGCGCTGCACCCGCGGCACCGAGGAACGCCACGTCGAGGTTAAGGGCACCACCGGCGCAGCCACCAGCGTCGAACTCACCATCAACGAGGTCCTGCACGCCCGGGACAAGGACAACACCGTCGACCTCTACGTCGTCAGCGACATCAAGGTCGACACCTCCACCGACCCCTACACTCCCAGCGGCGGCAGGATCTGGCACTACCCCGACTGGGAACCAGCCGAAAAAGACCTCCGGCCCCGCAAGTACGAGTACCGCCTCCCCGACCTCCCCGCCTGAACGCACACCTCCGGCCGCAGGAAGCGAGTCGACGGGCTGACACCCGGTCACCTGTCCTGCGGCCGGAGAACCTCATTGTGCCACCAGGTCCCCACGCACCACCCGAGCTGCCACAACCAGGAATCGTCGTCCCCTGCCGTGACCACACCACCTGCACAACCGGCCGAGCACCAGATCGAGCGCCTACCGTAAACGCTCCCCCGCATGCCCAGTACAGAACAGAGAGCGGCACCGCCCGCCTCGTCACACCGCGGGTTCTCGCACAGGTCAGGGCGGAGTTGCGAGGCTAACCCCCGCAACCACGACCCTGTGTTCACCTGTCCGGGTCCGGTGCCCGAGACGTAATGAGCAGGGAGCCCCACACTCCCGCCGACATCCACATTCAGGCCATCCGTTTGTCCGCTCCCGAGGGGAAACCCCGTGTCCACGCTTACTCTGCTGGTTGTTGTCCTGCTGGTCCTGGTCACCGTGCTCGTCGTCGGCGCCGTGGTCTACGCCGTGCACCGCCGTCCATCGCTCAACGCCCCTGTCATGGCCGGCATCGCGACCGTCGCCGCGCTCGCCGCTGTCCTGGCTCTGATCGTTGCGGCCGGAGGCGGTGGTGCCTGACGGCCGTCAACGTCATGGCCAGGCGCCGTACGGTCCCTCGGGCGGCGCATACCGCGCAAGCTGGTCCAGCGGCCCCGGCCCTGTACTCCCGAAGCTGCGGCGAAGTGACAAGTAGCTGAGAGTAAAGCTCTAGACACCGCTACCCTTGGGCTTCCCTCCCTGAGCGTTACATCGCCGTGCCCGCAGACGTGGTGGCGAAGTGGGCGCGCAAGGCGGCCGACGTCGACGTGCTCGTACGGCGCGGCCGGCCCGAGCAGATGGCCCTCGAGCGCCGCTTCCGCCCTCGCCCGGGTCGGACCGCTCCCGGCTACGGTAGACGCCCATGAACGCCTACGAGCGGGCCGTGCAACGCGCCCTCGCCGCCACCGGCCACACCCACCTCACCACCCGCCAGCTCGCCGCGCTCCTCGACCGCATCGAGGAGGCCACCCCGCACGCACAACACCTCCAGCGCCTCCACCCCGGACACGCCACCACCCGCAACCGCCTGCACGCCGCCGGCATGACCTGCGCACAGATTGGCCTCCACGACGACGGCGACCCGGAGTTCCTCGACGCGCTGCTGCAGGAACTCGCTCACACATAAGCCCAGCAACCCCCCCCCCCGCCCCGTACCCCCCCCGGCGGCGCCCTGGGCCCATTGGCCCCGGGCCCGCAGCTTCGGGAGTACCGGGCCGACCCATTGGGCAGCGGCTTGTCGGACACCTTCTTCCCAACACGGTTGACGGCGGCGGCGTGATGTTCGCTCTTGCCGACATCCCCAGCACACGGTGCCCGGGTGGTCCGAGCCGTCGCAGCCCTCCCGGCACAGTGTGTTGGTGACCGGGACTGCGACCGGGGGCCGCGGCTCCTGGTCGGCCGTCCCGGTGAGGCGCCAGCGGGCGGCGGTGTACGAGATGCCCTCGCGGGCGGCGAGGTCGCGGGCGGCGCGTTTGGTGTGCTTGTCGCTGGTCATGACCGGTCGCTGTCCCGGCGGCGGACCCCGTGCATCCCGCCGCGGCGCCGGTGGTCAACGGAAAGGCTTCGGGGTGGTCTGGCGTCACGTGAGGCTCAAGCCCCTTGTCCTCTGTCACCGCTCCCGGCGTGGGCGCAGTGCGGCTCGGAGTCGGGTCGACGTGCGGCGGCCGGTACCGCCGTAGCCGCCCGCACCGACAGCGGGGGCGGTGCCGGGCAACCGGCCGAAAGCCGCGGCACGATGCCAGTGGGAACCCCTACCGTGGTGCTCACGGCAAGACGCGTACGCCGTTCGCTGCCGCCCTGGCGCCCACGCCGCCCGGGCACAGTCGGCCAAGGTCTCACGGGGCCCGCGGAGTGAAGTGCTGTCTGCATACCGGCCTCGTCGTACACGGCCGGCGGACGCGTGGGGACCGCCGTGCTTGGAGTGCGTGATGCCGAAGAAGCAGAGCACCGCAGCGAAGAAGGCCCGGGCCGCCGCGCGGCAGGGCGTCAAGTACACCGCCGCGCTGCGCGCGGCCGCCGCCGTCCCGCCCGGCGAGGGCGCCGCCCGGTACGGGTGGGACGAGATCGTGGTCGCGGCCCTGTCCGACGTCGTGGCCCGCGACGGCGTCGTGCCGGTGCGGGTGATCTGGTCGGACGAGACGCCGCCGGCGCACTACAACGGGGAGCGCTGGGGGGTGGCGGAACCGGCCGCCGACGGCTACCTGATCCGTGAGGTGATCTACCAGCAGGCCGCGGCAGCCGCCGTGGAGAAGGGCACCCGCATCCCCGTGCCGTACCGGACGGCCGACGGCTCGGTGGAGGTGGCGGCCCTGTGGCCGCTGGTGTGGCACCCGAAGGACGATCCGCGCTGGCGGTGGGCACAGAACGGGTGGGGTGTAGAGGCGCCCGGCGACATCCTGGACGGCTTCGACCCGACGGCGCCCAGCCCGCAGCTGCCCTATGAGGTGCGGGTGTTCAACGTGCCGGACGGCCTGGTCGGTGAGACTCACCAGGGCGCTACCCCCAGCTGGCAGACCTGGGCCTGGTGCGCGGACGTCGACCGGGCGAAGGAACTGGCGCGCGCCCTCGTTGCGCACCGCCTGGCGCAACCGCGCGACCCGCGCTACGGCGATGCGGGGTTTGTGCGGGCGCAGGTCTGGCGGCATGTCACCGGCAACCTGGCGGCCCTGCCCAGCAAGGTGTGCACGGTCGACGCCGATCCCGACCGCCCGGTGGTGCCGCGGCTGCCGTACGGCACGTGCCCGCCGGGGCGGCCGGAGTCGCCCGACGCCAGCCGTCAGGGTGAACCCGTGTGGCACCGAGGCCAGAAGCACCCGCCGAAGTACGAACTGAAGGTGTGGTCTGAGACGGACGGCTGGATCTCCCTGGCCTGGATCGAAGGCGGCCGCACCCCCGCGGGCATCACCGCCGACCTGCTGCGGGTCGGCGCCGGCGGCCGGTGGGCCTTCGCCGAGACGTGGGGCCCGCGACACCCCGACGCCTGGACCCACGACTGGACGCAGGAGGGCCGCTGCGTCGCCGACCGCCACCCGGACACGACGTTCGCCGAGGACAGCGCACGGATCGAGGCCCAGCGCCGCGCGGAGCGCGGGCACCTGGCGGCCGCGCTCGCCGAGCGCAGTGGCGGCACCCTGACGGTGGCGCAGGCCGCTGCCCGCCTGGAGCAGGGCGGGCGCGCGTACCGGGACTTCCTCTCGGTCGGCTCCGCCGCCATCGCCCAGGCCCTGCACATCGCCCGCCGCGCGGCCGCGGGTGATGAGCGGCTGGAGATCCGGCGGGTGCTGGACGCGCTGGAGCACCGGCACGAGGTGCCCGACTGGGCCATCGGCCTCGCCGACGCCCACCTCGCCCGGGACACGTCCGACTCCCCTGAGATGCGGGCGTACCGGCGCCGGGCCCTGCAGGAGTACCTGAGCCCGGGCCCGGACACCGACGGCATCCCCGGCCTGTCCGCGGGCTGATCCGGCCCTTGCCCCGCAGCGGCCCGGCACCTGCTGCCGGACCGCTGTCACGTGTAGCGGGCTCGGCACCAAATCCGTTGCTGCTGAGCCGTTACGGTCAAGGATCATGTACGCCTGCCGCTGATCCCGGAGCCCCGGGCGGATTCCAGCCCGGTCGGCGCAGGGCAGCGAAAAGACCGGATCACAGGCCCGATGTCCGGGCCCGTGGGGGAGTGCGCATGGGGGATCGGTTCGCGACGCCGGAAGACGTGCTGCGCCACTGGCGCATTGAGGAAGGCGACCCCTTTCGGATCGCCGAAACGAAGGACGAGGCCGCCAGCCGTCGGGCTGTTGTCTACCAGCGGGCGCAACGTGCCAGCGAGGTCGAACTAGTCGGCGAAGCCCTGGTCATCGCCCGGATGCACTATCCCGACTCCGGCCGGTACCGGTGGGGCGTCTTCCATGCGGGGACTGCACAGCCGGTGCTGATGCTGGAGTACGAGGACATGAAGCCGTCGGATGATGGTGCGCGGGCCCGCACGCTGGCGGAGGCCCTGGACCAGTGGCGGGACCTGTCGACAGGTGAGCCGTTCGACTGGACCAGCGAGGGCCTGATCGAGCGGCTCCGTTCGCCCTACGGACGCGGCCTGCTCGACCAGGTCCGCGGCCGGGACCCCGAGGCCCGGTGGGCGGGCTCCCCTTCTGCGGAGGCGGAGACCTGGGAGACCGACGACGGCTTGGAGTACACCTACGACCGTGACGGCAGCACAGTCAGGGTGTACGACCCGGACGGATTGCTGATCGCCAGCGGCGAGAACAAGTTCGACGTCAATACCCGCAAGAGTGCCGTCATCGGTGAGATGCATGACGGGCGGCGTATCACCGGAAAGTGGGCCAGCCACTTCGTGGAGAACGCCGTATGGCAGCACCGCATCGCGCAGCTGGAGCCCGAGGACCGGGACCCGGTGCGGATCTACTACCTCGACCACCGGGCCACCGTCCACGGCGAGGCGGACGGCACGGTCGCCGCCCGCCTCGCCGAACTGGGCGAGACGACCAAGGCTTCGGCCGCTGCGGACGCCGCACCGGTCGACGATTCCCGCGGTGAAGACAGCGTCCCGGCGGAGTCTGCGCCCGCGACAGAGGTGACGCCCGTCGACACGGATGACCGTGGGATGACCGTGTGGGAGATCACGGGGGACACGCGCGGCCAGCTCGCTGCAGGTGTTGAGGTCAAGGTCCCCGGTTCGGCCGTATGGCTGCGTGTGGAGTCCGTCAGACTCACCTCCGGCGGGTGGTGCGAGGTCTCAGGCCCGGCCGTCAACGGCATGGGCACGGGTCGGCCGTGGGTCGATGAGCGGGTGGACCACACCGACCGTTCGATGCCGTACGTGGTGGCCCGCGGGTATCAATCACCGGTCAACGCTCCGGCCCCGACCGGCACCGTCCAGCCCCCGGGCGCCGAGGGCACCAAGAGCCCCGGGCCCGGCAGCACCCTGCAGGAGCTGATCGACGGCTTCGGCGGCCGCGTGACGGTCGGGCATATCGGAGCCCCGCAACCTGCGCCCGCGCCCTCCGGCGAGACCGCCGAACAACCCTCAGAACAGCCTGCCGAGCACCCCGGCCTCCTGGCTGAGACAACGGCCGGGACGCTCTCAGTACCCGCGCCGGAGCCCGCCGACGGCACGGCCGGGAACCCGGCGGAGCAGGCTCCCGCAGCGGACGGCGACGGGTACGGCACAGCAGACCTGTTCGACGCCTATGGCCTCGCGCAGCCCGAACGCATCCCGGCCCCGGCGGCACAGGACGAGCCCGGCCCCAGGGCGGAAGCGGAGGAATCCACCGGCGTACCGGACGGACAGATGACTGTGGAGGAGGTGCAGCCCGAAGCACCCGCCGGCCAGGAAGCACCCGCCCGGGACGCGGCTACGAAGGACGACGGACGGGAGCGTCTGACCAGCGCTGATGGGCGGCTGACGTTCACCTTGAACACCGTCCCCGCGAACGCCGGCTTCCACCGGGAGGCCGTGGAGGGCTACCAGCGGCTCCGCAGCGAACTCGCTGCGGTCGTCGCGGCCAAGGACGAACAGGCAGCCCAGACGCCTGCGGAACAGGCCGATCAGCTGGCCCGGTGGCGCCGCACCTACAAAGCGGCCAACCGGCTGGAGCCGTTCCGGCCGCTGCCCGCGCTGCGGCTGACCAAGCGGACTGACGCCCCCGGCCTGACCCCCGCGGAGTACGGCATCGGCTCGTGGGTGACCTGGCGGGACGACCAGAGCGGCCAGCAGGTGACCGGGCAGGTGATGGCCCCCGGCGCGGCCGCGGGCACCTGGTACGTCAGCACCGACCGGACCGGCCACACCGGCGAGTACCACGTGCTGAGCCGCAGCGGGAAGAAGGCCACCGGCTACAGCTACTCCATCAACGGCGCGACCAGCGACCTGCGGCCCGCCGGCGGGCCCGGGGAGCAGCGGCCGCTGGAGGACCTGCCGGAGGTGGACTCCATCCCCGCCCGGCCGGTCACCTCGTACGCCGACTACGTACCCAGCAACGGTCTGGCTCCGGTGCGCGAGCCCATCCCGGTGACGGTCGGCGAGACGGGGTCGCGCTTCGACCCCGTCGAGGTGGCCTTCGACGTCGTCGCGGACGGCATCCCGTTCGTGGTGAAGGTGGACCAGGACGACGAGACTCTGGCCTCGACCTACGTGCCGCGTGTCGAGTCCGCCGACGGCGACGTCATCGTGGAATTCGACCCTCTGGAGAGCCGGGCGGAGGCGATCGACGTCTGCGTGCGCGTGGCCCGCGAGACCCGTGAGAGGGCCAACAGGCCGCTGTACGCGCACTACCGCAACAACGACTTCGCCCTGGCGGGCAACGGCGTCTGCGGCCGGTGCAGCCTGCACATCGACGACAGCTACGAGAAGGAGCTGTACCGGGTCAACGGCGGCGACCCCGAGTGCATCGATCACATCGTCCTCCGCCTGAACGTGCGGGAGGCTGACGTCGCCGAACTGGCACTGGCCCGCCGCATCTGGGCAACGCGCCAGGCCCCCGAGCCTGCCGACACGGCCTCGCCGACCGACGCCGAGCAGTCCACGGAAGCGCCCGCCGAGCGGGAGACGACGGCCGCTGCGGCGCCGCAGGAGCCACATGAAGTCGACCGCAAGATGCTCCGGGGCGGTGACCGGATCACGGCCGTCGTGAACGCCTCCCGCCTCGAACGGCCGTCGCCGTGGGGCCAGGACGTGCCCGGGCAGGTCCGCATCTCCGGGACGGTCCACCCCGGCTACCGCAACTATCAGGGCAGCGCCACCCTGCTCGATGCGGTGATCCGGGACATGGACGGCAACGAACTCGCGGCCGATGCCGACGTGTTCGTGTCGCTGCTGCCCGCCCGGGTGACCCTCATCCCGGCCGGGCACCGCGACGAGCTGCGGCCAGAGACCCGTATCGCGGGACAGATCCGCGTAGGCGACCTGATCGCCGAAGGCGGCAAGCGGGGCGAGGTCGTCACCGAGCTGCGCTTCGCGCACAACGCGCAGCGCGGCACCATGATGATGTTCTCCACCCGCGACGTGGCCAGCGGATCCGTCAACGGCTTCACGCTGGCCGTCACGGACGAGATCGCGGTCGTGCCCCGCGAGCGGCGGCCCGCACAGGACATCACCCCGCTGTTCGGCCGTCACGGCAGCCATGACCAGGTCGCCTCCGAGGTTCAGCGGACCTTCGACCTGTGGGCCGCCGTCGCGGATGCCGTGTCGCGTGCGTGGCCGAACGGCACCGGCCCCCAGGGCGAGATCCGGGCGCTGAACAGGGCGGTCGGGGCGATCGACACCACCGGCAGGGGCGTGGACGGCTACCGGGCCAACGCCGCGGCGATGGAGATTGCCGAGGCCGCCGCGGCGGCATTGTTCGCCGCCGCTGACGACGACCTCCTCGGCCGCTACGTCGGCCTGCCCCTGCACCGGCTGCGCCAGCATTTGGATGCTCAGGCCCACCGGCTGCACGCGTCCGCCGCTCACCTCGCCACACGCGCGGCCGCCGCGCCGCCGGCGGACACGAGCACCACCGACACGGCCGACACCGCCTCCATGAAGCCGGGCGACGAGGACCAGCCCGCGCCGGACCGGCCGACCGACCGCACTCAGGAAGGGGGGAGCGTGGCTTCCCGCAGCGAGACGGAACAGCTCGGGCTGTTCGGTGCCCTGGCCCCGGACGTGGCGGGCGGCCAGGCGGAGCCGGACACGGCCCGGCCAGCGTCCGCAGACGGCGACGAAGCAGCACTCGACGACGCGGTACGTGCCCAGTTGGCCGTGACGGAGGTGACCGGGGCGGCAGGGATCCGGTACTCGCTCCACGGAAGCATGCGCCCCGGTGAGCCGGAGAGCATCCAGTTCCGCGTCGTCCGCCTGTCCCGCGGTGTGACCGGCACCTACGACTTCTCCGGCACCCGCGACGAGTGCCTGGCGTACATCGGGTCGGAGGCCGCCGTGCGGTCGGCCGCCGAAGCCGTGGGCGAGGACCGCGAACAGCGGGCGGCCGCGCTGGCGTGGCTCCGTGAGGCGCGGGCGGAGGAACCCGCCGCCGATGCCCCGGCCGCCGCTGAGCTGTATCGGACGGCGGTCGCCCGTCAGCGGACCGGGGAGGACGAGCGCACGCCGGATGCTCCGGAAGAGTCGGGGCTGCCGGAGCTGGACGTGGTGCTCCTGGACGTGGACGTGCCGTCGCTCGATCCGGCCGAGCCGTACGCCACTGACGCGGAAGCCCAGGCGGACATTGACCGGCTGGGCGAGGCGTTCGCGCGGTGGGCCGCCCTGCCCGCCGTCCAGCGGTACCACGACGCCGACCGTCAGCGGCGCCCCGACGGCGACGGCGCTCCGACCAACCCCATCGTGCAGTTGGCTGAGGCGTACCGAGACGCCGAGCGGACCCTGCGGGAGGGCCCGGTGGGCTCGCCGGACGACCTGGTGCGCCAGGTCTACGCGGTGGCGGCCTGGAGCGGCGCCCTGGAGGCGGTCGTCGGTGACGACCTGCGCGGCCCGCTGGGGCAGGTGCGGGAGGCCACCCGTCTCCTCGCCTCCCGGTCGCGGGTGACGGTCGAGTCCTTCGAGGCGGAGCTGGCAGCGCTCGCCGCCAACTCCGAGGAACAGTCCACCGACTCGCAGAGTGCGGGCGTCGAGACGGAATCCGCCGAACAGGACGCGGCCGCGTCGCCCGCCGAGCAGGCGCCCCAAGGCACCGATGCCGGGGAGACGGAGGCCCGCCCCGGGCCGGAGCCGGGGGAACCGGCCGCCGACGCCGCCCCTGTCGCAGAGCCGCCGGCGAGCGGGCCGGAGACCGCGACGGAAAAGCCGCTGTTCGCGGTGGGCGACCGGGTCTATCTCAACGGCGAGCGGTATTCGGTGTCGGAGGTGTCCGAGGACGGCACGATCCTGCGTTCCGGGGAAGGCGTGGAGCTGCCTGCCGCGGAGGTGACCTACGAACAGGACATGCCGCCGGTGACGAGTGAAAGGCTCGCGGATGGATGGTGGCGGTACTCCTACCGGGACCGCACGTATACCGTCACCGCCCTGCCCGACGACCTCGTCCGCGGCCGCCTGGCCACGCTGAGCTACGTCATCGTCGACGAGAACAACGACCTGGTGGGGCGCAGTTTCGGGACCCCGACGGACAGACGCATCATCTGGGCCTACCACAACCCCGGCGTCCTGCCCCCCGACGTGGTCAGATGGTGGCGGCTCAGCGGCAGCACCGCTCCCCTGCCCGAGTACACCGCCGCGGAACGCGCGTACGTGGAGGCGGGCCCGCCGACCACGCAGACGCCCTTGCACCTGGACGCGCCCGCGCAGACCACGGCCAGCACCGAGACGGACACCGTCACGGACGACGACGCGGCGGTGCCGGAGCCCGGGCCCCAGGACGTCCGGGAACCCGCGCCCGGTGTCGGCGGCACGGCTGCCGTCGAGCAGCCCGCCGGCCCGGACGAGCAACTGCCGCCGGCAGCGGAGGGTGAGCAGCAGGTGGCGGAGTCCGGCCCGGCAGCCGCACCGACGGACGCGGCCCCGGCGGGCGGGGACGCCCTCAGCGACGAGACGGCGCAAGACGCTTCGGAGGAACCGACCATGACCACCCCGCCGATCCCGGAGACCATCGACGCACCGGACGAGCCGGCCATCGAGGAGCCGCCCGCGCCCCAGCGCTACGTCGAGACCGTCGCGCTCGCCGGGGACACCGGCTATGGCCTGCGGCTGTCCGGGCTCGACGGCCAGCCGGTCGACTCCGGCGACGTGCTGCGGGGCGACTCGGTCATCGCCACCGTCCACCCGGGCTCCGAGGGCGGATGGTTCGCGCGCCTGACTGTCGAAGGTCTGCCCGCTGACGTCACCTACCTGACCGCCTCGCCGCAGGATGCGGCAGTCAACGCGGCCGTCATGTACTCCGCGTTCACCGGTATCCCGGCCGGTCCGCCCCTCGGCGCGGCCGCCGGTGACGGGCCTCGGCAGCGGGTCGACACCCTGCGGGCCAACCTGCGCGACGCCGCCGTGCAGCACCGGGAAGCGGTGGCCGCCGCGGCCGCCCGCGCCTACCCCGCCTTCGAGCAGCACCAGCACTTCCGGGAGCTGGTCGGCGGCCTCGACGGCCTGGCGGCCGCGGTGTCCGAGGGCTACGGCTCGCAGCAGATGACGCAGCACCTCGACGCCGTCCAGCGGGCCGTCAACAACTGGGGCGGCTCGCTGCCGGGCGACCCTGATCATCCCGAGCGCCGCCAGCTCGTCTTCCCGCTGGCTCATCTCCTGTACGACTCCCGGCGCCTGCAGGACCAGGTGCAAGCCACGCTCGCCGCGGTCCAGGCGGAGCGGGCCGCCGCCCGCGACCAGGCGGCCGCCGCGGCGCCCGGCCCGGAGGCGCCCGCCGCGCCGGAGAACAGCGCGGCGGCCCCCGAAGCTCGGCAGGCCGCCACGGAACCCGGAAGTCCCGCAGTTCCGGACTCACAGAGTGCCGAGACGGCGCGGGAGAAGACCCCGGCTGCGCCGGCCGGGCCCGCGGACGTGCCCAGCACTGAGATCCCGGCCAGCACCGTGGCACCCGAGGGTGACGGCCCCGCTCCGGACGCCGCCGGCAACGGCATTCGCCGGGCCCTGGAAGACGCCCTCCAGGCCAGCCGGCCGGAGACGGCCGCACAGTCCCCCGGTGAGCTACCGCTGTGGACCGGCACGGAGACCTCGTCCGCGGACACCGCGGCGACAGAACCCGTGCCCGGACCGCTGGACGTCCGCGCCGAGTTCCAGGCGGTCATGGAGGCCTTCGCCGAGCACGTACCGCCGCAGAACGGCACGGCGCAGGACCTGGTCGCCGACCTCGACGCCGACCTCGCCACGCTGCAGCGGGCCTTCGCTGAGGCCGTCGCACCGCCCGCTCCGGCCGCCCCGCCGTCCCCGGCTCAAGCGGACACCGCCGCTGCGGAGCCGGAAGCGGAGACGGCCGCGCCCGTCCCGCAGCAGGCCGATGCCGTCAGCGCAGCCCTCCAGCGGGCCGATGCGCACGCCGCCGCACTCCAGGGCCTCCCGGAGTGGGAGAAGATCCAGACGGTGCGCGGCGCGGTCGGTCACCTGTTCCGCGTCATGAGGGAGCGGGCCGGGGAGCACTTCGACCGCCTGATGGGGGACAACCGCGTCGGCGAGTTCTTCCGCAAGGTCTCGATCCGCGCTTGCGAGAAAGTCGCCCAGTGGGCGCAGGCGGCGGCGGACCGCCTCCGGCGGAAGGGGGAGGGGAAGGACTCCGACGCACCGGCGGCCGGGGCACTGCGCGACCTGGCGGATGCCGCTACCGCCTACAGCTCCTCCGCTGGGGGGCGCAGCGGGCCGCCGCCGGCATCGCGGGAGGCCGCGTCCATCACGGTGGACATCCCGGCGATGCGCCAGCTCGGGGAGGCGCTGTCCCGTCCCCTCCCCGGGGCCAAGGACGGGCGCGCTCCGCGTGTCTCCACGGCGGCCGCGCGGGGCCGGTCGACCACACGGCGCGGGGCGAAGAAGCCGAGCGGCTCCGCGGAGCAGGCGGGCCATCTGCGGCGCGGCAGCACCGAGCAGCAGCGGAGCCACAAGCCGACGCAGCGCTGACCCTGACGTGGTGAGGGGGCCCGGATCGCCGACGTCGGCGATCCGGGCCCTCGTGCTGCCGGTCAGCGCCTACGCTGACGATGCCGCTCCAGCCGTCATCCCCCGAGCAGCTGGGGCGGCATCGACTCGGTCGGCGTACACGCGGTAGGCCTTCCGTCCGGCCGGTGTGGCTCCGTCGGCAGCGAGGGCGGCGCACGCCTCCAGCGCCGCCTGGTGGATACTGAGCGGTGCGCCCACGCGCAGCGAGTAGCCCTGGCCCCGCCGGATGGTCCGGCCGGCGCGCAGCGCGTCCCGGACCGCGGTGTCGGCCGCCTCTCGCAGGTGTTCGGCGAGCAGGCCGGGCACGTCGATGCTCACCACCGGGTCCGCGGCCGCGAGGGCCTCCGGCTCCGGCTTTTCCTCACCGCCCGGTTCCTCCAGCAGCTCCGCGAGGTCGTCGGGCACGTCACGGGCACCTGCCGAGTCCAGCACGCGGCGGATCGTCCTGGGGTCGACGCCGTACCGCCGGGCGAGCGCCTTCACGGCGACACCGTCCTCCCGGTAGGCCCTGACCACTTCGGCGACCTGGTCGGCGTTCAGCGCGGGCGGACGTCCCAGCGTCTTACCCGCGGCTTCGGCACTGGCGACGCCTTCCTTGGTGTTCTCGGAGATCAGGTCTCTTTGGAACTCCAGCACTGCGGCCAGCACCTGGATGATCATCTTGGTACCGGAGTCGTCGGCCGCGAGGTCGATGCCCGAGAGCAGGCCCGACTCCACCCGCAGGTGCAGGCCCCGCCGGATGAGGACGGGCCGCAGGGCGAGGACGTCGGCGACGGAGCGGAACAGCCGTGCGGCGTCGGCGATCCGGATCGTGTCGCCCACGGCGGCCTCGTCGAGCAGCTGCTTGAAGCCGGGCCGGTCCAAGGACAGGACCCGGGTGGAGGTCGCCGGGTCCTCGTAGACCGGGGCGCCGGCGGCGAGGAGCGCGGCGAGCGCGTGCCGCTGGCGGGCGTTTGTCTGCTTGTCGGTGGAATGCCGCAGATACAGACGGTCAGTCACGTTTTCCGGTCTCCCGCCGGTCGGCTCCAGTGATCCACGACCACCGTAAGGAGGCTAAAAGGGGAGGCGCAAATACGGATCGGATCCCATTGGACCAGAGGCCCGCGATAACCGGGTTTCCACCCTTTTGCCAGCCTCTCCGCATTGGAACGACCGAGGGGGGCGGAAACAACCGTTTCCGCCCCCTCGACGTTACGGATTCGAACCCAGCCAAGCCGAGGGAAGGATGATCGACACAGAAGTAGGAGTACCGACGCCAGTGAGAAGTCCACTGGGGGCCGGACCCGTTGCGTCGCGGAAGGACACTGTGCCGCCGGAGAACGTCGCGTCGTCGAAGGCCACCCTACCGCCGGAGAACGTCGCACCGTGGAAGAACACCCCGCCGTCGGAGCGCGTTGCTTCGCGGAGGGTCACCGTGCCGCCGGAGAACGTCGCGCCGTCGAAGAACACCCCGCCGCCGGAGAAGCTCGCGCCGCCGAAGAACACCCTGCTGCCAGAGAACGTGGCACGACGGAAGAACACCCTGCCGCGGGAGAAGGTCGCGGCGTCGAAGGTCACCGTGCCGCCGGAGAACCTCGCGCGGTTGAAGGTCACGTCACTGCCGGAGAACCTTGCGCCGCGGAAGGACACCCAGCCGCCGTCGGAGAACGTCGCGCCGTTGAAGGACACCTCACCACCGTCGGAGAACGTCGCACCGTCGAAGGACACCTCACCACCGCCGGAGAACGTCGCACCGTTGAAGTCCATGCGGCCGTCGATGGTGACGCCGGTGAGGTCTAGATTGCAGCCCTGCCAGGAGCGGCGGGTTCCCTGGGGGCGGCGGTAGTGGTCGCCGGTGAGGCGCAGGATCGTGTGCCGGACCTTGCGCAAGGCGAGGTAGCGGTGGCGCTCCTCCTGGTGGGCGGGGTCGTCGCCGGGGTCGGGGGTGAAGGGGAGCTGGAGGTAAGCGCACAGGACGTCGATGCAGGTCTGGCGCAGGCTGTCGTCGGGGGCGTCATCGGCGAGTCCGGCCAAGGCGTGGACGCCGCCGAGCTGGACGGCCGGGGAGTCCGAGCCGAGTTGCTCGACGGCCTGGGAGAAGCGTTCGGTGTGGAGCCGGGTGGCTTCGCGGTGGGCGCCGGCCTCGTCGACACGCTGGCGGCGGTAGGCGACGACCAGGGCGACGAGCGCACCGGCCCCGGCGACCACGCCGAAGGAGAGCTTCACCATGTCGAAGAGCGTCTTGGCGTCGAGCTTCGCGGTGGTGTCGATCTCCTGGAAATCCAGCAGGTACACCAGGCCGTAGAAGACGCCGCCTGCGGCCAGGACCGCAACGAGGAAGGTGACGGCTAGGGCCCGGCCGACCCTCCACAGTCGAAGCTCTCGATCATCCGAAGGTGATCTCGGCCGCCGGTTGAGTGTCATGCCGATGGAGACACGGCTGCACGATCAGTGGTTGCAGCAGGTGCGAGGGACCGTTTCCGCCTCCTTTTTGAATTGGAACGCCCCAGGGGCGTTGTGTCGACCCAACGAGTAACCGGCGGGCGAGGCGCCGCGTTGCGTCGACACAATGAATGGCCACCGGTCAGTCAGCCCTGAACGTCTGAGTGACCTGTTGCACGGTGGCCACGTACAGTGCCGCGGCCTCTTCCCACGCCCGGTTCGCGTCCGCGTGCTGGACGACTCGCTGGTCGGCCGGAGGTTCCGGTACCTGTCTCCAGACATGTACGACGCCGTACAGGGCTTCCTGCATGGCGGCTGCCTTCTCGGTGACGTCCGCGGGGCCCACGACCGCGGCCGTGCGTGCGGCCCGGTCGACACTCTTCAGTCCTTGGTTGACGAGCCGCCAGACCTGCCGCCGTTCGTCGAGCGGCGGACGGTCGGTCGTCAGGGTGTGGCCGATGACAGTGTTCAGGGCGTCGTGCACGGCATCGCACGCGCTGAGCAGGGCGGCGTACGCCTCTTGCCGGCGTTCCCGGAGCCACTGCTCGAAGCTCTGTTCAGCCTGCGCGCGGGTCTGGCGGATCATGGCGCGTCCGGTTGCCCACGCGGCCAGCGCTGCCCCACCCGCTCCTGACGCACCCGCGATGACGGCAGCCCATCCTGCATCCATGACCCAAGCCTCTCGCGTCGACGGAGACGCCGTCCTGCAGACGTTCTGGGTCGCTGATCGTCCTGCATGGACCGACCGCAGCCTCGCCGCCGAGGTGCCGTCATGACTTCCCTCCCTGAGATTCGCCGGGACCGGAGTGGATGTCGATGCCGCCTACGCGAAGGCTGCCCCACCGACCTCCTGACGCTCCGCTCCCTCGAAGGCGGTCCCGCCCACACAGGCAAGACCGCCTTCGACCGTTTCCGGCTCCCCCCTTGTTCATTGGACACCAGAAGGTGTGACCTATATCACGGGTGGGCCGTACTGTCCTGCGGGCCCCGAAAAGGGCGAAGGGGTGAAGACCGGGGACTGCTGCCCGGCGTCAAAGAACGGACCCGCGCCCATGACCCCGCTCCACTTCGCCGTGCTCGCCGTCGTGCTCCTGTGGAGCCTGGCCGCCTACGGCCTGCACCGTGCATCCGTCGGCGACGTCCGCCGCGTCCTTCAGGTCGGCACCCGGGCTCTGGCCGTACTCGCGCTCGGCTCCCTCGCCGCACTCTTGGTGGACCTGACCGATGTGCCCAGCGTCCTGCAGGCAGTCCTGGCGCGGTTCTGAAGACCGGCCTCTAGTCAGGCAGCCCCTGACGAATTCCTGCGTCAGGTGTACCCTGACGAACATGACGGGTGTTGAGCACGATCCCGACAGCGACCGTTACGCCTACAGCCGTACCGCTCTGGCCCGCCTCGCCCTCTCCGCTGAGCTGCGCGAGCTCGCTGAGCGCGCCGCCGCCGGCGTCCCCACGACGAACGACATGTGGGCCCGGCCCGGTGAAACCGTTGGTGACGCGCTCGACCTGGTGCGCCAGGCCCGGGAGGTACTGGTTCGCGCCGTGATCTACGAGCGCCAGAAGCACACGAGCTGGGAGACCATCGGCGAGCAGCTCGACATGAGGAAGCAGTCCGCACACGAGAAGTACAAGGACGCCATTGCGGAGTGGCAGCTCGCCCTCCAGGAGCCGCACTACCCCGCCCCGCCCGGCGCTGCCGTGCGCGGCCTACGCCTCCATGAGGCCGCGTACGCACCCACCACTGCCGGACAGGCTCTCGACACGTGGGTGCGCGAGCACATCCCGGCACACCGGGAGACGGAACACCCGGTCACTGGCCACTTGCCCGCCCTGAGTACGGCGGAGGAGATGGTCCAGGTACTCGACGCCCTCAAGCACCTCTACAGCGACGTGCGCACCCCGCCGGACCCGGAGGCCCGCGCCAGCCTGACCGAGCGCAAGGCCGCACTGCTCGACCGCATCGCCGTCGAAGACGGCCGCCCCGAAGCCGCCCAACAGGCCGAAGAGGCTCGCGCCCTTGCCGCGCAGCTCCGCACAGAGGCCGCACAGGTGCGCGACGAGAACCAGCACTGACCCCGGCCAGTCACCGACGGCGGCCCCGGCAGGCGAAGCCGCCTGACCTGTACGGCTGCCGCCCGCGTCTTCCCAAGCGGCGGCTGGCCCGGACGCCAGGCTCGCTTGAAATCGACCTGGTCTGTGGCAGCGAGCCGACAGACAATGATCATCGCGAAGAGACAGGGGGACGTTATGCCGAACGGCATCTCCATCACCGATCAGCTGGACACGCACGAGTGGTCCAACGAGAAGACGGCCGCGTACGAGGCCGCGATCGAGGCAATCAACGGGGCGGTGGGCGCCTACAGCGCCGTCATCGCCGCCGAGGAGGCCAAGACCGAACCGGACCCGGTCGTCATCGCGAACGCCCGTGCCGAGCAGGGTCGACTGGCGCGGGAGCGCGAAGGGCTGCGTTCGTCCGACGCCGAGCAGATCGCGGCGGCCCGGACGCGTTACGCCCAGATGGCCCGCGAGGTTCTGGCAGGCCTGGCGTGATAGATCCGGCGGAAGTCGAGCGGTACCGGCTGCCGGAGGAGGAGAACCGGCGGATCTTCCGCGAGCGGATCGTTCCCGACCTTCTGGAAGGCCGGGCGTCGCAGGAGACCCCCACGGTGGTCTTCCTGGTCGGTCAGCCCGGCGCCGGCAAGAGCCGGGTGACCGAGATGGTGGCCGCGCAGCTCAACCGGCACGGCGGCTTCGTGGACGTCGACAGTGACCTCTACAAGCCCTACCACCCTGCGTATGCGGCACTGATGGCGCAGGACGACACCCTGATGGCTGCCTACACACGCGCCGACGGGCGGGCCTGGATGGCGCAGGCCGAGCAGTACGTCCGCGACCACGGCCTGCACGCCATCATCCAGGAGACCTCCCAGAACGCCGAGGCCGTCGAGCAGAAGATGCGCGCCTACCGGGCCGCCGGAGCGCGGATCGAGGGTCTGTTCATGGGCGTCCCGCAGGCGATGAGCAACCAGGGCATCGTCGCCCGGTACTTCGAGCAGCTCGCCGACCGAGGCCAGGGACGGCTCACCGTGCAGGCCAACGCTGACGAGTCCTACCGCGGCATCCTGGAGCTGGCTGACCGCGTCGACACCAACACGCTGGTCGACCTGGCGAGCGTGTACCGCCGTGGCGAGTCCAAGCCCCGCTACAGCAACATCCTGACCGACGCGGGCAGCTGGGCCAGCCCGGCGGCTCTGCGGCAGAGCCTGGAGACTGAACGCACCCGGCCCTGGTCCGAAGCCGAGAGCGACGGATTCGTGGCCACGCAACTCCGGCTCCGTGAGGCCAGCCGCGACCTGGGCGGCGAGTGGCCACGTCGGCTCGCGGCAATCGAGCAGCAGGCGCGGCCGCTGCTCACGCCCGCCGCCAGCCGCCGGCTCGGACCGGTCCGCCCGTCTTCCTCGGCGGCCCGGTCACGCAGCACCACCACCGGACGGCGGCCGCCTGCTCCCGGCAGCACGTCACCGTCGGACGAGCGTCGGCCTGGCGGGCATGAGCCGCCCAGACCCGAACAGCGCCGCGGGCGCAGCAGATAGATCGACGCCGCCGAAGGCCCGCACCAGGGAGGTGCGGGCCTTCTCTTTCAAACCTGCCCGGTGTGCGCGATGAACGCCAACCTGGCACGGTCCTTGATCTTATAGCGGCGATTCCTCCGGGATTGATCCGGCTCGGCCTTGTGTAGCACTCCCCGGTCCCGCAGAACAGCGAGGGCCTTCTCCACCGACGCCCTGCTGATGCCGAGAGAGTCGGCGATGTCAGTCTGTGTAGGCCCCGACACCGTGTCGTGCTCAAGGTGTACGTAGCTGGATGTACCGTCGCTGGCACTAGTCCGAATGATCTTGACGTCGGAAATGCTCCCAAGGTAGAGCAGGAGTGCGGCGACGCGCGCGACAGGCGGTCTCCTGTCCACCCCGTACACGCGCTCGGTAGCGTCAAGGCACGCCATTCCCAGCTGCGCCAGTGCGTGGAACACCTCGGCGGACTGAAAGGGGAACTGTGCCTTCGCCCCGCTGATCTCCACGAGCTTGCACCGGCCTGACAGGGCGGTCACCATCGAAAGAGCACGTCAGTCCTCCTGTCTCCAGGCGCTGGGAACCAAGCCGGGCAGGCGGTGTCCGACCTGGTGCTCGCCCTTGGTGCAGCCGCTGAAGGGCCCGTTGGAGGCACGTAGCTCGCGCAGGCACGGGTCGAGATGGTCGCGGTGCCAGACGCTCGGCCCGGTGTATCCGCAGGTGGCGGGGTCCGTGAGTTCCTGCCAGGCGAGCCAGCAGGCGTGGAGGCGGGCGACGGCGACCGGGTGCTCGAACCACAGGTGGCACCAGCGGGCTTCGGCGCTGGGCTCGGCGAGGTAACCGGGCACGAGTACTCCCTCGACCCACTCGATCAGGGCTCGCAGCTCGTCGTCGTACTGCGGCGGATCGAGCAGCAGGATGAACGGCGGGTACTGCCACTCCTCTTCGTCCTCGGCGGTCTGCCCGCCGGCCGTCTCCTCCTCGTCGGCGGGGGGCCCGCCCGGCTCACCGTCCTCGCCCCCGGCGAGCTGTTTGACCAGGGCTGTCAGGCGCGCGAGCTGGGCCTTGAGGTCTTCGATGTCCTCGAACATGCCGACCGGCACGTCCAGCTGCGGGACGTCGTCGGGTTCATCGGTCACTGCGCGCCGCCTTCCGCTCCTCGTACGCGGCGACCGCGCGCTTGGTGATGGCCTGCTCCTCCTGTTTCATCTGCTCGCCGATGTGGGCCATGGCCTTCTCCGCGTACCAGGGCCGCAGCGCGATCTGGGCGACCGGCATGCCGGTGGACAGCAGCAGCGCGGTGCCCTTGCGCATGGCGCGGATCTCGCCGGGGTCCAGGACCTGCTCGCGCTGCTCGCCGACGCTGTAGGAGTAGCCCTCCTTGGACTTGGAGTACGAGCCGCGGTCGACGTAGTGGGCGCCGATGAGGGTGGACACGCCCTGGGCGAAGTTCCAGTCGTCCAGGCCGACACCGATGAGCTTCTTGGTGGCGGCCGACCACAGGGCGTCCATGCCGACCTCGCCCCAGGCCTTCACGCCCTGGCGGTAGGACTGCAGGATGACGAACGGGGTGATGCCCCGGGAGCCGAGATGGGAGTACAGGTCGGGCAGGTCGGCGATGCGGCAGATGTTGGCGGCCTCGTCCAGGACGGCGCGCATCGGCTCGGGCAGGCGGCCGCCGTGCCGCTCCCCCGCCTCGGCGCCGGCGGTGAAGACGGCGTCGGCGAGCGCGGCGACCACGGCGGAGGCCGGCCCGCCTTTCTTGCTCAGCAGGTACAGGGTGTCGCGGCTGGTGGCGAAGTGCTCGGGGTCGAATCGCGGGTGGCGCTTGTCCGGAGTGACCCACGCGAGCACCTTCTCATCCCGCAGCGCGGACACCGCGGTGCGGGCGTTCTGGTAGATGCCCGACTGGGTCTCCTCGGCGATGTTCACCGAGGATTCCACCTGCTCGGCGAGCACCGGCTCGTGCTGGTAGAGGATGCGCATGGGCGCCTTCTCGCGCGGGTCGGCGAGCCACTTCATGACGTCGCGGACGGTGCCGCCGTCGTGCCAGGCGGCCCGGAACAGGCCGACCAGCAGGTCGCCCGCGGCCTGGGACCAGAACGGGTCGGCCTGCTCGCTGGTGATCTGGGTGACGAAGTGGCTGGCGAGGCGCTCGGCTCCTTCCAGCGTCTCCGCCTGGGCGATCATGTCCCACCACATCTCGCGCTCGGCCTGGGCGACGCCCTGGGTGTCGAGGATCCAGGCGTGGCCGATGCGCGAGCGGGAGGCGAGGGTGGCGGCGTAGACGTCGGACTTGTTGGACGTCATCAGCAAGGCGCCCGGGGCCTCTTCGGCCACCGGGATGGCCAGTGACGTGGACTTGCCGGCGCGGGGCGCCATGATGGCGGCGTAGGTGTCCTCGTCGCTGCCGCGCAGCTCCACCCCGGACGGCAGGTGGTCGCCCAGCAGCACGCCGCGGTCGTGGGCCGGGACGTCCTTGGGCTTGACGCCGTGGAGGCTCGCCCGCAGGCGGGTGGCGGTGCGCGCGGCGGGCTTGGGTGTCAGCTCGCGCACCTGGTGCAGCGTGGCCAGGGAGGAGGGGTTGCGGAACCAGCGGAAGGCCACCCGCAGCCCCCACACGATGAGGGCGACGACGGCGATGTCGGCCAGGGCGGCGCCGATCGCGGACGCGGTCTGGGAGTGCGCCCACACCCCGGACCAGTCGGTGGCCATGCGGTAGACGGTCAGCGGGGAGGCGGGGGCGACGTCGTCGCCGGTGAGCGCCGCGCCGGCGGCGGCCCCGGCCCAGGTGGCGGCGGAGAGGGTGACCGCTCCGCCGAACAGGATGCCGCCGAAGGCCCATGCGCGGTCGGACTCGGTCATCATCGGTTTTCGCCCCCCGTCGTTGTCACCCGGCGCCGGTTGTTGTCCGTCTTGTAGAGCCGCTGTTCGGCCGCGGTCAGTTCGAGCGCGGCCGCGATGCCCGGCCGCGTGCCCAGCTTGATCAGGTACTTGCCGCGGCCCGGGTGCCGGACGGTCTCCTCCTCCGCGGCCCGGGCGTCGTCCTCGTCGCCGTAGGTGGGGTCGATGTCCAGGCCGGTCGACGTGGCCGACGCCCAGGAGCTGATCATCATGATTTCCTGCTCGGTCAGCGAGCGTTTGCCGGTGACGCGCTGGAGTTCTTCCTCGGTGCTGGCGCCGAGCACCCAGGTGTCGCAGCGGTCCATCAGGCCGCGCGCTTTGGCCCGGTCCATCTCGGTCGGCAGGGCCTCGACGTCCTGGAGGCTGTGCGTCACGTAGATCGTCACGTCGTCCGTCGTGCGGTTGAGGCGGCTGATGGCGTCCATGGCGTCGACCAGGCCCGGGCCGGAGCGCAGGGCCCGCCACATCTCGTCCATGGGCAGCACCAGCTTGCGGTCCATCAGCCCGATGCTGCGGGCGGAGTCGATGCTGGAGTAGGTGTAGGCCCAGGTCGCGATCATCCCCGCGGAGACGACGTCGTTGCCGCGGGCCCGCAGGGCGGAGATGTCCACGGAGACCGCGGGCGCGTCGATGTCCAGCGGGGTGGTGGTCGGGCCGTCGAACAGGCCTTTGAGCGGGCCGCCGATGAGGTTGTCGAGTCCGGCGATCACGCTGCGGGTGAGGTTCTGGTACGTCTCGCCCTGGGCGGCCAGCTTGGTGCGCAGTGCCTCCGGCGCGGCCCGCAGCACGTCGGTGACGTCCTTGACGATGGGGTCGCTGCCCGCTTCCTGGGCGGCGGAGGCGACCTGGACGGCGGTGTCGAGCGCGGAGCGTTCGATCTCGTTGGGGCTGCGGCCCAGGCCGTGCTTGGTGGACAGCAGCGCCACCAGGGTTTCCAGGCGGCGGGCGTTGAGGACGTCCAGCAGCGCGTCGCGGCGGTCGGCGGGCAGGGACTGCACCCGGCCCTTGAGCGGGCCGGAGTCGAGCGGGTTGATACGGCCGATGCCGTCGCCGATGCGCACCACGGAGCCGCCGAGTCCGGTGATCAGCGGGGTGTACTCGCCCTTGACATCGCCGGGCACCACGGTCATGAACCCGTACGCCGAGTAGACCATGCACATGCGCTTGACCAGGGCGGACTTGCCCGCGCCGGGCTGGGACATGACCCACACGCCCGGGTTGGTCGTCAACCGGCCGGTCCAGCCGGAGGGGTCGATGCACACCAGCTCGCCGGTGAGCACGTCGCGGCCGACCGGCACCCCGCGCGGCGGCAGGCCGGAGCCGAGCAGGAACGGGTAGATGCCGCCTGCCTGCACGGACGGGCCGGTGTAGACGGTGCCGGCGTCCTCGACCGGGACCCGGCCGCCGAACCGGCCACCCCAGCCCAGCCGGGGGGCGAACCGGTTCCTCAGCTTCTTCTCGGCCCGCCGCTGCTCGCGGCTCGGGGCCTGCTTGGCCACCGGCGTCAGCCGCTTGGGCGTGGTCACCGCCGGCAGTCTGGGCTTGCGTGCCATCGTCAGTCCTTCACCAGCGGGTTGTAGCCCAGCGGCAGCCCGGCCGCGAAGACGGCGGCCTGGGCGCCGTAGGCGGGGCGCATGCGGATGCCGCGCGTGGCCTTCACCGCACGCTCCAGCTCCTGGCGGGCGGCGGGCAGGTCCTCGGCGCTGCGGGCGGTGACGGTCACCATCAGCGTCCAGTCCACGACCTGGGAGCCTCCGGCGACCTGGGCGGCGGCCTTCTCGGCGCGCTCGGCGTCGGCCCGCTGCGACCACTTGGCGCGGCCCTTGACCTCGGCGGTGGCCTGCGCGCGGTTGTAGGCGTGGCTGATC
Source organism: Streptomyces sp. NPDC051041 (assembly GCF_044456065.1). NCBI lineage: Bacteria > Bacillati > Actinomycetota > Actinomycetes > Kitasatosporales > Streptomycetaceae > Streptomyces > Streptomyces sp. NPDC051041. The sequence continues at coordinate 60,696 of NZ_JBITFM010000016.1, forward strand.
TCGCGCTCCAGCACCGCCTCGCCCTCGTGCGGGTCGAGGACCCGGTAGGCGAGGGTGACGCGCCGCTGGAACCGGCCGGGGGCCAGCAGGGGCAGCAGCACGCTGTAGGCGATGGGGCGGCGCGGCATCTCCCGCAGCACCCAGCTCATCGACACCCCGCCGTCGTGGAAGTATTCCTCCCAGCCGTCGTCGGCGGCCTGCGGCCCGCACTCGGCCCACGACAGTGCCTCGAAGTCCGCGTCACGGGCGTTGAACACGTCCGGGTCGTAGGCGCTCCTGACCAGGCGGCGCAGGTCGACGTCGGTGGCGCGGCGCTCGATGTCGGTGCCGGTGCCGGACAGGTCGATCGAGTCGACCACCCTCAGCGCCTCGGCGACCTGCTCGGCCAGGTCCTGCGGGGGGCTGGCGGCGGCGTTGGGGTCCACAGTGACGCTCATCCACGGCGCCACGCTGGCGGTGGCGTGCGGGGTGGTCCGCACCAGCTCGTCGATGATCTGTGTGGCCAGCCGCGGCGCCCCCGGGTCCTTGCGGCTGCGCACGTCGTCGCCGAGCGCCTCCCCCGCTCCAGGAGTGATCTGGATGGTGACGCTGGCCCCCTTGATCTGCTCGTCCGTGCTCATCGCGTCCAGCACGCTCGACCAGGTGCGCAGGCTGGACTGCACGGTGCCGGTGGGCGCCATCAGGCTGCCGCCGGGAGCCAGCAGCGTGGTGACGGTCATGTAGCCCGACCGCCGGTCGTGGACGACCCCGACGCTCTTGCCGGTGGTCGGGTCGTGCGCCTTGATCAGGGTGGAGGAGGCGCCCACACCCGGCAGGTCCAGCGCGTACGGGTGCGGCAGCAGCACCCGCCGGTAGGCGGTTGCCTCGAACTTCGCCGCCCGCCGCCACGACAGCTTGGCCCAGTAGTAGGCCAGCGCGGACATGCCGTGGCGGCGGGCGGCGGCCAGGGCGAACACCACGAACGTCAGCGGCAGGGTGACCAGCAGGGAGACGGGCGCCTGGGTGGCGATGATGCCCTCCGCCACCAGGACCCCGGCCGCCACCATCGTGGCCGTCGTGGACAGGCCTGCGAACCCGAAGGACTGGCGGGTGCGGAACCCGTCGACCATCAGGGTCCGGGGCACCTCATGCTGGGTGGTCACTGCGTGTTGCCCCCGTTTCCGATCTGTCCGCTCGCGCCCTGGACGGCGTTGTTGACGCCGTCCAGGACCTGGATGGCGATTCCGGCGCCGGCGGCGGCCGCGCCTGCCCCGCTCGCCGCGGCCCCGGCCGTCCCGGCGGCCGCGCCGGCGGTCTGGGTGCCGGATGTTCCGGTTCCCGCCGCGCCCGCTTTGGCGCCTGCGGCCGCGCCCTCGCCGGGAGCGGCCTGCCCGGGCATCCGCCGGTTGGCGTCGTTGCGCGCCGCCTGGAGCTGGGCGTCACCGCCCGCCCTGCTCCCGCTGCCGCCGCTCTGGCCGCTCTGGCGGCCCATGGACTGCTCCACGTACTGCGCGTGCTCCATCGGGGTGGCCGGGCGCGCACCGCCGCCATCACGGCCGTCGCCACCGTCGCCGCCCTTGGCGCCCTTGCCGAGATACCCGGCCAGCGCGCCCACGGCCCCGCTCGCACCGCCGGCGGCAAGGCCCCCTCCCACGGCCTCCCCGAAGGGGGCGAACAGCTTGGCCAGGGGGCCCGGCGCGAGGATCGCCAGGACCAGCGTGGCGCAGCCGCGCAGCCACTCGGCGAGGGTCTTGGCGTGGCCGAACTCCGCGAACCCGGTGCAGATGATGACCGCGAGGATGGGCTTGTAGGCGATCACGACGCAGATCGATGTGATCAGGCGGGGTGCCCACTGGCGGGTGACATCGCCGCCGACCCGGCCGCCGCCGGCCACGGGCAGCAGCAGGCACTGGATGGGGATGGCCGACTGCCGCAGGAACACCATGACCAGCTGGATGAAGCCGATCAGCAGCAGCACGGCGACGATGCACAGCATGGTGATCGGGTTGTGGACCCCGACGGGGACCATCACAGCCGTGATCCTCTCGTAGGCCCGGCCGTCGTCCTCGAAGACGGCGTTAACCAGCCCCGTGCTCAGGGCGTCTCCGGCGGAGACCAAAAGGGCGATCAGTCCCACGCCGACGGCGGACAGGATGGTGTTCTCGACCCATCCGAGCATCGCCCGGCCGATGTGCTTGCTCTGCCCGGTGACGGCCATCTTGCCGATCTGCCACATCGCCCCGAAGGCGGCGATCACCAGCCCGAGCCAGGTCAGCATGCCTGCCAAGGTGGCGTCCTTGCCGAACAGGCCGGTCGCCTCCAGGTCCAGCGACGGCCCCAGCAGGGCCACCGTCAGAACCTTCTTGATGACCCACTTCGTGACGTCCTGAGCAGCCCTGATGACGTCACCCAGGACGGAGTCCCAGACGTTTTTCCAGGCCTTCTTCATGGCCTTCTCGCCGGCCTTGCCGACGGCGTCGCAGAGGTTGGAGCCGGTGATGCTGCCCGGCTGTCCCGGAACCTGCCCGCCACCGGTGACGATGCCGAGCAACGGACCGGTGACCGCACGGCAGCCGCCCTCGATCACATTGCTGATCGGCCCGTCCGCCCGGGCAGGCTGCGGTGCGGATACCGACACCCCGAGCACCGCGACGAGCGCCAGCAGCAGGGCTGCCAGTCGGCGCTTGATCACGACGCCTCCCGGATGGCTGTCCACCCGGCTTCGTTGAAGGCGGCGTCACCGGGGGCCACGATCTTCGGCTTGTCCTTCTGCGCGTCCTGCAGGACGCGCTGGGTGGCCGCGCCGGACAGCTTCCAGTCGCCGTCCTCCCACACCACGGCGTTGAAGATACGCAGGTACTCGATGGACTCCTTCTTCGTCTCCCCGGCCTTCGTCGCTGAACTGGCCAGCAGCCACGCGCTGACCTCGTTCTCCGATTCCTTGACGATCTTGTAGCCGATCACGGTGCTGCGCATGTACGCGCCCGACGGCAGCGGCCCGTCGGCCTTGACGCCCATCTGCTCGTGCAGCCATTTGTCGGTGTCGATGGCCGTCAGCTCGATCTGCTCGGCGTTGTCGTCGCTCTTGTCGGCCTTGACCATGTAGGAGTGGTAGATGCGCAGCTGCTCGTCGACCGCGCTGCGGTCCGCCTCGATGCTCGTGGAGTTGGCGGCCGCCATCATCGCCACGGCGCCCTCGGTGGTGTGCGGGAAGCCCACCTCGCTGCCGTGCTCGTCCGTTCGGGACCCGGCGGGCAACGCCACCCAGCGCTCCGGCTCGGTCCAGTCCTCCGGCGCGGCGTACGTCGGGGCGGCGCTGGCGGAGCTGGAGGAACTCGGGCTCGCACCGCCCTTGCCCGCCTGCGGTTCGCTCTCGTCCCCGCTGAGCGCCACATAGCCCGTCAGCGCGAGCACGGCCACAAGCAGCCCGCCCGCGACCCACGTCCCCTTGGTGTTCCACGTCCCCCTGGTGCGTGACATCGCCGCCGCCTAGCCCGCAATGCCGTTGAGGATCGTGATGAGCGAACCGGCCAGGATGACGGCTGCCGCACCGGCTCCCATCCACTTGAACGGCTCGCTCCCGCCGCCGTGGCGGGACTTGTCCGCGACGGCCAGCTTGTAGACGCCGAAGCCCACACCCCCGGCACCCGCAAGGACCAAAAGCCACAGACCGTAGCCGAACAGCTCGCTGACGGGGCCCTCCATCCCGGGAATCTTCGTGGGCTCCGCGCCGGGGATGATGCCGGCCAGCGTCACCAACTCCGAGGCCAGGTACATGGTCACTTCCCTCCCATCTGCCGCCGCAGCCTCACCGCGGCGGCCTGAACGTCCTTGTGCTCCAGCGCCTGGTCGGCGCTCTCGACCGTGCGCAGCACCGGCAGGTAAGGCACCGTCGCCGTCCCGGCCAGCCGCGCCTGCAGCGCCCGGAAGCGGTAGCGTGCGGCCGGAACCGGGCGCACGGGGGCGTCGGCGACCAGCACCAGCCACGGGCGCGGCAGAGCGGTCGTCCAGCTGCGCAGCATGTGCTCCACGCACACCGCCCCGTACACCGTGGTCTCCGCCAGCAGCACCGGCAGCGCCCCGTACGGGATCGGCTCCTGGGGGTGCAGCATGCGGGCCGCGCCCGCCCCGTCCGGATCGAGCATCCGGGCAACCGTCGCCACTGCAATGCCATAGCCGTGGACGGGAATCAGCGCGTACCGGAGCCCACCCGCTGCACCGGTATGCGGAATTGGCCTCTCCGGCTGAACGATCACGCCACAACTCCCCCTAATTTTGCCGCATTTGCCGCCCGTGACCTTGGGCTTGTGCGACTACTGAGGCTAGCGTGTCCCGCTGGCAATCATGAGTAGCGTTTTCTGCGTCACCGGAGGTCGGATCACAGGTGTCGCCGTACGACGGTGCGCGGGCCCGGGCCCTGCGCCTCCAGGCGCGTCTCAGCGTCGAAGACCTCGCCGCCGCCGCAGGAGTCAGCCCCAACACCGTGCGCTCCGCCGAGTCCGGCACCCACCAGCCGCGCCCCCGCGTCGCCCAGGCCATCGCACGGGCCCTCGGCGTTCCGCCGCGCAAACTGATCCCTTCCAGGACCGGCCTGACCCTGCGCGACGTCCGGTGCCGCCTGGGACTCACCCAGGCGGAGATGGCCGCCCGGATCGGTGTCGTCCGGCAGATGGTCTCCCAGGTCGAGCGCGGCGTGACCGGGGTGCGCTCGCCCCTGGACTGGGCTGCCGCCTACCGCCTCACCCTCGCGCAATGGACGCGCGCCCACCAGGCGTCCCGTGATCTGGTGCGGCAGAAGGTCGCAGCCCAGGCACGCCGGCGAAGAAGGAAACGTTCACGGGGGGACAGCACGTGAAGGTGCTCATCCGGGCCACCGCCGCGGTCATCGCCATGTTCGTGCTGGCGGTCATCGGCCTGATGGCGATGGTGCTCGCCGACGCGGACGCCGAGGCCATCGAGGTCTCCGACGGAGGCGGCGGACTGCAGGGCGTGCCCGCCGAATTCCGCCCCTGGATCTTCAAGGCCGCCGAGGAGTGCATGGAGCCCGAACTCACCCCGGCTCTGCTGGCGGCCCAGCTCTACCAGGAGAGCCGGTTCCAGACCAAAGCCGCCTCCCACGCCGGTGCCCAGGGACCGGCCCAGTTCATGCCCGGCACCTGGGCCACCTGGGGCCGGGACGCCGACGGCGACGGCGAGGCCAGCCCGTGGGACATCGGCGACGCCGTCATCGCGCAGGGCCGCATGATGTGCTCCCTGATCAAGCAGGCCAAGAAGTCCGGCTACGGCGGGGACGCACGCGCGCTCGCCCTGGCCGGCTACAACGCCGGATGGGGCGCGGTCGAGACCTACCGGGGCATCCCGCCCTACGCGGAGACCCAGAACTACGTGAAGATCATCCTGTCCACCATGACCCGGTTCCAGGGCCCGGGCCTGCTCGACGTCACCGGTTCCGGATCCGGCGCGGACGCCCTGCGCAAGGCCGCCAACCGCATGGGCACCCCCTACTCCTACGGCGGAGGCGGACCGAACGGCCCCTCCACCGGCTTCTGCGACGGACGCAACGGCTACCTCAACGGCAAGTGCGCCGCCTCCTCCACCGTCGGCTTCGACTGCTCCTCACTGGTCCAGTACGCCTACTGGCCCGACGTCAAGCTGCCGCGCACCGCGGCCGCGCAGTACGGCGCCACCTCCGACCGCCCCGTCTCCCGCCAGAACCTCAAGGTCGGCGACCTGCTGTTTTGGAGCCACGGCGGCTCCGGAGCCATCTACCACGTCGCCATCTACGCCGGAGACGGAAACGTCCTCCACGCCCCCCGCACCGGCAAAACCGTCGAACTTGTCCCCCTGACCTCCGCCATGCCCGAAGCCGACTACTACGGCGCCACCCGCCCCTGACCGGCTTGTAGGGCCGCATTTGAGTTGCCCTTTTCTCATCGTTCTGTCCTCGGCTTGTCCGATGGGACAGGGCGATGAGAAGCGCCCATGCGGCCTTGTGGCGTTCCGTTCATGGTGCGGGCAGCTGGTCGCTAGGGTCTAGCTCAGAGAGATCGGGCGCCGGGGGTGGGCGTGTGCGGGTGCGTGTGTGGGTGGCGGGAGTCGTGGCGCTCGCCAGCCTGGGGATTGGGCTGGCGATCGTGCTTGCCCTGGCGGGGAACGCCGCCACGGAGACTTCTCGCTGGCCCTGGCTGCTGGATGAGCTCCGGCAGCACCCGTGGTGGTCGCTCAGCATCTTCGGGCCGCTGGCGATCGTGGCAGGCGGTGTGGCGGCGTGGCTGCAATTGCGTCCCCCAGCGGTCCTGAACGATCCCCCACCACCCCCGCCCGTGGCCGTCCCGGACTGGTTCGTCGATCGGGCCCAGACCCGCGCCGCAGCGGCTGCGGTGTGCCGTGGCGGCCGCGCCGTGGGCATCACCACCTCCCTGTGGGGAGCGGGAGGATTCGGCAAGACCACGCTGGCCACCGCCGTGTGCGCCCGCCGACGCGTGCGGTGGCGTTTCCGGTCCCGCATGTTCCCCCTCCGGCCCCGGATCTATACCGTCACCATCGGACGGGACGTCCGCGGACGTGCGGCTGTGGCGGCCAAGGTCGTCGAGGTCACCCGGTTCATCACCGGCGACACCACCGAGTTCGACGACCCCGCTCTGGCCGGCGCCCATCTGGGCCGGCTCCTCGACAAGCGCCCCCGCACCCTGCTCGTCCTGGACGACGTGTGGGAAGCCGAGCAGCTCGACCCCTTCCTGGCGGGGGGCCGCCGCTGCGTACGGCTGGTCACCACCCGCAACCCGGACCTGCTGCCACCCGGCGCGCAGCGTATCCCCGTCGATCAGATGTCCCGCGACCAGGCCAAGGCCGTACTGACCTGGAACCTGCCACCACTGCCCGAGCCCTTGGTGGACGCCCTGCTGGAGGCCACCGGCCGGTGGGCCCTGCTGCTGCGCCTGACCAACCGCCTGATCTCCGAACAGTGCGCCGCCGGCGCCGACCCCACCGCCACCGCCGAGCAGCTCCTTCAGCGGCTACGCGGCGACGGGCCCGCTGCCGTGGACGATCCCGCCGCCACCTGGAATCTGGACGACCCACGCCTGCGCAACCAGGCCGTCAAGACCTCCATCGAAGCCGCAACCACCCTGCTGCCGCCCGGCGGCCCCGACCGCTTCACCGAACTCGGCATCTTCGCCGCGGACGAATCCATCCCCATCCCCGTCATCGCCCTCCTATGGCAGGCAAGCGGCCAGCTGACCGAGGACCAGACTCGCACCCTGTGCCGGAACCTGGAACGCCTGTCGCTCCTGACCCTCGACCCGCGCAAGGGCGGCACAATCAGCCTCCACGACGTCATCCGCGACTACCTGCGCAGCAGTTTCGGCACTGCGGGCCTGGCGCACCTCAACGGCCTTCTGATCGACACTATCGCCGCCACCCTGCCCCCGGCGCAGCCTCTCGCCCCCACCACACCTGACCCCGAACGCGCCTGGTGGCAGTTGCAGGATGGCTACGTCCTCGACCACCTCATCGAGCATTTACTCGCGGCCGGGCGGACCGTCGCGGCCGAGGCCGTGGCGGGCGACCTGCGATGGGTGGAGACCCGCCTCGCCCAGCGCGGGCCGACCGCCCCCTGGACGGACCTCACCCGCATCGACACCCCCCACGCCCGCACCCTGGCCCACAGCCTCGCCCAGACCGCCCACCTCCTCACCCCCACCGACCCGCCCCACGCACTCACCGGCGTCCTGCACACCCGCCTCACCCCACACCCGCACTGGCAGCCCCAGATCACTGCACGCCAGCATGACCCAGCCCAACGCCCCTGCCTCACCAACCAATGGCCCCTGCCCGACGCCCCCTCCCCCGCACTGCACCGCACCCTCGGCCACACCTCCTGGGTACGGTCGGTGGCGATCGCCCCGGACGGCACCCGGCTCGCCACCGCCGGCCACGACGAGACCGTGCGGATCTGGGACCGGGCCACCGGAGCCTGCACCGCCACCCTCACCGGCCACACCTCCTGGGTACGGTCGGTGGCGATCGCCCCGGACGGCACCTGGCTCGCCACCGCTAGCGGGGACAAGACCGTGCGGATCTGGGACTGGGCCACCGGAGCCTGCACCGCCACCCTCACCGGCCACACCGACGCGGTGGAGTTGGTGGCGATCGCCCCGGACGGCACCTGGCTCGCCACCGCCGGCTACGACGAGACCGTGCGGATCTGGGACCGGGCCACCGGAACCTGCACCGCCACCCTCACCGGCCACACCTACTCGGTGGAGTCGGTGGCGATCGCCCCGGACGGCACCTGGCTCGCCACCGCCGGCCACGACAAGACCGTGCGGATCTGGGACCGTACGTCCGCTGCTCACGCTTCCTCATACTCCGGCCATAACGGCTTGGTGGAGTTGATGGCGATCGCCCCGGACGGCACCTGGCTCGCCACCGCTAGCGGGGACAAGACCGTGCGGATCTGGGACCGGGCCACCGGAACCTGCACCGCCACCCTCACCGGCCACACCGACGCGGTGGAGTCGGTGGCGATCGCCCCGGACGGCACCTGGCTCGCCACCGCCGGCTACGACAAGACCGTGCGGATCTGGGACCGGGCCACCGGAACCTGCACCGCCACCCTCACCGGCCACACCGACGCGGTGGACTCGGTGGCGATCGCCC
>NZ_JBITFM010000016.1:69432-145366 GCF_044456065.1 Streptomyces sp. NPDC051041
CCGGGCCACCGGAACCTGCACCGCCACCCTCACCGGCCACACCGACGCGGTGGACTCGGTGGCGATCGCCCCGGACGGCACCTGGCTCGCCACCGCCAGCTACGACAAGACCGTGCGGATCTGGGCCGTGCTGGAGCAACGCACTGTGGCCATAGCACGAGCCGAGGCAACGCTGACCTCGTGTTCCTGGGGGCCTGCTGGCGAACTCGCGGTGGGGAGCGACAGGGGCCTCTTCCTCTTCGTCCTCCTCACCTGAAGCGCGGCCCCGGCGCAAGTCCACTCCGGCCGCAGCCTCGTTCACCGGTCGGGGCGGCACTTGTACCCGACTGCGCAGGTCAAAATTGTGGGGCTGCGAGCGGTCTTGGCGCTTCTCCGAGCCGCCCTCATGCATCCGTCTCACCGGAGAACCGGACACGCTGATGAGAAAAACGCGCAGACAGATCGACGAGAAACCGCGACGAACGCCCACCTCACGAGCGTTCGGCCGGACAAGAGGGTTGAGAACCTACACGGCTTGCAGGTCCCTGGCTGTCCACCCGGCTTGGCCGGGACGAAGGGCCCACGGCTTCCGAAACGACATGTGCCGCCGCCCCGGTCCGGGTCGGCGGCACACTGCATCAGCTCTGCTACCGAGTCCTGCCACGGCTCGGCACGGGCCCGCTCTGCTGCCGGTGCGCAGCGGTCCCGGGCTCCGCAGGCGTCGCGCTCTTGCCCGCCGCCTGCCGCTTAGTAGGGTCCAGCGTCGCCGACTGCGCGCGGGCCGCCGTCGTGCTCACCTTCACCCGCGATGCGGCCGCCTCGCCCAGCGGCCGGCGCAGCGCATCGGTGGCGGCCTCCATCAGCCGCGCCCCCGTCTTGGACGCGGACCCCTGCTCCCATGAGGTGTCGGCCATGAGGCGGGTCAGGTGCTCGCGCACCGGTTTGCTCTCGGTTTCCATCTGCGCCATCCGCGCGGCCACCAGCGGCCACTGGCGGTGCGACAGCAGCAGGCCCGCTTCCCGCTCGCGGCCCGGCATCGCCTCCAGCACCCACCGGCTGTAGCGCTCGTTCTCCGCCGGAGAGATGGCCAGCTGCCGCAGCGCCCGCGCCCGGTCGGACAGGTCCAGGTCCTTCGGCAGGTCCAGGCCGATCGTCAGCGGCCCGTACGACGCCTTCGCGTCCCGGCTCGCGGCCGGCGCGGGGTCCGCTGCGAGCGCCCGCGCCACCGCTTGGTCGACGCCGACGCCCTCGTTGTGCGCGGCCGCGAGGGCCTGCCGGACGTCGGCCCCGCGCTCGTCCAGCCGCGCCATCGTCGCCGCGATGTCCGGCCACGTGGGAGAGGCCAGGATCGCCTCGCGCACCGGTCCCGCCGGCAGTGTCTCGCGCAGCATCCGCTCCCACTCTCCCGTGCGCTCGCGGACCGTCCGGGCGGTGTTCGCGGCGACCGCGTCCCGCACCATCATCGCGATGTCGCCGACCCGGGGCAGTAATTCGCCCAGGTCCACACCCGCGCGGCGCAGCGCGACCAGCTGCTGCGCCGTCTGCGGCCAGTCGGCCCCGCCCATCAGCGTCGTGGCGAGGTCGGCGGGGACCAGCCTGGTCACCTCCGTGGCGGCCTCGCTCACCGCCTGCTCGGCAGGCGGCAGCTCCTCCTCCCTGCCCTTCTGCCGCCGCTGCTGCTGCCGGCGCACGGCGTCCGCCACGGCCATGACCAGACGCCGCGCCATGATCGCCATCTGCACCGCCTCGCCCATCGCCGCGGCGAACGGATCCCCCTCCGGCACGGGTGCCGCCATGCTGTGCTCCCCTCGTTTCAGCGGGTCCGTCCCGGACCCTTGTGCTGCTGGTCTGCGGGCGGCCGCCGCGTCGGTGCGGGTGCCTCCGCCGCACGGGCCGGGCCGGTTCCTCCGGCGCCGTCGGCGGATGCGGCCGACGGGTTCTTGCCGGTGGCGGCCGCGGCCACACCACGCTGCTTCCGCCATCCGTCCAGACGCCATACAAGCACCTCGGCCACCGAATCCGCCGTGTGCAATTCCCGGCGGGCGGCGACCGCGGCCAGCACGTCCGCCGGGTCCTCGCCGTCCCGCTCGATCTGCGTCAGGCGGGCCCGCAGAGCGGGCCAGGCAGGATCCGCCAGAACGGCCCGCGCATGAGCGGGCACGGCCTGCTGCACGATGCCCGCCATCGGCCGCTCGCCCGCGGCCGCCAGCCGCTGCCCAGCCCTTGCCCGGGCCACGGCCGGCTTCCTCCGGCGGGGCCGGTACTCACGGGCCGCGGCCGCACCCGCCGTCACCTCCACGGCCTCACGCAGCAGCCTCCCGGCCCGCCCGGCGGCGTGCGCCTGAGCCCGGTGCTCCTGCGCCTCATGCCACCTACGGGAGGCCTCCACCGCCATCACCAAGGCCAACAGGAACCCGAGCGCGGCCACCGTGTCGCTGCGGCCCGCGGCCGCCACCGACGTCGACAACACCCGCGCCGACTCTCGGTACAGCTCGCGCGCCGCCCCTTCCAGACTGCGCGCCACCGGAGCCCGGGAGGCCCGCTCGTACTCGCGCGCCGCATCCCGGATCTGATCACGCACCGCACGGGGCGCGACGACTGCGGCGACCACGACCAGGTCGCCGAGCGCAGCGACGTCCCCCGCGCCCTGGTGCAGCCCTCCTGCGCCCAGCTGCGCGGCCGCCTGCCGCACCTTCACCTCCGCCACCTTCCAGGCCTCCGCCGACGCCACCCGCCCGATGGCCGGAACCTTCTGCCACCGCTCGCGCACCCGCGGCAGCGACAGATCCGCAGCCAGCCGCGAGCCGGAGAACCACACCGGTCGCTGGCCTCCGTCCCGGTCGCCCGGCAGCGCCACCGAGTAGCCGGTGACATTGCCGTCCGGGGCGATCCGCTGCTGCACCCGCAGCCCGGCCGCGCCGAGCCGGGCGAAGAAGTCGCTGTCGCTCGTGGCGGTCGCGGCCGCCTCGCGCACGGCGCGCTGCAGCGTCTCGCGGGCGGTCTCCTGCAGGCCGCGCCGGGCTGCCTTCTCCGCCTCCCCGGTGCGCGGCCACTTCCGCGCGGTCTTGTCGCCGTGAGTGAGGCGACGCAGCCCGAACTCGACCTCGAAGCGGCGCGCGACCTCGTGCATCTTCACGATGTCCCAGCTGATGTCCGGCTGCCGTCCGTCTTGCCGGGCCCGGGTCGCCACGATGTGGATGTGGTCGTCGGCGTGCCGGACGGCCACCCACCGACAGCCCTGGTCGTCACCGTGCGGGGCGATGCCGGCGGCGTGCATCAGCTCGCGCGCCACCCGTGCCCACTCCGTATCCGTCAGCGTCCGGTCCTCCGGCGGATTGCGCACCGCCACGTGGTAGACGTGCTTGCTCGGTTTCCTGCCGGGCAGGGCGTGCACGGGGGCGTCCAGGATCAGCGCGAGGTCGGTGAGCGTCATGTCCGGTGAGCGCGCCGGGTCCTCGATGTCGGGGTCCCATGCGGCCACCAGGTGCGGGTCGACATGCTCGTCCCGCTTGCCCGGCCCGTACAGGTAGTGCAGCAGCCCCGAGGTGTCGTTGCCGTCCCTCGCTTTCTTCGGCATCACAGGGGCATCACAGCCTCGGCCGCCGCTCACGCATCAGCTGCAGCGTGGCCTCGTCCACCCGGCGCACCGCCGCCTGGACGTACTCCAGCACCGCCTTCACCTGCGCGTCGGTCACCTCACCGCCACTGTTCAGCACGTGCGCGATCTGGTTGAGGTTGTTGCCGATGCGCCGCAGCTGCCCGCGCGACTGGATCAGCTCCTGCAGCACGTCCTTGGCGTCGGCCGACACCGGAACGACCTTCTCCGCAGCCACAGCCAGCGCGGCACGTGCTGCCCACGCGGCCGGCGCCATGTTCTCGCGCCTCGCGGCCTCGTGCAGAATCGCCAGCTCCGCCTCGTTGAAGGCAAGGTTCACGCGCCGCTTGCGCGGTGCTTCTTCTTGCCGTTCGCGACGTCGTGCGCGCTGCCTGGCAGCCACCGGACTCCCCGCGTCAGCTCGTCCCCGGTCCGTGCCCGGACCTCGTCATGCGGCGGATAGCGTAGCGTCAAGATCCGCACCATGACGACGCCTAATGTTCCATTAGGCAATAACTCGCTTCCGCCGGCTACTGCAGCAAGAAAGGAGGACCAGGACGCGTGGTGCGAAGTCAAAGAGCGTGCGGACTGCGCCGTTTCAGTGTGCGGATCACGAGTTGCCGACGGGGCGGACGCTACGATCACCACATGCCAAGCGCAGATGAGATCTTGCAAAGGATGAGGGCGCTTCAGGAGACCCGCGAGCAGGCCATCACACCGCTGGTGGAGATCCTGGCCAAGCGGAGTGCGCTGCTGGAGGAACTGGCCGCTCTGGATGCGTCGTACGGCAAGGCCTACGTGGAGGCGGAAGCCGCGGGCTGGACGGCGGGAGAACTCGCTCAGCTGGGCGCGGAGGAGCCGGTGAAGCGGCCGCGGGTGCGTTCGAAGCGATCACGGTCGGCGGCGAGGAAGCGCGACGGACGCGCCTCCGGGACAACCCCGGAAGGCGGCTCGCCCACGGGGGCGATCCCCTCGCAGGAAGGCCTCTCCACGACCGACGACGCGATGCTCGGCACCGCCTCCGGTTGAAGCGACCAGGCAGGGAAAGGGCCCCGTTGCGCGGGGCTCTTCGTCACGTTCGCTCCCTCCCCGGCCGATCCGGTGTCCGGCCGGATTCCTCCGCGTCGAGGATCGTTCATCCGTTCCTCGGCGTGTCCGCTCGTCCCTTTTGGACGCGCCTGTGGTGCGGGCGGCGTCCGGAGCCCGTCACGTCGTATCCCCATCGGTTCGCCGACTCGTCGACCAGGACCATGCCGCGGCCGCCGGCGTCATCCGGTCCTGCCCTACGCATCCGGGGCAATCAGGTGGGTGCGCCGCAGACGCTGACCACCGAGGGTTCTGTCCCTTGCGTCTGCCGGCGAGGGTGATCAGGTCGGGCTGGACTTGCTCGTTGGAGATCTTCTCTCTCGAGATGCCGTGCGCTGCGGGTGCGTCGAGCTGGAGTCGAGTTCCTGCCCGAGGGGCGAGCAGCAGGTGTAGCCGATACGGATGTTTGCGCTCGGTAGGTCCGGGTCCATCGGCGCCGGGGTGGGGTGCTCGGCCGTCACGGTGAGGGCCTGGTGTGACCGCATGGCGGCGGGTGTTGCGGGGGTGAGGTGGGAGCTGCGCGTGGGTGCGGTCGGGACGGGACCGGGGGTCACCGGGTCCGGCTGTCGTCAGGGGTTGCGGGCGAACTTTTCCTGGATGGTCTGCATGCGTGCTGCGTTCGCGGCGCTGTTGATGTTGTACCCGTGACGGTGCAGCAGGCTGGGGACGCGTGGCGCGGTGATTCGGCTGTTCCAGATGGAGTTCTGGACGCTCCGGCAGTCGGCGGCGGTGAGTGCCTCGCCCTCGGTGTGGCGGCTCCACAGTTCATCGATGTCCGCCTCGGTGTCTTCCAGGAAGCGTGCGGCTGTTTCGTGTTGGCGGGGTAGTTCGACGAGGTCGAGGAGTGCAGGGGCGAGCGGGACGAACAGTTGGACCAGGAATGCGTTGACCGACAGGTCCTTGGCCAGGGCGAGGCCCACCGCGCCCGTGATCACGACGGCGACGGCGACGCGAAGGGCTTTCCCGTAGGCGCGGTGGTTGCGGCGTGCGAAGATCAGGTTCTGTTCCTGGCAGGCGAGGACGTCGAGGGGCCATGGCACGGTGGGGACGTGCTCGTACCAGTCTTTGTTGCGGTCGTCGGTGGCGTCGCCTCTGAGGGTGGCCACGTCCTCGACGGCCGCTTTGCGGGAGCCGGTGAGGCCGGTGTTCCAGGGCAGGCGGAACAAGCTGGTGTCGTAGAGTTCCTGGGCTCGAGCGGCTCGTAGGCTCTGCTTCTGGTACCAGGTGTCGAGCACGGTGCGGCCGATTACGATCCACAGGGCCGCCATCACGGCCAGTGCGGTGGATGCATCCGGCCATACGATCACCAGGAGCGGTGCCGTGACGGCGAGGCCGATGGTGCCGGTGGCGCGGATCGCGCGGATACGGCCGGCGCGGTCGTTCGCCCGGCGTGCGGCACTGCGCATGGCGAGGAACTCGGGTTCGTTCTGCCGTGTCTTTATGGGCGTGTCGCCGCCCTCGGGAGGGGATGTGGTCACCGTCGGCTCCAGGTCCTGCGTTGCTGACCGGACTGCTCCTTGTGCTTCTTCGGGTGGTACGGCAGAACGGGATCCTTGTCCCAGACAGGGGGCAGGCTGCGGCCGGCTTCTTTGTGCAGTTTCCCGCTCTCGATCTGCTCGTTGGCCGTGAACCATCGGAAGTTTTCTCCGTCCGGGTCAGGGGCCACCGGTTCGTTGTCACCGGCGTCGTCGGGCCTGATCCTGGGGTAGTGGACGGCGACGTCCTCGATGCCGTGGGCGACTTTGAGGAAGGCCGAGAGAGGTGACCGGTCTTCCTTTCCGAGTATTTTGGCCTCCTTGATGAACGCCTTGCGGACCAGTTCCAGGCGGTCGGCCGTGTTCTGCGGTGCGCTGTCGTCGTCCGGCGAGAGGGAGCGGTAGGAATCGGCCCATTCCTCGCCGGTGCGGATGTCGCCCGGGTCGTCGGGATCGAGTTCGAGCCGGACGCTGCCGAAGCCTAGGGGCTTGCCGAGGCCGAGGCGGAGGTAGTGCGCGTCGGGGAGGTGCAGGAGCCAGACGAGTGCGCCGAGTTCGACGTCGGTGAGGTTGGTGACGTCGATGGTGAAGGTGAAGGTGGAACCGGGGCGGACCCAGCCGCGGACGGACCGGTTCTGCTTGTCGAGGTGCTTGCCGTCCTCCCGGTCCGGGCGCCGGTATTCCTGGAAGCGGCCGGTGTCGTCCGCGGTCTGCGTCCGGTCCTGGGCGGGGTCTTTCCAATGGTGCTCGGACAGCCCGCGGTGGTGCCAGTAGGCCTTGCGGCCGCGGAGGGTTTGGTTGCCGGTGTACCACTGTTTTTTGCTGGTGCGTTGGGGCAGCGGGCTGCCGTCGCCCGCGCCGCCGGCGACGTAGAAGCGGGCCTGCTGGGGCTTGGGCTGCCCGAGGACGGCCAGGGGGAAGCCGTCTTCGCCGAAGTCTTCGAATGCCGCGTCGTCGCCGGGCTGTACGGGGCCGATCCGCAGCTGCCCCCGGTGCGCCCCCTGCCCGGAGGGGGCGACCCAGCCGAAGACCCGGTCGGCCAGTGACAGCTCGGCGAGGGTGGCTGCCGGGTGCAGGTTCCGGGGGAGCAGCTCGGCGGGCGCCTTGTCGAAGAGGGAACGGCCGATCATGACGGGCTGGAGGGAGACGATGCGGTCGCCGGCCATCTGTGCGTAGCACAGGGAGCCGGGGGCCAGGTCGAGGAATTTCCTGTCGAGGTGCCGGCTCCAGTCAGGGGTGTTCGGGTCGTGCGGGCGCCGGGTGAGGTCGTCCGTCCGGTGCGTCGCCAGATAGTTGTTGATCGTGGTGCGCCATTGAGCGCGAAGGGCGGCATCGAGTTCCCGCTCCTGGGCTGCGATGTCGCCCTCGAAGAAGACACGTTCGTCGTGCTTTTTGTTGATGTTCTCGTTGTTGACGCAGACCCAGCCGTGGATGACCTTGGTGTCCGGGTCGGCGGTGGGGGGCAGGGGCGTGGCGGGGTGGCCCTGCTCGTCCTGTTTGACGATGTGCTCGACCCGCCAGTAGGAGAAACGGCCGCTGCGGTGGGTGCGGCGGCGGACTCGGGCGACGACCGGGTCGCCGTGCTCCGGAAGCTTTCCGCCGGGGTAGGTGACGGGCGTGGCCTTGGGTCTGTAGCGGGGCAGCCAGGCCGCGTGCAGGAGCGGGTTGCGCTCCGCCTGGCCGCCGGGCGGGGTGTCGCCGGGCAGGAGGACGATGCGTCGGCCGTCCTCGCTGACGCGGGCCGGGACCATGTACTGGCTCTCGGTGGACGCCATGCGGTGGGCGAGCTGGTCCTCGTGTCCGTTGAAGACGCCGAAGCGGGAGTTGGTGATGGTCTCGTAGGCGGAGCGGAGCATGCCTTTGAGGCTGGTGGCGGGGAGGTGGGGCCGGCCTTCGCGGGAGAGGACGGGGTGGACGGGGTGGTCCTGGTGGTGCCGTGAGGGGACGGCGCGTGAGGGGTCGAGGAGCAGCAGGGGTGTGGCGACGGTGAGGCGGACCCGGAGGGTTCCGGTCCACAGCCCTTCGCGCAGGCGGTCGTGTCCGGTCGGTGGGGCGTCCGCGAAGGGCCCCGTGCTCGGGCGCCGGCCGGCTGGGATGAAGGTGTACGGGTTGAGGAACGCGTCGGTCCTGGCCCGGGGGCCCTTTTGCTGCTCCGGGAGGGTTGTGCGGGTGGCGGCGGTGCCGCGGGGGCGGACGTCCGTGGGTGTTCCCTTGCGGGGGGTGTAGTCGACCTCGAGGCCGTCCAGTTCTGCGGGGTCGCGGTCCTTGAGGTCGGGTCCGAGGTCGTACTGCGGCTTGATCTTCCTCAGGCGTGTGCGGCCCGGTCGCTGCGGGTCGGGGACGAGTACGCTCAACGTCTTCTTCTCGGCGTTCCAGGAGAGCGTGCCCTGGTGGGCCTGTTCGGCGTCGGCCATGGTCACTTCCTCCCGGCGGCCGGTTCGGTGGGGGCGGGTTCGATGCGGAGCAGGCGTTCCTCGCTCACGTACGCGTTGCCGTGGACGGGTTCCACGCAGACGTACTCGCGGGCTGCGAGCCGCAGCCGCTGGTGCTCCGTCGTCTTCGTGCCGGGGCGTTCTGCGGTGGCGGCGGTGTAGGGGAAGGGGACGTCGAGGGTGCCGATCTGCGGGGTGTGGAGTGTGGTCCAGGTGGCCGTTCCCCGCAGGGGGCGGCCCCACAGCAGGTAGTGGGCCGGCCAGGTGGTGGTCGCTTCCAGGTCGGCGACGGGTTCCGTGAAGATGTCGGCCGGTGGGAGCTTGCCGGGATCCTCGGTGAGCAGGACGGCCCGCCCTATGGGGCCCGCCTGGCAGAGCCAGCGCAGTTCCCTGTCCTGGTCGAAGGCCCGGGCTTCGAAGACCGCGTCGAGGGCGTAGTCGGCTCCGCGGGCCGTGCGGCAGCGGTCGGCGCGGACCTGGACGACCGCGTGCTCGTGGGGGGAGGAGAGCAGGGCGACGGCTTCGGTGAATCCGATGGCCGCGAGCGCGTCGTGCAGGGTGATGCCGTCCGCGGCGCGGCTGTGCAGGACGGTGGTTATGCCGGGCTCCCCTCTGCGGTGCAGGAACGCCAGGCGTCGGTGAGGGCGCGTGCCCGGTCACCGGCCAGGAAGTCGTCCAAAGTGGTCGTCCGGTCGTCCTCCGGATGGCTGAGGGTGATGGAGGTGACGTGGATGTCGCCCATGCCGCGGTTGACGGCGAAGCCGAGGCGGATCCGGCCGGCCTGCAGGTCCCGCAGGGTCAGCATCAGCAGGGCCTTGGCGGCGTCGCCGAGCGGGCGGCCGTCGTAGTCGCGTAATCCGAGGCGGGCGAGGTCCACGGTGAGGTTGATGGGCTCCCACTCCAGACCGTGGGGTTCGAGGGTGCTGTAGAGACGGCCGTCGGCGGCGCCTCCGGTCCAGCGGTCGATGGCGACGTGGTCGGCGCGTTCCATGCCGTGCTCGTCGCGCAGGGTCTGCCACGCGGTTCTTCCCGTGGAGTGCGGCGCGTCGTCCGGCTGGTGGAGGCCGGACCACAAGTCGGCGGGGATCTCGGCGTTCGCGTAGCAGTCGTCGACGATGACGGCTCCTGCTCCTTGTGACCGGTCGCCTTCGTCGCCGGCCGTCCTTCCTGCGTCGGGTGCCGTGCCGAACAGGGCGTTGGCCACGGGGAGCTGGGCGAGCTGCCGGCGGAACGCGGCGCTGCGATCGGGTGCCGGGGCGTTGGGATCGACGGTGGGGGCGTCGGTTCGGCGGACGGTTCGCTCGATGCGTTCGGCGTGGTTGCGGAGCACGCCTTTGAGCGCGGAACCGGGCAGGACCGGGGAGAGCCGGCCTGGGGAGACGGCGGAGGTGAGGGGGAGTGCGTCGATGGTGAATCCGTCGGTGGCCGAGCGGACCATGACGGGGGCCGTGGGCCGCCAGGAGATCGTGATGTCGAGGAGGCCCAAGGATGCATCGGCCCGGTGCTTTCGGCGTTCCGGGCCTTCCTCACCCTCCGCCTGGCGTGCTCGGCCCACCGTGAGCGGCTCGGTCCTCGTGCCGCCGCGCTCGAGAGCGGCGAACAGTCCGTCGGCGCTGGTGAGGTCCTGCTCGTACACCTCGGTGAGGTCTTGGAGCAGGACGAGACGGCCCAGGCCGCGGGTTTTCGCCGCGCCGAGGCGTAGCCGCCGGCCGGTCAGCAGGGCCAGGAGGTGCCCGATTTGGCGGCGGTCGTCGTCGAGGGTGTCGCCGGTGCCGCTGTTGAGGTCGAGTTCGAATCGGATGTGGGAGCCCTTGGGCACGACGCTGCGGGCGTGGAGGAAGCCGTGCGCGGCGGTGCCCCGGTGACGGTCGATGCCGACGGAGTAGCGGATCTCCAGGCGGGACGGGTCGAGCGGGGCCGCGGGTTCGCCGGCGTCGTCCAGGTCGGTTCCGGAGCAGATCAGCGCATCGTGGACGACGAACCTGCTGACGGCGGCGTTTCGGGTTCCGGGCTCGGAGAAACCCCACAGGGTGTCGGTTTCGGAGGTGGACCGGCCGGGGCGCGACAGGGCCCGCAGGGGGCCGGCCAGGCTGGTGCCCGGCACGTACAGGCGGCCTCGGCCGTCGGTGGCGACCGGCAGCGCGCCGTTCGGGTCGTGCCCGGCTCCCCCGACGTGCAGGGGGCTGAGGGTCTTCAGCCAGCCGCGGACGCGCAGGCGCCGGACCGTGGCGCGTGCGAGGGCTGTGGTCATCGGATACCTTCCTCGGTCTCGGCGGCCCTCCGGTGTGCGGTGAGGCAGTCGTCGACCAGGGTGCGGACGGCGTGCGCCCACAGGCGTTCCCGCAGCCGGGCGGCCCGGTCGGGGTGAGCGGAGAGGGCTTCCTGCTTTTCGGGGAGCGGCAGGCGGGTCCACACTTCGTTGCCGTCGGTGAACAGGCGGCGCAGGTTCGCGACGGTCTCCTGCGGCCACGGGCCGTGGCGTTCCGTGCTTGCTCCCCGGACCCTGTCCAGGCCGTCCAGCCAGTTGACGATCCGACGGTCGCAGGGGGCGCTCGCCTGGGCCGCAAGCATTTGCAAAGTTCCCAGTTGGGTGGGCGGCACCTTCTCGTGTCCGGGACCGATGCCCCGGGCGCGTCCCGGTGCCGTCGCCGCGAGGGTCTCGGCGGCCCGCTGGATGCCGGTGCGCCATGCGGCTTCCTCGAGAACGAGCAGGGTCTTGTCGAACTCGTCGAGGTCTCCGGCCTCTTCGGCCGTGTCCGGGCCGGCGGACGGGGCGAAGTTCCTGCTCGCTGCCCGGTCCTCGTCGGACGTGCTGCCGCTGCGTTTGTGGAGCGCGGCGTGCAGCAGCGGGTCGGCGATCCTCACCTGCCCGTACCCCTCGGCGCGGCGCAGACCGATGCCGGACTGCTCCACCCGGTGCACTGCCTCGGCGGTGACCACGCCGTCGACGACGTCGAAGGTCAGGCAGCTCCCGGCCCGCATGCCCAGCAGGCTGTTGCGGGGCAGGCCCCACTTGCTGTGCCAGGGGTCGGTGCGGTGCCGTTCGGAGAACCGGACCGGATGCCCGCCGCTGTGCTCGTCGGCGGGTCTCAGCACGACGCCGAGGGCCCGGCCCAGCTCGGCCGCCAGGTGCCGCGGCTGGGTGCTGGGCCGCAGCCGCTCGTCGTTGACCAGGACGTCCGACAGCAGGCGGACCCGAAGCGTCCGGCCTTCCCCGGGCAGCGGACGGGGGGCGGGCGCCTGCGGCACCGTGGCGGTGACGTCGGTGAGGCCGTAGCCGTCCTTGCGGGCCGTGCCGAGGCGCCATCTGCCGGTGAGCCGCTTCTGCCAGCCCGGCTCGAGCGTTCCGGCACGGACTCGCACCTGGGCGCGCAGCACCGTCCCGGCCGCGATGGCCTGGTAGGTGAACAGGCCGCCCACGGCCCGCACGGGACGCTGTTCCAGGTCCCCGATGGTGTTGTGGGTGTTCTCGACGATCCTGCAGGAGGCGACGGTGACCGGCTCTCCCGGCCGGTAGGGGCCCGTGTAGAGGCCGTCGAAGTCTTCGGTGTGCACGCCGTCGGCAGGTGACTCGGCCAGCAGGTTGAACTGCTCCTCCCCGGGTCCGCCCTTCTGCCGGACCAGGGCGAGCGGGGCCGGCTCCCCTTGCCGTCCGTCCACCTCGACCATGGCGTTGGTGATGACGAGGTCACCGGCCCGGGCCGCCACGGCGGCGTCCGGGGAGGACAGGGAGCGCAGCACGGCGGGCAGCATCACGAAGCCCGGCACGTACGTCCGGCTGCGCACCTCGTTGCCGATCTTCCGCTCCGGCGCGATGAGGGGGCGCCGCAGCACCAGCCGCAGCTCGGCGACCTCCCACGGGGCATCGCCTCGGCCGGAACGCGGAGCGGGCAGAGCGCCCGGGGCGGCAGCCGGGCCGGCTGCCGGCGGCACGGGCGGTGGCGTCCTGTGCTCCTCGAGCCACCGCCAGTCCGCCGGAAGGGCGCCGACGTCCAGCCGGCAGCGGCCCGCACCCCGTCTGCGCCGGCGCCCCACGCTCTCCACCAGCCGTGCCGCCGCGTCCAGGAGCGCACCGGCGCAGGCTTTCTGCTCCCCGTCGAGGAGGACCCGGTCGGACAGCTCCGCCTGGCCGGTGAGCACCGTCCCGCCCCGGGCCATCTCCTCGAAACGGAACGACCGGTCCTCGGCCCGTCCGCTGACCGCGTCGACCTTCACACCCGGCTTGAGGAACACCGCGGCCTCCACCAGCCGTGGCTTGTCCCGCAGCAGCCGCCGCAAGGGGGCGGGAAACCGGAGCGAGTCGACCACAAGAGCGGCCGGCCGGGGTGGGCCGGTGCGCTCCGTCGGGACGTCCCCCCGGCTCTCCTGGGTGGGCTGGCTGCCGAACAGGAACTCGAGCCACGCGTGCCAGGGGCCGCGGCGACCGCCGTCCAGGGCGAAGACGACGCTCTCGCACGCGTCGCGCCAGATTCCGGACAGCGTGGTCGCCGGCACGTAGGGAAGCTTGTCCTCGTCCCGCTGAACGCTCATGTCCACCAGACCGTGGCTGCCCGCCCCGGAACCGATGTGCCAGTCGCTGAGCAGGGTCAGGGTGAGGGGCAGTACGAGCCGTTCCGTCATCGCTCCTCCAGGAGAGCCTCGGCTCCCGGTGACCGCACGGGAAGAAAACCCTCGGCGTCCATCGCGTCCAGCAACCCCGTCAGCAACCGCCCGGGGCCGCCCCCGCCGGCCACGGGCTCCTGCCAGTAGAGACTTCCCCCCTCACCGGCCAGAGCGTCCAGGCCCCTCCCGCCGAAACGCCCCCGCAGGTTCGTGAAGCGGGCGTCCGCCGCCTGCCGGCCGGAGAACAGCGTGGACCGCAAGTCGTGCATGTGGGAGGTGGGAAGCAAACGCTCGCCGTCCTCGTCCCGTGCCGCGAGCGCGGCGACGCGGCGTTCCAGATCCTCCCAGTGCCGGCCCCGGACCCAGGCCGTACGCTCCTGCGGCACGTCGCTCACCACATAGGGCTGCGCCACCAGGGACACATTCCCCGAGGTCTGCTGCCCGCGGATCCGTGCCAGGTCCGCGCCGGTGCTGTCGTACAGCACGTGGAACGACAGCGAGGAACACGGGGCACCGGCCAGGGCCGACTTGGCCTTCTTCGCCTCGCGCAGCAACTGGTAGGCCAGCCGCTGAGCGGTGTCGAACGGGTAGTTCGCCTTGACGATCGCCACCCCCGCCGACATGGCCAGCCCCGGCCCCATGCCCCGTCGCCCCAGCGCGCGGACGATCTCGGGAGCTTCCGCGGTCAGCCGCTCGAACCGGCGCAGGTAGACCTGGGTGAAGGTCAGCGCCCACTCCCCCGCGCACAGGGCGACGAGGTCGTCCCCGCCCAGGATCAACGGCATCACCGGTGCCGGGCCGTGATCCGGCAGCCGGGCCCCCTGCTCCGCGAGCTGGACGACCGTCTCCCGGAAGGCCCGCGCGGCACACCGCTGCAGAGCGGACGAGAAACCGCGAAGCGTGTCGGCGTAAGCGCGGTTCGACCGGCCGTCCACACACTCCTCGAAACGGCCGAACACCGCGCCCAAGCCGTTGCCGTCCGCGTAGACGACGCCCATCCACTCCGGCCCCTCCGACAGGTACCGCACCACCCGCTTCAGGTCCCGGGGCGTCATGTTCGCCAGCTGGGCGAGCCGACCGAGCCCGGCTCCCTCGTCCTCCTTGCCGAAGGCACGCCACTTGGCCTGGCTCTCGGCCGACCGCGCCTCCCAGCGCCGAACGCTGTCGTCCTCGTCCAAGGGCTGCGGAACCAGCCCCTCCGCAGGCAGCCCGGTCGTGGCGCAGTCCTCCACCACGGGCAACCGCAGGAAGCGGGCATCCGGCCCGGGTAACGACGTGCGGACGGAGTCCAGCCGGACCTGCGCCTCCTGCAGCGCCGTGTGCAGCGCACCGGGCGCCGACCAGTCGAACGGCCCGGTGACGACGCCGCACACCTCGAGGCCGGGGGCCTCGCGCAACGCGGCGAGCGTCACCTCGGTCACCAGCCTGCGCGCCTCGGCCCGGCCCTGCACCAGCACCTTGGCCGACCCGGCACCGGTCTCCAGGAGCTCGACCGGCCGCTGTTCGATGCGCCAGGTGTCGTCGTGGTCCGGGTACAGGCGAGTCAGCGCCTCACCGACCCACCGGTGATCCACATAGGTGACCAGCTCAGAGGCCCCGGCGATCTCGCGCCGCTTGTTCGTGACAAACAGGAAACGGTTGATGTTCCACGCCTCGAACGTCACCAGGTGAACAGCTCGATTCCCTGCTCCCTGAGCCATCGCTCCCCTCCCCCGAAGACCCGGTCATGCCTCTCCCGGCAACACCAGAACGGGAGAGGAAACGATCACGACCGTGAAGGATCAGTCTTAGCAGAGCGAGAAGGTTCGCGAAGCCGATCGTGCAGATTTCGCCAAGCAAGGCGGCCAGGGAGCAGATGCGTCGGCCGGGTGCGGCCAAAGATCGCCAGCGCACGACGTCTGGAGGGAGCATTCCTACGGCGGCCAGCTCCCCCTGCCAACGCAAGGATGCTCCGGCGATGTGCAAGATCCGTCAGGCCATTGCCGATCCGGCGCTTACTTCTCGTTTCCGCCTCTGTCTGACCTCCTGTCCGTTGGCTCCCCGCGAGTGCGGGGAGCAGCTGACCGACGGCGGCTCCGGCAACGGCGGCAAGGGACCATCCCCGCGGGTGCGGGGAGCAGACCGCGCTCCATTACCGCGCGTCCAAGGTGTGGGGACCATCCCCGCGGGTGCGGGGAGCAGGTAACGGTCAGGGCCGCATGCGGGGTGTCGTCGGGACCATCCCCGCGGGTGCGGGGAGCAGCGGCCACGGCCACGGGATCTACGGCGTCGCGCGGGACCATCCCCGCGGGTGCGGGGAGCAGCCGTGTGGCGGGCCCCGAAAGCCTGCACCGTGGGGACCATCCCCGCGGGTGCGGGGAGCAGTCCCACGGCTACAACCTGGCCCGGGCCGATCAGGGACCATCCCCGCGGGTGCGGGGAGCAGTTCGGCAGCCCGGAGCCGTGGCAGCCCACCGGGGGACCATCCCCGCGGGTGCGGGGAGCAGCGGGAGCTCAAGGCGCAGCTGTGGCCCGACCAGGGACCATCCCCGCGGGTGCGGGGAGCAGGGAGACCCGCCCCAGGGCTCGACCTGTCCACGGGGACCATCCCCGCGGGGCGGGGAGCAGGATGTACCGAGCGGAGCCACCCAGCCGCCGCCGGGACCATCCCCGCGGGTGCGGGGAGCAGTGGCACAGGTCAAGGCATCCGCCGAAATCAGTGGGACCATCCCCGCGGGTGCGGGGAGCAGGTCGTCCTCGCCGTCCTCGTCCGGTTCGGGGAGGGACCATCCCCGCGGGTGCGGGGAGCAGAGTGAGATCAGCGTCGAACCTGGATCGATCAGGGGACCATCCCCGCGGGTGCGGGGAGCAGTCTCGTCGTGGCTGAGGGTCCGGCTCTCCCAGGGGACCATCCCCGCGGGTGCGGGGAGCAGCGGTCCGCCGGTTCCGCCAGGGCTCAGGGTTCGGGACCATCCCCGCGGGTGCGGGGAGCAGGGCCTCGGCGAGATCTCCGAGATTCACCTCGTGGGACCATCCCCGCGGGTGCGGGGAGCAGGTCATGAGCTGCTCCTTTGCAGTTCCTGATGGGGGACCATCCCCGCGGGTGCGGGGAGCAGCTTGTCGGTCTGATCATCGCCGCGCCGGTGCAGGGACCATCCCCGCGGGTGCGGGGAGCAGCTTGTCGGTCTGATCATCGCCGCGCCGGTGCAGGGACCATCCCCGCGGGTGCGGGGAGCAGCGGCGGTGGGGGCGTGCGGGGAGGAGTCCGTCGGGACCATCCCCGCGGGTGCGGGGAGCAGCGGGAGATGGCCGTGCGGGCGCGGTGCTCCCAGGGACCATCCCCGCGGGTGCGGGGAGCAGTTCACGAACGTGGCGAGGATCCGTCCGAACGCGGGACCATCCCCG
This sequence comes from Streptomyces sp. NPDC051041, assembly GCF_044456065.1. Taxonomy (NCBI): domain Bacteria; kingdom Bacillati; phylum Actinomycetota; class Actinomycetes; order Kitasatosporales; family Streptomycetaceae; genus Streptomyces; species Streptomyces sp. NPDC051041. The sequence continues at coordinate 85,986 of NZ_JBITFM010000016.1, forward strand.
CGGGTGCGGGGAGCAGTCCACGGCCGGGCAGGTCACGGTCAGGGCGGCGGGACCATCCCCGCGGGTGCGGGGAGCAGCCGAAAAAACAACGCTAAGCAACTGCGGCCCAGGGACCATCCCCGCGGGTGCGGGGAGCAGGCCGAGGCGTGCGCCGACGTCGTCGCCGACGGGGGACCATCCCCGCGGGTGCGGGGAGCAGCGGCTTGATCGCTGCTTCTGCGTCCGCCCTGAGGGACCATCCCCGCGGGTGCGGGGAGCAGCCTGACCGCGGCTCCACAACCCCATACCGGCCGGGACCATCCCCGCGGGTGCGGGGAGCAGGGCCCGGACCGTGTTCCGGGCGTAGCCGGTGAGGGACCATCCCCGCGGGTGCGGGGAGCAGCGCTGCCAGGCGGCGAACGCGTCGCGGTGGGCGGGACCATCCCCGCGGGTGCGGGGAGCAGACTCTCTGACCTGCGAGTTTATCCCAGGCCAAGCACGGTTTCGGCAACTTTTACCGATCCCGGCAAACTGCACATATGCCCCTCGTTTCGACTCTGGGACTCGATGAACCACGCTACAGCCATCAGTGAACCAGCAGAATTGCTGCGCGGCCGGGAAGCCAGAGTGTGGGACGCTGCGCGTTACCAGCAGTCATCGGTTTCTCGCTACCCGGCCTTGACTCCACAACGGCCCCGGCGGCGTGTACGCAACCGTCGACATCTCCGTCTTCTCTCCAGTCACTGAACGTAACAAGTTTCCTGTGTGCCGTAGTTGAGCGCGTCCCGCAGTGGGTTGTACCCGGCGAAGGTGGCCAGGGCCTCGGTCTAGCCTTCGACCAAGGACCGCAGCACCTTCCCGGTAGCCGAAGCGAACTTGTAGGCATTCTCGGCGGCCAACAGGGTCACCGCGCTGTCGTCGACCTCCAGCACTACGAGGACGGTGGTCAGCCGCCCCGCAGGTCGCTATCGGCGGGGACAGCGGTGACGTGGATCGGGTTCCGCGCTATGCGGCCGGAGCCTCGGCCGTTCAGGGTCCTGTAGGCCGCGTAGTGCTGGTCACCGCCGGCGTGCGGGTGGGGCTCGGGGAACATCAGGCTCCAGCCGTGCTGGGCCGACTCGATGACCAGCTTCTCGACTGTGGCGGCGTCCTCGACGTGGAAGGCCAGGTGGTTGAGTCCGGGTCGGCGGCGGTCGTGCGGGTCGGCGGTGAGGGCCGGGGACTGCTCGAGAACGACGTAGGTCGGCCCGAGCAGCCTGCTTCGGCCGGTGTCTCCGCTCTAGGTGTATTGGCCTGCAGCGTTGTTCACACGGCTGATCGGTGGCGGCCGACTCTGGGCTCCCTGGGCGGGGCGGGAGAACCAGCGGCCACCGGGGGGCGTCGACCCCGATATGCAAGATCGATACCTTTACCTGGCCCGCCATGGCGAGGCCACGCCCGACGAAGGCAGTCTCACTGCGGCAGGGCGCCGTCAGGCTGAGCTATTGGGCAAGCGTCTGCGCGGCGTGCCGCTGACGGCCGTTCACCACGGTCCGTTGCCTCGCGCGGTGCAGACGGCCCGGCTGGTCGGGGAGCGTCTGGGCGATGTGCCGCTGCGTGAGTGCGAGGCGGCCGGGGACTACGTCCCGTACGTGCCGGAGCGTGACGAGGTTCCCGCAGATGTTGCCGACGCCATGCTGCCTCGTCTTGCTTCGCTGTCTGCCGTGGACCGTGCGCGCGGAGCGGAGCTGGTCCGCCAGGCGGTCATGGAGTTCACCGGGCCGGCCGACGGCGGGAATGCCCCCCGCCACGACCTTGTCGTCACCCACGCGTTTCTCATCGCCTGGCTGGTGCGCGCTGCTTTCGAAGCGCCGACTTGGCGCTGGATGGGACTCAACCACGCAAACGCTGCGCTCACGGTGATCCGTTACGCGCCTGCCCGGCCCGCAACCGTCCTCGTCTACAACGACGTGAGTCACCTCCCGGACGACCTGCGCTGGACCGGTTTCCCGCCCCAGTTCCGCACGCCCTGACAGCTTCCTGCCCGGATGGCGGCTTGCTGGTGGCCGGCGCTGTACGGGGCGAACCAACCACTCATCGGCCAGCCCAGGGAGTTCAGTCTCGTGTGGCGGGCGGAGGCTGCGGAGCCAGATGATCGCGCCGCGGAGGTGGAGTGCTGCGAGGTAGCTCTCGGGGGCCTTGTCGTAGCGGGAGGCGATGCCGCGCCACGCCTTCAGCTTGTTGATCAGGCGCTCGATGATGTTGCGGTCACGGTAGAGCTCGGCGTCGTGGCTGACAGGCCGCCCACCGCGGCGCCCCCTCTTCTTCCGGTTGGCGGCCTGGTCGGCCTTCTCCGGGATGACCGCCTTGATCTGGCGTGTGCGCAGGTGGGTGCGGTTGCGGCGCGAGGAGTATGCCTTGTCGCCGGCGACCGCGTCGGGCCGGGTGCGCGGCCGGCCTACCGGACCGCGGACCTTGATGCCCTGCAGGACAGGGATGAACTGCGGGCTGTCGGCGGCCTGCCCGGAGGTGAGCACGAAGGACAGCGGACGGCAGCGTCGTTCGGCAGCCAGGTGCACCTTGCTGGTCAGCCCGTCCCGCGAGCGCCCCAGGGCAGCGGCCCTCAGCCGCGCGCGGCGCCGACGGCGAACCCGGCGCCGCTCGGCACGGGCAGGATCGGCCGCGTCAGCATCTTCCGTACCTTCTTGATCCTTTTGCCCCTTCCTGCGGCCCCCTTTGACTGCTCGATGGCCTCCTTTAGGGCGATCAGGACGTCTTCACTCACCCGTGCGCCCGCCGCGTCGTGATGTGCACGGGCGGTCGTGGAATCCACGCTGACCAGCGACAGGTCCACCTGCCCGCGCCGCGCGGCCTCGGCGATCAGCACCTCCATCAGGGCCTGGAACACCCCGGCATCGCGCCACTGACGGAACCGGTCGTAGACCGTCGACCAGGACCCGAACTCCTCCGGCACCTCCCGCCACTGGCTTCCGGTACGGAACCGCCAGACCACACCCTCGAACTGATCCCGCAGCCCGTGCGGATACGGCCCGTACCCACCTATCGGCAGCAACGGCTCCACCAACACCCAATCATCATCGCCCAGTTCGCGTCTTGCCGCACAAACGTTCTATCCCACGTTGATCGCGACTCCGCGCAGGCCCTAGGGGGCTGTGTAGCCCAGCGTCCTCGGCAGCCAGCCCAGCGAGGCAAGGGCTCCATCGAGGTCGGGTACCCAGTTCCGGCATGGTGCAGTGCCCCATGCCTCGGCCGGTTCACGTGGCCATCGCCTCGGGCCGCTCGACGAGCTGGTCACGCTCGAAACGGGCGCTGGGGCGGACGAGCGGGACAAGGTAGGCGCTGTTGAAAGCCCACCAGTCTGTCTGGGCTGACTCGATGTGCTTGAACACCATCGCGAGTGCAGCGGCGTGAGATCCGGCCCCCAGGGTGATCTTGATGCGGAGCCCCACGGTAGCGAAGGTCGACTGGGTGGGATTGGTGCTTCGCGGTTGGATCCAAGGCTCGGCCACGGAGTCGAAGAACTCCAGCAACAGGTCCTGGTCGTCGGTGATGTTCTTGACGGCCCTGGGAGACCCCGCGTCGTAGAGCTTGGCAAAGATCTCGATCGCTTGCTCGGACTTTGGTCCGGGCAGCTTCACAGGCATCCGTCCTACTTTGTTCTCGTGCGGAGACACATGCCTGCATAGCGTTCTGCATCGCTTTTCGGTGCTTCCCTGACTCCGCAGCCTGGTTCTACCGACTCCAGACGACGCTCCAGCCATCCTTTTGCCTGCCTTCACTACGGACGGAAGATAGGAAGGTCCGCCAACCTCACCGACGGGCGGTCGGGAACCGGGGCTAGCTCGCACAACAGTTGCAGAAGGCTGCCCGTCCACAGAAACCACAACCCCGGTGCTCCTCGACGCGAACGGTGTGCGCCACGACGATACGGGTGCGCGTCGAGGAGCACCGGGGGCAGCGGGGTCCAGGGGCCGGCGAAGGCCCCTGGTACCACCGGCCTCGACCAGCCTTGCCGAGGACTTGAGACAGGGAGCTTTCGACATCAACCCGTGGTCGGATCCGACGACGGACCCGCGCTTATAGAGAATAGGGCGGATCACGTTTTTGCAGGTCAGATGCCTTGGTGAGGCTGAAGAAGATGACTCTCAAGTCATTTTGAGGTCGCGGAAGTTGCGTGTGAGGTCAAGGTAGCCCATGTTCATTGCGATCTATGTGCGCAATCCCGCGACTGGTGCCGGAGCCCTTGCCAACATGACTCCGAGGTCATGTTCGACACGCGCAACGCGCAGATAGGTCGCGTTGTTGCTATCTATGTGCGCAATCACTAGTGTGCTCCGCGTCTAGGTTTCGATCTTGAGGAGCACGTAGCGCCATGCCCGCACAGCCTTACAGGGACCCTCGCCGGGTCCCTGGTTCGTCACCGCCTCGCGCGCCGAGCCCCAGCAGCCCGTACACCGGAGCCCTCGGTCCGAAGAAGAACCTCGTCGAGCTGCCGGTCGGTCACACGGCAGAGGTCAAGCCTCCGGTCACCGCCGGTGACTTCATCGGCAAGTACTTCGCCCAGGACAGCTTGGAGTTCCTTCGCTGGGCTGCCAAGTACTTCAGGGACGACAACGTCACCCTGTGCGTACTGCTCTACATGATGGGAAGCCAGGAAGTCGGAGGGGCGGTCGAGCTCAAGCAGACCGAGATCGCTGCTGAACTGGACATGGATCCTGCGCAGGTGTCACGGGCCCAGACCAAGTTGAAGAGACTGGGGCTGGCCTACTCGCCGAAGAAAGGGTCGATCCAGCTCCAGCCCGCGGTGACTCTCCGCGGGGGCTACCGGATGGTCCAGAAGCCCGTTCGCGGGTCGGCGGTCAAAAGCGTCAAGGTTCAGGTGGAGCAACTGAGCCTTCTCAACGAGCTCGTGCACGATCCAGGTGTTCCGGAGGAGTTCAGGGACATGGCTCTTCCGGGTGCGAAACTGCCCGAACCGTCGTCAAGGACGCGCAAGCGTAAGCGCACGATCAAAAAGCCGGAGGCGTGAGGATGAGGACAGCAGCGTCTGCGACCCCGGAGCCACCGGAGCTGACGTACGGCACTTTCAACGGCTTCGCGTACATGCCCGCGATGCCCGGCATCGCCTACCGAGTGCTCTTCCGGTTGCTGGGAACCCAGGAGCCGGGAGGACGTTGCCTGGTCACCGAGGAAGAGTTGGCCGAAGCCTTGGACGTACACCGCTCCATGGTGGGGCGGGGCCTGCAGGCCCTGATCCTCGCCAAGCTCGTGTTCCGTCAGGCCAAGGGCATCTACTTTCTCAACCCGATGATCAGCGGTGCACGCAGCGTTACCGAGCACCTGGAGGCCATCGGGACGCTTGATCCTGCGGATCGTCTCGACGTCGACGACTACCAGGAGCGTTACGACGCCGCCGTTGCCCAGGCCGAGCGAGAGAAGAAGGAAAAGCGTCTGGGCCGCAGGAGTTCGCCCGGCCGATCGAAGTCGACCACGGGTGCCGATGCGGAGACCGCGGAAGTACTGAGTCTTTCGACGGCCCGCGGCCGGTCGCGGCGGAGGCCATCCCGTCCGTGACATGACCGCCGAAACCATTGTGGCCCCCGCCTCGGCGGGGGCCACAATGTGTCTAGGTTTCGGGAGACAGCGTACCGCCTAAGTCGTGCCGGCACCACCGGAGGGTTCGACGCCGGCCTCATGCCGGTGCCTCCGAGCCGGACGGCCGGTCCCGTAATGCCTGCTACAGGAGGAGTCGGGCCATGCCGGACGACCTCACCGACCGGTCCTTGACGTATGCGGAGGCGACTCCGCCTTGCTCACGGCTCGCTGGAGGACGGAGCAGCGTCAGTACTTATCACGGCGTGATAATCCGGACCGCGGTATCACCCCTGTGATCCTTGTGGTCCTGTGCAGGAGAACGGCAACAGACGTTCAGCACCCTGGAAGTCCCCCACTGCCCGGCACGGCCCGGTTGGGGCAGCGCAGTCACTGGAGAAGTCGGGCAGGGGCGCAGCACGGCGGGCCTGTCGCGGAGGCCACCGTCCGAACGCCCAGGCGCCCCATGAGGAGCTCCACTGGGAGCACACCCACATCGGTGGCCAACAAACGCACCGGCCCCACCGCAAACCGCAGTACTCCGCAGGTTGGCTTCGTCCACGCGATCGGGACAGCACTTCGACACCGATCGGGAGGCGGAAAGCCCCCGAAATCGGGGCGAGATCTTCACGAGATTCGGCAATACCACCAGTGGGACGGCCGGGGCGGACACCGGGTTCCTGACGTATGTTCGAACCTATGACGCGCGCCTTGAAGTCCCGGTCGGCGGCTCGGTGAGCGGCTGGTGGACCTACTTGGAGGAACGGACCTGCCGAGAGGTCGATGCATACGTGCTGCACGACCGCCGGCCGTCGGCGGTGAGGTCCGTTTGGGAGGCGTTGCGCCTCCTGGGATGGGCCTGTACGAAGCTGAGCGGGTGGTCCACGCGCAATACGAGGCTCTGGGCGACCGCGTGCAGCCCACGCCGCCTGATCCCCTGGACCTCTCCTCGCTCGCAGCTCGCGCCGAGACTCTCCCGGGCCGTGTGGCGGCGGTGGAGGCGCTCTGGGACGGCGACACAGTGCACGACTGGTTCGTGCTCCTGGTCGCTGTCCCGGACGCCCCACAGGGGGAAGCCCACCTGGCGACCGTCTACCGCCGGCCTGGCGGCCCTGCTCCTGGTGCTGCCGTTACCGAGGCTGGCCAGGCACTGGCTGGCCACCTTGGCGTGCCTTTCCACTTCGCGTCTCCCGATGTTCCCCGTGACGACGCCCCGCGTTGGAGGACGATCCAACGGTTGACGCAAGGGCCGTGACCGGGGATAGGGCGGAGCCCGAGGACCACAAGGAGACCGGACCACCGGGTGCCTCCCGTTTTCATGAACATGGCCCCAGGTCCGATTCGGCTGCCTCCCGAGACAGTGCACAACTGCTGCCGCGGCCAGTGAACGAAGCCAGAGGAAGCATCCCCGGCCCTGCCGGTGTCTGGAGTGCTTCCTCGGCCGTCCACCACGGGGTGAGTGAAGCGGCCGGGGCCATGGCCCTGCGGGTGTGGACCCTCGATCACACCCGCAGGGAGCCTGGTGCCTCCTGCCGGCGCGTGTCGGCCAGTTCCACCGTGGTCAGCAGCGATCGGGAGCAGCCGCCGAGGACCGCCGAGCGTTCCCCAGCGAGCATCCTCGGCCAGGTGGGGGCCGTCACCTGCTCGGTGCGCAGCAGCACCAGCAGCGCCGCCCTTTACTCTTCGCCGCAGGGAGGCGGCGGCCTCGGCCGAGTACGGGAGCAGCAGGGCGGTGCGCTCCCCAAGGGTGGGCAGCAGGCTCCCCGGCTCCCGCGGCGGCCGGTCCAGTGCACGCAGGTAGGTTTCCCGGACCTGTGTCCGGACTTCGAGGGCGAGCGGCGGCAGCTTGGTGTCGTGCGCCCGGTGTGTGCCGCTACCCCTCATGGCGCTCCCCTGTGTGATGTGCCGGATGCCGGCGTTGTCGTCGTCAGTGGGTGGGCTGGTGTCCGGTATGGACACCGGCGCCGATGCTTCCGGAGCCGCGGTGTGAGCAGCAGCACGGGCGGAGCCCGGCCCAGGGCGGCCAGGCTGAGCATCGCGTGGCCGAGGTGTGTGGGCGTGCATGCCGGCCGCTCATCGGACCCCCTGCGGGTGGGTGTCCGGGTGACCGGGACCGGGTTGTTCAGGTGATCGGAGAGGGTGGTCCACTCCTGCTCCCGCCCGGCGGCCACGGCCACGCCATCATGCGGGGCGGTGTGCCGCCCGGGGCGGTGGCCTTCAGGATGTTCCGCCGACCGTCGGCGGTGTCCAGCACGGTCCGGCCAGGCCACGGGTGGCCGAGGGGCAGCAGAGACTCCCGACCGCTCACACCGCCTCCCCATGTCGTGCGGCCGGAGGCGCCCAGGAGCGCCGCACCCACGCCCCGTGATCCCGGAGCCACTCGGTCTCTCGATAGCGCAGCTCGTGCGAGGGGGCCGGGGCGATGGCCGCCGGCCAGCGCGTGATGACCATGCCGACCGCACCGGACTCGACCAACTGCGGCACCCGCTGCCACCCTTCACGACGGCACGGATCCGGCTCGCCGTACGGGTCCGTGATCACCTCGACGATGTCGATGCCACGCTGCTGCGCGAATTCCTGGGCCTCATGCTGCGCCCGCAACTCGAACACCGTCCACAGCTACTCGACCGGCGTCGGCAAGACGGCCGAGCGGATCGGAGAAGCCCGCCCGCTCGGGTCGGTCGTGGACGACGAGATCGGCGAGGCCCTGGAACTGTTGTGGGGCACCGCGGCGGTCAACACCTGGAACGGCCCGCCGGGCGGCGGTGCTCTCCTGGCTGGGCTGATGCGAGTCGTACGGGTACGACGGTCCGGTGGTCCCGGCCTGGACGAAGCGGCTGGCGGTGCCGGACTCCAAGACCCGGCCCGCTCGAGGATGGCCGTGGACCGGCTCATCGCCCGGCGCGAGGTCCATCTGCGGGAGAAGACGCTGTGGCGGATGCTCTACGAGACCGCCGGGCGAGCCGAGGAGATCCTCGGAGTGAACATCGAGGACCTGGACCTCGCCGCCCGCCGGTGCCCGGTCAAGGCCAAGGGTGCTCGGAGCAAGACCCGCCGTCGCGAGCAGGCGCGCGAGGACTTCGTGCTGGAGACCGTCTACTGGGACGCCGACACCGTCCGGCTGCTGCGCGGCCGGACCCGCGGGCCGGTGTTCGTCACCCACCGCCGTCCCGGCCCGGGGAAGGTCGTCAGCCCGCGGGACGTGTGCCCGGACACCGATCTGGCCCGCCTCTCCCACGGCCAGGCCCGCGCCCTCCTCGATGAGCACACCGCCGTGCGCGGGCCGGGAACCGGATGGGACCTGCACGAGTACCGCCGCTCCGCCCTCACCCACCTCGACGAGCAAGGCGCCTCCCTGCTCATGCTCATGGCGAAGTTTCGGCGCAAGAAGCGGGGGAGCGTCCGCCGCTACTTCAAGCCCTCGCCCGAGGCGATCTCGGGGCTGACCAGCACCCTTGCGGTACCCACATCGCTGCGACTGGCGCGGTGCGGGCGGTGGGTCTCCGCACTCCCGGGCCAGGGTCTCGGCCCTGGCCCGTACGTCCTCGGCACGGCCCTCGGCGTCCTGGGCGAGGTAGCGGGAGGGCTCGTCGCCGACGGCGTCGACGAGCCGGTGCAGCAGCGCCGCCCGGTGCTCCAGGTAGTCCAGACGGCTGTCGGGCGTGGAGCCGGGGCCGTTGTAGTGCTCGGCGTCGCTCAGCAGCCCGACCAGCTCCGCGACCAGCAGGCAGTCCGTGCAAGGCTCGACGGTCGTCACGACGACTTTCCGGCGAGCGCGGCCAGGCGCTCCATCTCGTCGAGGCCGTCGTTGCAGCACTTCCCGCACACCAGCCGTCGCCGCTTGGGCTGCTCGGGCAGCCGGACGTCGAACGGTGCCCGGTCCTCGGCCTTGTCGCGCAGGTCGTAGTCGCACTCCGCGCAGACCAGCCGGGCGGCGCGGGCCTGCTTCTTCGACCAGGAGGGCCACTCAGCCGACAGCCGCAGCATGGCGATGGCCATGCCGTCGGCCCGGGGCTGGGACACCGTGAAGTCCCAGTGCGGGGCGTCCTCGGGGGTGTCGGCGATCACCTGCTCCAGCGACGGCATCCACGGCACCAGGCGGCCCAGATTCTCGCGCAGGATGCGGACCTCCTCGCCCTCGCGTATGGCTTTGCTGTAGGAGGTGGCGAGCGGGAACCGGAAGGCGGTCACGACGGTGTGCGGGACCTGGAGCAGGTCCAGGTCGCCGCTGATGTCGGCGGCGGTGGCCTTCCACTCGCCGTAGCTGGCCTCCCGCCACATCGCCAGCCCGTCGGCGTTGAGCCTCCCGGACGCGTTGATCGTGCCGACGATCCGCCGCTGCGCGGCCCGGACCTCCGGGGGGACCGCTACCGTCATCCCCCATTCCCTGTTCTCACCGGCACCCGGTTCACGGCGCCGTCCGTGCTGATCAACGAGCAAGCCCTCGTGAAGACCCGGTGGCGGCCGGGGCCGGCCCTGTTCATGCTGGGAAAGGAGGCGATTGGCATGGGGAAGAACAGTGGTAAAGGCACCGGTGGTCGGAGGACGTCCATGACACCGCGGGCGGCCTCGCGGGTGCAGTCCACCGGAGCGAAGAACCCGGGCAGCCGGACCGCGCGGACCGGTTTCCCCGCCCGCGCCCAGTCCGCCGCGGCGAAGCGCTCGCGCGCCGCCGGGAAGTGATCTCCGCCCTACGCCCCCGGCGGCTAGTGCTGTGACCGCATAGGTCTGCCGGGTTGGGCCAGAATGCGAGCGCCGTCTGATCGACGGCCGAGTCACTGCTCAAGGCGGCGAACCAGGAGTGTCAGCCCCTCCGGGCTGCTCAACCGCACAACACGACGACCGGTTTTCTCGGACCAGGTGGCCGAGTCTTGGCCGTGTTCCTGTGCGCGTACGACGACGCTGTCCAGATCCTCGACGTCGACCGCAAGTTCCCACTGCGGAACGGATGCACTAGGTCCACATGTAGCGATGAAATCGGCGCAGTTCAGAGAGGTTCCCGTCGTCTTGCCGTAGAAATGCCGGGCTTTCTCAGGCTGGTCGCACTTCAGGACCATACGGTGCGGGGCACCCGCCAAGTGGGACGGGAACTGCCATCCGGTGAAGTCGCGTGGCTGCCACAGAGAGAAGGCGGCACCTACCGGATCGACCAATGTCGCCATGCGTCCCTGATCGCCGGCGTCGAAGGGAGGTACGACAAGGCGAGCGCCGTTCACCGTCGCCACTTCGGCGCGGCGATCGACGTTGTCGACTGCCAAGTAGTAGGCGATGTGGGCGGGTGTTCCCGGTGGGTAGACTGGGTTCGCCAGATCGCTCACACTGCCGATCAGGTGGCCGTCGATGGCTATCTTGGTGGCCTTTCGCCAGTCCTTCTCGTCCACTGCGAAGTGCCAGCCCAGCGTCTTCGAGAAGAAGGTGGCGGTGCCGGCTAAGTCACGGGTTTTGAGATCCATCCAGCAGAACTCGTTCAGTGAACCCAGACGGGTCGTCATCCTGTGCTCCTTGTCGTCTCGATGCTGGATATCGGGTGCTCGGACGACTCCGCAAGAGATTTTCGGCTGCGCTGCGTAGCAGGGCCGGCGGCAAACCGGTTCCTGCAGCAACGATTCGAGCCTTCGCAGGCGTGTCCAGTCTTCGCCGGTCTGGATCAGGCTGCGGCCGTCAGGGGGCGTCCACCCCAGCGAATGCCTTTCTCGCTGCGGATGCGGGCGCGTTCCTTGCGCTGGGCGGCGAGTAGGTCGGGGTGGCGGGCGTTGGCGTTGCGCCAGCGCAGGTAGCGGTGCAGGACCCGGGTCTGTGCAGGGTGGCTGCGGTGGTCGGAGTTGGCCAGGGTGAACTGCCTCAGCGGTCCGAAGTGCGCTTCGATGGGATTGGCCCAGGAGGCGTAGGTCGGGGTGAAGCACAGCTCGATCTTGTTCTTCTTCGCCCAACGGCGGATGTCCGCTCCGGTGTGGGCGGAGAGGTTGTCCAGGATGATGTAGATCGGGGCGCCGTCGGGTTCGGCAGCGCGAATCGACTTCAGCGCGGCCAGGGTGTTGGCGGTGCCCTTGCGGCGACGGTTGACGCCCCACAGGCGGTCGTCGCCGACCGAGTAGCAGCCGTGGAAGTAGGTGACGCCGTGAGTGCGGCGGTAAGTCGCCGGCAGGCGGTCGGGCCTGCCCTGCTTCGCCCAGCACGAGCCCGCGGTAGGCCGGATCCCGAGGGGGCCGAACTCGTCGAAGGCGAAAACCCGGTCCGGGAAGCGTTCGAGCACCTCCTCAATGCGGTCCAGCTTGGCCTCGCGTTCGGGGTCGGGGGACTCTTTCCAGGTCTTGGTGCGCTGGAAGGTGATCCCGCGGCGCCGGAGCAGGCACCGTAAGGCTTCACGGCCGATCCGGATCCGACGTCCGTGCACGCGACACAGGTAGGCGGCGAGTTTGCGGATCGACCAGCGTGTGAAGGGTTGGCCGAGCTTGGTGGGGCGGGTGGTGGCCGTCTGGATGACGAAGTCCTCGTCGTCAGGGGTGAGCAGGCGGGGACGGCCTCCCGCCCATCGAGGGTCCAGGCAGGCCAGGCCGATCTCGTTGAACCGGTGGATCACCTCCCGCACCGTGTCCTCGTCGGCCTGGACCAGCTGGGCGATCACTGGGACGCGGTTCCCGCCGGCCGAGGCGAGCAGCATCATCGCCCGTCTGTAGCGCACCGAGCTGGCACTGCCCCGACGCACGATCTGCTGCAGCTTCTGCCCCTCCTGGTCGGTCAGTCTGCGCACCCGCACAGGCTCGGCCATCACACCTCCAGCGGTCGGAACGGACGTCACCGCCCATCCAACCGCGAACCCGGCGAACCTATGCGGTCACAGCACTAGGCGGGCGGTCGTCACTCGTCGGTGGCGTGCTTGTCGCGTAGGGGCCGCAGTCCGCCGGGCAGGTCGGGGAGCTGGAAGGAGTACTGGCCCAGCATCTCCTTATCTGGACACCTTCGAGTGGCGCCTGAACCGGCGCCGTGGCGGTGGAGGTGCGGGGTTCGTTGGGCCACCTGAGTGCAGGGTCGGGGAGGCCGGTGTGCGGGTGGTCAAGGAACGTGATGGCGGTGTCGTACGGCGCGTGAGGTTGGTCGACGGCGACGGTGAACAGGTCACGGCGGCCTGCCGGTTCCTGGATCATCTGGTCGACCGGGGCTTCTCGCCGCACACGATCTGCGCGTACGCGTACGACCTGCGGCGCCTGTTCGCCTTCCTCGCTGGTGAGGGCATGGACTGGCGCGAGTTCCGGGGCCCGGATGCCTTGCGGCTGCTGGCGTTCTTGCGGCGGGCGCCCTCGCGCCGTCCGGCCCAGCGGCTGGGCCTGACGGTGGTGGTCGGCGGGCCGGAGGCGCCGGGCAGTCTGCTCGCTCCGGCGACGGTGAACCGGATCTTGGCTGCGGTTGCCAGCTTCTACGACTGGGCGGTGGTCGCCGAGGAGTACGACGGTGACTTCCCGATGCAGAAGCGCCTTGACCCGGCACTTGCCCGGGTGCCGGACCGGCATCAGCCGTTCATGGGCCGCGCGAGCCGTCAGCAGCCGATGCGCCGCACGGTGACGGTCAGGCAGCCGCGGCGACTGCCGCGCCCCGTGGACGAGGCGGTGCTGGAGCAGTTCATCGGCAGCTTGAAGCGGCTGCGGGATCTGGCGGTGTTCCTGCTGATGCTGGATGGCGGGCTGCGGCCGGGCGAGGTGCTGTCGCTGCACGTGGACGACATCTCTTATGGCCGCCGCCGGGTGACGGTCCGCAAGCGCGATGACCACCCGCGCGGGGTCCGCGGCAAGTCCCGCACCGAACGGGTCGTGGACCTGCACGAGCCTCGCACCCTGGACGCGGTCAGCCGCTACGTGATGCACGAGCGCCCGCTCGATGCGACCAGCCCGTTCGTGTTCCTGGTCGGAGGGAAGGGCACCCGCCGCCTGGAGCCGCTGGGCTACGACGCGGTGGTGCGGCTGTTCGCGCGGCGGCTGGACAAGCTCGGCCTGCGCACACCGGAGACCACGCCGCACGCGCTGCGGCACACTCACGCCACCGCGATGTGGGAGGGCGGGATGCGGGAGCTGTCGCTGCAGAAGCGATTGGGACACGCTTCGCCGGAGTCGACGAAGGTTTATACCCGGGTCTCCGACGAGGCCGTGCTGGCCGACTACACCCGCGCACTGGAGAGCAACCGGTGACCGCGCTCGCCCTGGCGCCCGCCCCGGAGCCGGACCGCCGCCGGTGCCACGCGCCGAGGGAGGAGTACTTCGCGTGGGTCCGTGCGACGTTCGCCGATGCTCCGGCGTCGGTCAAGTCCCGCCGCTACTTCTACAACCGCTTCCTCAAGCACTGGCCGGACCTGGAGGACTGGTTCGCCGAGCCCCTGCTGGTCCGCCTGGACCTGCACGGACGCGATCCGCACGAGCCCGGCAAACGCATCGGGCCGTCCCATGAGGCAGGCCCCTATCTCGCTTACCTCTCGCTGGTGCACGGTCTCCGGCTGGACGCCGACTACGTGCTCAGCCGCAACTTCGACAGCCTGTTCGTCCCCAAGGTCGCCGCCGGCCTCGGGCTCGTCCTGGATCTGCTCGATTCGCTCTCGGCCCGCATGCTCCAGCTCGGCTATGCGCCTGTCAGCGGCCGGTCCGTCCTCACCTGGACCTTCACCCGCCTTCTGCTGATGCGCGGCGATCCCGATCTGCGCGCGATCCGGCTTGGCGACCTCACCGGGCTCGCCGAGGAGATCAAGCGCTACTGCGCCCGGCCTGAGGCCGGGTTCGTGCGGGCCAGCCATGTCTCCAACGCACGCCGCCGCATGCCCATGGACCAGCTCGCCGGGATCTACCAGAAGGCGTGTCTGACCAGGCTGCACGGCGTCCATGTGCTGCTGTTCAACATCGGACAGGTCCCCGAGCCGCCGTTCCACGGCCTGAAGACCGCCGAACTCTGGCGAACCGAACTCACCCCTCCCAAGACCCCGCCAGCGTTCGCCGCCCCGGTGTCGCGCTGGTTGTCGGGACGGTTGCAGACCAGCGACCGCGCGGAGTCGGTCCGCCACTCACGCGACGCCTTCCGCTACTTCCTGCGCTGGCTCGCCCAGGCCCACCCCGACATCGACGCGATGACCCAGCTGGAGCGCCGGCACGTCGAGGGCTTCATGGCCCACCTGCACGAACACATCAACGCCCGCACCGGACGGCCGCTGACGGCACGGTCCCGCTACACCTACCTCAGCCCGCTGCTTCAGTTCTTCCGCGAGACCAGCCAGTGGGGCTGGAGCGATGTCCCGGGCCGGCCCCTGCTCGGCCGCTCGGACATGCCCAAACTCCCCTCCGCACCGCCGCGGTTCATCCCCCGGGCCGAGCTGGACCGCCTCATGGAGGCGGTCGAGGAACTCGAAGACCCGCACCAACGTGCCGCCCTGCTTCTGCTGCGCTGGAGCGGTGCCCGGCGCGGGGAGATCGCACGGCTGACCCTGGACTGCCTGGACGCCTACCCCGACGGCTATCCGCGGCTGCGGATCCCGGTCGGCAAGACCTACACCGAGCTCATGGTCCCCCTGCACCCCCAGGCGGCGGACGCCCTGCGTGAGCTGATCGACTCGGCGAAGGCCGCGAACGCCACAGCCCGACATGACGCATGGGCCCAGCGGCCGGTCCGCTACGTGTTCATGCGGCGGGGCAAGCCCATGGGCCGTCACTTCCTCTACGAGGACGCCTTGGAGATCGCCTGCCGCAAGGCCGGGCTCGTCGACAGCGACGGCAACCCCACCGTGACCGCCCACCGGTTTCGCCACACGGTCGGCACCCAGCTCGCCGAAGGCGGCGCCCAGATCCAGACGATCATGGCAATCCTCGGCCACCGCAACGCGCAGATGTCCGCCACCTACTCCCACATCAGCGATCCCGTCCTGAAGGAGCAGTACGAGAAGGTCATCGCTGCCGGCGGACGGATCGCGGGCCCGGCCGCGGAGGAGCTACTGACCAGCCGGATCGGCGAGGACACCCTGAACTGGCTCAAGACCAACTTCTTCAAGACCGAACTCGAACTCGGCCACTGCCTGCGGGCACCCGCCGAAGGGCCCTGCGAGTGCGACCTCTACCTCCGCTGCTCGAAGTTCCTCACCACGAGCGAGTACGCCCCGCGCCTGCGGTCCCGGCTCGCCCGTGAACAGCAGCTCGCCCAGGACGCCGTCGAACGCGGCTGGCCTCGCGAGGTCGAACGGCACAAGGCCATCGCCGAACGGATCTGCGGCCTCCTCGCCGATCTCGGAGAGAGCGCCGAGCCCGGCCCTGACGATCACTGCTGAGCGGTTGTTTTCCGCAGCCTGAACGAGAGCCCCGACGGATACTTGCCAGATGGATGGATCAAGGGCTTCTTGGGTCAACACCACACACGATTGGGCCGGCACCGTGGACGCGGACCATCTCGGTCAGATCCGCCAGGAATCTGCCCAGTTCGCTCCCGGCGGGCCGGGACACCTAGTTCTTGAGATCGTTGCTTATGCCGCTGACGAGGCAGCGAGCCGGGGCGGCGGACGGTGTGTGGTCACGCTGCATACCGACGGCTCGGTGTCGGTGAAGGATGACGGACGGGGCACCGACACTCGGGTCGACGAGCATGGCCGGGTGGTGAAGAAGCCGGTCATGGCCACGAAGGATCTTCGGTTCTTCGACTTCCCAGAGGCGGAGCGGCTTCCGGACGGACATCCGCGTCGCGGCATGTCCGTCGTCGCAGCGCTCAGCGAGTGGCTGATTCATACCAACCGCCGTCTCAACGGATCCTGGAGCCAGCGCTATGAGCACGGCGTCCCGGTGACCGATCTGGTGCCCGTCGAAGCCGACGGGACCACGGGGACCTGCGTCCGCTTCCTGCCGGACGAAGCCCTTCGTTCGCGGTGGTCGTTGACCACGGGCGACCTGGCCCGTTGGTCCCAGCACTGGCCCGACCTGACTGCCCGCCTCGACGATCAGCGCGACAGCGGGGACCGGTCAGGCCCGTGACCACGGGGCGGCACGACCGCGCTGCACCGGAGAGAGCGGCCCGGTCGGATCCCGACCCGCGGTCCTGGTGCTCGGCCCCGGTGACCTGGAGGCGGCAGGAGTCGGAGACAGTCTCGATCAGGGTGCACTTGAAGTTGAGCCGGACCCGCGCACGGAATTCGTCCAGATAAACGTTGATGTGGTGGCGCACGAACGGGGAGAGCCGGGTGACGTCCTTGTCACGGACGTCGAACCCGTCCGCGCGCAGCGGGTTCACCGCGGCGTCCATGTAGCGGGTGTTGAACAGCACGAGGGCGTTGAGGACCAGGTTGAGGGCGCCGATCTGGTCCTCCATGCTGTCCTGGTAGCGCTGGTAGAGCTGCCCGGCCCGCCCGTGGAAGATCTTCCGGTGAGCGCGTGGCGGCCTTCCTGGAGGTTGGCCTGCACCTTGATCTGCCGCCGGTAGCCGGGGTCGTCGGCCAGGCGCAGGATGTGCAGGGTCTTCGCGATCCGCCCGCAGTGGGCGATCGCGTCGCCGAGCGGGGTGGGCCGGCCGTCGCGGGACAGCATCCGGATCACGTCGTACGCGCGCACGGCGCCGGTGTGGATGGAGCCGATGATCCGCAGGATGTTCTCCAGTGCCGCTCGGTGCGGGCGAGGTCGATCCGGCCTCGGGCGGCGTCCTGGAAGGCGCCGTAGTCGGCGGTGCGGTCGATGCGCCACATCTTCTGGTCGGACAGCTCGGCCAGCTGCGGGGCGTAGGCGAACCCGGCCAGGGCGAGCAGCCCGAACGCGATGTCGCTGTAGCTCGCGTGTCGGTGACGATCATCTCCGGGCGCTTCCCGCCGTCGCGGTCGTGGAGGACGTCCAGCACGTGCAGGGAGTCGCGCGGGACGCGGGCCACGACCCTCCCCCCGAGCCCGGCCGCCTGTTCGTTGATCATGTTCAACCAGGTCGCCCCGCTCCGGCGCCCGAAGTACTTCGGATTCGGGCGCGCGTACACCGATGGCACCGGCACGACGACCGCGCCCCGGCCCGTCCCGGCCGCGAGTGATGGCGCGAGCACCTGGACGAGCCGCCGGCGGACCCCTCCACGTTCTCCTTCTCGGAGCTGATGGTGCGTCCCCGTTGGCGCAGGACCGGCGTCTCCGAGCGGCTGCACGACGCGCTGATGGTCGACCGCTCCGAGTCCTTGGCCGTCCTCCTCGTGGACCCCGACACCCCAAGGCGGCCGCTCTGTACGAGCGGTGGGGATACAGGAGGATTAGGAACCGCCAGCCTTTCCCGGACTCCCCGAACTTCACCGTCATGCTGCGTGCCCTGCGCCCGGCCAAGCCCCGTCAGAACGGATACGCCCACTTCCGCCAGAACGGGTACCCCCCGCTCGTACCGGGGCGGGAGCGGCGTATGACGACGGCCTCACGCCGGGTGCCGGGACAGGCTCCGTGACCCACTGAATGCGCTGGTCATCTACGGCACGCTCCAGCTTGATGCCGTCCTTCAGCTCTACCGGGCCGGGTAATCAACGCGCATCCCTGCTTCCGCACCGGGGTGGCGTGCCGGCGCACTCGAAGGCCGCGCGCATATGAGCAAATGCCTTCCGTTTGGCAAACGAGTCATTGTGGCGGCTCGGCAGCGGTCGGCCGACGTGCTTTCCCGTCCACCACGGAGACGGAGCATCATCACAACGTGGAGCATCGGCGCCGGCGGTGAGGACCGTAACGCCGGTGCCCGTTGCAATGCGGGACCGTCGCCCTCGTCACCATGGGCACGCCGGAACCGGTTCTCATGGCCGCAGCCGCACAGGGTTGGAACTATCACGGCGTGATAATTCCAGCTCTGCGGCGTCGCCCCGACGACGACTATCACGGCGTGATAACCAGGGCAGGACGCCTATCGGGTGAGAAGATATCAGGTTTCGCAAAACGGGCGTCGCTGCATCCTCAGAAGTCAGTATGCTGACGTCATGCCATCTCCTTACCCTGACGGAGACCGGGAAAAGGTAGCGTCCAAGCTGCCCTCGGCGCTCCAGCAAGCACTCAAGATTCGCGCCGCTGAACTCAGCCTGGACATCCAGGACGCCGTCGAGGCGGCCATCAACGACTGGCGCGGCAGCACGAGCAACGGCACGGAAGTAGACACCGCCGGAGCCAAGTCGTTCTCCACCTGGCTCCCGCCCGGCCTGTACGAGCAGTTCAAAGAGACCTGCACCGACCGCGGCGTCTCTTACACCCAGGGCCTCGCCCAGTCGATCCGCGACTGGCTCGACGCGAACCCCTCCCCCCGGCACGGTGCCCGCGGCACCGACCCCGAACGGAAAATCGTCGGCAACCAGAAGGGCGGAGTCGGTAAGACCGCCGTCTCCGCCGGCATCGGCCAGGCTTACGCCGAGGCGGGCAAACGCGTCCTCGTCGTCGACTTCGACCCGCAGGGACACCTCAGCGAGCAGCTCGGCGTCCCCCAGATCGAACCCGACCACGACAGCCTGGTCTCCCACATGTGCGGCGAAGGCAAGGGAGATCTGCGCGACCTCGTCGTGGAGATAGAGGATCCGCGGTTCGGCAAGCGCCTGCACGTGCTGCCCGCCTGCTTCGACGGCTTCCTCCTCGACGCGAAGATCGCCGTCGTGGCGACGCAGAAGCGCGGCTTCCAGAAGGAAGCCGCGCTCGAGCTGGCCCTGCGCCCCCTGGAAGCCGACTACGACGTCATCATCGTGGACTGCCCACCCAGTCTCGGCATCGCCATGGACGCCGCCCTTTACTACGGGCGCCGACGGCGCGGCGAACCCGCCGGCGTCTCCGGGGTCATCATCCCCGTACTCGCCGAGGACTCCTCCGCCACCGCCTACGGCATGCTCGCCCAGCAGATCGAAGACCTCTGCGAAGACCTCTCCCTCGAGATCGACTACCTCGGCCTGGTCGTCAACCTGTACGACTCCCGCCGCGGCTACGTCGCCACCTCGTCCCTGAACAACTGGAAGTCACTCGGGGATCCCAAGGTCCTCGCCGTCATCGGCGACCTGAAGGAACAACGCGAAGCCGTCCGCAAGCGGATGCCGCTGCTGTCCTACGCCCCCCACAGCGATCAGGCGGAGGCCATGCGACAGGTAGCGAAGGGAGCCACCCGTTGAGCAAGGCCGACACCCTGGGATCAGCACCCGCATTCGGCGCCGTCCGCGGCGCCCGGTCCTCCCGACGCAGCCTCATCGACCAGACCATCGCCGGCGATGAGTCGACCACAGCGGCCATCACCGAGCTGCCGGTCACCCTCATCAGCGACAACCCCGACAACCCGCGCAACCACCTGCGCAACCTCGACGAGACGGTGCAGACCGTCCGCGAAGTCGGCATTATCATCCCCATCGCCGTCGCCACAGTCGACGCCTACCTGCGCAACCGGCCGGACCGCGCCGACGACCTCGACGAAGGCGCGCAGTACATCGTCGTCGACGGCCACCGTCGTCTCGAAGCCGCCCGCCGCGTTGGGATGGCCACCATCCCGGTCCGCGTCGACAACGGACGGGTCGCCACCGATGAAACCCTCCTCGAGGCCGCGTTCGTCGCGAACTACCACCGCGACGACATGACGGACCTGGAGGAGGCCCATGCCCTCAAAACCCTGGTCGACTACTACGGCTCCCAGACCAAGGCAGCCAAGCGGCTGGGCATCCCACAGAACACCATCTCCAGCAAGCTGTCCCTGCTGAAGCTCACTCCCGAACTCCAGAAGGACCTCGTGACCGGGGCTCGGAAGGTGGAGCACGTCCGAAACCTCGGCAGACTGTCCCCCGAGGAACAGAAGGCCAAGGCGGACGAACGGGCGGAGGCAGCTCGCAGGAAGGCACAGACCCGACCGCAGAAAGCCGTCGAGCGTTCATCAAGCACCGCCGATTATCACGGCGTGATAATCCCGGAGGAGCCTGACAGCCCAGCCGCTTCGTCGTCCCCTGCGCCCCGGCCCAGTGCGGCCACCCCGCCCGCCCGGCGCGAGCAGGCTTCCAAACCCATCCCGGAATCGCGCACCGACGAGGGAGAGCCCAGAGCAGCGAACGCAGAAGCGGCGCAGTCCGAGCAGCCGAAGCAGCTCCCCTACGACGACGCCTTCTACTGCGTGCACCATCTTCACCGGAAGATGAAGCTCGAGACATTCGTCCAAGGGGCCCGAGTATGGATGGACATCCTGCGGGAGCAGTACCCGGACGAGTACAAGGCTCTGCTGGCCGCGTTGGGAGCCCGATAGCAGAGCCGTCCTGCGGCCCCGCTCTCCTTCCTCCAGGGCAAGGAGCGGGGCCGTGGCGGCTCCCGCGAAACGAGCAGCCGAAGCCGGTGCGCGTTATGAAGGTCGCTTGCGAAGGCGGGCAGGCTGCCCGCCCAGACGGGTGCTGACGAAGACCTCTGAAGATGGCCCTGTCCGCAGTTACGTGAAGATCGGGATTGCAGTACGCAGGAGAGGTCGGCGAGTCGTTAGGGACCATCGCTGAACCCTCGGGCGGCCGCTCCCCAAGGCGGCACGTGCTGCTTCCATGCAGGCATAGCGGTAGTCACGCTTGTTGGAAACCTGTTCAGGCGTAACGGTGTTACGCAGGTGCGCGTGGAGCGCCTTGGTGTAGTCATAGGCAGCCTGCGCCATCTCGTGAGAGCAGACCAACTCGACGGCCTTCTTCACCAACCAGAGATCGTGCAGTTTCTCATCCTGAGCGTCCTCAGGAGCCGACAGACCAAGTGCTCCGTGGTCGAGTATCAGCTCGCCCCGTTGCGCAGCAGCAAGAGCTTCTTTGAGCTCGGCGCGCAATGCACCTGTGCGTTGCTGCCGATCACACTGAACCTCGATGCGGGTTGCCAGATGCTGCCCGACGAGGGTCCCCACGGTCCCGAGGACACCGATCAGGGCGAACATCCATCTCCCAAGGGTGCGAGGAGCAGGCATGGATGCAGCAGCAGGTCGGCGCCGAGCGGGGGACCATCCCCGCGGGTGCGGGGAGCAGGCCTCCCGGAAAGGCCGACGGGCCTGTGCGACATCCCGTGGGTTGCTCTGAGCCGCGCTGAGTCCACGACCTCGTGGCCAGGGGGTTCCTTTTCTCTCCGGCAGTGGTTCGCGGGCTGACGTAACTTCGAGATTCCTGAAGCATTCTCACCATGCCTGATCGGTTCAGGATCGGGGTGAAGGTGAGAGGGCTCGGGTTGGCGCTGGCTGTCGTACGAGACCTACGCGATGTCCGGCTGCCGGCCACGGCGGAGGAGCTGGAGCAGTTCGAGACCGACGTGCTGGCAGGGTCGTGCTGGCGCGGGCCTCAGCCGGGCTGGCGGACGGCACGATCCGCGGCGACGTCGGGCACCTGGAGCAGATGCGGTCCTGATTCGGCCGACCGCTGTGGGAGATGGAGCCGCCCGACGCCGACGCGTACTTCGGGAAGGTACTGCGAGCATCGCCGAGCGGCACCCGGCTGGGGCGCTCTCAGGCGCTGACCACGTACTTCCTGTTCCTGGAGCTGCGGCACAAGGTCGAGGTCACCGGATGACCGGCCGGGTGATCGAGTGCCCGATCGACGAGATGAACCGGCCGCGCGGGTCGAAGGACGCGGCACTGCGGATTCCGCCGTCCGGGCCGGAGGTCAAGACGCTGTTCACCGGGTGGGGCGGCGAGCTGGCAACCTGCCGGAAGTTCGCTCCGACCGCCCGGAACTACACCGCCGCCAAACTGATGTCCCAGGTCGGGCTCCGGGTCAGCGAGGCGTGCAAGCTCGATCTGGCGGACATCAAGTGGGACCTGGGGCGCTTCGGCAAGCTCCACGCCCGGCACGGAAAGGGAGCCCGGGGTTCGGGCCCGCGCGAGCGGATGGTCCCCCTGATCAACGGCGCCGACCGCACGCTCCGCTGGTTCGTCGAGGACGTCTGGGGCCAGTTCGACGACGACCACACCCGCCCCGGCGCTCCGTTGTTCCCCTCCGAACGCAGACGCGCCGACGGCTCCTCGGGCCGGGTCGGCGACGATGCTCTGCGCAATGGGCTCAAGGCCGCGGCCATGGCGCATCTGCCGGGCTGGGGCGACAAGCTCACCCCGCACGTCCTGCGGCACTTCTGCGCGTCCGAGCTCTACCTCGGAGGACTCGACCTGATCGCGATCCAGGAAGTCCTCGGACATGCCTGGATCGCCACGACCATGCGATACGTCCACGTACAGCAGACCCGGGTCGAGGACGCCTGGGTGGCCGGGCAGCAGCGGGCCGCGAAGCGGCTGGAAGGACTTCTGCGATGAAGTGGAACCTGCGGCTGACCGCCGCGAACAAGGGGATCTAGAAAGCTTCCGAGCTCCAGCGGAGCCTGGCCGAGCACGGCCTGGTGATCTCGGCCGGGAAGATGTCCGGGCTGTGGTCCGGCCAGCCGGTCTCCCTGAAGCTGGAGGACCTGGACGTCATCTGCGTCGTCCTCGGCTGGGAGATCGGCGACCTCCTGATCCCCGAGCCGGAGAAGGGGCACCGTCCTGGCCAGGAGGAGACGGTCCGGGCGGCTGTCGGCTCGGAGACCGCCGCACCGAAGGTGATCCCCAAGCGCCGGGACGGCCGGTCGCTGCCGCCGGAGTGATCCGGTGGCACGCTTCCCGAAGGGCTACGTCAAGCCCACCAGTTCCTGCCCTGGTTGCCTGGCCTGGGGCGACTTCCGCGGACGACTCTGCCACACCTGCTACATGTTCAGCCGCAGGCACGACGCGGCGGAATGCACCGGCTGCCGTCGCGTCCAGCCGCTGAAGTGGAACTACTGCCGCTTGTGCTGGTGCCAGGCCCGTCTCAGTGCGAAGACGGCCGACGGCCGACTCTCAGACGAGGCGGACGTGCGGGAGCGGCTCGCCGGCGTCCGGCACCATCAGCTGTTCTTCGTCCAGATGCACTACCGCAGAAGATGGACGCCCCCGGCCTGGCGGAAGGGAGGATGGCGTGGTGCCCCGCGCAAACCATCTCCCGCGCCGGCCTGGCGCCCGGACCCCGGCTGGCGGCAGCCGCCGCTGTTCGAGCAGATCCCCCGGGACTTCGGCCGACTCGACCCGGCCGACGCCGACCTGGCCAGCCTGTGGCTGGCCTGGGCGAAGTACCTCGCCCACCGATTCGCCGAGGCCCGCGGCTGGGGACGCAACATCCGCTTCGCCGTCAACCGGGGTCTGGCTGTCGTCCTCACCGACCACGTCGAAGGCGACGTGATCCGGCACACGGAGATCTTCGCCCCGCTACGGGCCTGGGACCTGCCCGTCGGCCACGTCGTCACGGTCCTGGAGGAGATGGGGATCTTCGAGGACGACAGCGAACCGTCTTTCGAACGCTGGCTCGTCGGGCGCCTGGAAGGACTCGCACCCGGCATCCGCTCGGAAGCTGAGCGCTGGACCCGCGTCCTGCGCGACGGCGGCCCCCGCAGTCTTCCGCGACGGGAAGGAACCGTCTGGCTCTCCCTCGACCAAGTCCGCTCAGCCCTGCTGGAGTGGTCGAACCGCTATCACCACCTGCGGGAAGTAACCCGCGACGACGTCCTCACCTACGTCAAGACACTGCACGGTCACCAGCGGAATAACCAACTCGTCGCCCTGCGCTCGCTGTTCACCTGGGCCAAACGGCACGGGCTGGTCTTCCGCAACCCCACCAGCCGCATCAAAGTCGGGCAGAACAAGTACATCGTGCTCCAACCGCTCCTTCCGGATCAGGTCGAGAGCTCTGTCGCGGCGGCCACCACCCCGGCGGCACGGCTCGTCCTCGCGCTCGCGGCGGTCCACGCCGCCCGGGTCGCCCAGATTGCCACCCTCACACTCAACGACGTCGACCTCGGTAACCGCCGGCTGACCATCGCCGGACGCGCGCGCCCGCTCGACGACCTCACCTTGAAGCTCCTGACGGACTGGCTGGACCACCGACGCCGCCGGTGGCCGAGCACAGCGAACCTCTACCTACTGATCAACAACCAGACCGCCAACACCACCAGCCAGGCCAGCAACCACTGGATCAGCGCTCCGATGCGTGGGCAGGACGCCACCCTGGAGCGGCTTCGCGTCGACCGGCAGCTCGAAGAAGCCATGGTCCATGGTCCTGACCCCCTCCACCTCGCGGAGGTCTTCGGGCTCGACGAGAAGACCGCGATGTGTTACGCGGACTCCGCGCGGGCACTGTTGGAGCAGGTTGCCGAGACCGCCCCAGAGACTCCACTACCAGGCCGACGTCCCCCTGACATCGAGCCACCGAACTCGCGGGCTCCCTCGAATCACGCCTGACTGTCAACGGATTCGAGACAATGCGCCGTACGGGAAAATAGGCTCCGAGAGAGGCTGATATGCCTGAGGACCCAAATGCATCAACGCCACAGCCTGACAGTGACGCAAGGCAGGAACCGGAACCGCAGCCTGAGCCGGGCCCAATACAGCCATGGGCGCCGTTACGCGACCGGACGCATTGGGCGACGCTCGTAGTTCTGCCGCTGCTAGGGGCCATCTCATTCTGGGCAGTTCAAGGCCTGTGGGGATGGATCTGGGGCGAGATCTCCGGACCACCCGGGCTGACCGCGTACACATCAGGCCCCACCCCCTGCACACCAGCCACGCTTCCCCTCGTACTGCAAGCGAAGACCGATGAGGCCATCGTGGTCACCGGCATCAGAGTCAACGTCCTGTCCGCAGAGGCTCTCCCGAAGGACGAAGAAGAGCATTCCCATCCGAACAATTGTGCAGTTACTGCACATGAATCCATGTTTGATGTGAACCTTACGCAAACCCCTGTCTCGGTTGTGCCAACGGCCAGAAGGGCCGAACCCGATCGCACAGACTTCCCCTTCACGGTTTCCGCCGACCATCCGAAACAACTGACACTCAGGATCAATCCTGGAAAGCGTGATGTCCGATTCTCCCTAAAGGTCGAGTGGGTCGCCGACGGTGAGTACGGCAGCGCAATTCTCGACAACAGCTCTGATCGTGATCCCCGCAAAGGCCACGGCTACCGCGTAACAGGGTAAGACGATCGGCTACGGGACGCGCGCCAGCGAGTTGATCGCGAACCTGCGGGTTCATCCCCGGAAGCGGAGCATCGCACCCGCGGGTTCGGGCTGAAGGGACTTCAGTTTCCTTGAACCCGCGGGCCTCACGGGTGTGAGTAGTTGCGGTACAGAAAGTGCCGCTGAGATTAATCTCGGTCGACTACTGAACTTGAACTCGTGATGTCGGGTTCATCGCGGGCTGACGTGCGTCAGATGCGGGCCCTGACTTGCCGCACTGGATGTCCGAGTGCGTCCCCGATGGCGGTCAGTTCCTCGTCGCTGAACCAGGCGCGCTCGGGGTTCCAGATGGCGATCTCGAATCGAGCAAAGCCACAGGGCCAGTCGTAGTCCAGTGCGTCCAGCGAGGTCGCGGTGCCGCAGCAGGGGACCACCACGGCGAGGGTTGCGAAGCCGTCGTCGCAGTGGGCTTCGAGTAGGTCGCCCCACCACTCGGTGTCGATCGACGCGCCGCAGTGGGGACAACCGATCTTCTGCAGATTCTGACCACAGTCAACAACGGTGAGTGTGTCGTGCCAGGTGACGTCGATCTCGACGTCGACGCCGCCGGGGAGCCCGGGGGCCAGGTCCTCCACAATCGACGCAGTGCGGTCAGCCGCGGCCTGCTCAGACTGCCACTGCGGGTCGGTCGGAATGACAGAGAGGACGTCGTCGCTCATGGGCTCACTCGATTCGTCGGGCGGGAACCTCATCCAGGCGACGCGATGCTACTGATCGCGCGTGCGGGTGGCAGGTTCCCAGCCGGTCACGCGTCGAGTGCCAGGCCGGTGCCGGTGAGACAGCCGTCGAGCAGCTGGGGCCGATACTGCAGCATCTTGAGCTTGCGTTTCACGGTCCGGGTGATCTGCCCCAGATCGGCGGCGGCGAGGTTGCCGAGGTCGTGCTTGACCAAGGACCACACGCCTTCCTGCGGGTTCAGGTCCGGGGCGTAGGCAGGTAGCTGGAACACTGTGAGCCAGTCGGTGTTCGCCGCGAAGAACTCGCGCAGATCTGCGGTCAGGTGAATGCGGACGTTGTCCCAGACCAGCACGATCGGACCACCCAGCTGGATCCGGGCGCGGACCAGCAGGTCACGAAAGTCCCGCGAGCCGAAGCCCTTGGGCTGGTTCTTGCGTCCGCGGTATTCGCGAACTGCGTAGATCAGCCGCGACCGCTCACCCGCCTTGCAGCAAGTCATGCCCACCATGGACACCCGGCCCGAACCTCGGCCCCTGACGCGCACCACCGGGGTCTGGCCGACTCGGCCCCAGGTCCTGGCACGCGGCGGCGTAAGCGACTGGCCGGCCTCGTCTTCGAAGACGATCCAGCCGTTGCACGCTGCCGCGGTGCTCTTACCCGCGGCCACACCTCTTTCTTCCACAGCTCCACCGCGTCATCGTCACGCTCGATCGCGCGGCGAGCGGGCTGCTGCCACGACCAGCCGTGACGCTTGAGCAGTCGCCACGTGCCCTCCACCGTGTACGAGATACGGAAGAGCCGACCGATCAGCTTCTTGACCCGAGCCAGGGTCCACCGCTGGTCAGCCCAGCCGTGCGCGAGCGGTCCACGCTCCAACTCCCCCGCCAACCTCGCGACCTGGGCAGCACTGAGCCTCGGACGACCAGGCGACCCCTTCGAGGCGACACCAGCCGCTCCACCCTCACGCCACTGCCGCCGCCACCGTTCCACCGATCTTTCAGACACCCGCAGAGCGGCGGCGATGTCCTTGTTCCTGTCCCCGGCTTCAAACCGAGCCACCGCATCCAGCCGCACTCGCTCCCGGGCTGCCCTCTCGGCGTCGGTCAAGCCGCCACCCTGCGCGTACCTCACAGGGACAGCAGTACAGCGCAGCGGGCTCAACTCTCAGCCGAACGACCCGACATCACCCAATCAAGTTCAGTAGCGCACCTAGGCTGTGCGCCTACCACGGGTCCAGCCAAGGTACGTGCAAAACGGGCCATGAGATGATCTTGAAGGTCGATTCACTGTCAGCCGGTTCGGAGGGCGGCGAGGCGGCTTGAGCTGCTTCGGCGGCTTCCGGGTACACCTGGCGCTTCTTGTGTTCGGCGAGCGCCCGGTAGATGCTGGCCAGGCCGGGGTTCTGGCCCTTGCGCTTGCCGGTAGGGATGATCAGGTCGATCTGTTCGACGGACTCGCCCGCCGCCCGGCGCCGTCACACCTCGGAGGCGTACACCTTCGGCGTCCGGCACTTGCCGCCCATCCGCCGCCGGTGCGAAGCGGCGACGTTCCCGACATGCTGCCGTCCGGAGCCGACATAGCTGTCGCCACACGTGTCGCAGCGCCAGTGGTAAACCTTCGAGCGGGGCAGGGCGTCGGGCTCGCGGTTGGACGTGATCGCCTTGAACAGTAGCTTCAACAGGTTCATCGTCGTCGTTCTCCTCGTCTGGGTGGCCCCGACCCTTGCCGGGGCCATCACATCGTTCCGTAGGGGTCCAGCCAAGGTGAGGCAAAAAGCCGCCACGGGATGATCTTGAAGTCCTGGTAGGGGTCAGGCGATGACGAAGGGGATGAACGCCACCTCGGCACGGGGAGCACTGCCCGGATCTCCGCTGCCCCGGACAACGAAACCCCACTGCCGGTCCTCGTAAGCTCTGCTGGAGTCGAAGGAGTCGCACTGCGGGTGGGAACGGATCGCGGCGATAATGTCGGCGATCCGGGTATCCGGGTCCTTCTCCCGGTAAAATATCAGCAGAGACGTCCGGCGGCCGCCGTTGTCCGTGTACCTGAGCAGCTGGTCCAGCGCGTTGGTGACCGACTTCGGCCCGGTGTAGAACTTGCACTCGGAGATCGACACGTTGCGGTCTCCGACTCGGATTAGGATGTCCGTCTTGCCCTTGCCGTTCAGGGTCTCGCCCGTGGACTGCCCTTCAAAGTAGGCGTTGAGGGCGACGAGCAGCACGTCTCGCAGCCGCTCCTCAGGCATGTCGGAGGTCAGGAGGCCCAACCGCTCCATCGCGTTGCGGGCACCACGCAGAAGCCTGAGGGATTCCGCGTACGCCCTGGCGTCGTGCCGCGCCACCTCGGGCCGCCACTCGCCGACCGGCAGAATCTGGAGGGTCGGGCTGACCTGGTAGCCGTCCCGGGCCAGCGCGGCTGTAATCTTCGCCAGCGTCCCGTCCCAGCCGTAGGAGCCGGTGCACTTATCCAGCATGCCCTCGAACGCGCGCAGGGCCCGCTGTACCTGTCCCTCGTCAGTCCAGTCAACGCCTTCGGCGAAGGAGCTGAAGACCTGCTTGCGAGCTCCACCCGAGCGAGTCTGCGCGGCCTCCACGGGAGAGAAGCCCTCACCTGTCCAGCATGCTCGCAGGGGACTCAGCTCGATGATGGAGCTGAGCTCCCAGAAGAGCTGGCGCGTCCGGGCGCTGACTATCTCGACAGCTGTATCCATCGGGCCAGGTTAAGAGCCTGAACCGTGTCGGTGACGACGTTTCAGGTACATCGCTCTCTGTACGTGGAACCTCGACACCACCACTTCCGGCGGCCGACTCGTCTTCCACGTCTTCGCCGCGCTCGCCGAGTTCATCCGCGAGCTCATCGTTATCGGCACCAACGAGGGCCTGGCCGCCGCCCGCGCCCACGGACGAGTCGGTGGACGTCCCAGCGTCGCCACCGAGGAAGTCATCCGCGCCGCCCGCGACCTGCTGCCCGACCCTGGCCGCTCCATCACCTCGATCGCCAAGCTCCTGGGGGTCTCACCCGGCACCCTCTACAACCACATCCCAGACCTGCGGGAACTGCGCACCAGTGCCGTACCCCGGCAGCTCCAAGCCCTCGCGAAGTAGCCCAGCGCCAGCAAGATCAATCTCAGCGGCACTTTCTGTACCGCAACTACTCACACCCGGCCACCGCGAGAGGACCATCCCCGCGGGTGCGGGGAGCAGATGTGCTGGGCTTGGATCTGGCGGACGTAGTCGGGACCATCCCCGCGGGCGCGGGGAGCAGGACAGGACCACGTTGGTCATGCCACCGTCGGAGGGACCATCCCCGCGGGCGCGGGGAGCAGGACGTGAGGATCACGTCTAGGCCGGCGTAAAGGGGACCATCCCCGCGGGCGCGGGGAGCAGGACGTGAGGATCACGTCTAGGCCGGCGTAAAGGGGACCATCCCCGCGGGCGCGGGGAGCAGGGCTCCGGGTCCCGGACCCATGCCCGGACCGTGGGACCATCCCCGCGGGCGCGGGGAGCAGGGCGACCAGCCGCGGGGGGAGCCGGCCGCGCAGGGACCATCCCCGCGGGCGCGGGGAGCAGAGCGCGCGGGCCTGCTCCGTCAAGGCCTCATCGGGACCATCCCCGCGGGCGCGGGGAGCAGCAGCTCGCCGTCACCGACGTCGTTGATGCGGAGGGACCATCCCCGCGGGCGCGGGGAGCAGGAGGACCACTTCCGCAGCCGTAACGTCTACGAGGGACCATCCCCGCGGGCGCGGGGAGCAGTGTCCGGCCGTGAGCCCGATCGCGGTCAGCGCGGGACCATCCCCGCGGGCGCGGGGAGCAGGTCAACGGAGTTCCGGGAGTGACCTACAACGTGGGACCATCCCCGCGGGCGCGGGGAGCAGGCCCGTACTGGCACGGAAGGGCAGGCCCACGGGGGACCATCCCCGCGGGCGCGGGGAGCAGAAGGCCCACAAGACCCGCAGCCCCAGCCGCGAGGGACCATCCCCGCGGGCGCGGGGAGCAGGGCTGCTGCTCAGTTCCTCGCGGGCGCGGCCGGGGACCATCCCCGCGGGCGCGGGGAGCAGGCCGCGCGCACGTCGTTGACGACGAACTTCGCGGGACCATCCCCGCGGGCGCGGGGAGCAGATCACGGACGGGGCCGCGCCGGGTGTGCACAAGGGACCATCCCCGCGGGCGCGGGGAGCAGTCCACCAGCGTAGCGGCCCGGATGCGGCCCTTGGGACCATCCCCGCGGGCGCGGGGAGCAGCCCCGGGCCATCTCCCGTAGCGGGATCCATGTGGGACCATCCCCGCGGGCGCGGGGAGCAGGCAAGTACGGAGCGACCCCGCACGCAATTCCTGGGACCATCCCCGCGGGCGCGGGGAGCAGGAGGAACTCGGCTGCGAAGGTGTCGGCCTCGCGGGACCATCCCCGCGGGCGCGGGGAGCAGCGCCACCCGGTGATGCGCATCAGGTCGTCCTCGGGACCATCCCCGCGGGCGCGGGGAGCAGAGCTCACCGCCCGCGCCCTGGACCTGGCCGTTGGGACCATCCCCGCGGGCGCGGGGAGCAGACCGCCCCGCAGGGGCGCCGCCTGGAGTTCGGGGGACCATCCCCGCGGGCGCGGGGAGCAGGTGCTCGGGAGCAAGGCGCTTCATGAGCTGCCGGGACCATCCCCGCGGGCGCGGGGAGCAGTCCTTCTTCGGTGCGTTGATCGAGGCGACGCCGGGACCATCCCCGCGGGCGCGGGGAGCAGCACCTCGACGACCGGCACCTGCCACTCGGCGGGGGACCATCCCCGCGGGCGCGGGGAGCAGTGCACCGTGTTCCCGGCCGTGACGGGCTCCATGGGACCATCCCCGCGGGCGCGGGGAGCAGAGAACGCGGTACGCACCGATGAGCGCGTCGACGGGACCATCCCCGCGGGCGCGGGGAGCAGATCGACACGACGAACGAGCCGGAGAACGGCCAGGGACCATCCCCGCGGGCGCGGGGAGCAGGGCGAAGGTCACGAGGGCCAGGACGAGGGCGCGGGACCATCCCCGCGGGCGCGGGGAGCAGTCCAAGCGGCGCCGGCGCGGATTCCTCGAGATGGGACCATCCCCGCGGGCGCGGGGAGCAGCCGAACGTCGCCGAGGTGAAGGCACAGCTGGAGGGACCATCCCCGCGGGCGCGGGGAGCAGAAGGGGTCACGCAGCAGCGGACCGTGCGCCGGGGGACCATCCCCGCGGGCGCGGGGAGCAGGCCGCAGGCAGCTATGTCGACTTCAACGACGCGGGACCATCCCCGCGGGCGCGGGGAGCAGGATGCGCAAGCGATTCAGCCTGTCGAATTTGCGGGACCATCCCCGCGGGCGCGGGGAGCAGGCGGTCGCGGTCGACTCCGGGACCGGGGCGGCGGGACCATCCCCGCGGGCGCGGGGAGCAGACTGGATGACCTGCGATTTTACTGGCGCCGGAGGTGGTTTCCGAGTACTTTCGCTGATTCCGGCAAATGGGGCATGAGGGGCTTGATGTGCATCAGCTCCTCCCGAAGCGTCGGCGTTTGGCGGCTCTGCTCCAGCCGGATGGTGGCCCGTTTTGGAGAGCCGGGCCGGGACCGTGGGTGGGGGTGTTCGGGTCGGGGCGGCGGATCAGGGTGACGCCCTCGTGGTCGATCGGGTGCCAGGCGTGGTCGTGGGTGCGGAAGGTGAAGCCCTGCTCGTTGTTCGTGGTGTGGGCCAGCAGGGCGCGGCCTTGCCCCGCGTACTGCTGGACCTCTTCCCAGAGCACGTCGCGGATCCGGGCCGAGGGGTTGCCCACGAACACGCCTGCGGAGATTTCGAGCAGCCAGCGGGTGAGGAAGCCGCGTAGTCCGGCCGGGCAGTTGGTGAGGACGATGACGGTCACCAGAGCTCGTTCCCGTAGTCCTCGGGCCCGTCGTAGTTGACGCCGGAGGCGACCTGGTGGCCGTGGTCGCTCTGGAGTGTGACGACGTCCCGGTCGCCGCCGGGGTCGGAGGGGTCGGTCGTCTCGGGCAGCAGGAGGTGTTTGATGTCGTCGACGCACCGGTTCAGCAGGGATGTTTCGTTGATGCGGTTCCGTAGTGCACGGCGGGTGCGGGGGCCGACGTCCTCCTCGTCCTGTGCGGCCACGTCGAAGGCGAGCGGGATGCCGACTTCCGTCTTGTAGAGGTCGGCGATGTCCAGGACGAAGGACAGTTCGTGGCCGGAGTGGATGAAACCGAGGGCCGGGCTGCATCCCAGGGAGGTGACGACGGCGTGGGCGATGCCGTACATGCACTGGGCGGCGGCGGTGATGGCCTGGTTGACGGCGTCACCGCTGGTGAAGTCGCCGGGGGTGTAGCGGCGGCCCCGCCAGGGAACGCCGGTGCGGGCGGCCTGGGCTCGGTAGCAGTCCTTGACCCGTCGTCCCTCGCGGCCGAGGAGCTCGTGCCGGGTGAGGCCGGCCGGGTCCTCGTCCGGGAAGCGCAGCCGGTACATCTTGCGTGCCACGGCCAGGCGGCTGCGCGGGTTGGCCCACTGCCGGGCCTGGGCCTCCATGAGGGTGGAGGAGCGGCTGAGGGCACGGCCGGAGGCGTAGTAGCGCACGCCGTGTTCACCGACCCAGCAGACTGCCGCGCCGGTTTCGCCCAGCACGCTCATGGCCTGGTGGGTGACGCGGGTGCCGGGGCCGAGGAGGAGGGTGCCGATGGTTGCCGAGGGGATGTGGGTGGTGCCTTCTGCGTCCTGGGCGGTGATGGCGTTGGCGTCGCGGTGGACCGTGCAGCGTTCCAGGTAGACGAAGGACAGGCGCTCGTCGGTGCGGGTGAGCTGCCGGGGAGTGAGCGCCGGGCGCCGCGAGACCGTGCTCATGACGTCTGCCGGGCGGGCTGGGTGAGGGGAGCCAGGGTGAGCAGGCCGCAGCCGTAGGCACGGGCCCGGCCGACGCCCTGGGTGAGGGTGCGGCGCAGGGCATCGGGGTCGGTGACCTCCAGCCGCCCTTCGAAGGTGACGGTGACGACGGTGACCGGCTTGTCCCGACGGCCGCCAAGACCGCGGGACTTGTCGAAGGAGAGGGACCGCGTGTCTCGTATGGCCAGTTCGTACCGGTCGCCGGGATGGGGCCGCTTGCGGTGGGTGGTGCCCTCGGGCAGGAGCCGCCGGTCGGCCGGTTTTTCGCAGACGCGGAAGCCGAGGCGTTTTTGGCGTTCCTCGTCGAGCAGCCAGCCCATCTGGTGGACGGGTGTGAGATGGGCGGTGAGTTTGCGGGGTTCGCCCTCTTTACGGCGGATGGTGTGTACGGGGTTGGCGGTGAGGCGGAACGCCCAGCGGTCGCCGGCGGTCAGCCGGTCGAGGAGCGGAGCGTAGGGCCGGGTCTGCCAGCCGGGGTTCTCGGGGCCGGCGACGGCGGGCCATCCGGCCTGCTCGACCAGGTGCGTGAGGTCGGGACGGTCGGGGCTGACGATGTACAGCAGTACCTCGGCGCGGGATTGCTGGTCCAGACGCCACAGCACCCGCGGTGCGTCGGGTGCCGGGCTGTCGGAGGGCAGGATGTGGGGGAAGGACGACATGACGGCCGCATGCAGGGCCTGGGGTGAGGACAGAAGGCGGCGGGCGCCGGGCCGCGCGGTGTTGACGCGGAAGCGGGAGATGAACATCAGGCGCTCTCATCCTCCAGAACGTCGAGGGCGGCGAACGGGTCGTGCGCGTCCCGCGGGCCGCCGCCCGCCGGGATCGGAGTGGGCACAGGGGCGGTGACGACGGTGCGCAGCGTGTGCCGCCGGTGTGCGGCGTCGAAGCTGACCGGCTGGTCGCGCAGGACGTCCGCTGCCGTGGCGGGCTCGCCGGCGGCCGTCTCACGCAGCACGGTCAGGGTCTGCGGGGTCCGGTGGCGCCTGCGGTACCAGGCGGAGGCCTGCCAGGGCACGCCCGCCAGTACGTCCTCCAGGCGGGCGTCCTCGTACAGTCCGAGGCAGACCGGTTCGCAGGGCGGGCAGGAGCGCCGTCCGAGGCAGAGCGGGTACGCCGGGGCGCGCAGGGCGTCGCGCAGGCCGGTGAGCAGAGTGTGATCGCCTTCGACGGCGGCGACGAACACGGCGTCGGCGAGGTAGAACCGTTCGGACAGCGGCATGGAGGTGCCGGTGACGCCGTGGTGGGCGGTGTGGAAGTCCCGGATGCGGGTG
Organism: Streptomyces sp. NPDC051041; assembly: GCF_044456065.1. Taxonomy (NCBI): domain Bacteria; kingdom Bacillati; phylum Actinomycetota; class Actinomycetes; order Kitasatosporales; family Streptomycetaceae; genus Streptomyces; species Streptomyces sp. NPDC051041. Next base: position 120,354 of record NZ_JBITFM010000016.1, read on the forward strand.
CCGGGCTGGTCGATGCGGACCCCGAACCGGAGCGCCGCCAGGGGGTTGAGGCGCGCGTCGTCGCCGCGTTCGATGCCGGCCGCTGCGGCGAGCAGGCCGACGACGCCGCTCTTGGTCGGGGCCGACTCGGTGGTGCGGCGGGTGAAGCGCGAGGAGGCCCCCCAGGACTGCAGGGGGCCTGCCAGGCGCAGGACGAGCACACTGGTGCGGCTCATGCGGGCTTGTCCAGGCGTTCGGCGACGGCCTGGCCGACGGCGGCGGCGAGCTCGCGCAGTGTGCCGGCCTCGATGCCGAGATCGGCGAGCTTTTGCGTGGCGGGGCCGACGCGCAGGACCCAGGTGGGCGTGGTCTCGGGGTCGCCGTAGGCGCGCTCGACGTCCAGGGCGTAGGCGGCGAGCCGGTCGGCGGCCTCGCGCAGGTGTCCGCCGCCGTCGCTGCGGACCGGGTCCTCGAAGGCGGCGACGTAGCTGATCGGCCGGGTGGTGCGGAGCTTGACGACGACGGCGTCGGGCTCGGTGTGGTGCCCGAAGGTGTTGATCTTCCCGGTGGGCAGGGAGGAGACGAAGGCGTGCACGAACGCCTCGACGGCGCGGCGTACCGGCTCGGTGCGCGGTTCGTCTTCGCGCAGGCCCTGGCCGAGGTTGGCGGCGAGCTGGTGCACGCCGAGGGCGGCGTAGCGGTACAGGGTCGCGGAGTTGAAGTCGACGGTGCCGATCATTCCGGCGCCGGTCTCCTCCTCGGTGTTCTCGTCGTCGACGGCGGTGTAGTAGTCGGACTCGTTGTCCACCCGGTGGACGCTGAGGGCGTGCGCGACCTGCACGGCGGCGTCGACGTTGATGTCGGCGACGTCGGCGACCATGCGGCCGAAGAGGGCGATGTCCACGGAGTGGCGGGTGTCCGCGAGTTCCTTGGCGCGGGCCTTGTTCTCCTTGGTCTTCAAGAACGCCGTGATGTCGGCGGCGCCCTCCAGGGCGAGGCGGGCCAGGCCGTCGAGCTGCCGGGAGCTGAGGAAGACCAGGTATTTGCTCTCGGGGGCGGGGGCGGGACCTGCGTCTTTCTTCGCCTGGTCGGCCTTGCGCTTGGGGACCTCGGTCTTGAAGCCGGCGGCCTTGACCGTCTCGTCGGCGAGCCCCAGCGCCGTCTTCCGTTCGACGGCCGGGTCGAGCCCGGTGATCCGGTCGGCCAGGAGCTCCACGATCTTCTTGGTCCGCACGCCCAGCTCGGCGGGGTCGAGCAGGTGCTCGTCCTTGAAGTAGGTGCGGATGGCCCGCTTCCACGCCTGGCTGGAGACACGGGCACGGGGGACTCCGCCGTAGACGGCCGTCTTGGGCGCGCCCGTGTCGTCCCGGTTGAGGTTGCTGGGCGGGACGGTCTGCAGGGCGTGCACGTCCAGGAAGATGCGGTTCACGAGGCGTCCTTGTCGGTGTCCGGGGTGGTGGTGTCGTCGCAGGCCGGCTGGGTCCGCCGCTGCTCGTGGAAGGAGCGGCCCCAGCTGCGGCGGACGGCGGCGGGCCCGTCGGGCCACTGCCAGAGGTAGAGCTGCCCGGCTAGGAGGGCGTAGTCGAGCGGGACGTCCTCGCGGCGCAGCAGGGCGACGATGTCGCGCAGCCGCTGGGCGAGGGTGACCAGGTCGGGGGCGGTGCCCGCGCGGACCAGGCGCTTGCGGACGGGTTCGTCGACGCCGTCGGCCGGCATCAGGCGCCGGATTGCCGCGCCCAGGCCGCCCGGCCGTTCACGGGTGTGCCGGCGGTGCATGGGCGTGGAGCGGGACTGCTGGTGGAACGCCCACAGGGTGAGGGCCGTGTGCAGCGCGTTCTCGGCACGCACCAGCTCCTGCTCGCTCAGCGGCCGCGTCTCCTCGGCTGGAGTGTGCAGCGGACCGGTGTCGATCAGGCTCCACAGGTCGGGCGTCTCGCCCGCCTCACGGCCCGCACCGCGGCGCAGACGGGCGAGGGCGGCCACGGCCTGGGACCTGTCGTTGAGGTAGCCCTCCTGCCAGGAACCGATGTGCGCGGCGGCGAGTTCGGCGACCCGCTGGTGAACCGGGACCGCGGCCACGGCGGGCGGGGCCGACCGGGACGGGGACGGGGCGGATGCGGTGGTCATACGTGCACCTCCGGGTCGGTCGCGGCGTGATCGGTTTCCGGCGGGCCGGCGGGCCCCGGCCCGGGCGGACCGCCGTCGGCCAAGGCGGCGGCGCCTTCGCCGCCGCTTCCGGAACCGGGGGAGCCGGGGTCTGGAAGCGCCCGGGCCAGTCGCCCGCGGAACCACACGTCGGCCAGGCCCGCGTTCAGCCAGTGGGTGCCGCCCTTGGTGTCGGTCCAGGTCCGCCCCTCCCAGGCCGCGTCGCCCGCGGCGGCGATGAGACGGTCACCGAGACGGCCCACCGTCTCCCGTACCTGCCGCTGCCAGACGTACCGGTGCTCGAAGGGGTCGGGAGCCTTCGCCAGGGCGGACAGCCAGTCGCGGTAGGGATGGTCCAGCGCGTCGAACCCCTCGGCACGGGCTGTGGACTTCGGCCCTTCCTGCTCGGCTCCGGCCGCCCGGGCCAGGTCGGCCGCGAGGTCCCCCAGGACCCGCATCGCCCGGTCGGCGTCCTCGGCCGCGGCGATGGCCTGCCGGGCGTACGTGGGGTCCTGCCCGTGCAGCAGGACGACCGGCATCACCAGGCGGTCGTCGACGACCTCGTCGATCACGGACTGCTGAGTCCCGTACCGGACACCCGTCACCCGGGCACGGACGAGGAAACGGCGGGGGAGGTGGCCTTCGGTCACCAGACGGGCGACCCACTCGAGGATCCGCGGCCGCAGCCGCGCAGGCCCCTCGGCGCCGCCGGTCTCCTCCAGCCGGTCGGCGAGGAGCGCGGCGATGCCCCGCCAGACCGAGCGAGCCGGATCGTGTTCCAAAGGCAGGTACACAGGTGCCTGCCCCAGCTTCTTCTCCTGCACGGGGCTGCGCCGCCACGGGGTCATCGGCTCACGGCGGTGCATGTTCCGCCAGGCGAGCGGATCGCCGTAGCCCAGGACGACACCGTGGACACCGTCTGCGTCGTGGTGCAGCCGCACCCGGCGCGACTGCCAGGTGTACAGGTCGCGCAGGCCGGTCGCGGAACGCCCGTCGGATCCCGGCCCGCACGGCGCACGGCGCCAGGCCGGCCGGTCGTCAGGGGAGAAGTCGAGTTCTTCGGTGTCCGCCGCCACCAGGTTGAGCAGCAAGGTCTCGCGCAGCGTGTCGCCCTCGACGAAGACGCCACCGAGCCCGCCCGCCCAGCCGGTGCCGAGCGGGTATACCTTGCCGCCCTTGACCCGGTCGTCGCCGGCCATGCCGGTCTTGATGCCGGAGGTGTCGTAGGCGTGGACGTGGACGACCCAGCGGGCGGCTTCGGCGAAGCCCAGCCGTTCCACGTCCGGCATCCGCGCACTGAAGAACGGCTCCCCGGCGGGCACGTCGGCGACGATCCGGTTGAGGGAGAAGACCTCGTCCCTCGCTGTGCGTAACCCGGCGGTCTGCAGGAACGGTGTGACCGGGTGCAGGAGGTCGAACCGCTCGCGGTGCTCCTCCAGGTAGTCCTGGACGGGAGCGAAGCAGTCCGGATCCTCCCACAGCTCCGCCCATTCCTCGACATCGCCGGGACCGTCCAGGGCATCGTGTGCGATGGCCAGGAGGAGGCGGACCAGGGCGAACTCCTCAGTGGCCAGATCACCCACGATGCGCCGCAGCTCACCGGCCCGGGCGAAGAGCTGGCGCAGCGACACCTCCTCCTGCGAGCCGTCGCTCCGCAGCACCGGGATCCACGGCCGGCTGGTCAGGTCGAAGGACAGTGCCCCGCCCGCACCGGCACCGGGGGATTCAGTCGCTTGCGTCACGGGTCACCTCGAGGCCGTCTTCAGGGCTGTACCGGAGCGAGAATCCTGCCAGGTGGGTCTGACAGTTCTCGTCGAGAGCGAGAATCAGCTGGTCGGAGAGCCAAGGGCTGTCCTTTCCCTGCCACTTGGGCAGGTACAGCCGCTCCAGCTCCTCGATGGCCCGGTCCATGGTCTCGCCGGAGAACTGCAAGGGGAGCCGCAGTCCGCAGCTCGCGGCCGTACGGGCGGCGAACGGCGTCGGCGTGGCGTCCTGCGGCAGTTCGAGGCCGGCTCGCTGCCGCTTCTTGCCGTCCGGCTTGAGCCACGGCAAGGTGGCGAGGCTTCCGTCACCGCGCCGCTGCACGACGACGACCTCCAGGCTGTCCCGGCTGTCGCGGACCTGGGCACGCCCGGTGGGGGTGTCGTCCGTGTCCCCCACCCCGGCGGCGACCCAGCCGAACAGCGGACGCCCCGGTTTGCCGACCTTCCCCAGACGGAACACGGCGGCACGCCCGGCCTGGTCGTCGCGGTGCCGCTCGAACTGCTCGCGTGCCTCCTTCATCGCGTCCTGCCAGTGGTCCGGCCCGACCGGTGCCTCCCCGTACGCGCTCTGCACGAGAGGACTGATGTCCGCCGGGAGCCGCACCGGCCGCCGGGGGCCGCCGTTGAGGTGGGGCAGGAGCACCGCGGCCGACCGCAGCAGGGCGTACCGCCCGTACACGGCGACCGACCCCCGCACCGGAGCGGGCACGTCTACCGTCCAGTCGGCTCCCGTCACCAGGCAGCGCGCCGTCCGCAGGCGTTCGGGCCGCTGCCCTTGCCCTTGTCCACGCCGGTGGCGGTGCAGGCGCCCCATGCGCTGCAGAAGCAGGTCGACGGGGCACAGGTCGCTGACCAGCAGGTCGAAATCGACGTCCAGGGACTGCTCGGCGACCTGGCTGGCCACCACGATGTGCCGGCCCGCCGGCCTGTCACCCGTCTTCTCCGGAGGCCCGAAGAGGCGCAGCAGCGTCCTGTCCTTGTCCGCCCGGTCGAGGTCGACGAAGCACGAGTGGGCCACGGTCACGTTCTCGGCTCCGAACCTGTCGCGCAGCGCGCGAGCCGTCTCGAGCACCCGCCTGACCGTGTTCCGGATCACCAGAACGCACCCGCCGTCGGCCAGCTCGCTCTCCAGCCGGTCGGCAAGGACGTCCAGGCCGTCGTCGAGGCGTTCCACCCGCACCGCCGTCGACCGGGCCGACGCCTGCGGACGGCGACTCAGGGGGGTACCGCCCGGAGCGACGGCGGTCAGCAGCGGGTACGCGTTCGGCGCGCCCCTGTCCCCGGGGATACCGGCATCGGCCCGGCCGGAGTACGCCGCGACGAGTTCACGCCTGCGCGAGGCCGGCAGGGTCGCGGACAGCACCACCACCGGGACCCGGTACGCACCCAGCCAGGACAGCACCCGGTCCAGGTACACGCTCATGTACGTGTCATAAGCGTGCGCCTCGTCGATGACGACGACCTTCCCGGCCACCGCAAGGTGCCGCAGCGCCAGGTGCCTGCTCTTCAGCCCGGCGAACAGCAACTGGTCGATGGTGCCCGCCACGAACGAGGCCAGCATGGCCTTCTTACGGCCACGCAGCCAGGCATGCGCCACGAGTTCAGCACCCGCGCGCTGCTGTCCGTCCCGCTGCCGCCCAGGCGCGGGCGCCGCTTCGTCCACGCCGACGGCCACGACCCGTCCCGCACGGGCCATCAGGCCGGCGAAGTCCTCATTGAGAGCGGCTTTCGAATGGGCCAGGTGCACCGAGCGGCGCAAGCCCGCCACCCCCGGCAACCGGTCCAGCCAGTCGAGCAGACGGGGAAACATGGCATTGCCGGTGGCCATGGTGGGCAGGGCGAAGAACACCCCTCCTGCACCCGAGCGCGCCGCGAAGATCTCGGCCACGGCGAGCGCCGCCTCCGTCTTCCCCTCGCCCATCGGCGCCTCGACGATCATCAGACCGGGCGTCTCCATCTCCCGGGCGAGTTCCACGGCCGCTTCCTGGACCGGACGTATCTCCGCTTTCGCCGGCAGCGCGAACCGGGAGGCGAACAGCTCCTGAGCACTACAGTCCGGTTCCTCGGCCCGCCAGGGGTCCGGCAGGTCCAGCCCTTGCCAGGCCGCAGCGAGACGCTCCCGGTCGTCGCGGGACGCACCGTCGGGGAAGTACGGGAAAAGGTCCGGGTTGCTGGCGATCCAGTCGGAGACGATGACCAACGCGGTGAGCAGTACCTGCACCGGCTGCGGCAGCTTCACCGTCCGCCAGGCCCCGAGCCGTTCCGCCACACCGAAACGCTCAGCGCAGGCGTCGAGCAACTCGGTCTGCACCTGCCGCCAGACACGTCCGCTCGCACCAGGAGTGCGCAGCAACTCCTCGTGCTCGTACAGAGCCTTGATCTGGCCGTGCTCGGGCGGCACCCCATGATGCCCGCCCACGGCAACCGTGAACTGCCCGGTCCGGGCAGACGTCCACCCGTGCCGTTCCTCCAGCCACTCCCCCAGCAACACCTGCCCGGCCAAGCCGTGCGGCGCGACCCGACGGTCCGGCCCCATCGCCCTCGCCGAGCGCATCTCCAGCCCTTGGCCACGCATCGCGTCGGCGAGCTGGTCGACCTGACAGGCGAACGCCGGGGTGGCCTTGCCGATGTCGTGCACACCAGCGAGCCATACGGCAAGGGCGCGCGCATCCGGCTCACCCTGCGGCAACGCCCCGGCCACCAGCCTCCGCACCCCTACGGGAAACCACCGGTCCCACAACAGGCCGGCCACCGCGGCACTGTCCTCCATGTGCCGCCACAACGGCAGCCATCCATCGGTGTCACGATCATGCTTGGCCCACACCGACCGAGCCGGCCCCCCAAGCCGGCATAACAGGCCGGAACGAGCCCTTCCCCCAACGCTCATGAATGATTGATACAGGGAAAGATCGGCTCCGCACATCAAAACGAGGAAACAGAAGCACCTGCGGGAGAACGGCACCCCTGAGGCGTATGATGATCGGCTCACTTCTGACTCAGTGGGAAGTGCCTACAAGGTCGAATGTCAATTCATGTCCCATTTGTCGGAACCGGTGAAAGTTGCTGAAAGCGAGTCGCTACTGGAATAAACTCGCAGGTCAGGTAGTCTGCTCCCCGCACGCGCGGGGATGGTCCCGAGCGCTTCCTCGCGCCGGCGGGCGAGTGCGTCTGCTCCCCGCACGCGCGGGGATGGTCCCCCGCTGTCGACCGCCCGGCGCGCGGCCCGCACCTGCTCCCCGCACGCGCGGGGATGGTCCGCCATGAACGGACTCCGTTCGTCGAGGAGGGCTCTGCTCCCCGCACGCGCGGGGATGGTCCCTGATATCAGTTCGCAGGCGGCGGAGGCGCGTCCTGCTCCCCGCACGCGCGGGGATGGTCCCACGATCGCGTGAATGTGCGGATGCCACCCGGCCTGCTCCCCGCACGCGCGGGGATGGTCCCGCGGTGGGGCCGCCGCCGGTCTACGACCCGGACTGCTCCCCGCACGCGCGGGGATGGTCCCGAGGCCGGCGACTTCGTCCCCGCCTTCGACCGCTGCTCCCCGCACGCGCGGGGATGGTCCTGACCGGGTGAAGCCCTCCCTGGGGCAGTGGTTCTGCTCCCCGCACGCGCGGGGATGGTCCCGTCAGGGAGGCGTTCGGCGACCAGAAGGGCGCCTGCTCCCCGCACGCGCGGGGATGGTCCCACCCCGCCCAGCGGGACCGTCTCCCCATCCATCTGCTCCCCGCACGCGCGGGGATGGTCCCACGGCGGAGATGACGGCGACGATCGCGCCGGCCTGCTCCCCGCACGCGCGGGGATGGTCCCGCCGATGGTGACGCCGCCCAGGTTGATGGCCACTGCTCCCCGCACGCGCGGGGATGGTCCCTTCCAGCGGGAACGGCGGGTGCGTAGCACCTTCTGCTCCCCGCACGCGCGGGGATGGTCCCCAGGACTCGATCGTGGCCAGCTGCTCGCCGATCTGCTCCCCGCACACGCGGGGATGGTCCCTTCGCGCCGCGGATGACGTCTTCCATGCCCAGCTGCTCCCCGCACACGCGGGGATGGTCCCGATGGTGCCGAGGCTCCCCCGAGATGCGGCCACTGCTCTCCGCACGCGCGGGGATGGTCCCTGCACAAGTACATGGGCTCCAGGGCCAAGGGCCTGCTCCCCGCACGCGCGGGGATGGTCCCCAATCCGCAGATCACCGATCCGGACGTGATCCCTGCTCCCCGCACGCGCGGGGATGGTCCTGGCTTCCGGTACCAGCCGGTGACCCCGTCCACCTGCTCCTCGCACGCGCGGGGATGGTCCCGACTGGGCGCTGTATCCGGCGGACTGGGCGGCCCTGCTCCCCGCACGCGCGGGGATGGTCCCCGGTCGGCGGCCCAGCGGAGGACGGCGGCCCGCTGCTCCCCGCACGCGCGGGGATGGTCCCGCCTCCAGCGGCCCGCTGGACGCCCCGAAGGCCTGCTCCCCGCACGCGCGGGGATGGTCCCGACCGGCGTCCAGCCCGAGGCATCCAGCTCGGCTGCTCCCCGCACGCGCGGGGATGGTCCCCACATGCGCTTTTGCTGCTCACTGCCGTAGTGCTGCTCCCCGCACGCGCGGGGATGGTCCCGGCCAGCCGGACGCGGCCCGCGCGGACGGCAGCTGCTCTCCGCACGCGCGGAGTCTGCCGGCAGCGGCCGTCATGATGGGGGCGTGGACTACAGTCTCGTCATCGCTGCCGCGCACGCTGCCGGGCTCTGCCCGCCTGGTGAGGAACCCGCGTGGGGTCGCCGCGTGCACGCTCTCACCGTGGATCTGCACTTGATTGCTCAGCAGGCTGCGCAGGACATCGCCCGCCTGGAGACCGCATCGCGGTTTGTCGCGTTCCTGGAGAAGGTCGAGATCGAGGGGTCCAGCCGGCGGGGCCTGCTGACTTTGCGCAATCCGGCGGGGGAGACCGAGCACATCCGTACTGAGCAGCAGGAGACCGACCGGGGCCGCGATCTGATTGAGCGGGCCCGCGCTCTGCGGGGCCGTTGGGTGTTGGTGTTCCGGTACAACGAGAGGGCTTCTGCCACCAAGCAGGTCCGGATGCTCGCGCACCTCATGGATCTGGGCGACGGGGCCATCGCTGTGAACTTGGCGAAGAAGATCCTCATCGACGATGCCGGTGGCGCCATTCCCCGGGCGCAGGCGGCATGGGCGGAGGCGGGCCTGCCGGACAGCGGGGCCATCACGGTGGAGCAGCTGGAGCGGGCCCGCGCCAAGCTGCAGGGTGCGTGAGCCGAGCAGACGCCGCGGTGTAACGCCTGCCGGGGGTGCCCCGTCTGTAGGGGTGGGGCGCCCTGGGGGAGGCAACGAACTCGAGCAGTCTCCCTGCGGACGCCGGCCAAGCCGGACTCTAGATAACAGCAAGAAGCACGAGAGGCCTCCACGGGGCCCCAGGGCCCCGTCCCCGGGCCGCCCGGGGGTCGTACAAGGACCGTACCGGGCCTGCACGGACCGTTTTGGTCCGACACGGACCGAGACGAGACCTGCAGCTGGCCGGGGGAGGGGGTTGCTCGCTTCTTGCTGTTATCTGGAAACGTCGGACTGGGTTCCGTACGCTGTGGCCATGCCGAACCCGCGCACCGCCGACGCCCTCGCCGCGATCGGCACCTTCATGGACGCCCAGCAGAAAGCCGGGTACGCCGTCGGGACCGTACGGCTGCGCAGCACCCTGCTCACCGAGTTCCTGGAGCACGTCCTCGACGCGGAGAAGGTCTCCTCGCTGACCGCTGAAGAGCTCGTCCAGCCCGAGCGCGCCGACTCCTGGCTCGACGCGGCCGCCGCCGGCCAGACCCGGCGCCGCAACACCCTCACCGGCCCGGACGCCGCCGCCGCCTACGACTCCCAGCGCGCCCGCATCCAAACCTACAACGCCTTCGTCGACCACCTCGGCCTGCCCGGGCTGCAGCGCCCCTACCCGCCCTCCGGACACGGCGACCGCCTGGAGCCCGAGCAGGCCTACAAACTGCTGCGCACCCTCGCCGTCCGGCGGCCCACCGGCGCCAACGCCGCCACCGCCATCCGCACCGCCGCAGTGGCCGCCCTCGTCGCCGCCACCGGCCGCTCCGTACCCCAGCTCCACCAGCTCAACGTCACCGACGTCGACCTGGAGCGCCACCCCGTCCCCGTCGTGACCATCGACGACGTCGACCACCCGCTCGACAAGCACACCGTAAAGATCCTGCACCGCTGGCTCGACGTCCGCGCCGGCATCACCAAAGCCCTCGAAGGCAGCGACCCCGGATACCTGTGGATCCCAACCAAGCCCGGCCGCGAACGCGCAGGCGTCCAGCCGCCGAAGCCCGGCCTGACCCGGGCCGCCGTACGCACCCTGCACGCCGCCCACCGCAACCTCGTCCTGCAGGTGATCGGCGTCCCCCTGCGCCCGTACGCCCTCCTCCCCCGCCAGTGACGCTGCCAGTCCCGGCGAGCTCGGCTGCCATACGGCTGACGCTGCTACCGTCGCAGCCATAATGGTGGGCGGAGGAGATACGCGTAATAGCCGCCACTTCGTAGCAGAACGTGACGCTCAAATACGGTGAGTATGCGCACGCTCCGTGATCTGGCCCTGGCCCCCACCCGGCATGGTCGCTGTTTATGGTGACCGCTGTCAGTCGGTCGGGCATGGGGCGGTTGGTGTGGCGTCGCTGGAGCGGACGGCGTATCCGAGGTTCAAGAGGCTGATCTCGGAACGGGAGTTGCGGGAGTTCTTCACGCCGTCGGCGGAGGAGGTGGCGTGGGCTCGTGAGCGTACGCATGACCGCCCGGGCCGGGTCCTGGCGCTGCTGGTGATGCTGAAGTCCGCGGCACGGCTGGGCCGTGTCCCCAAGCTCGGGGAGATACCCGAGGTGGTTGTGGCTCACGTGCGCGATCAGGCGGGGCTCGCTGCGGGGACGATGCCGGAGGCGGACTCCGAGCGGAGTGAGGAGCGCTACCGGTCGGCCGTACGTGAACGCCTGGAGCTGAAGCACAAGCCGGGCGAGGCCCGCGCGGTCGCGGAGGCGGCGATGCGGGCGGCGGCGCCAGTGAAGGCGCATACCGCGGACCTGGTGAACGTGGGGCTGGAGGAGCTGGTCCGGCAGAAGGAGCGGCTGGAGCTGCCGGCGTTTTCCACCCTGGACCGGATGGCTTCCCGTATCCGCTCCGAGGTGGAAGCCTCGCAGTGCCAGGCGATCGTCGCGCGCATGAGTGACGCGGCGCGGGAGCGGGTCACGGGCATGCTGGAGGTCGTCGAGGGCGAGTACCAGAGCCTGTTCGCGTGGATCAAGGAGCCCGCCCGGCGGGCGACGTGGTCGCGGTTCAGGGCGCATGCGGAGCGGATGGAGAGGGTGGACGGGCTGGGGGATGCCGTCTTCTGGGTGGGGAAGACACCGCCGGCGAAGGTGGCCGCGCTGGCTGAGCAGGCGAGGGTGCTGTCGGTGGGCGAGATGAAGGACATCGCCGAGCCCCGCCGCACCGCGATGACCGTGTGCCTGCTCGCGCAGGTGCAGGCGGCGGTGCGGGACGAGACCGTGGTGATGCTCTCCAAGCGCATGTCCCGGCACCTCAAACGGGCACAGGAAGAGCTGCTGGAGATCGAGAAGCGGCAGAAGGAGACTACCGAGCAGCTCCTGGCCACCTTCCGGGACGTGCTGACCGCCCTGCGCGGAAGCGGCGAGGCCGCTCCCGGCGCGTGGGAGGGGGAGGCGTCGCTGGATGACCTGCTGGCGCTGCAGAATGCCCGGGCTGCGATCGAGACGGCGGGCGGGTTCGAGGCCCAGCTGGCGGAGCTGGAGGCCTTGGACGCCTACCGGGGCAGCAACTACACGGCACTGGTGGAGCGCTTCTTCAAGCCGGACCGGCCGACCATGTTCAAGATCGCCCGCCGTCTGTCGTTCACCGCGACCTCGACCGACCGCAGCGTGCTGGACGCGCTGGACCACGTCCTCGCTCACCAGCACCTCACCCGGCCCCTCGTGGCGGACACGCATCCCACTCGCAAGGACGAGAACGGGGAGTCGGTACGGCTGGACCTGTCGTTCGCGCCGAAGATGTGGCTGAAGACCGTCTACTCCCGTGAACAGCCGGGGATGCTGGTCCGACGCCATTTCGAGGCAATGGTGTTCGCCTGTCTCGTGGAAGAGCTGCGCTGCGGTGACATAGCGGTGATCGGCGCCGAGGACTACGGTGACTGGACCCGCATGCTCCTGCCCTGGGAGCAGTGCGAGCCCAAGCTCGCGGGCTTCTGCGAGCAGGCCGGCCTCCCCAGCACCGCGAGCGAGTTCACCGTTCGGCTGCGCGAGCAGCTCACCACGATCGCCGAAACCGTGGACGCCGGGTACCCGGACAACAAGGACCTCACCATCGACCCGGTCACCGGCGTCCCCTCCCTTGCCATACGCAGAGCAGGCGAGCGCACCGCCTCCGCGGAGAAGCTGGAAGAAGCTCTCTCCGAGCGGCTTCCCGCCCGCAGCGTGCTGGAACATCTGGCGCGGGCGGCACACTGGACGGATTGGTGGAAACGGCCCGGCCCGCGCTCGGGCAGCGAGCCGAAGCTGAAGGAGCCCCTGCCGCGCTACGTGACCACCGCGTTCGTCTACGGCTCCGGGCTCGGCCCCGCCCAGGCGGTGCGCCACATGCGGGGCAGCGTGACCGCGCACGAGCTCGGCGCGATCGCCAAGCGCCACTTCACCATCCCGGTTCTCAACCGGTGCGGGGCCGACGTGGTCAACGCCCACATCGGCCTGGACCTGACGGCGGCGTGGGGGGATGGGTCGGTGGCGGCGGTGGACGGCACCATGATGGACACGGTCATCGACAACCTCCTCGCCGAGACCTCGATCCGCTACGGCGGCTACGGCGGGATCGCTCACCACCTCGTCTCCGACGCCTACGTCGCGCTCTTCTCCCGGTTCATCCCGTGCGGGGTGTGGGAGGCCGTCTATCTGATCGACTCGCTCCTCGCGAACGAGTCGGAGGTCAGGCCGGACACCGTGCACGCCGACACCCAGGGGCAGTCCTTCCCGGTCTTCGGGCTCGCCCACCTGCTCGGCATCGACCTGCTGCCGCGGATCCGCAATTTCCAGGACCTCACCTTCCACCGCCCCGACCCGCGAGCACGCTACCGGCATATCGACGCGCTGTTCTCCGCTGATCCGCGTACCTGCATCGACTGGCAGCTCATCGAGAACGGCTGGAAGGACCTCATGCAGGTCGGCCTGTCGGTGCGGGAGGGCACCGTGTCTTCCGTCACCCTCCTGAGGCGCTTGAACAACCACTCCCACAAGAACCAGATCTACCGGGTCTTCCGGGAGGTTGGCCGTGCCGTCCGGACGATCGTCCTGCTCCGCTACCTGTCGGACCCGCAGCTGCGGGAGCAGATCACCAGAGCGACGAACAAGGCCGAGGCATACAACGGGTACACGAAATGGCTGCACTTCGGCGGGGACGGCTACCTGCGCTCCCGTGACCCCGAACTCCAGGAAAAAGCCGTCAAGTTCCTCGACCTGATGACCAACAGCATCATCTTCTCCACCACCGTCGACATGACCGACACCCTGCGCCAGATGGCCTCACAGGGCTGGGAGCTGAACCCCGACGACATCGCCGCGCTCAGCCCGCACCGCAGGGACAACGTGCTGCGCTTCGGCGACTACGACACCGCCACCCTCCACATTCCGCCCGGCCCGTATGACAGCGCACTTCGCCTTCCTACGGAGGGCCGCTGACAGTGCTCCTCAGATCCATGGGAGTCGGTGGTTGTCGTGCCTGGAGGAAGACGTTGCCCCTCTGAATGATGTAACGGCAAAGGTGACTAATCAGACAGCATGTGCCTGGTGAGTATGGCCAAGGAGTCACTTGGGGCACCGTGGTGGTTGAGTCAGCCTGGGTATGTGGGGCGAGGCACGATCTGCATCGTCCCAGGCCACCGTCCCGGTGCGCAGCTATGCGCTGTTGCGACCGGATATGTGAGGAGAACCCCTTGGCCGGAGCGAAAGATGGTGTCTTCGCTGAGAAGATATCTCCGTACCTGCGACAGAAGATGGCCGAGAGGGGGAGCAGTGCTGAACTCTCGTTCCTGGACCTTCAGTACGTCGCCGACCCCTCGGAGAATGTCAGCCGGGCCCACGAAGTCGCCCGGCACTACGAGTCTGAGCTGCACCCCACCTTTGAAGGCGAAGAGCTCAGGGGCGTCGAGAAGCTGTACCGCCGGACCCTGTTGGTCGAGCCCACCACTATCTGCGCCGCCCACTGCCGCTGGTGCATCCGCGGACAGTACGACACCAAGACTCTGGGAAACGACGATTTAGCACGTATCGCCCGCTACTGCGGCTTAGCTCCGGAAAACTCCGACGTGCGTGAGGTGCTCATCACCGGAGGCGACCCTCTGATCCTCGTCGACCGGCTGGAGTTTCTCCTCGACGCGATCGAGCAGCACGCGCCCCAGGTCGAAGTCGTTCGCATCGGCACCCGTGTGCCGCTGCAGGACCCCAAGCGCGTCGACGAACGCATGGCACGAGCCCTCCGCCGCCGTTCGACGTTCCGCGTGGAGATCGCCACCCACATCAACCACCCGGGCGAGCTGTTTCCCGAGGTCCGCGAGGCCTACGCCAAGCTGCAGGAAGCTGGTGCCCGCATCTATGACCAGACTGTCCTGCTCCGTGACGTGAACGACGACATCGATACCCTTGTCAGCCTCTACGACGAACTTCGGTGTCTGGACATCGAAGCGCACTACCTGTTCCACTGCGTGCCCATCCGTGGCATGGACCACCACAGAACCTCAATCGCGCGAGGACTTGACCTCTTCCGGCAACTGACCGTGTCCGGAATGACCTCTGGACGGGCCAAGCCCCACTACGCACTCATGACGGACGTCGGCAAGGTCGCCCTCTACGAGGGCTCTCTCATCGACCGAGACGGCAGCCGCGTGCTCGTGCAGACGGGCTATTCCTACAACGACAGGCTTCGCTGGGCGCCGGACTGGCAGCTGCCGGCCTCCGCGAAGGTGGACGACAACGGGCTCCTCCAAGTCTGGTACCTCGACAGCGACGGCGGGAAGGCGGAGGTCTGATGCCGCCGACACTGTGGCTGGGGAATGCCTGCACGGAGCACATGGTCGACCGAATAGACCTGCTCACAGAAGCGGACTACCGCGGCATCCTTTTCGCGATGAAACGCCTGACCTGGCTGCTGAGAGATCACGACGTGCTCGTCATCCCCCGGCCTGTGACGCAGGACTTCCTCGAGTACGTGACGCGCCACACGGGTACCGACCCTGCCACTCTCCGCGTGATCAGCCCCGACGCACCGTTGCTCACACACCAGGAACTACGCACGTCGAAGGTGTCCGCGACACTCCAGGAACTGACGGCCGAGTCGCTGGACTACCAGCCCTACATACACGACCGCGGCGCGGTCACCTTCGCCCAGCACATCGGCCTGGACGATGCCAACGCGAGCAACTCCTTCCTTACCGAAGGCGGCGCCGAGCTCCTCAACAGCAAGGTCGTCTTCCGGGCGCTCGCAGCTGGCGCGGGCGTCCCTGTCCCGACGGGCATGCCCTGCCGCACCAGCGGGGACTTGGTGCACGCTGTGAAACGACTGCTGCCACGCACCGGATCCGTGATCATGAAGCGTGACCGGGCCGTCGGAGGCCACGGCAATCTCGTCATCACCACGAACGAGGACGTCCACGCGGTGGGCGCCATGGAAACACTTCACGTCACGGACACCTGCGACCTGACCGAACTCGTTACGGCGGCGGGCCTCGCCGAGACCTTCGCCCCCATGGGGGAAGTCGTCGTGGAGGAGTTCCTTCCTGACTGCCGTTCCGTGTATGCGGAGGTGCGCTGCCCTCTGCCGCCGGAGGAGCCGCAGATCCTCAATACGGGCTCCCTGCGCACGGGCGAAGACCCACCTGTCCTCGCCGGGCTGGAACTCCCCCTTGCCGACGTTTCCGACGACGTGGGAAAAATCTTCACAGACGGCGCGCTCCGGCTCGCCCGGCTGATGCAGACCCTCGGCTACCAGGGCCTGGCGAGCATCGACGCGGTAATCTCGCCCGATGGCACCGTCCGATTCAATGAGGTCAATGCCCGGCTGGGCGGCAGCACCCACCTCGACGTCATCGCCACAGTGCTCCTCGGCAAGAACTGGGCCGACGGCCATGTACTTCTGAGCCGGTTCAGCGTCCCCTCACCACCCTTCACCACGCTCGTCGACGGCCTGGCACGCAACGGTCTTGCCTGGGACAGGGCAGCACGAGAGGGAGTGGTGATCGCCTCCGACGACACCGAAGCCAGCGGCACGGTCGAGTACGTCGTCCTGGCACCCACCTGGTCGCGGTGCCGGGCGCTGGAGGCAGAACTCCATGCCTACCTGGCCGAGAGCGTGCAGCCTGCCGAACACTGAACAGACAAGGGAAGAATCACTAGATGTCCTACCGCGCCCTTGCCGGCAAGCAGACGGTTCTGTGGTCGTTCACCGTCGCAGCTGGCCGGCTACCGGTGGCGATGGCCCCGCTCGCGTTCGTCTTCCTCGCGAAAGAAGCATCCGGAGATTTCGCCCGGGGCGCGGTGCTGGCCGCCGCGTACACAGTGGCCGAAGCCGTCGGCGCCCCGTTCCTCGGCGCACGCCTGCGGAACCGCCCCTACCGGCGCGAGATCGCTGTGGGGCTCCTCGCGAGCGCCGTGTTCTTCACCGGGCTCGCTGTCCTTCCCGATGCCCCGCTCTCAGTCACCGTCATCATGGCGGCCGCTGCGGGAGCCTCAGGGGCGGCTGTGCCCGGCGCGCTGCGAGCCATGGTGGCCGACCTGGTCCCGGCCAAGGACCTCAATTCAGCGCTCAGCTGGGAATCCTCACTGAACATGGCCGTGTGGGCGGCGTCACCCGCCCTCGTCGCCAGCGCAGCTACCTGGTGGTCAGCCACAGTCCCGTTCTACACGGCTGCGGCATCTGCCACGGTGGCAGCGGGCTGCCTCTTCGCGCTGCCGGAGAAGACTGGGAGACCGGAGACCGGCGTGCGGCTGAAGGCTGTAGCGAGACAGCTCACCGCAGCGTGGCCGATCTATCTCACCAGCGCGGCTGCGATGTACTTGCTGGCCACCGTCGAACTGTCCCTCCCAGCGCTGCTCGAGCAGCGAGAGCTCCCCGCTGCCGCCAGCGGGCCCTTGCTGACCGGGTTCGCCCTCGCCAGCATCGCCGGCGGGCTCGTGTACGGTCTGCGGACCTGGCCAGGCAGTCCAGAACGACACAGCACGATCTTCCTGCTGGCGACCGTTGCCGCAGCCGCTTCTGCCGCGGCGGTGCCCGTCCTGGGAGGCCTTGCGGTCGTGCTGCTGGCCGCAGGCATGTTCCAGGCCGTAGTCCTCATCGCGAGGAATCTCTCGCTGCAGCGAGCCCTACCGGCGGACCTGCACGCCGTCGGGTATTCACTCCAGTACGCAGGAAGCGGTGTGGGCTACGGCATCAGCGCGGGTGCGACCGGCGTTCTGCTCAACTGGACCAACCCCACCGCCACCATCCTCATCACCGCTGGCATCACGTTCCTTCTCACAGCTGGATCCATCCTCGGGAGGCACCGTCCCATGGCCCAGGAAACCGAACGCGTGAGCAACGGGTCACTGCGGAGGCTGTAACTCAGTGAGTCCGTGCACCGACGTGGATGATCAGCGGGTACCCTGGGCAAGGACCTTCACAGGTCCTCTCGAGATTACCCACAGTGATGGACCACGAGTATCGGGTACCCGTTCGCCCTGAGAAACAGCTCCGTGGCGGTTGGAGGAGATGTGCGCGAAGCGCGCCGGGCCATGTCCCGGCGCGCTTCGCGCACATCTCCTCCAACCGCCACGGAGCTGTTTCTCAGGGCGAACGGGTACCCGATACTCGTGGTCCATCACTGTGGGTAATCTCGAGAGGACCTGTGAAGGTCCTTGCCCAGGGTACCCGCTGATCATCCACGTCGGTGCACGGACTCACTGAGTTACAGCCTCCGCAGTGACCCGTTGCTCACGCGTTCGGTTTCCTGGGCCATGGGACGGTGCCTCCCGAGGATGGATCCAGCTGTGAGAAGGAACGTGATGCCAGCGGTGATGAGGATGGTGGCGGTGGGGTTGGTCCAGTTGAGCAGAACGCCGGTCGCACCCGCGCTGATGCCGTAGCCCACACCGCTTCCTGCGTACTGGAGTGAATACCCGACGGCGTGCAGGTCCGCCGGTAGGGCTCGCTGCAGCGAGAGATTCCTCGCGATGAGGACTACGGCCTGGAACATGCCTGCGGCCAGCAGCACGACCGCAAGGCCTCCCAGGACGGGCACCGCCGCGGCAGAAGCGGCTGCGGCAACGGTCGCCAGCAGGAAGATCGTGCTGTGTCGTTCTGGACTGCCTGGCCAGGTCCGCAGACCGTACACGAGCCCGCCGGCGATGCTGGCGAGGGCGAACCCGGTCAGCAAGGGCCCGCTGGCGGCAGCGGGGAGCTCTCGCTGCTCGAGCAGCGCTGGGAGGGACAGTTCGACGGTGGCCAGCAAGTACATCGCAGCCGCGCTGGTGAGATAGATCGGCCACGCTGCGGTGAGCTGTCTCGCTACAGCCTTCAGCCGCACGCCGGTCTCCGGTCTCCCAGTCTTCTCCGGCAGCGCGAAGAGGCAGCCCGCTGCCACCGTGGCAGATGCCGCAGCCGTGTAGAACGGGACTGTGGCTGACCACCAGGTAGCTGCGCTGGCGACGAGGGCGGGTGACGCCGCCCACACGGCCATGTTCAGTGAGGATTCCCAGCTGAGCGCTGAATTGAGGTCCTTGGCCGGGACCAGGTCGGCCACCATGGCTCGCAGCGCGCCGGGCACAGCCGCCCCTGAGGCTCCCGCAGCGGCCGCCATGATGACGGTGACTGAGAGCGGGGCATCGGGAAGGACAGCGAGCCCGGTGAAGAACACGGCGCTCGCGAGGAGCCCCACAGCGATCTCGCGCCGGTAGGGGCGGTTCCGCAGGCGTGCGCCGAGGAACGGGGCGCCGACGGCTTCGGCCACTGTGTACGCGGCGGCCAGCACCGCGCCCCGGGCGAAATCTCCGGATGCTTCTTTCGCGAGGAAGACGAACGCGAGCGGGGCCATCGCCACCGGTAGCCGGCCAGCTGCGACGGTGAACGACCACAGAACCGTCTGCTTGCCGGCAAGGGCGCGGTAGGACATCTAGTGATTCTTCCCTTGTCTGTTCAGTGTTCGGCAGGCTGCACGCTCTCGGCCAGGTAGGCATGGAGTTCTGCCTCCAGCGCCCGGCACCGCGACCAGGTGGGTGCCAGGACGACGTACTCGACCGTGCCGCTGGCTTCGGTGTCGTCGGAGGCGATCACCACTCCCTCTCGTGCTGCCCTGTCCCAGGCAAGACCGTTGCGTGCCAGGCCGTCGACGAGCGTGGTGAAGGGTGGTGAGGGGACGCTGAACCGGCTCAGAAGTACATGGCCGTCGGCCCAGTTCTTGCCGAGGAGCACTGTGGCGATGACGTCGAGGTGGGTGCTGCCGCCCAGCCGGGCATTGACCTCATTGAATCGGACGGTGCCATCGGGCGAGATTACCGCGTCGATGCTCGCCAGGCCCTGGTAGCCGAGGGTCTGCATCAGCCGGGCGAGCCGGAGCGCGCCGTCTGTGAAGATTTTTCCCACGTCGTCGGAAACGTCGGCAAGGGGGAGTTCCAGCCCGGCGAGGACAGGTGGGTCTTCGCCCGTGCGCAGGGAGCCCGTATTGAGGATCTGCGGCTCCTCCGGCGGCAGAGGGCAGCGCACCTCCGCATACACGGAACGGCAGTCAGGAAGGAACTCCTCCACGACGACTTCCCCCATGGGGGCGAAGGTCTCGGCGAGGCCCGCCGCCGTAACGAGTTCGGTCAGGTCGCAGGTGTCCGTGACGTGAAGTGTTTCCATGGCGCCCACCGCGTGGACGTCCTCGTTCGTGGTGATGACGAGATTGCCGTGGCCTCCGACGGCCCGGTCACGCTTCATGATCACGGATCCGGTGCGTGGCAGCAGTCGTTTCACAGCGTGCACCAAGTCCCCGCTGGTGCGGCAGGGCATGCCCGTCGGGACAGGGACGCCCGCGCCAGCTGCGAGCGCCCGGAAGACGACCTTGCTGTTGAGGAGCTCGGCGCCGCCTTCGGTAAGGAAGGAGTTGCTCGCGTTGGCATCGTCCAGGCCGATGTGCTGGGCGAAGGTGACCGCGCCGCGGTCGTGTATGTAGGGCTGGTAGTCCAGCGACTCGGCCGTCAGTTCCTGGAGTGTCGCGGACACCTTCGACGTGCGTAGTTCCTGGTGTGTGAGCAACGGTGCGTCGGGGCTGATCACGCGGAGAGTGGCAGGGTCGGTACCCGTGTGGCGCGTCACGTACTCGAGGAAGTCCTGCGTCACAGGCCGGGGGATGACGAGCACGTCGTGATCTCTCAGCAGCCAGGTCAGGCGTTTCATCGCGAAAAGGATGCCGCGGTAGTCCGCTTCTGTGAGCAGGTCTATTCGGTCGACCATGTGCTCCGTGCAGGCATTCCCCAGCCACAGTGTCGGCGGCATCAGACCTCCGCCTTCCCGCCGTCGCTGTCGAGGTACCAGACTTGGAGGAGCCCGTTGTCGTCCACCTTCGCGGAGGCCGGCAGCTGCCAGTCCGGCGCCCAGCGAAGCCTGTCGTTGTAGGAATAGCCCGTCTGCACGAGCACGCGGCTGCCGTCTCGGTCGATGAGAGAGCCCTCGTAGAGGGCGACCTTGCCGACGTCCGTCATGAGTGCGTAGTGGGGCTTGGCCCGTCCAGAGGTCATTCCGGACACGGTCAGTTGCCGGAAGAGGTCAAGTCCTCGCGCGATTGAGGTTCTGTGGTGGTCCATGCCACGGATGGGCACGCAGTGGAACAGGTAGTGCGCTTCGATGTCCAGACACCGAAGTTCGTCGTAGAGGCTGACAAGGGTATCGATGTCGTCGTTCACGTCACGGAGCAGGACAGTCTGGTCATAGATGCGGGCACCAGCTTCCTGCAGCTTGGCGTAGGCCTCGCGGACCTCGGGAAACAGCTCGCCCGGGTGGTTGATGTGGGTGGCGATCTCCACGCGGAACGTCGAACGGCGGCGGAGGGCTCGTGCCATGCGTTCGTCGACGCGCTTGGGGTCCTGCAGCGGCACACGGGTGCCGATGCGAACGACTTCGACCTGGGGCGCGTGCTGCTCGATCGCGTCGAGGAGAAACTCCAGCCGGTCGACGAGGATCAGAGGGTCGCCTCCGGTGATGAGCACCTCACGCACGTCGGAGTTTTCCGGAGCTAAGCCGCAGTAGCGGGCGATACGTGCTAAATCGTCGTTTCCCAGAGTCTTGGTGTCGTACTGTCCGCGGATGCACCAGCGGCAGTGGGCGGCGCAGATAGTGGTGGGCTCGACCAACAGGGTCCGGCGGTACAGCTTCTCGACGCCCCTGAGCTCTTCGCCTTCAAAGGTGGGGTGCAGCTCAGACTCGTAGTGCCGGGCGACTTCGTGGGCCCGGCTGACATTCTCCGAGGGGTCGGCGACGTACTGAAGGTCCAGGAACGAGAGTTCAGCACTGCTCCCCCTCTCGGCCATCTTCTGTCGCAGGTACGGAGATATCTTCTCAGCGAAGACACCATCTTTCGCTCCGGCCAAGGGGTTCTCCTCACATATCCGGTCGCAACAGCGCATAGCTGCGCACCGGGACGGTGGCCTGGGACGATGCAGATCGTGCCTCGCCCCACATACCCAGGCTGACTCAACCACCACGGTGCCCCAAGTGACTCCTTGGCCATACTCACCAGGCACATGCTGTCTGATTAGTCACCTTTGCCGTTACATCATTCAGAGGGGCAACGTCTTCCTCCAGGCACGACAACCACCGACTCCCATGGATCTGAGGAGCACTGTCAGCGGCCCTCCGTAGGAAGGCGAAGTGCGCTGTCATACGGGCCGGGCGGAATGTGGAGGGTGGCGGTGTCGTAGTCGCCGAAGCGCAGCACGTTGTCCCTGCGGTGCGGGCTGAGCGCGGCGATGTCGTCGGGGTTCAGCTCCCAGCCCTGTGAGGCCATCTGGCGCAGGGTGTCGGTCATGTCGACGGTGGTGGAGAAGATGATGCTGTTGGTCATCAGGTCGAGGAACTTGACGGCTTTTTCCTGGAGTTCGGGGTCACGGGAGCGCAGGTAGCCGTCCCCGCCGAAGTGCAGCCATTTCGTGTACCCGTTGTATGCCTCGGCCTTGTTCGTCGCTCTGGTGATCTGCTCCCGCAGCTGCGGGTCCGACAGGTAGCGGAGCAGGACGATCGTCCGGACGGCACGGCCAACCTCCCGGAAGACCCGGTAGATCTGGTTCTTGTGGGAGTGGTTGTTCAAGCGCCTCAGGAGGGTGACGGAAGACACGGTGCCCTCCCGCACCGACAGGCCGACCTGCATGAGGTCCTTCCAGCCGTTCTCGATGAGCTGCCAGTCGATGCAGGTACGCGGATCAGCGGAGAACAGCGCGTCGATATGCCGGTAGCGTGCTCGCGGGTCGGGGCGGTGGAAGGTGAGGTCCTGGAAATTGCGGATCCGCGGCAGCAGGTCGATGCCGAGCAGGTGGGCGAGCCCGAAGACCGGGAAGGACTGCCCCTGGGTGTCGGCGTGCACGGTGTCCGGCCTGACCTCCGACTCGTTCGCGAGGAGCGAGTCGATCAGATAGACGGCCTCCCACACCCCGCACGGGATGAACCGGGAGAAGAGCGCGACGTAGGCGTCGGAGACGAGGTGGTGAGCGATCCCGCCGTAGCCGCCGTAGCGGATCGAGGTCTCGGCGAGGAGGTTGTCGATGACCGTGTCCATCATGGTGCCGTCCACCGCCGCCACCGACCCATCCCCCCACGCCGCCGTCAGGTCCAGGCCGATGTGGGCGTTGACCACGTCGGCCCCGCACCGGTTGAGAACCGGGATGGTGAAGTGGCGCTTGGCGATCGCGCCGAGCTCGTGCGCGGTCACGCTGCCCCGCATGTGGCGCACCGCCTGGGCGGGGCCGAGCCCGGAGCCGTAGACGAACGCGGTGGTCACGTAGCGCGGCAGGGGCTCCTTCAGCTTCGGCTCGCTGCCCGAGCGCGGGCCGGGCCGTTTCCACCAATCCGTCCAGTGTGCCGCCCGCGCCAGATGTTCCAGCACGCTGCGGGCGGGAAGCCGCTCGGAGAGAGCTTCTTCCAGCTTCTCCGCGGAGGCGGTGCGCTCGCCTGCTCTGCGTATGGCAAGGGAGGGGACGCCGGTGACCGGGTCGATGGTGAGGTCCTTGTTGTCCGGGTACCCGGCGTCCACGGTTTCGGCGATCGTGGTGAGCTGCTCGCGCAGCCGAACGGTGAACTCGCTCGCGGTGCTGGGGAGGCCGGCCTGCTCGCAGAAGCCCGCGAGCTTGGGCTCGCACTGCTCCCAGGGCAGGAGCATGCGGGTCCAGTCACCGTAGTCCTCGGCGCCGATCACCGCTATGTCACCGCAGCGCAGCTCTTCCACGAGACAGGCGAACACCATTGCCTCGAAATGGCGTCGGACCAGCATCCCCGGCTGTTCACGGGAGTAGACGGTCTTCAGCCACATCTTCGGCGCGAACGACAGGTCCAGCCGTACCGACTCCCCGTTCTCGTCCTTGCGAGTGGGATGCGTGTCCGCCACGAGGGGCCGGGTGAGGTGCTGGTGAGCGAGGACGTGGTCCAGCGCGTCCAGCACGCTGCGGTCGGTCGAGGTCGCGGTGAACGACAGACGGCGGGCGATCTTGAACATGGTCGGCCGGTCCGGCTTGAAGAAGCGCTCCACCAGTGCCGTGTAGTTGCTGCCCCGGTAGGCGTCCAAGGCCTCCAGCTCCGCCAGCTGGGCCTCGAACCCGCCCGCCGTCTCGATCGCAGCCCGGGCATTCTGCAGCGCCAGCAGGTCATCCAGCGACGCCTCCCCCTCCCACGCGCCGGGAGCGGCCTCGCCGCTTCCGCGCAGGGCGGTCAGCACGTCCCGGAAGGTGGCCAGGAGCTGCTCGGTAGTCTCCTTCTGCCGCTTCTCGATCTCCAGCAGCTCTTCCTGTGCCCGTTTGAGGTGCCGGGACATGCGCTTGGAGAGCATCACCACGGTCTCGTCCCGCACCGCCGCCTGCACCTGCGCGAGCAGGCACACGGTCATCGCGGTGCGGCGGGGCTCGGCGATGTCCTTCATCTCGCCCACCGACAGCACCCTCGCCTGCTCAGCCAGCGCGGCCACCTTCGCCGGCGGTGTCTTCCCCACCCAGAAGACGGCATCCCCCAGCCCGTCCACCCTCTCCATCCGCTCCGCATGCGCCCTGAACCGCGACCACGTCGCCCGCCGGGCGGGCTCCTTGATCCACGCGAACAGGCTCTGGTACTCGCCCTCGACGACCTCCAGCATGCCCGTGACCCGCTCCCGCGCCGCGTCACTCATGCGCGCGACGATCGCCTGGCACTGCGAGGCTTCCACCTCGGAGCGGATACGGGAAGCCATCCGGTCCAGGGTGGAAAACGCCGGCAGCTCCAGCCGCTCCTTCTGCCGGACCAGCTCCTCCAGCCCCACGTTCACCAGGTCCGCGGTATGCGCCTTCACTGGCGCCGCCGCCCGCATCGCCGCCTCCGCGACCGCGCGGGCCTCGCCCGGCTTGTGCTTCAGCTCCAGGCGTTCACGTACGGCCGACCGGTAGCGCTCCTCACTCCGCTCGGAGTCCGCCTCCGGCATCGTCCCCGCAGCGAGCCCCGCCTGATCGCGCACGTGAGCCACAACCACCTCGGGTATCTCCCCGAGCTTGGGGACACGGCCCAGCCGTGCCGCGGACTTCAGCATCACCAGCAGCGCCAGGACCCGGCCCGGGCGGTCATGCGTACGCTCACGAGCCCACGCCACCTCCTCCGCCGACGGCGTGAAGAACTCCCGCAACTCCCGTTCCGAGATCAGCCTCTTGAACCTCGGATACGCCGTCCGCTCCAGCGACGCCACACCAACCGCCCCATGCCCGACCGACTGACAGCGGTCACCATAAACAGCGACCATGCCGGGTGGGGGCCAGGGCCAGATCACGGAGCGTGCGCATACTCACCGTATTTGAGCGTCACGTTCTGCTACGAAGTGGCGGCTATTACGCGTATCTCCTCCGCCCACC
>NZ_JBITFM010000017.1:0-19740 GCF_044456065.1 Streptomyces sp. NPDC051041
CGACTCTATCAGATCCTTTTCCGATCCGATTTCCTCGGCGCCTTCCCGGTTCCCGCTTCCGCGTTTCCCTTTCCGGCGGTTCCGACTTTATCAGATCCTTCCGGGCCTGACCCCCAGTCAGCGGGGTTCGTCCTCGCGGCCGTTGGGCCGTTCCGACGAGTGAGACTTTAGCGGATTCCTGGCTCCCGAGCTAATCGGGGGCTGCGTTCTTTCGAACGCGGATTCCTCATTCCGTAAATACGCACGCCAAAAGACGCCGAGCGCACGACGAAAGATCGTCGATCGCTGGTTGGTACTTGCGGAATGGCTGTCCGGGGACCGACCGCAGTCGGTGCTCACGTCGGACAACTCGGAGAACAGTACGGATCGGGTGGGGGCGTGTCAACTCTGGTCCGGAGGGGGTCCGGGAGGCGTAGCCTGGTGCGCGTGATGACGCGTACGTGCACCCTTCAGTGGTGGGCCGCCTGACGGCGGCCGTACTCACGTATGCACT
Organism: Streptomyces sp. NPDC051041; assembly: GCF_044456065.1. Classification (NCBI taxonomy): domain Bacteria; kingdom Bacillati; phylum Actinomycetota; class Actinomycetes; order Kitasatosporales; family Streptomycetaceae; genus Streptomyces; species Streptomyces sp. NPDC051041. Next base: position 494 of record NZ_JBITFM010000017.1, read on the forward strand.
CGACGGCCGCCGCCTCGGCGGCCGTACTCGTATCTCCCTCCAGGAGGGGCGGCCGGCGGGGCGGCGGTCCTGGACCGGAGGTGGAGAGATGACGCGGGTCTTCAGTGGGGTCAAGCCGACCGGGCACCTGACGCTGGGGAACTACCTGGGGGCCATGCGGCGGTGGGTCGCCGTCGACCAGCACCGGACCGACGCGCTGTTCTGCATCGTCGATCTGCACGCGCTGACCGTGGAGCACGATCCGGCGCGGGTGCGCAGGCTGAGCCGGCAGGCGGCATCGCTGCTGCTGGCGGCGGGACTGGATCCGAAGCTGTGCACCGTGTTCGTGCAGAGCCAGGTGGACGAGCACGCGCGGCTGTCGTACCTGCTGGAGTGCGTGGCGACCGACGGGGAGATGCGGCGGATGATCCAGTACAAGGAGAAGGCCGTGCGGGAGCGGGGGCGGGGCGGGAGTGTGCGGCTGTCGCTGCTGACGTATCCCGTGCTGATGGCGGCGGACATCCTGGCGTACGGGACCGACGAGGTGCCGGTGGGGGACGACCAGGTGCAGCACGTGGAGCTGGCCCGGGATCTGGCCGTGCGGTTCAACCAGCGGTACGGGTACACGTTCGTGGTGCCCAGGGCGACGCGTCCGGCGGTGGCGGCACGGGTGATGAACCTGCAGGATCCGACGTCGAAGATGGGCAAGAGCGACGATGTCGGGCCGGGGATCGTCTATCTGCTCGACGAGCCGGACGTCGTGCGGAAGAAGATCATGAGGGCCGTCACCGACAGCGGGCGGGAGGTCGTGTACGACCGGGAGACGCGGCCGGGGGTGGCGAACCTGCTGGAGATCCTGGCGGCCTGCACCGGTGGGGAGCCGGCGGAGCTGAGCGGGGCGTACACGTCGTACGGCGCCCTGAAGGAGGACACCGCGGAGGCCGTCGTCGAGGTGCTGCGGCCCGTGCAGCAGCGGCACAAGGAGCTGTGCGCGGATCCCGGCCATGTGGAGGAGGTGCTGCGGGACGGTGCGCGCAGGGCTCGGGCGACGGCCCGGCCGACCGTGGATGCCGCCTATCGCGCGATCGGGCTGTTGCCGGCGGCCTCCGGCGCTCGTCTCTGATCTCCGTGTCGGGCCGACGTCCGCGTCATGGTGCGTCCGGCTCGGCGGGTGCGGTGTGCCGCCCTCTCCGTGCGGAGGGGGCGGCGCACCGGTCAGTTGGTGTTGCCGGAGGCCAGTTCGCGGCTGCGGTCGCGGGCGGCTTCGAGGGCGGCGATCAGGGCGGCCCGTACGCCGTGGTTCTCCAGTTCGCGGATGGCGTTGATGGTCGTGCCCGCGGGGGAGGTGACGTTCTCGCGGAGCTTGACCGGGTGTTCGCCGCTGTCGCGGAGCATGGTCGCCGCGCCGATCGCGGACTGGACGATCAGGTCGTGGGCCTTGTCGCGGGGGAGGCCCAGGAGGATGCCGGCGTCGGTCATGGCTTCGACCAGGTAGAAGAAGTAGGCCGGGCCGGAGCCGGAGAGGGCGGTGCAGGCGTCCTGCTGGGACTCGGGCACGCGCAGGGTCTTGCCGACGGCGCCGAAGATCTCCTCGGCGTGGGTGAGGTGGTCGGCGGTGGCGTGGCGGCCGGCGGAGATGACGGACATGGCCTCGTCGACCAGGGCGGGGGTGTTCGTCATGACGCGGACCACCGGGGTGCCGGCGGTGAGCCGCTCCTCGATGAAGGAGGTGGTGATGCCGGCGGCTCCGCTGATGACCAGGCGGTCGGCGGGGACGTGGGGGGCCAGCTCGTCCAGGAGGGTGCCCATGTCCTGCGGTTTGACCGTGAGGATCAGGGTGTCGGCGGTCTTGGCGGCTTCCGCGTTGGTGACCGGGGTGACTCCGTGGCGGGTGCGGAGTTCCTCGGCCCGTTCCCGGCGGCGGGCGGTGACCAGGAGGTCGGCCGGGGCCCAGCCGGCCCGGATCATTCCGCTGAGCAGGGCTTCGCCGATCTTGCCGGTGCCGAGGACTGCGACTTTCTGGGTCATGGCGGGGGTGCCTCCGGGGGTTGCGTCGTCCGGCTTCATCCTCGCACCGGGGGCGCGGTCGGGGGCGGGGTGTCCGGTGGGCGGGACGCCGGCTGCCGGGCGGGGGCGGTCACGGCGTTCTGCGGCGGAGGGTCGCCGCGCCCAGGCCCAGGACCAGCAGGGCGCAGCCCGCCACGACCAGTACGTCCCGGACGAAGGCGGCGGTCGTGTCCGTGTGCCGGAGGACCTCGTTCATGCCGTCGACCGCGTAGGACATGGGGAGGACGTCGGAGACCGCCTCCAGGACGGGGTGCATCCGGTCGCGGGGGGTGAACAGGCCGCAGAGCAGGAGCTGGGGGAAGATCACCGCCGGCATGAACTGGACCGCCTGGAACTCCGAGGCGGCGAAGGCCGAGACGAAGAGGCCGAGGGCCGTGCCGAGGAGGGCGTCGAGCAGGGCCACCAGGAGGAGCAGCCAGGGGCTGCCGGTCACGTCCAGGCCCAGGACCCGGACCGCCAGGCCGGTGGCCAGGGCCGACTGGACGATCGCGAGGGCGCCGAAGGCCAGGGCGTAGCCCGCGATGAGGTCGCCCTTGCCGAGGGGCATCGCGAGGAGGCGTTCGAGGGTGCCCGAGGTGCGTTCGCGCAGGGTGGCGATCGACGTGACCAGGAACATCGTGATCAGCGGGAAGATGCCCAGCAGGGAGGCGCCGGTGCTGTCGAAGGTGCGCGGGCTGCCGTCGAAGACGTAGCGCAGCAGGAGCAGCATCAGGCAGGGGATCAGGAGCATCAGCGCGATGGTGCGCGGATCGTGGCCGAGCTGGTGCAGGACCCGGGTCGCGGTGGCCGTGGTGCGGGAAAGGTTCAGGGCGCTCGTGGCGGCGGGGCCGGCGGGCGCACGGGGTGGGGTGGCGCTGACGGGGTTCATCGCGTGGTGTCCTTCGTGCGGCTCGCCCCGGTCGCTTCGTCGACCAGGCGCAGGAAGGCGGCTTCGACCGTCTCGGAGCCGGTGCGGGTGCGCAGGGCGTCGGGGGTGCCGTCGGCGAGGAGTTCGCCGTCGCGCAGGAGCAGGAGGTGGTGGCAGCGTTCGGCCTCGTCCATGACGTGGGAGGAGACGAGGAGGGTGGCGCCGCGGTCGGCGGCCAGGGAGTGGAAGAGGTCCCACAGGTCGCGGCGGAGGACCGGGTCCAGGCCGACGGTGGGTTCGTCGAGGACCAGCAGGTCGGGGGCGCCCAGGAGGGCCACCGCGAGGGAGACGCGGCTGCGCTGGCCGCCGGAGAGGGCGCCGGCCAGGGCGCCGGCGTGCGGGGTGAGGTCGACGTCGGCCAGGGCGCGGGTGACGCTCTCGTGGCGGCGGGCTGCGAAGGCGCGGCCGGGGTCGAGGATCGCGGCGAAGTAGTCGAGGTTCTGGCGGACGGTGAGGTCGTCGTAGACGGAGGGGGCCTGGGTGACGTAGCCGATGCGGGTGCGCAGGGCGGGGTGGCCGGCGGGGCGGCCGAGGACGTCCAGGGTGCCGGTGACCTCGGCCTGGGTGCCGACGATCGCGCGCATGAGGGTCGACTTGCCGCAGCCGGAGGGACCGAGGAGGCCGGTGATCCGGCCCCGGGGGACGGTGAAGCCGAGGTCGCGCAGGACGGTGCGGGAACCGCGGACGACGGTGAGGTTCTCGGCGTGGACCGCGGGGGCGGCGGGGCGGGCCGGGCCCGTCGCCGAGGGGGGTGAGCCGGAGGTGTAATTCATCATGTAATGAATAATTCTCCGGGGGGTGGGTCGCGTCAAGCGGGGCGGGTGGCGAGAAGCGGGAGGGGCGGAGCGGGGTGTCGTGCGCCTCTTCGGCGGTTCCCGTTCCGGTTCCGTCCGGGCGAGCGGCCGACGGGGATGCCCGTGTCCTTCGGCGGGGGAGGCGGGACGGCCTCCGGGCCGTGGGCCGGAGCGGTCGGGTGGCCGCCGAGGTCCGCGAGGCGGAGCAGAGGGGGCGTTCTGCCGGGCTTCCGGCGCGTCGCAGGGGGGCGCAGGGGCAGGTGGGCCGGGAGTGGGGGCCGTGCGGTCGTACGGCCGTGGGCGGGGGGCCGGGACCGGGGTGCGGCGGATCGTGCCCGGGGAGGGGCGGTCCGGCGGACTCCGTGCCCGGGAAGGCCGGGTCAGGAGCGGCGGCGCTTCCTCGTCGGGTTGCCCGAGCGGCGGGTGAGGCGCCTCTCGTGCCGCTCGCGGGCCGTCTCGTACTCCTCGCGGTGCAGTTTCTCGCCGGGGGCCTCGATGAGGGAGCGGACGAAGTAGGCGAGGAGGGAGCCGACGAAACCGATGGTCAGCAGGGGGCGCAGGGAGGCCTGGCGTTCGGGGTCGGGGCGGCGGGCGAAGCCGTCCCAGGTGTGGCGGAAGGCGAGCGCGCTGCAGATCGCGGACATCGCGACCATGAGGAAGGTGACGAAGCCGCCGACGTCGGCGATCCGGAGGCCGTCGTAGGCGAAGCGCAGGACGAGACAGGAGGCGGCGGCCGCGGCGAGCGAGCCGGCGGCCACGCCGACGCGGCGGGCTGCGTAGCCGTTGTCGTGGTGCAGCCAGGTGGTGCCGAAGAAGCGGAGGGGTTCCGGGCGGGGACCGGTGAGGGACGCCGGGTCCGAAGTGCCCTGGGGGCCCGCGGGAGTGTCCGGGGTGCCGTTGTCGTCGCTCACGGATCGATTATGGCTCCGGCGCCGCCGCGCACTCGTCGGGGGTGCGCGGGCGGCGCGGGTGCCTCTTCGGAGAGATGTCGCGCGCCCTCCGCAGGGGTGTCCGGCGCACCCCGGAGCGGGGTCAGGCGCAGCGGGAGGCGACGTAGCCGTCGCTGCCGGTCTGCACGTAGGCGTCCGAGACGTACTCGCCGTTGCTGACGTTGTCCCAGATGTTGCTCGTGCCGTACGGGCCGGTCACCGTCGTGCCCGGCTTCTGGCAGTAGATCGGGACGCGGGCTCCCTCGGGCAGGACGCGCACGATGGAGTAGCCGGTGCCGGGACCGCTGCGGACGTTCAGGCGCACGCCCGGGGCGACCGAGTAGTAGCGAACGGCCGTCGCGGCCGCCGTCAGGACGGTCTCCTCCTTGCCACCCCCGGCCTCTTCGACGCTGCCAACAGACATATGGTCCTCCCCCGTCGGATCCCACGACTGTCGTGGGGCCCCGTTGATACCCCCAGGTCGCACGGCGAAACACCCGTGCGCACATCGCACACGCAGGCTAGCAAGCCTCCTCCGTCCCACAGGAGTCATCGACTAGGCTCCGTGCGTCGCGCGCGGACGAACAGCACGGGGGTGGTCCCATGGCGGCACCGCAGAATGCCGGACCGAATACGGAAGCGGAACTTCCCCAGTACGCCGGTCACTACCGTCTGGAGTCCTGTCTGGGGTCGGGCGGCATGGGGGTGGTGCACCTGGCCCGCAGCACCTCGGGGCTGAAGCTCGCGGTGAAGGTCGTCCATGCCGAGTTCGCCAGGGATCCGGAGTTCAGGGGGCGTTTCCGGCAGGAGGTGGCCGCGGCGCGCAGGGTGAGCGGAGCGTTCACCGCGCCCGTGGTGGACGCCGATCCGGAGGCCGGACGGCCGTGGATGGCGACGCTGTTCATTCCGGGCCCGACGCTGGCGGAGTACGTGAAGCGGAACGGGCCCATGGCCCCTTCCCAGCTGCGCCGGCTGATGGCCGGGCTCGCGGAGGCGCTGCGTGACATCCACCGGGTCGGAGTGGTGCACCGGGACCTGAAGCCCAGCAACGTCCTGCTGGCCGAGGACGGGCCCAAGGTCATCGACTTCGGGATCTCCCGGCCCAAGGACAGCGAACTGCGGACCGAGACGGGGAAGTTGATCGGTACGCCGCCGTTCATGGCGCCCGAGCAGTTCCGGCGCCCGCGCGAGGTGGGGCCCGCCGCCGACGTCTTCGCGCTCGGGTCCGTGCTGGTGCACGCGGCGACCGGGCGCGGGCCGTTCGACTCGGACAGTCCGTACGTCGTCGCCTACCAGGTCGTGCACGACGAACCGGACCTGACCGGCGTGCCGGAGGAACTCGCGCCGATCGTCTCGCGGTGTCTCGCCAAGGAGCCCGAGGAGCGGCCCACGCCCGACGAGTTGATGCGGGAGCTGCGGTCGGTGGCGGCGTCGTACGACACGCAGGCGTTCATACCGGCACAGCGGACGGCTGATCCGGCCGGACCCGGCCGCGAGTCCGGTGGCTCGGTGCCCGGGGCGCCGGCCCGCGGGCACCGGCCCGGCCGGTGGCCGTCCGGCCGGCGCCGGGGCGGACGCGCGGTCCTCGTGGCCGTGGCGCTCGGTCTCGTCGCGGGCGGCGCCGCGCTCTCCCTCCGGCCGAGCGGTGGCGACGGCCCCGCGCCGAAGGGGACGTCCGCACGGGCCGGGTGGACGGCGAAGCCGCTGTCCAGGAACGGGGGCATGCCGCAATGCGCGTACGGCGCCGGCCGGTTGGTCTGTGCGCAGCCGGGCGTGGTCTTCGCGCTCGACCCGTCCGACGGCACGCTGCTGTGGCGGCGCCCGGTCGCCACGGAGAACGTCAGCGACGCGCCGGCCGTCGCGGGAGGACTCGTGCAGCCCTACCCGGACGGAGGCCCGCGGCAGGAAGGACTCGATCCCGCGTCGGGCGAGAAGGTGTGGCAGCGCGAGTTCTCCGCGTACGGCTCGCTCGGGCACGCCGGTGACATGCTGCTGCGCACGGAGACGGACGGGACGGTCACCGGTGTGGACGGCGCGTCGGGGAGGACCGAGTGGAACCGGCGGATCCCGGGGCACACCGGCCCCGTCTTCGCCTCGTTCGCCGCGGATCCGCTGGCCTACGCGACGAGCGTGTCCGACGACGGCACGACGCGGGTCACCGCGGTCGACCCGCGCACGGGCGACGTGCGGTGGGACGCGACGCTGAGCGGAGCGCTGGAGCCCGTCGGCGCCCACGGCGGCTCCGTCGTCCTGCTGGCCACCGACCGGGTCACCGGTGACACGACCGGCGTCGTCCGCTACACCCCCCGGTCACGGACGACGGACCGGGTGGCGCTGCCCGTCCCCCGCCAGGACGTCCAGGCCACCGTGCACGGCGACGTCGTCCACCTCCTGGCCTCCGGGGGCGCGCTGGAGGCCGTCGACCTGGAGGCGGGCAAGCGGCTGTGGCAGCTGGAGACGTCGGTGCCGCGCGGGTCGGCGCCGGCCGCCGACGACAGCCACGTGTACGTCACCGCCCCCGACGGCCGCCTCCTCGCCGTGGACGCGCGCAGCGGAGCGCTCCGCGGCCAGACCCCGTCCCGGCTCGGCTCCGCCTCCGGGCAGGTCGCGGGCGCCGTGCCCGAACCCGTCCTCGCCGACGGCCGCGTCTACGCCGCCGCCCCCGACGGCACCGTCTTCGCCCTGGACGCCCGGGACCCCTCCTCCTGGTAGGCCGTGCGCGACGGGCCGCCTCCCGAGGAGAGGGCGGCGGCCCCGCGGGACCCGGGGGTCAGCCGAGCTTCGTCACGTCCCGCACCGCGCCCTTGTCGGCGCTGGTCGCCATCGCCGCGTAGGCGCGCAGGGCCGCCGAGACCTTCCGGTCGCGGTTCTTCGGGGCGTACACGCCGTTCAGGGCCTGTTCACGGCGGGCCAGCTCCGCGTCGTCGACGAGGAGCTCGATCGAGCGGTTCGGGATGTCGATGCGGATGCGGTCGCCGTCCTCGACGAGGGCGATCGTGCCGCCCGAGGCGGCCTCCGGGGAGGCGTGGCCGATGGACAGGCCGGAGGTGCCGCCGGAGAAGCGGCCGTCGGTGACCAGGGCGCAGGCCTTGCCCAGGCCGCGGCTCTTCAGGTACGAGGTCGGGTAGAGCATCTCCTGCATGCCGGGGCCGCCCTTGGGGCCCTCGTAGCGGATGACGACCACGTCGCCCTCCTTGACCTGCTTGGTCAGGATCTTCTCGACGGCCTCCTCCTGCGACTCGCAGACGACCGCCGGGCCCTCGAAGGTCCAGATCGACTCGTCGACGCCGGCCGTCTTCACCACGCAGCCGTCGACCGCGAGGTTGCCGCGCAGGACCGCCAGGCCGCCGTCCTCGGAGTAGGCGTGCTCGGCGGAGCGGATGCAGCCGTTCTCGGCGTCCTCGTCCAGGGACTCCCAGCGCTCGGACTGGGAGAAGGCCTCGGCCGAGCGGACGCAGCCGGGGGCCGCGTGCCACAGCTCCACCGCCTCCGGGGACGGGGAGCCGCCGCGGATGTCCCAGGTCTTCAGCCAGTCCGCCAGGGACGGGCTGTGCACCGCGTGGACGTCCTCGTTGAGCAGTCCCGCGCGGTGCAGTTCGCCGAGGAGGGCGGGGATGCCGCCGGCGCGGTGCACGTCCTCCATGTAGTACGTACGGGTCTTGGCGACGTTCGGGGCGACCTTCGCCAGGCAGGGCACGCGGCGGGAGAGGGCGTCGATCTCGGTCAGGCCGAAGGGGACGCCCGCCTCCTGGGCGGCGGCCAGCAGGTGCAGGATCGTGTTGGTGGAGCCGCCCATCGCGATGTCGAGGGCCATCGCGTTCTCGAAGGCCTGGAAGGTGGCGATGGAGCGGGGCAGGACCGAGTCGTCGTCCTGCTCGTAGTAGCGGCGGGTGAGGTCCATCACCGTGCGGGCCGCGTTCTCGTAGAGCGCCCTGCGGGCCGTGTGCGTGGCCAGGACCGAGCCGTTGCCGGGCAGGGACAGGCCGATCGCCTCGGTGAGGCAGTTCATCGAGTTGGCGGTGAACATGCCGGAGCAGGAGCCGCAGGTCGGGCAGGCGTTCTCCTCGATGCGCAGCACGTCCGCGTCGGAGACCTTGTCGTTGGCGGCCTCCACCATCGCGTCGATCAGGTCCAGGGTGCGGACCGTGCCGTCGACCAGGGTGGCCCGGCCGGCCTCCATCGGGCCGCCGGAGACGAAGACGGTGGGGATGTTCAGGCGCAGGGCCGCGTTGAGCATGCCCGGGGTGATCTTGTCGCAGTTGGAGATGCAGATCAGGGCGTCCGCGCGGTGCGCCTCGACCATGTACTCCACGCTGTCCGCGATCAGGTCGCGGGAGGGCAGGGAGTAGAGCATGCCGCCGTGGCCCATCGCGATGCCGTCGTCGACGGCGATCGTGTTGAACTCGCGCGGGATGCCGCCGGCCGCCTTCACCGCCTCGCTGACGATCCGGCCGACCGGCGCGAGGTGGGTGTGGCCCGGCACGAACTCCGTGAAGCTGTTGGCGACCGCGATGATGGGCTTGCGGCCGATGTCCGCGCCAGGTACCCCGGAGGCGCGCATCAGGGCGCGGGCGCCCGCCATGTTGCGGCCGTGGGTGACTGTGCGGGACCTCAGCTCGGGCATCGTCGCTCGCTCCTTCGGGGGGTCTGCCGGGGAGTCCGGGCAGAGTTCTGACTGCCATCGAGCGTACGCCGGTCATCCAGTGGGCGGACCGTGTGTCCGAAATGCGGGATGTGCGGCTCGGTCGCGGCGTCGGGGACGGGCCGGCGCCGGGACCGGGGGGCGGGCGGTTCCCGGCGCCCGAGGCCGACGGTTCCCGCGATCAGGGCCGGCCGGCGGCGGGGTCCGGGCCGGTGAGATGCCGCTGCACCACCGGCGCCACCCGCGTGATGATCTGCTCCGGGTCCGCCGACGCCAGGGGCTCCACCTTGATCACGTACCGGATCATCGCGATCCCCACCAGTTGCGCGGCCGCCAGTTCGGCGCGCAGCTCCGCGTCCGGCAGGCCGAGCCGGCCGGCGATGCGGCGCAGCAGCTGGGTGGCGATCAGGCGGCGGAAGACGGCGGCCGCGGTCTCGTTGTCCACGGCCGACCGGACGATGGCCAGCAGCGGCGCCCGGGTCACCGGGTTCTCCCAGAGGCCGAGGACCATGCGGGTCAGCCGCTCGCCGACGTCCTCCGGCGGGCCGTCGAGGATCGCGTCCCGGGCCCGCAGCGCGGGGGCGAAGGCCACCTCGACGGCCGCTTCGAAGACCTGCTCCTTGGTGCCGAAGTAGTGGTGCACCAGCGCCGGGTCCACGCCGGCCGCCTTGGCGATGCCGCGCACGGACGTCTTCTCGTACCCCCGCGCGGAGAACTCCTCGCGGGCCGCGGCCAGGATGCGGTCGCGGGTGCCGGCGGATTCCGTACGGCGGGGACGGCCCCGGCGCCGGGCGGCCGGGGCCGCCGAGGGGGCCTGGGAAACCGGAGAGGACGGAAGGGCCGGGGGGACCGGAGAGGCCGAAGGAACCGGGGGGACCGGAGAGGCCGGAGGAACCGGGGAGCGTCCGTGCCCGCGCGCCCGCCCCGCCGGCGAGGAGTCGTCCTTCCCCGGTCCGGGCGCGGTCGCGCCTGTCACCGCCGGGGCACCTTCGCCGCCGAGGCCAGGTGCAGACGGGCGAAGGCCAGGGCCTCCGCCAGGTCGGCCTCCCGTTCGGCGCCGGACATGGCACGGCGGGTGTTGACCTCGATGACGACGTGGCCGTCGAAGCCGCTCACGGCGAGGCGCTCCAGCGCCTCGGCGCAGGGCTGGGTGCCGCGGCCGGGGACGAGGTGCTCGTCCTTCGCCGAGCCCCGGCCGTCGGCGAGGTGCACGTGGCCGAGGCGGTCGCCCATGCGGTCGATCATCGCGAGGGCGTCGGTGCGGGCCGTGGCGGTGTGGCTGAGGTCGATCGTGAAGTGGCGGTAGTCGTCCTTCGTCACGTCCCAGTCGGGGGCGTACGCGAGCATCTCGCGGTCGCGGTACCGCCACGGGTACATGTTCTCGACGGCGAACCGCACATCCGTCTCGTTCGCCATCCGCCAGATCCCGGTGACGAAGTCGCGGGCGTACTGCCGCTGCCAGCGGAAGGGCGGGTGGACGACGACCGTACTGGCGCCGAGCTTCTCGGCGGCCGCGCGGGCGCGCTGGAGCTTGACCCACGGGTCGGTGGACCACACGCGCTGCGTGATGAGCAGACAGGGGGCGTGCACCGCCAGGATCGGGATCCCGTGGTAGTCGCTGAGTCTGCGCAGCGCCTCGATGTCCTGACTGACCGGGTCGGTCCACACCATGACCTCGACCCCGTCGTACCCGAGGCGCGCGGCGATCTCGAAGGCCGTCGCCGTGGACTCCGGATACACGGAGGCCGTCGACAGGGCGACCTTCGCATCCGGGATGCGCACCGCTGGTTCTGCCACGAATGACAGGTTACGGGGTGCGTGCGGGATTGGGCCGGGCTCCTGCTCGCCGTTGTGGTGTTTGCCATAGCGGTCGTGGCGCTCGTCGGGCGCGGGGCGGGCGGGGGCGGCGGCCCGCCCGGGCTCCTAGGCCGACCCCATGTGGTCCAGGCGCCGCAGGATCACGCCCTCCCGCAGGGCCCACGGGCAGATCTCCAGCCGCTCCACGCCGAACAGGTCCATCGCGCCCTCCGCGACCAGCGCGCCCGCGAGGATCTGCCCGGCCCGGCCCGGCGAGACGCCCGGCAGCCCGGCGCGCTCGGCGGTGGTCATGCCGGCCAGCCGCGGCACCCAGGACTCCAGGGCGGACCGTTTCAGTTCGCGCTGGACGTAGGGGCCGTCGGCGGAGCGGGCGGCACCGCAGATGCGGGCCAGCTGCTTGAAGGTCTTGGAGGTGGCCACGACGTGGTCGGGGCCGCCGAGGCGGCTGAACTCGCCGACCGTACGGGCTATCTCCGTGCGCACATGGCGGCGCAGCGCGCGGACGGCGTCCGGGTCGGGCGGGTCGCCGGGCAGCCGGCCCGCGGTCAGCCGGCCCGCGCCCAGCGGCAGCGACACCGCGGCGTCGGGTTCCTCGTCGATGCCGTACGCGATCTCCAGGGAGCCGCCGCCGATGTCCAGGACCAGCAGCCTGCCCGCGGACCAGCCGAACCAGCGGCGGGCGGCGAGGAAGGTGAGCCGGGCCTCCTCCTCGCCGGACAGGACCGTGAGTTCGACGCCGGTCTCGGTGTGCACGCGCGTGAGGACCTCGTCGGCGTTGCTCGCCTCGCGCACGGCGGAGGTCGCGAACGGCAGCAGCTCCTCGACGCCCTTGTCCTCGGCGGCCCGCAGTGCCCCGTGGACGACCGAGACCAGCTTGTCGACGCCTCCGGGGCCGATCGCCCCGTTCTCGTCGAGGAGCTGGGCGAGGCGCAGCTCCACCTTGTGCGAGTGGGCGGGCAGCGGGCGCGCGCCCGGGTGGGCGTCCACCACCAGCAGATGCACCGTGTTCGAACCCACGTCGAGGACACCGAGTCTCATGGGGGAACGCTACTGCCCACGGCGCCGCTCCCGGCCCCCGCGGCGGTCCCCGGCCGGTGACGGGGCGACTTACCCTGGACGGGTGCCAAAGACGAAAAAGGCGAAGGACGAAAAAAAGCCCAAGTCACCCAAGAGGGACGAAATCGCCGCGGGTTCGGTGCGGGTGCCCGCGCCGGAGCGGCGGCAGCGGCCGCAGCCGGTTCCGGCGGCGCCTGCGGCGGACGACGAGAAGGGGCTCGACTTCGCGCGCGCGTGGGTGGAGTTCCCCGACCCGGCCGACGAGGAACAGGTCTTCCGCTGCGACCTGACCTGGCTGACCTCTCGCTGGAACTGCATCTTCGGCAGCGGCTGCCAGGGCATCCAGGCCGGCCGCGCGGACGACGGCTGCTGCACCCTGGGCGCCCACTTCTCCGACGAGGACGACGAGAAGCGGGTCGCCGCGCACGTGGCGCGGCTCACGCCGGACATCTGGCAGCACCGGGACGAGGGCCTGCGCAACGGCTGGGTGTCCGAGGACGAGGACGGCTCCCGGCAGACCCGCCCGTACCAGGGCTCGTGCATCTTCCAGAACCGGCCCGGCTTCTCCGGCGGCGCGGGCTGCTCGCTGCACATCCTGGCCCTGCGGGAGGGCCGGGAGCCGCTGGAGACCAAGCCGGACGTGTGCTGGCAGCTGCCGATCCGGCGGACCTTCGAGTGGATCGACCGGCCCGACGACACCCGCGTGCTGCAGGTGTCGATCGGTGAGTACGACCGCCGCGGCTGGGGGCCGGGCGGCCACGACCTGCACTGGTGGTGCACGTCGGCGACCTCGGCGCACGGCGCGGGCGAGCCGGTGTACGTCTCCTACCGGGCGGAGCTGACGGAGCTGATGGGCAAGGCGGGCTACGACCGCCTGGTCGAACTGTGCGAGGAGCGGCTGGCCGCACGGCTGCCGCTGCTGGCGCCGCATCCGGCGGATCCGGCCGGGCCGTCGGACTGAGCGCCGCGAACGGGTTCCCGGCCCGGTCGTCACGTCCCGTCGTCCGGCCGGCGTCCGGCCGGCGGGCGGGCCGCGCGGTGCCGGGCGCGTGCTCCCGGCGTGCCGGGCCCCGTACCGGACGTCCCCGGATCGGGGCCCGGCGCGGCGGGCGCGCGGACACGGCGTCGCGGGGCGGGCGGGAAGGCGACGGCCGGGCTCAGGGCGCGGCCGGGCTCGGTTCGCCGCTGCCGCCCGGCGGCGGGGCCGGGTCGGCCGGCGCGGACGGGGACGGGCCGGTGGGCGTGGGGTCCGGTGCGGATGTCGAGGGCGGGCTGCTCGGCGTGGGTTCGGCGGGCGCCGGGGGCGTCGGGTCCGGGCGCGGGACGGGCGGGGGCGGCAGGCCGGGGCTGCCGGGGTCCGGGCGGGCGGGGGCGGGCGCGGTGCCGTAGCCCTCGATGGAGACGACGGCGCCGGCGGGCGAGACGGCCACCCGCGCGCTCCAGCGCCCGGACGGCTCCCGCAGCTGGTCCACGTACACCTTGATCGTCGACGACTCGCCGGGGCGGAGCGTCCCCGCCGACCGGCTCAGGTAGAGCCAGGGGGCCGTCGTGGACGCGGACCAGCGCACCGGCGCGGAGCCGGCTGCGGTCAGGGTGATCAGCGTGGTGTCGCCGCGGTGGCCGGCCGTGACGGAGAGGCGCCCGGCGTCCTTGCGTCCGGCGCCGGCGGCGCCGAGGACCTCCACCGAGACGCCGCTCGTACGGTCCGTGCCGAAGCGGCTGGACCTGGCGCCGGCGTCGCCGGCGTTCTCGTGGCCGCGGGCCTCCTCGCCGTCCGCGCCCTCGGGGCCGTGGGCCTCGGCCGCGCTGGCCGGGCGGTCCTCCTCGCCCGCCGGGGCGCCCCGGTGGGCGACCCACAGGGCGAGGGCGGGGGCCGCCACGACAGTGGCGACGACGGTCGTCGTGACGGCACGCGCGCGCAGCCGGTCCCTGCGGGCCGCGTGGTCCTTGGGGTCCATCGGGAAGCCGCGCCGGTCGAAGCGGGGGGCCGCGCCCCGGGCGCGCGGGTGGTGGCTCATCGCGGCGTGCACGGCCGCGCGGGGCGCCGGCAGCACGGGCAGCTCGGCGGGGGTGACGGTGGTGCCGGGCCAGCGGCCGGGGATCGCGCGCCCGGCGGTGCGGCGGCAGCGCGGGCAGTCGTCGACGTGCCGGACCAGCTCGCGGCGCAGGGCCGCGCTGAGCACGAGCCGGTCGTCGCCGGTGAGGGCGGTCACGCTCGGGCAGCCGCCGGCCTCGACGACGGCGAGGGCGGCGCGGGTGCGCTCGACCTCGCAGGCGGCGGAGGCGAGCAGTTCCCGCGCGGCGGCCGGGTCCAGGCCGAGGACGGCGGCGATCTCGTGGACGGCCAGGTGGTGGCGCACCGCGAGTTCCAGCGCCTCGCGCTGCTCGGGGGTGGTGCCGGCGGCCTCCGGCCAGGCCAGCAGGGCCAGCTCGCGGCGGCGCAGCTCCCGGACCTCTTCGGATTTCCCGGGCTCCCCGGGCTCCCCGGGGGCGGGCGGGGCGGCGGTCCGCGCGGCGCGCCGCCGGCCGGTGTCCCGGTGGCCCGCCGCGTGGCCGGCCCGGCGGTTCCGCCCGGCCCCGGCCAGCTCGCGTCGGCACGCCCAGCGGGCCAGCGCGTACAGCCAGGCCCTGCGGTCCCCGGCGGCCTGGGGGACGTGCCGCGCGCGGCGCTCGACGAGGGCGAGGACGTCGCCCAGGGCGGCGACGGCGGCGTCGTGGTCGCACAGCACGGACAGGCAGTAGGTGAACAGGCCGTCCAGATACGGCTCGTAGTGCTCGGGCGGCCGCCGCGCCAGCGTGCGCGCCGCCATCCGGTCACGGGCCTCCCGGTGCGTCCGGTGTGCGCCGGTCCTGCGGGTCGGGGTCTCCGGAATGCTGCTCATCACCCGGTGACCGTAGGGGGCCGGGGGAGTCCCTTTCTCCCCCGCTCGGCACTTTTAATCCATACGGGTGAAACGATCCCTCATAAGAGGACAGGAATGATTCGTTCCGAGGCGGTGGGGGCGGGGGCCGCTCCGCGGCCCCGGCGCCCGCGCCCCGGTTGTCAGTGCCTCCGGTTACGGTTCGTGCATGGCTGCCCGTACGAAGACCGCCAAGGACCGGCCCTCCTACCGCTGCACGGAGTGCGGCTGGCAGACGGCCAAGTGGCTCGGCCGCTGCCCCGAATGCCAGGCGTGGGGCACGATCGAGGAGTACGGCACGCCCGCGGTCCGTACGACGGCGCCGGGGCGCGTCACCACCTCCGCCGTGCCCATCGCCCAGGTCGACGGCCGCCAGGCCACCGCGCGCTCCACCGGCGTGCCCGAGCTGGACCGGGTGCTCGGCGGCGGGCTGGTGCCCGGCGCGGTCGTCCTCGTCGCGGGCGAGCCCGGCGTGGGCAAGTCCACGCTGCTGCTCGACGTGGCCGCCAAGTCGGCCGGCGCGGAACACCCCACGCTGTACATCACCGGCGAGGAGTCCGCGAGCCAGGTCCGGCTGCGCGCCGACCGCATCAACGCCCTCGACGACCACCTGTACCTCGCCGCCGAGACGGACCTGTCGGCGGTGCTCGGCCACCTGGACGCGGTGAAGCCGTCGCTGCTCGTCCTCGACTCCGTGCAGACGGTGGCGTCCCCGGAGATCGACGGCGCGCCCGGCGGCATGGCGCAGGTGCGGGAGGTGGCGGGCGCGCTGATCCGGGCCTCCAAGGAGCGCGGCATGTCCACCCTCCTCGTGGGCCACGTCACCAAGGACGGCGCGATCGCCGGCCCCCGCCTGCTGGAGCACCTCGTGGACGTGGTCCTGCACTTCGAGGGCGACCGGCACGCGCGCCTCAGGCTCGTACGCGGCGTCAAGAACCGCTACGGCGCCACCGACGAGGTCGGCTGCTTCGAACTGCACGACGAGGGCATCACCGGCCTCGCCGACCCGAGCGGGCTCTTCCTGACCCGCCGCGCCGAGCCGGTCCCCGGCACCTGCCTGACCGTCACCCTGGAGGGCCGCCGCCCGCTGGTCGCCGAGGTGCAGGCCCTCACGGTCGACTCGCAGATCCCCTCTCCGCGCCGCACCACCTCCGGCCTGGAGACCTCCCGCGTCTCGATGATGCTGGCCGTCCTGGAGCAGCGCGGCCGGATCAGCGCCCTGGGCAAGCGGGACATCTACTCCGCCACGGTCGGCGGGGTGAAGCTGTCCGAGCCCGCCGCCGACCTCGCCGTCGCCCTCGCGCTGGCGAGCGCGGCCAGCGACACCCCGCTGCCCAAGAACCTCGTCGCCATCGGCGAGGTCGGCCTCGCGGGCGAGGTGAGGCGGGTCACGGGCGTGCAGCGCCGGCTCGCGGAGGCGCACCGCCTCGGTTTCACGCACGCCCTGGTACCGGGCGATCCGGGCAGGATCCCGCCGGGCATGAAGGTCCTGGAAGTCGCGGACATAGGGGACGCGCTCCGGGTCCTTCCGCGCTCCCGTCGCCGAGAGGCCCCACGGGAGGACGAGGACCGCCGGTAGACTTTGCCCTGGTCTCGCCCGTCCGTACGACCGAGTGTGCGAAACGGGAGCGCCCCAGAACCTGCGACCGGAGGAGTGCAGTGGCAGCCAACGACCGGGCAGCAGCTCCCGGAAAGTCCGGTGGGAGTGCCGGTTCCGATGGCCTGATGCGCGCCTCGCTGAGCGCCGTGGCACCCGGCACGCCCCTGCGTGACGGCTTGGAGCGCGTGCTCCGCGGCAACACCGGCGGTCTGATCGTGCTCGGCTCCGACAAGACCGTCGAGGCGATGTGCACCGGCGGCTTCGTGCTGGACGTCGAGTTCACCGCGACCCGGCTGCGCGAGCTGTGCAAGCTCGACGGCGGCATCGTGCTCTCCTCGGACCTGTCGAAGATCCTGCGGGCGGGCGTGCAGTTCGTGCCCGACGCGACGATCCCCACGGAGGAGACGGGCACCCGGCACCGCACGGCGGACCGGGTCAGCAAGCAGGTCGGCTTCCCGGTCGTCTCGGTCTCCCAGTCGATGCGGCTGATCGCGCTGTACGTGGACGGTCAGCGCCGGGTGCTGGAGGACTCGGCGGCGATCCTGTCCCGCGCCAACCAGGCCCTGGCGACCCTGGAGCGCTACAAGCTCCGTCTCGACGAGGTCGCGGGCACGCTGTCGGCGCTGGAGATCGAGGACCTGGTGACGGTCCGGGACGTCTCGGCGGTGGCCCAGCGCCTGGAGATGGTGCGCCGCATCGCCACCGAGATCGCCGAGTACGTGGTGGAGCTGGGCACGGACGGCCGGCTCCTCGCCCTCCAGCTGGACGAGTTGATCGCCGGTGTGGAGCCCGAGCGCGAACTGGTGGTCCGGGACTACGTGCCCGAGCCGACCGCCAAGCGCTCCCGCACGGTCGAGGAGGCCCTCGCCGAGCTGGACAAGCTCTCCCACGCCGAACTGCTCGAACTGTCGACGGTCGCCCGCGCCTTGGGTTACACCGGCTCCCCCGAGACCCTCGACTCGGCGGTCTCGCCGCGCGGTTTCCGCCTCCTGGCCAAGGTGCCGAGGCTGCCGGGCGCGATCATCGACCGCCTGGTGGAGCACTTCGGCGGCCTGCAGAAGCTCCTCGCCGCCAGCGTGGACGACCTCCAGACGGTGGACGGCGTCGGCGAGGCGCGTGCGCGGAGCGTACGGGAAGGGCTGTCGAGGCTGGCGGAGAGCTCGATCCTGGAGCGGTACGTCTAGGCCCTGCCGTCGCCTCCCCGCCCCGCGGCGCCGTGCCCGCGCGCGCCGCACCGGGCCCGATCCGGGGACGCCCCGTACGGGGCCAGGAGCCCGGCACGCCCGGAGCACGCACCCGACGCGCCGCGGCCCCGGCCCCCTCGCCCGGCGGGCTAGTCCTTCTCCAGCACGAACGACGTCTGCACCTTCGCGAATCCCGGAGCCTTCGCCTCCACCAGGTACGTCCCCGCACGGGCCGATCCCGCCGCGGGCGTCGCGCACCGCGGGGCGCTCGGCTTGCGGTCCCACTTCACGGTGTACGTGATGCCGCTGTCCGCCGGCACCCGGAACAGCAGGCTCCCGGAGCCCTTGGGGCAGTCGGCCGACGACCAGAACTCGTCGTCGCTGCCGGCCTGAGTGATCGTCACCACCGTGTTCTTCGGGCCGAGATCGACCTTGCAGTCGCTGCCGGAGATGTTCCGCGCGGTCAGTTCGAAGGCCGGCGTCCGCCCGGGCTCGTAGGTGTTGCGGACGCTGCGCAGGCTCAACTTGACGGCGCTCGCGGTGCAGTCGGGCAGCGAGGAACCGGCCGGCAGCGCGTCGCCCGCGCCGACGCCGCCCGAGCCGCCGCCCTCGACGTCCCCGCCGGCGCTGCCGCCGGCCCCGCCCGTGCCGCCGCCCGAGCCGTCCGCGGCACCGGAGTCCCCGGCCCCGGAGCCCGCCCCGGACCCGTCGCCGTCCGACCCGTCACCGGATCCGGAACCCGACCCGTCGCCGGACCCGCCGGAGCCCGAGCCGGACCCGCCGGAGCCCCCCGAGCCGGACTCGTCCCGGCCGCCCGGCGCCTGGCTGATCGCCGGCCCCGAACCCGACGGTCCGGGGGTGATCGAGGGCGCGGGATTCTTGCCGTTGGCACCGTTGTCGTGGTCTCCGCCGCCCCCGCCGCCCGAGGTCACGATCCACGTGATCAGCAGCGCCAACAGAGCGATCACAGACAGCAGTACGGCCCTCCGTCGCCAGTAGATGGAGGAGGGAAGCGGCCCGACCGGATTGCGCAGAGATCCCACGGCGCAAACTGTACGAGAGATCGGCGCGTTCGCCTGTGCCACCCGCCGTCAGGAGCCACAACTTTTCCGGATCATCATCCCGGAAACCGGCCGCGTACCCCGGACTTTCGTCAGGTGCGGCGCATGACGATCGCAGCATGTGACGGTGACGGTCCGCCGACTACGGCCCGTGACAACGGACTTCGGCGACACCGCGCTCCACCGCGCCGTCACGGACCTCGCCCATGACGCTCCGGCATGGGCGCGGCGCACCGCCGCAACCGGCACGGAGGCCGTGTCGACGGTCTTCGTCGCGCCGTTCGCCGCCACCGCCTGGTGGCGGCGAACG
>NZ_JBITFM010000017.1:19750-135273 GCF_044456065.1 Streptomyces sp. NPDC051041
CCGCCCCGCCCCCCCCCCCGCCCCCCGCGGCGGGGGCCGCCCCCCCCCCCCCCCCCGGCGGGGGGGCGGGGGGGGGGGGCCGCGCCCGGCCGCCCCCCCCCCCCGGGGGGGGGGGCCCCCCCGCCACCGCGGCGCCCGCGCGTTCGCGACGAGTCCGTACGGGTCGCCGGACTTGGGCAGGAACCCGGCGGCGCCGCCGCCGAGCGCGCGGGCCGGCAGGACTGCGATCACTGTGCGAACTCCTCGTGTTCCTCGTGTCCTTCGCCGGTGGGGCCGACGCGCGGGATCGCGCCCTTGGCGACGAGCCGCCCCCGGTCGAAGCAGAACCTGAAGTGGTCGACGGAGGCGAGGAGTTCGCCGCCGGCGCGGTAGGAGCGGCAGCCGGCGTCCTCGGGAGGCGCGGGCGCGCGTCCCGTGGGCGGGTCGGCGACGGCCCGGTCCGGCAGCGCCCGCGCGACCTCGCCGGCCGGGACGCCCGGGCTCAGCCCGGTGTACGCGGCGGACGCCAGCACCGCGTGCGTCTCCCGGCAGGCGTACCAGGCGAAGACCGCGCGCCGGTCAGGACGGTCCCCGCGCAGGCGGCGACGCCGATGCCGCCGGCGGCGCGGCGGCGGGCACGGGTGTGGGGGCCGACGGGGCGCGGGGCGCGAAGGCGCCGCCGACGGCGGTCACCGCCGGGCGCCGGCCACCGCCGCGGCGGGCACCCCCGGCCCGGCCGGCTGCTGCCGGGCGGGGCGCGGCTCGTTCAGCCCGAGCCGGTCGGCGGTGAGCGCGAGGGCCGCCCGGAGCAGGCAGTCCCGCAGCGCGCCGCGCCGGATGCGAGAGGAATCCACCGGCCCGCGCTGCAAGCGGGCGGCGGGGCGGCGCCGCCGCCGATCGGCAGATGCCCCTAGTCTCCTGGGGTGGCGGTTCCCCCGCCGAGGCGGGTCGGCATGGCAGGATCGAAAGGCCATGACTGCTCCCACGAAGCCCCCGCACACCGGTACCGCCGACACCGCGCCCGAGCCGTCGCCCGGAGCGCCGCTGCACGCCCCCGTCATCGACTGGTTCGACGAGAACGCCCGCGACCTGCCGTGGCGGCGTCCCGAGGCCGGCCCCTGGGGGGTGATGGTCAGCGAGTTCATGCTCCAGCAGACCCCGGTCAGCCGCGTCCTGCCCGTCTACGAGCAGTGGATGGCCCGCTGGCCCCGCCCCGCCGACCTGGCCGCGGAGTCCCCCGGCGAGGCCGTGCGCGCCTGGGGCCGACTCGGCTACCCGCGCCGCGCCCTGCGCCTGCACGGCGCGGCCGCCGCCATAACGGAGCGGCACGGCGGCGACGTGCCGTCCGACCACGCCCAGCTGCTCGCGCTGCCCGGCATCGGCGAGTACACGGCCGCGGCCGTCGCCTCCTTCGCCTACGGGCGGCGGCACCCGGTGCTCGACACCAACGTCCGCCGGGTGTTCGCCCGCGCGGTCACCGGTGTGCAGTACCCGCCGAACGCCACCACCGCCGCCGAGCGCAGGCTCGCCCGCGCGCTGCTGCCGGACGACGAGAAGACCGCCGCGCGCTGGGCCGCCGCCTCGATGGAGCTGGGCGCGCTGGTGTGCACGGCGAAGAACGAGGCGTGCCACCGCTGCCCGATCGCCGCGCAGTGCGCCTGGCGGCTGGCGGGCAAGCCGGAGCACCAGGGGC
The DNA here is from genome assembly GCF_044456065.1 of Streptomyces sp. NPDC051041. Taxonomy (NCBI): domain Bacteria; kingdom Bacillati; phylum Actinomycetota; class Actinomycetes; order Kitasatosporales; family Streptomycetaceae; genus Streptomyces; species Streptomyces sp. NPDC051041. The sequence continues at coordinate 21,423 of NZ_JBITFM010000017.1, forward strand.
CGCCGCGCCGCGGCCAGACGTACGCGGGCACGGACCGCCAGGTGCGCGGCCGGCTCCTCGCCGTGCTGCGGGAGGCGCACGGGCCGGTGCCGCAGACCGCCCTGGACCGGGTGTGGCACGAGCCGGTGCAGCGCGCCCGCGCCCTGGACGGCCTCGTCGCCGACGGTCTGGTCGAGCCGCTGCCGGGCGGGCTGTACCGGCTGCCGCTGACCTGACGCGCGGTCGCCGCACGGGAAGCGCACCGCCGCACGGGTGTCCGCGACGACACCCCAGCATCGACAAATCACCCCGTACGGTCATCCATCGGGCCGCCGCCCTCCTTCGTTCCGCTGCCCGTTACACAACCGACGGACAGCTGAGCGCCGGCCGCAGGCTGCTTCGGACAGCGCCGTGACAACGCCTCCGTAGTTTCCTTTCCGTGCCCGGCTGAGCGGGCGGCCGAGGAAGACGGGGAACGGAGGCGGTTGGTCATGGCGCAGGGTGAGGTGCTCGCGTTCGAGGAGTACGTCCGCACCCGGCAGGACGCGCTGCTGCGCAGCGCCCGCCGGCTGGTCCCGGACCCGGTCGACGCCCAGGACCTGCTGCAGACCGCGCTGGCGCGGACGTACGGCCACTGGGAGGACATCGCCGACAAGCGGCTGGCCGACGCCTATCTGCGCCGGGTCATGATCAACACGCGGACGGAGTGGTGGCGGGCCCGGAAGCTGGAGGAGGTCCCGACCGAGCAGCTCCCGGACGCGTCCGTGGCGGACTCCACCGAGCAGCACGCGGACCGCGCGCTGCTGATGGACGTGCTGCAGGTGCTCGCCCCGAAGCAGCGCAGCGTCGTCGTGCTGCGACACTGGGAGCAGATGTCCACGGAGGAGACGGCCGCCGCCCTCGGCATGTCGGCCGGAACGGTCAAGAGTACGCTGCATCGGGCGCTCGCCCGGCTCCGCGAGGAGCTCCAGGCCCGCGATCTGGACGCACGCGCGCCGGAGCGTGAGGAGCGGGAGCGTTGCGCGGCCTGACCGGCGCGGGGCCCGCCCGGGCCCGGGGCATCCGTCCGGCGGCGGCCACGGGGACGGCCGCGCTCGCCGCCCTCGCCCTGTTCGCCTCCGCCTGCGCCGCCGGCGGCACCGGCGCCCGCGACGAGGGCCCGGCGCGCGCCGCCTCGGCGACCGGCGCCGCCCCCTCCTCCGGCGCCGCGCCGGACTCCCCCGCCGGGACCCCGGAGCGGGTGGACGCGGTCCGGCTGGTCAAGGACGACCCGGCGGTCTCGGCGGAGGTCAAACGGGACCTGAAGCCGTGCGTCGCCGACGAGTACCCCGTCGACGTGTCGTACGGGAACCTGACCGGCGGCCCGGCCGACGACGTCGTCGTCAACGTGCTGACCTGCGGTGACGCGGTGGGTGTCGGGTCGTACGTGTACCGCGGGGAGAACGGCTCCTACGCGAGCGTGTTCAGGGCCGAGGAGCCGCCGGTCTACGCGGAGATCGACCGCGGCGACCTGGTGGTGACCAAGCAGGTCTACGAGAAGGGCGACCCGGTGTCGAGTCCGTCCGGCGAGAACGTGATCACCTACCGCTGGACCTCGGACCGGTTCGCCGAGAAGTTCCGCACGCACAACGACTACGGCAAGGTCACCGGCGGGGGGCCCACGCCGGCCCCCGGCGGCTGAGGGGCCGCGCGGACCGGTCCGGGACCCCGGTGAACCCGGCACACGCTTCCCGCGTCCGCTCAAGGGGGACCACCGCCCACCCGAACCGCACGCAACCGCACGAGACCGCACGAGGACTGAGAGCACCGGGATGGCAGACCAGACCCACGTCCTGTTCGTCGAGGACGACGACGTCATCCGCGAGGCGACCCAGCTCGCCCTGGAGCGGAACGGCTTCGCCGTCACCGCGATGCCCGACGGGCTGTCGGGCCTGGAGGCGTTCCGGGCCGACCGCCCCGACATCGCGCTGCTGGACGTCATGGTGCCCGGCCTCGACGGCGTCAGCCTGTGCCGGCGCATCCGGGACGAGTCCACCGTTCCGGTGATCATGCTGTCGGCGCGGGCCGACTCCATCGACGTGGTGCTGGGCCTGGAGGCGGGCGCCGACGACTACGTGACCAAGCCGTTCGACGGGGCCGTCCTGGTCGCCCGGATCCGCGCGGTGCTGCGCCGCTTCGGCCACGCGAGCGGCGCCCAGGGCGAGGACCGGTCCGCCCCCGCCACCGGCGGCGTGCTGGCCTTCGGCGACCTGGAGGTCGACACGGACGGCATGGAGGTGCGCCGGGCCGGGCGGCCGGTGGCGCTCACCCCGACCGAGATGCGGCTGCTGCTGGAGTTCTCCGCGGCGCCGGGCACGGTCCTGTCCCGCGACAAGCTGCTCGAACGCGTGTGGGACTACGGCTGGGGCGGTGACACCCGGGTCGTCGACGTCCATGTGCAGCGGCTGCGGACGAAGATCGGCCAGGACCGCATCGAGACGGTCCGCGGCTTCGGCTACAAGCTGAAGGCCTGAGCGCGGTGGCGCGAGGCTGCCTGCGACGCCCGCTCGTCCCGTGGAGGGAGCGCGCGGGCATCCGCACGGGCCTGAGGTGGAAGCTCAGCGCGGCCATCGCCCTGGTGGGGGCGCTGGTCGCGATCGTGCTGAGCCTGGTGGTGCACAACGCGGCCCGGGTGTCGATGCTGGACAGCGCCCGCGACCTCGCCGACGAGCGCATCACGATCGCCCAGCGGAACTACGAGCTGTCCGGGCGGGCGAACTTCCCCGACACGCGGATCGACGACCCCGATCTGCCGCAGGAGCTGCGCCGGAAGGTCGCGCAGGGGCGGCGGGCGACGTACGTGGCCGACCCGCCGGGCGGCGCGCCGGACATATGGGCGGCGGTGCCGCTGACGGACGGGCACGTGCTGTCCCTGCGCACCGGGTTCACCGACCGCAGCTCGGGCATCCTGGAGGACCTCGACCAGGTCCTGGTGATCGGCTCCACCGCGGTCGTGTTCGGCGGCAGCGCGCTCGGCGTGCTCGTCGGCGGGCAGCTGTCGCGCCGGCTGCGCAAGGCGGCGGCCGCGGCGAACCGGGTCGCGAAGGGCGAGACGGACGTACGGGTGCGGGAGGCCATCGGCGGTGTCGTGCGGGACGAGACCGACGACCTGGCCAGCGCGGTCGACGCGATGGCGGACGCGCTGCGGCAGCGGCTGGAGGCCGAGCGGCGGGTCACCGCCGACATCGCGCACGAGCTGCGCACCCCGGTGACCGGGCTGCTGACCGCGGCCGAACTGCTGCCGCCGGGACGGCCGACGGAACTGGTGCTGGACCGGGCCAAGGCGATGCGCACGCTGGTGGAGGACGTGCTGGAGGTGGCCCGGCTCGACGGGGCCTCGGAGCGGGCCGAGCTGCAGGACATCATGCTCGGCGAGTTCGTCGCCCGGCGGGTCGCGGCCAAGGACCCGGACGCGGAGGTGCGGGTGGTGCACGAGTCGGAGGTGACGACCGATCCGCGCCGCCTGGAGCGCGTGCTGTTCAACCTGCTCGCCAACGCCGCCCGACACGGCAGGCCGCCCGTCCGGGTCACCGTCGAGGGCCGGGTCGTCCGGGTCCGCGACCACGGCCCCGGTTTCCCCGAGGACCTGCTCGCGGAGGGCCCGAGCCGCTTCCGCACCGGCAGCGAGGACCGCTCCGGCCACGGCCACGGCCTGGGCCTGACCATCGCGGCCGGGCAGGCGCGGGTGCTGGGCGCCCGCCTGACGTTCCGCAACGTGCGGCCGCCGGGGGCGCCGGCGCGGGGGCCGGCCGAGGGCGCCGTCGCGGTGCTGTGGCTGCCGGAGCACGCGCCGACGAACACCGGCAGCTATCCGGTGCTGCCGGTGCCGGAGGAGCGGGGCCCCCGGCGGCCCTCCTTGCGGCGCTCCCGGTGACGTCCCGGGCTCTCCCCGCAGCGTTCCCCGTGACGTCCCGGCGGCTTTCCCGACGGCACTCCCGGTGGCGTTCCGGCGGCATCCCCGCGGGCACTCCCGGCGGCGTTCCCCTCGGGTGCCGCCGGCCGGCGGGACGGCCGGCCGGCGGGCTCAGACGGCCTCGGCCACCGGCGCCTTCGCCGCCGTACCGGTGTCCGCCGGGTCCTTCCCCGCCGGCCCCGCGCCCTTCAGCGGCGTCTCCTTCACGAACACCGCCGCCGCCAGCGCCGGCACCGACACCGCGGCGCCCAGCAGGAACGCCCCGTGGACGCCGGCGGACACCGCGTACTGGTACGCCTCCCGCGCCGCCGCCGGCAGCTCGGCCAGGCTCGCCGCGTCCAGCTGCGCGGACCGCTCGGTCACCTTCGAGCCCAGCGCCCCGGCCCGCTCGGCCATGACGTCCTGGACGCGGTGGTTGAACAGCGCGCCCATGATCGCCACGCCGAAGGAGGAGCCGAGCGTGCGGAAGAGGGTGGTGGAGGAGGACGCGACGCCCATGTCCTTCGTCTCCACGCTGTTCTGCGCGACCAGCATGGTGATCTGCATCAGGCAGCCCATGCCGAGGCCGAGCACGGCCATGTACACGCCGGACGTGAACCGCGAGGTGCCCGTGTCCATCAGCGACAGCAGGTACAGCCCGGCGATCATCAGTGCGCCGCCGGCGATGGGGAAGACCTTGTACCGGCCGGTGCTCGTGGTCACCCGCCCCGCGATCATCGAGGTGACGAGCATCGCGCCGAGCATCGGCAGGAGCAGCAGCCCGGAGTTGGTCGCGGAGGCGCCCTGCACCGCCTGCTGGTACAGCGGCAGGAAGAGCGTGGCGCCGAACATCACGAAACCGGTGAGGAAGCCGATCACGGACATCAGGGTGAAGTTGCGGCTGCGGAAGATGTGCAGCGGCAGGATCGGCTCGGCGGCCCTGGCCTGCCAGAACACGAACCCGACGAGCGCGGCCGTCCCGATGCCGATAAGCTCCATGATCCGTACGGAGGTCCAGGCGTACTCTGTGCCGCCCCAGGTGGTGACGAGCACGATCGCGGTGATGCCGACGGTCAGCAGCACGGCGCCCAGGTAGTCGATCCGCGCCTCGGTCCGCTTCTTCGGCAGGTGCAGGACGGCGCCGACGGCGGCCAGCGCGACCGCGCCGAGCGGCAGGTTGATGTAGAACGCCCAGCGCCAGCCCCAGTTGTCGGTGATGGTGCCGCCGACCAGCGGGCCGCCGATCATCGCCAGCGCCATGACGGCGGCCATCATGCCCTGGTACCGGCCGCGCTCCCGGGGCGGGATCAGATCGCCGATGATCGCCATGACCCCGACCATCAGACCGCCCGCGCCGAGGCCCTGCACCGCCCGGAAGCCGATGAGCTGGCCCATGTCCTGGGCCATGCCGCTGAGCGCCGAGCCGATCAGGAAGATCACGATCGACGCCAGGAACGAGCCCTTGCGCCCGAACAGGTCGCCGAGCTTGCCCCAGATCGGGGTGGAGGCCGCGGTCGCCAGGGTGTAGGAGGTCACCACCCACGACAGGTGCTCCAGACCGCCCAGTTCGCCGACGATCGTCGGCATCGCGGTGCCGATGATCATGTTGTCGAGCATCGCGAGCATCATCGCGATCATCAGGGCGAGCAGGACGACCCGCACGCTCCTCGGCTGCTTTCCCTGTTTCTCCGCCCCCGCTTCGGCCGCCGCGGCCGCCGTCGTCTCCGTCATCGCTCCCGCTCCCCCAGGTCACGCTACTTACTTGTCGACCGGCTAGTGGCTACACTCGGGAAGGTAGACGCGCAACTAGCCGGGCGTCAAGTAAGTTTTCGGGGAGGGGCGCGGCGTAGGAGGATGGGCGGCACGATGGACGGCACCAGACAGCGGCGTCGCGGGGACACCCGCCAGCGCATCCAGGACGTGGCGCTCGAACTGTTCGCGGAGCAGGGCTACGAGAAGACCTCGCTGCGCGAGATCGCCGAGCGCCTGCAGGTCACCAAGGCCGCCCTGTACTACCACTTCAAGACGAAGGAAGAGATCCTCGTCAGCATCTTCGAGGATCTCTCCCGGCCGATCGAGGACCTGGTCGAGTGGGGCCGCGCGCAGCCCCCGACCCTGGAGACGAGGCAGGAGGTCGTCCGCCGCTACAGCGACGTGCTGGCGGGCGCGGCCCCGCTGTTCCGCTTCATGCACGACAACCAGGCGACCGTGCGCGAACTGCGCATCGGCGAGATGTTCAAGAACCGCGCGCTCGGCCTGCGGGACATCCTGGTCGACCCGGAGGCCGACCTGGTCGACCAGGTCCGCTGCGTCAGCGCCCTCTTCACGCTGCACGCCGGGATGTTCGCCCTCCACGACCTCGGCGCCGATCCCGAGGCCAGGCGCAAGGCCGTTCTGGAGGTCGCGGTCGACCTGGTCGCGCAGGCGCACCGGGGCGGCTGAGCGGGGCCGGCCGCGGGGAGCCGCCCGCCGTCAGACCGTGACGCCCCTGGCGCGCAGGAAGGCGACCGGGTCGACGGCCGAGCCGTAGTTCGCGGTCGTGCGGATCTCGAAGTGCAGGTGCGGACCGCTGGAGTTGCCGGTGTTGCCGGACCGGGCTATGTGCTGGCCGGTGGCGACGACCTGACCGACCTTCACGTCGATCCGCGACAGGTGGGCGTACTGGGAGTACGTGCCGTTGCCGTGCTTGATGACGACGGCGTTGCCGTACGCGGGACCGTCACCGGCGCCGTTGGGGCCGGCCTTGACGACGGTGCCGCCGTGCGCGGCGACGACGCTGGTGCCGGTCGGCACGGCGAAGTCCTGGCCGCTGTGGGTGGACTGCCACATGGCGCCGGACTGGGCGAAGCCGGCGGAGAGACGGTAGTTCTTCACCGGGTCCACCCAGGAGGCGGCCTGCGCGGCGGCCTTCACCGCAACCGCCTTCTTCACCGTCGTGGCGGCCTTCGCGGCCTTCACCGCCTGTGCCGCCTTCGCGGCCTGCGCCGCCTTCGCGGCCTCGGCGGCCTCGGCCTGGGCGGTGGCCTGCTCCTGGACGGCCGCCGCGACGCCGGGGGCCGCCGTGGCCTCGACGGCGGTGGCGAGGCCGGAGACCGCCGCGGTGTCGACGGCGACCGCGACCCCGGCCCCCAGTACGGCCGAAGCCCCCAGGCCGGCGGCCAGTACGGCAGCCCGGGTGCGGAGCAGGGACGTACGGGAAGAACGGGACGTGACGCGCTGGGACATCTGAACCTCATGAGGACGGGGACACGAAGACACCCGGCGCACAGTCGGTCGCCGGATGGGCCATCCCTTGGTAACCCCGGGGGACGGACCCGCTCAAACGCCTCTTCTACGACTCGCCCTAGTATTTCCTCACAAGTTTCAACTTCACGACAGAAGTCTCATCGCCCGCAAATCCACCCACATAGGCACAGTAAGCCGTGAAGTCGCAGGCGAAGAGCTCACCTCTCCCTCGCCCGGCCACCCACTATTCCCGGTAGTAACGGACAAATCGCCTGTGCGTCATCTCACCGGACAGAGAGATCGAAAAGCTCCCGAATGTGACGGGGACTACGCCGGTCCGGCGTCCGCGCGACCCGACCGTCCGGAGCGCATCAGGCTGGTGACGAACCGTCAGGGACTCGTGGCGGTGTGACGCACGCCTCTGCTGGCCTACCGTCCGGTAACCCTACGGTTGCCCTCGCGCCACCCTCACCCACAAGCATGCACACGACATGTTCGCAGCAGCAGGACGTGAGAGGACCCCCACATGAGCAGCAGACGCTCCTGGTCGCGCCGCGCCTCGGTGACCGCCGTCTCCGCGGCCGCCCTCGTCGCCCTGGCGGCCCCCGCCGAGGCGGCGGCGGCCGCGGACACCGCGCAGGTCACGAACACCGCGCAGGTCACGAACACCGCGCAGGCCGTGAGCACCGCGCAGGCCGTGAGCACCGCGCGGGCCGCGGCGGACGTCGACTACGCCACCTGGCAGAAGGACTGCCAGGCCGTGATGGACCAGGCCCTGCCGTATCTCAAGCAGCGCATCGCCGCCCCCAGGCCCGGCGAGAAGCAGGCGATCGTCCTCGACGTCGACAACACCGCCCTGGAGACGGACTTCGGCTTCAGCTACCCCCAGCCGGCCAACAAGCCGGTCCTGGAGGTCGCCCGGTACGCCCAGGAGCGCGGTGTCGCCCTGTTCTTCGTCACCGCCCGCCCGGGCATCATCGCCTCGGTGACCGACTACAACCTCGAGCACGTCGGTTACCGGGTCTCCGGCCTCCATGTCCGCGGTCTCGCCGACCTGTTCAGGAACGTCGCCGACTACAAGACCGCCCAGCGCGCCGCCATCGAGGCGAAGGGCTACACGATCATCGCGAACATCGGCAACAGCGCCACCGACCTGTCGGGCGGCCACGCCGAGAAGACGTTCAAACTGCCGGACTACGACGGGCAGTTGTCCTGACGCTCGATAAACTCCCCTGAACGATCGACCACGGGGGGTGGGGCATGGAACCGACGGTGCTCGGCGGAAGACTGGCGTCGGCACTGATCGGCCCCCTCGTGCGGAAGCTGTTCGTGACGGGCGGCCCCGGCGCCGGACTGGTCGACCGGCCGGTCCGGCTGACGGACCTGGTGTCCTTCCGGGGCGAGAAGCGCACCCTCGGCGAGAAGGAGGTGCGCAGGCTCGCGGGGCGGCTGGTCGGGGAATCGCTCGGCTCCCCCGGCGAGCCGCCCTTCCCGCGCGACGAGGAGACCGCCGTCGCCGAGGCCCTCGCCGCGCGGCTGCTCGCCCTCGGCGACCTGGACATGGACGACGTGCAGGCCGTCCGGCTCGGCCACCGCGCCCTGGCCGACCGGCTGCGCCGCCAGGCCCCCGGGGCCGGGGACGGGCTGTCCGCCGACGCCCGCCACTTCCTCGACTCCGCGACGGAGTGGGCCTGCCTGCACGTCCTGGAGTTCTTCACCCGCCGCTCGGCCTTCGTGGCCCGGACGCTGGTGGAGCAGGCCCGGGGCCAGGCGGAGCTGATCGAGAAGGTCGACGAGCTGATCACCCGCGTCCCCCGCCCGGACGCCCGCGACACCGCCTTCGAGCGCCGGTACCTGCCCTACGTCGCCGAACGCCACGACCACCTCACCCTCTACGGCGTCGACCTGCGGGACGCCCCGGACAGGTGGCCGCTGGAGGTCGCCTACCTGACCCTGGAGGCCGTCGCCGACCCCGGCCCCGACACCGCTCCCGGCCCCGACGCCGTCCCCGGGGAGGACCCGCGGGCCCGCACCGCGCGCATGCCCGCCGACGAGGTGCTGGAGCGGGAGCCCAGGGTGCTGCTGCGCGGCGACGCGGGCTCCGGCAAGACGACCCTGGCCCAGTGGCTCGCGGTGAGCGCGGCACGCGAGGGCACCCGCGTCCCCTTCCTCCTGCCCCTGCGCACCCTGGTCCGCACCGGCCCGCTGCCCGCCCCGGCCGCGTTCCTGAGCGCCGTCGGCTGCCCGCTGACGCCGCCCGACGGCTGGGCGGAACGCGTCCTGACCGCGGGCCGGGGGCTGGTCCTGGTCGACGGCCTGGACGAGATCCCGGAAGCCGACCGCCGGGCGACCCGGGACTGGCTGCGCGGCCTCCTCGGCGCCTTCCCCGGCAACCGCTGGCTGCTGACCACCCGCCCCACCGCCGTACGCGCCGACTGGCTGGCGCGGGAGGGCTTCCTGGAACTCTCCCTCGCGCCGATGGGCCGGGCGGAGGTCGCCACCTTCGTCCACCGCTGGCACCGGGCCGCCGGCGCGCCGGAGTTCGAACAGCCCCTGCTGGACTCCCTGCGCACCAAGCGCGATCTGTCCCGCCTCGTCACCAACCCGCTGATGTGCGGCCTGGTCTGCGCCCTGCACCGCGAACGCCGCGGCTATCTGCCCACCGGCCGCAAGGAGCTGTACGAGGCGGCCCTGGCCATGCTCCTGGCCCGCCGGGACCGGGAACGGGGCATGGGCGCGGTGGACGGCCCGGAGCTGGGCGAGGAGAGCCGGCTCGAACTGCTGCAGCGCATCGCCTACGCCCTGGTCCTCAGCGGCCGGCAGGAGATGGCGCTGGAGACGGCCGAGGGCATCGTGGACCGGGCCCTGCCCGCCCTCGGACCGGTTCCCGGGCAGGGCGACGCCGCCGCGGTGCTGCGGACCCTGCTGCTGCGCAGCGGCGTACTGCGCCGCCCGGCCGAGGGCGTCCTGGACTTCGTCCACCGCACGTTCCAGGACTACCTGGCGGCCCGGTACGCGGTGGAGGAGGGCCACCTCGGTGTCCTCACCGGCCGCGCCGAGGACACCGAGTGGGAGGACGTCATCCGCATGGCCGTGGCCCACGCCCGGCCCCGCGAACGCGTCCTCGTGCTCAGGGAGCTGCTGGGCAGGGGCGATCCCCGGCTCACGCTGCTGGCTCTGGCCTGCCTGGAGCACGCCGCGGCGCTGGACCCGGCGGTACGGGCGGAGGTGGAGGAGCGGGCCGCCGAGCTGATCCCGCCCCGTACGACCGAGGCCGCGCGGGAGCTGGCGGCGGCCGGCCCGCTGGTGCTGGAGCTGCTGCCGGGGCCGGAGGGCCTGTCGGACGAGGAGGCGCGGGGCGTCACGGTCACCGCCTCCCTCCTGGGCCGGGAGGAACCCGAAGGGGCGCTCGCCGTCCTGCGCCGCTTCCGGAACCACCCCGACCTCGGCGTACGGCGGCAGCTCGTGGGCACCTGGCACCGCTTCGACGCCGAGGAGTACGCGGCCGAGGTCCTGGACCACCTGGACCGGACCGGTCTCTTCCTCGAATGCACCTCGCCCGAGCAGTTCTCGGCGCTCGCCGGCATGCGCCCCTGGGACGGGCTGAGTATCAGAGGGCGGTACTCCGCCGAGGACGTCGCGGCCCGGGTGCCCGAGCCCCCGGTGGTGACCGACCTGACCGTCACCGACAACCCGCTGCTGACAGACCTGGCCCCCCTGCGCCGCTTCACCTCGCTGACACGGCTGTCGTACCACCGTTGCCCGAACGCACACGGCCTGGACCGGCTGGCGGGGCTCCCCCTGACCAGCCTCGTCCTCGGCCCCGGCACCGACCCGTCAGGGATCCGGTCCCTCGCCTCCCTGACCCAGCTCTCCCTGTTCACGGAGCTGCCGGGCGCCGCTCTCACCGAGTCCCTGCCCACCGACGCCCCGCTGGGGTTTCTCCACCTGAGCGGCGAGTGCACGGGCTCGACCGGGCTGCGCGGGCTGAGGCACTGGAAGACCCTGCGCACGCTCGGCCTCGGCGCGCTGACCACGGAGCTGACCGAGGACGACTGGCGGGAGGTCGCCGCCCTGCCCGCGCTCACCGGCCTCTATCTGCACGCGGCGCTCCTCCGGGAGACGCCGGCCTCCATCGGCCGCATGCCCGAGCTGCCGGGTGTCGAGGTGCTGGCGGTGGACCGTATGGAGGGCGCCGAACATCTCGCGGCGCTCGCGTCCCGGCTGCCGGGCGTGCGCCGCGTGACCCTGTTCGAACGCCCCGGCCACTCCTTCCCCCTGTCCGAGTTCCGTCCGCTCTTCCCGGGCGCCGAAGTGGTCACCGAGGCGGCCTCGCGCGCACAGTGACACGGCTCGCGAAAGGGGCTGCCCCGGGACCGGAGTCCCGGGGCAGCCCCTTTCCCGACGTGCCCGGAGGGCTACGCCTCCTTGCTCAGGTTCGGCCCGCCACCGGCCGCCTGCTCGATCGGCGGGACGTCGGGCAGCGCCGACTTCTCCTCACCCCGGAAGGTGAAGGTCTTCGACTCGCCCTCGCCCTCGGTGTCCACGACCACGATGTGACCGGGGCGCAGCTCGCCGAAGAGGATCTTCTCCGACAGCGTGTCCTCGATCTCGCGCTGGATGGTGCGCCGCAGCGGACGCGCGCCCAGCACCGGGTCGTAGCCCTTCTTGGACAGCAGTTCCTTGGCGGACTGGGAGAGCTCGATGCCCATGTCCCGGTCCTTCAGGCGCTCGTCCACCTTGCTGATCATCAGATCGACGATCCGCAGGATGTCCTCCTGCGTCAGCTGCGGGAAGACGACCACGTCGTCGACGCGGTTGAGGAACTCGGGCCGGAAGTGCTGCTTGAGCTCGTCCGACACCTTGTTCTTCATGCGCTCGTAGTTGGTCTTCGTGTCGCCCGCAGCGGCGAAGCCGAGGTTGAAGCCCTTGGAGATGTCCCGGGTGCCGAGGTTGGTCGTCATGATGATGACCGTGTTCTTGAAGTCCACGACCCGGCCCTGGGAGTCGGTCAGGCGACCGTCCTCCAGGATCTGCAGCAGCGAGTTGAAGATGTCCGGGTGGGCCTTCTCGACCTCGTCGAAGAGGACGACCGAGAACGGCTTGCGGCGCACCTTCTCCGTCAGCTGGCCGCCCTCCTCGTAGCCCACGTAGCCGGGGGGCGAACCGAACAGACGCGAGACCGTGTGCTTCTCGCTGAACTCCGACATGTCGAGGGAGATCAGCGCGTCCTCGTCGCCGAACAGGAACTCGGCCAGCGCCTTGGACAGCTCGGTCTTACCGACACCGGACGGGCCCGCGAAGATGAACGAACCACCCGGACGCTTCGGGTCCTTCAGGCCCGCACGCGTACGGCGGATCGCCTTCGACAGCGCCTTGACGGCGTCGTCCTGGCCGATGACCCGCTTGTGCAGCTCCTCCTCCATGCGGAGCAGGCGGCTGGACTCCTCCTCGGTCAGCTTGAAGACCGGGATGCCGGTGGCCGTGGCGAGGACCTCGGCGATCAGGTCGCCGTCGACCTCGGCGACGACGTCCATGTCGCCGGCCTTCCACTCCTTCTCCCGCTTCGCCTTGGCGGCCAGGAGCTGCTTCTCCTTGTCGCGCAGGGAGGCGGCCTTCTCGAAGTCCTGCGAGTCGATCGCGGACTCCTTGTCCCGGCGGACGGCGGCGATCTTCTCGTCGAACTCGCGCAGGTCCGGCGGCGCGGTCATCCGGCGGATCCGCATCCGGGAACCGGCCTCGTCGATCAGGTCGATCGCCTTGTCCGGCAGGAAGCGGTCCGAGATGTACCGGTCGGCCAGGGTGGCGGCCTGGACCAGCGCCTCGTCGGTGATGGAGACGCGGTGGTGCGCCTCGTACCGGTCGCGCAGGCCCTTGAGGATCTCGATGGTGTGCGGCAGGGACGGCTCGGCGACCTGGATGGGCTGGAAGCGGCGCTCCAGGGCCGCGTCCTTCTCCAGGTGCTTGCGGTACTCGTCCAGCGTGGTCGCACCGATGGTCTGCAGCTCGCCGCGGGCCAGCATCGGCTTGAGGATGCTCGCCGCGTCGATGGCGCCCTCGGCGGCGCCCGCACCGACCAGCGTGTGCAGCTCGTCGATGAACAGGATGATGTCGCCGCGGGTGCGGATCTCCTTGAGCACCTTCTTCAGGCGCTCCTCGAAGTCACCGCGGTAGCGGGAGCCGGCGACCAGCGCGCCGAGGTCCAGCGTGTAGAGGTGCTTGTCCTTGAGCGTCTCGGGCACCTCGCCCTTGACGATGGCCTGGGCGAGGCCCTCGACGACGGCGGTCTTGCCGACGCCGGGCTCACCGATCAGGACCGGGTTGTTCTTGGTCCGGCGGGACAGCACCTGCATGACCCGCTCGATCTCCTTCTCGCGCCCGATGACCGGGTCGAGCTTGGACTCACGGGCGGCCTGGGTGAGGTTCCGGCCGAACTGGTCGAGCACCAGGGACGTGGAGGGCGTGCCCTCGGCAGGACCGCCGGCGGTGGCGGCCTCCTTGCCCTGGTAACCGGAGAGCAGCTGGATCACCTGCTGCCGCACGCGGTTGAGATCGGCGCCCAGCTTGACCAGGACCTGGGCGGCGACGCCCTCGCCCTCGCGGATCAGGCCGAGCAGGATGTGTTCCGTGCCGATGTAGTTGTGGCCCAGCTGAAGCGCCTCGCGCAGCGACAGCTCCAGCACCTTCTTGGCACGGGGGGTGAAGGGGATGTGGCCGGACGGCGCCTGCTGCCCCTGGCCGATGATCTCCTCCACCTGCTGGCGGACCGCCTCAAGCGAAATGCCGAGGCTCTCCAGGGCCTTTGCGGCGACACCCTCACCCTCGTGGATCAGGCCCAGGAGGATGTGCTCGGTGCCGATGTAGTTGTGGTTGAGCATCCGGGCCTCTTCCTGAGCCAGGACGACAACCCGCCGCGCGCGGTCGGTGAACCTCTCGAACATCGTTAATCGCTCCTCAGAGCGGTCAGGCAGTGGGGGGAACTTCCCCTCCCTGTCCTTCCGCAGCTTAGTCCCGCAAGCGGGGACCGCTCATTCCAACTGCCGACACCGGACCGAGAACCAGCACTGCCTCCTGACCCCGAACGCCGACATCTGCTCCAACCCGATGGTGCGAGACGATGTTCCCGCAGGCCAGGCAGATACCCCAGTCGCCAGTACGCCGATGGCGAACGTGAGACGGCCTCTCCTGCGCGTCGCCCCCTCCCACTAGGCATGTCTTACCCGCTGTCACTGACAGTCCATGCCGAGTGCGCCGGTTCCCTCCGCTACGGGCGAACAACCTTGCGCCACCCCACACCCCTAAGCGCCCCCTCTTTCGGCACTCTGCGCACTCATCGGAGCACCCAGCGTAACCCTCGTGCTCCTCCGGCAGTTGCCCTTGGCATGGTTGGCGACCCGCCTCCGGCCGTGACGGCACCCGCTTCCCGTCGGCCGGCCTGCGCGCGCGGGCAGGCGGGACCGGGTGAGCGGGCGGGACCGGGCGAGCGCGGGAAACGGAGCGAGCAAGGGGAGCCGGGGGATTCCGTGGGGCAGGAGGGACCGGGGGGCGTCGGGGAGCCGGAGGGCCTCCGGGAGCCGGCGGGCGTCGGGGAGCCGGCGGACCGGAGCGGCCGGTGCGGCCGGTGCGGCCGGGTCCGGCGGTGGTACGAGGACGAGCTGGGCTGGCCGACGGCGCCCGGGGCGCCCGTACGGCTTCGGGTGGGTGTCCGGTTCGACGTGCTGGACGTTCCGGCGGAGGCGGGCCACGCGGCGCTGTGGCGGCTGGGGCCGGGCTCCCCGGTGGCCGTGCAGGGCGACCGGATGCGACTGCTGGTGGCCGCGGGCAGCGCGGAGGAACTGCCCGGGCTGCTGGACTGGCTGGAGTGGGGTGCGCTGGCGCTCGATCTGACGGCGATCGGCGCGGGGGGTGTCATGGCCGCCCCGCCGCCCCCCGGCCCCGGCCCCACCGGCACGCGGCCGCTTCCCCTGGACCGGCGCGGTTCACAGGGGGCCGCCGCATGGCTGCGGCCCCCCGGGCCTGGGTGCGAGGTCGAGGCCTCGCTGCCGACGCTGTCGGCCGTGGGGAGCGGTGAGGGCGCCCCTGATCTCGTACGGCTGGTCGACACGGTGGCGGCGCAGTGTCACCGGGTCCGGCTGCGGCGCGCGTGCGCCCGGCCGCCGGCCTGCCCGCAGGTCCCGCGTCCGTACCAGCAGGCCGCGGCTCAGCCGTTGGCCTTCTCGTACTCCTCGCGGATGGACGCGGGGACACGGCCCCGGTCGTTGACCTCGTAACCGTTCGCCTTGGCCCACGCGCGGATGGCCGCGGTGTCCTGGCTGCCGCCGGAGGAGGCACGCGCCTTTCCGCGTCCGCCGGAGGCGCGGCCACCGGTACGCCGGCCGCTCTTCACGTAAGGCTCCAGAAGACTGCGGAGCTTGTCCGCGTTGGCGGTGGTGAGATCGATCTCGTATGTCTTGCCGTCCAGCGCGAACGTCACGGTCTCGTCCGCCTCGCCACCGTCGAGGTCGTCGACAAGAAGGACCTGAACCTTCTGTGCCACCGGATTTCCTTTCATCGATAACGTGAGGGCCGGGGTCCGCCGGCGTCCGCCGTATCTCCGTCCCCTGTTATATGCAGTACTGCAGTACGTCGGAAAGCAAACCGCTTTTGCCGGAAAAACACAAACCCCTGGAGAGGCCGACGGTCCGGACCCGGCCCGGAAACATGCGCGTTTCGGACATAGGGAACCCGAGTGCGGTCGCCCGGGCGGAATAGGGGTGGCGGATCCGCGATCCTTGCGCGGGGATCCCATGCGGATCCCCGGGGTTCGTCGCGGATCCCCGAAGGTTCGTCGCGGATCCCCGAAGGTTCGTCGCGGATCCCCGGGTCGGTTGCGGATGCTCGGCGATCACAGATGCAGAAGCATCCGGCTGTTGCCCAAGGTGTTCGGTTTCACTCGTTCGAGACCGAGGAACTCCGCGACGCCCTCGTCATAGGAACGCAGGAGCTCCGCGTAGACATCGGTGTCGACCGGGGTCTCCCCGATCTCCACGAAGCCGTGCTTGCCGAAGAAGTCCACTTCGAAGGTCAGACAGAAAACGCGGCGAACGCCGAGCCAGCGGGCGGTCTGCAGCAACTTCTCCAGCACGCGATGGCCGACGCCGGCGCCCTTCAGGCCGGGCTGCACGGCGAGAGTGCGGACTTCCGCGAGATCCTCCCACATCACGTGCAGGGCGCCGCAGCCGACCACCTCGGCGTTGTCGTCCCGTTCCGCGACCCAGAACTCCTGGATGTCCTCGTAAAGCGTCACCGTCGCTTTGTCGAGCAGGATCCCGTCCCGGACGTACACGTCGAGGAGACGGCGTACGGCCGGGACATCGCTGGTGCGGGCCCGCCGGACGGTGATGGCTTTCGCGGTGACTTCGGGGCTCTCTGCTGACATGAGCGGACGCTATCGCCCGCCGCCCTCCGCTGCCGAACCGGGGTTCTGCGCGGGGGTATCGGGGGCCGCTTCGGCGCCGGGCGGGACATTCGGCGGGGGCGCGGGACGCGGGTTCTGTTCGACTTCGGATGTTTCCGGTCCCTGGACGACGCGCAGGGCGTCCCGGAGTGCCTGTCGCTGTTCGTCGCTCATCATCGCGAAGAAGGCGACAAGGGCCGCGGCGGGGTTGTCGCTCTGGGACCAGGCGTCGTTCATCAGGGCGGCGGCGTAGGCGGCCCGGGTGGAGACCGCCTCATATCGATAGGCGCGGCCTTCCGCCTCGCGGCGCACCCAGCCCTTCTGATGGAGATTGTCCAAAACGGTCATCACCGTGGTGTAGGCGATCGACCGTTCCCGCTGGAGATCTTCCAGGACTTCTCGAACGGTCACCGGGCGGTTCCACTTCCACACCCGCGTCATGACCGCGTCTTCGAGTTCTCCCAATGGGCGAGGCACATCTCCGACGATAGTGGGAGATCCAGGGAATGGCGTGGCGGACGTGCACCTTCATCCACATACGCGAACAAAAAGGGCGTACGGCTCGGATGTGCGGGAGCGCGGAGCCGTACGCCGGGGGCGCGCCGCCGGGGCGCGGTCAGGCGTCGGGCTCGGCGGAGGCCCGGCGGGGGCCCTCCGCGCGCGCCAGGGCGGCGTCGACGGCCTCATCCTCCTTGGCCTTGTTGGTGCCGCCCTGGGTCTTCACGATCACCCTGATCACGGCGATGAACAGCGCGGCCATGACGACCGGGGGCAGGAGCGCGGAGACGTAGTCCATGCGTCCAGGGTAGCCACGGGGCGGGGAATCGCCGGGATCGGGTGGGTCAGCCCGCGGCCAGCCGCCGCGGGGGCCGGCTCGCGGGTGCGGCCGGTTCGCGCCGGGGGCAGGCCTCGCCCGGCGCGGGGGCGGGGCGCCCGGCGGCGGGAACCGGGCGGGGGGCCGGTTTCTCCGCGGGGCTCCGCCCGGACGCTCCGGCGGGGTCCTCGGCGGAGCCGGCCAGGCCGCCGGGGAGGGAGAGGAGGCGGGTGCGGGGGGCGGGCGCGGCCGCGCCGGGCGCGCGGGCCGGGCCGGGTCCGGCGGGGACCCGGCAGCGGCGCAGGAGGGCCGCCGCCCCGGGGTGGCCGCGCAGGGCGCGGAGCGCGGCGAGGTCGTCGGGGCCCGGGCGGTGTCCGGCGCCCAGCGCCTCGTCCAGGAGCGCGAGGTAGCCGGCGGCGGCGCCCGGGAGGGCGGCGCGGTAGCGCGCGAGGTCGGCCACGAGGAAGGCGCGCAGCCGGGCCCCCTCCCGCAGCGCCTCGTCGAGCGACTCCGCGAGGCGGAGGCAGTCCTGGACGTCCCCGGCACAGGCGGGGCCGTGGTGCAGAGCGAGGGCGAGGGCGCGGCGGAGCACCCGCAGCTCCTCCGCGCCGAACGCCATGCCGCCGCGGGATCCGTAGGGCGTGGGCATGCGGCGACAGTACGCGCCGGCCGGACGGACTTCGCCCACCGGGCGGGTGTGGCGTGCGGAGCCACCCGGGTGGCCGGGGAGGGACCCGCCCCGGCCGGTGACGGCGGTCCGGCCGGGGCGGGGCCTTCTCAGCCCGCGGCAGCGGACCGGCCGGGGCAGGGGGCTCCCGGGCCGGGAGCGGGTGCGTCCGGCCCGGTCCGCCGGGGCGCCGGCCGGGTCACAGGCGGGAGACGTTCCGTTCGTACACCAGGCGCAGGCCGATCAGGGTCAGCCACGGTTCGTGCTCGTCGATGACCGAGGACTCGCCCAGCACCATGGGCGCCAGGCCGCCGGTCGCGATGACGGTGACGTCGTCCGGGTCGTCGGCCAGCTCGCGGGCCATGCGGTTGACGACGCCGTCGACCTGCCCGGCGAAGCCGTAGACGATGCCCGCCTGCATGGCCTCGACCGTGTTCTTGCCGATGACGCTCCGCGGGCGGGCCACCTCGATCTTGCGCAGCTGCGCCGCCTTGACGCCGAGCGCCTCGACGGAGATCTCGATGCCCGGGGCGATGACCCCGCCGACGTACTCCCCGCGCGCGGACACCGCGTCGAACGTCGTCGCCGTGCCGAAGTCGACGACGATCGCCGGGCCGCCGTACAGCTCGTTGGCGGCGACCGCGTTGATGATGCGGTCGGCGCCGACCTCCTTGGGGTTGTCGAAGAGGATCGGCACGCCCGTCTTCACGCCGGGTTCGACGAGGACCGCGGGGACGTCGCCGTAGTGGCGGCGGGTGACCTCGCGCAGCTCGTGCAGGACCGAGGGGACGGTGGCGCAGACGGCGATGCCGTCGATGCCGTCGCCCAGGTCGTCGCCGAGGAGGGGGTGCATGCCCATCAGGCCCTGGAGGAGGACCGCGAGCTCGTCGGCGGTGCGGCGCGCGTCGGTGGAGATGCGCCAGTGCTCGACGATGTCCTCGCCGTCGAAGAGGCCCAGGACGGTGTGCGTGTTGCCTACGTCGATCGTCAGCAGCATGTCCCGTACCCCTACTCCGCCGCTCGCAGATCCAGGCCGATGTCCAGGACGGGGGAGGAGTGGGTCAGGGCCCCCACGGCCAGGTAGTCGACGCCCGTGTCCGCGTACGCCTTGGCGTTCTCCAGGGTCAGGCGGCCCGACGCCTCCAGCTTCGCCCGGCCGCCGACGACGGCGACGGCCTCCGCGCACTCGCCGGGCGTGAAGTTGTCCAGCAGGATCAGGTCGGCGCCGGCGTCCACGACCTCGCGCAGCTGGTGCAGGGTGTCGACCTCGACCTCGACGGGGACGTCGGGGAAGCGCTCGCGGACCGCCTGGAACGCCTGGGCGACGCCGCCCGCGGCGACCACGTGGTTGTCCTTGACCAGGGCCGCGTCGGAGAGGGACATGCGGTGGTTGACGCCGCCGCCGCAGCGGACCGCGTACTTCTCCAGCGAGCGCAGGCCGGGGGTCGTCTTGCGGGTGTCGCGGACCTTCGCCCCGGTGCCGTCCAGGGCGTCCGCCCACGCGCGGGTGGCGGTGGCGATGCCCGACAGACGGCACAGGATGTTCAGGGCGCTGCGCTCGGCGGTGAGCAGGTCACGGGTGCGGGTGGTGATCGACAGGAGCTTCTGGCCCGCTTCGACGCGGTCGCCGTCCTCGGCGTGGCGCTCGACGGTCAGCTCGTCCTCGCAGACCACGGAGACGACCGCCTCGGCGATCCTCAGGCCCGCGACGACGCCCGCCTCGCGCGCGGTGAAGTCGGCGGTGGCGACGGCGTCCTCGGGGATCGTCGCGACCGTCGTCACGTCCACGCCGTGCGCCAGGTCCTCCTGCACGGCCACGTTGGCGATGTCCTCGACCTCCACGGGGTCGAGTCCGGCGTCGGCCAGCAGCTGGGCGAGGGCGGGGTCCAGGCCGCACTCCAGGTATTCCTCGTCGGTGTCCGCGCCGCAGGCGCAGCCGTCGCCGCAGCCGCCCTGGGCGAGGGGAAGGTCGGGGTGGGTCACGTCGGTCACTGCTCCTGGAGAGGCACGGTGGTCCCCCCTGCCCGGGCGCGGTCGGAAGCGCCGGGATCCTGGGGGAGGGTCGGGGGGAAGTCTGCGGTATCGGTGGTGCGCACGGCCAGCGTGCGGTCCGGGTTCAGGGATACGACGATGTGGCGGCGCCACGCCGTGTCGTCGCGGTCGGGGCGGTCCTCGCGCCAGTGGCAGCCCCGGGTCTCCTCGCGGAGCCGGGCCGCGGCCACCAGGACGCGGGCCACGCACAGGAGGTTGGTGGCCTCCCAGGCGTCGACGCCGGGCTCGGCCGTCTTGCCGTTCTCGGCCAGGGCGTCGAGGGCGTCGGCGTGCAGCTGCTCCAGCCGGTCGGCGGCCCGGGCGAGGGAGTCGGCGGAGCGCAGGACTCCGGCGCCCCGCGTCATGATCCGCTGGATGGTGAGGCGGGCCTCCGGGGCGAGGAGGGGGTGGGCCGGCCCGCCGGGGCGCTCCACCGGTTCCGGCACGCGCGCGTGCGGGCCGTTCCCGGTCCGGTTCGCGGCGATGTCGGCGGCGATGCGCTCGGCGTAGACCAGGCCCTCGAGGAGGGAGTTGGAGGCCAGGCGGTTGGCGCCGTGCACGCCGGTGCAGGCGACCTCGCCGCACGCGTACAGGCCGGGGACGGTGGTGCGGCCGTGGGAGTCGGTGCGGACGCCGCCGGAGGCGTAGTGGGCGGCCGGGGCGACCGGGACGGGCTCGGTGACCGGGTCGATGCCGTGGGCGCGGCAGGCGGCGAGGATCGTGGGGAAGCGGTGCTCCCACATGGCGGCGCCGAAGTGCCGCGCGTCGAGGTACATGTGCTCGGCGCCCTGCTCCCGCATGCGCCGCATGATGCCCTTGGCGACGATGTCGCGGGGGGCGAGCTCGGCCAGTTCGTGCTGCCCCTGCATGAAGCGCACGCCGTCGGCGTCCACCAGGTGGGCGCCCTCGCCGCGCACCGCCTCGGAGACCAGCGGCTGCTGGCCCTCCGCGTCCGGGCCGAGGAAGAGGACGGTGGGGTGGAACTGGACGAACTCCAGGTCGCTGACCTCGGCGCCCGCGCGCAGCGCGAGGGCCACGCCGTCGCCGGTGGAGACGGCGGGGTTGGTGGTCGCGGAGAAGACCTGGCCCATGCCGCCGGTGGCGAGGACCACGGCGGGCGCGTGGACGGCGCCCACGCCGTCGTGCCGGCCCTCGCCCATCACGTGCAGGGTGACGCCCGCGGTGCGGCCGTCGGCGTCCGTGAGCAGGTCCAGGACCAGGGCGTTCTCGATCGTGCGGATGCCCGCCCGTCGCCCGCCGCCACCCTTGTGCGAGAGCGCTCCGCGCTCGCCCCCCGCACCTGCCCGCCGCCCGCCGCCCCCCTTGCCCGAGAGCGCTCCGCGCTCGTCCCGCCCGGCCGCGCGGACCGCCGCGACGAGCGCGCGGGAGATCTCCGCGCCGGTCGCGTCGCCGCCGGCGTGGGCGATGCGGCGGCGGTGGTGGCCGCCCTCGCGGGTGAGTTCCAGGCCGCCCCCGGCCGCCTCGTCGAACCGGGCGCCGGTGTCGATGAGGCGGCGTACGGCGTCGGGGCCCTCGGTGACGAGGATGCGGACCGCCTCCTCGTCGCACAGGCCCGCGCCCGCGACCAGGGTGTCGTCGAGGTGCTGCTCGGGGGTGTCGCCCTCGCCGAGGGCGGCGGCGATGCCGCCCTGCGCCCAGCGGGTGGAGCCGTCGTCGAGACGGGCCTTGGTGACGACGACCGTGTCCAGGCCGGCGGCCTCGCAGCGCAGGGCCGCGGTGAGGCCGGCGACGCCGGAGCCGACGACCACCACGTCCGCCGGGATGGACCACCCTGGGGCGGGCGCGTGCAGTCGTATGCCGGTGCGGGTCACGAGGTGGCTCCGAAGGTCAGGGGGATGTTGTCGATCAGCCGGGTCGTGCCGACCCGGGCGGCGACGGCGAGGACGGCCTCGCCGGTGTGGTCGTCCCCGATCTCGGTGAAGTCGGACGGGTCGACGAGGGCGAGGTAGTCCAGTTCGAGCGGCGGGTCGAGGCGGGCGGCCTCGTCCAGGACCAGGCGGGCGGCGGCGCGGACGGCGGCCGGACCGGCCGGGGTGGCCTTGGCCACGGCGTGCGCGTCGGCGGCGGCGCGGGACTCCCCCAGGGCGCTGAGCGCCTCGGCCCGCGCGTGCGAGGCGGGCACTTCGCGGGCCCGTGCGCGCAGCGCCTCTTGGGCGGCGTGCCGGTCCCGGCCCGCGAACAGGGCCCGCGACAGGGCGAGGGCGGTGCGGCGCTCGGCGGGCGAGAGGTAGCGGTTGCGGCTGGACAGGGCCAGGCCGTCCGCCTCGCGCACGGTGGGCACGCCGACGATCTCGACGCCGAAGTTCAAATCCCGCACCATGCGGCGGATCAGGGCGAGCTGCTGGGCGTCCTTCTGGCCGTACAGCGCGACGTCCGGGCGGGTGAGGTGCAGCAGCTTGGCGACGACCGTGAGCATGCCGTCGAAGTGGCCGGGCCGCGAGGCGCCCTCCAGACGCCGGCCCATGGGACCGGCGCTGACGCGGACCTGGGGCTCGCCGCCCGGGTAGACCTCCTCCACGGACGGGGCGAACACGACGTCCGCGCCCGACCGGCCGGCCAGCTCGACGTCGGCCTCCAGGGTGCGCGGATAGCGGTCGAGGTCCTCGCCCGCGCCGAACTGCAGCGGGTTGACGAAGACGGTGACGACGACCTCGCCGTCCGGCCCGACGGTCTCGCGGGCGGTGCGGACGAGGGTGGCGTGGCCCTCGTGCAGGGCGCCCATCGTCATCACGACGGCCCGGCGGCCGTGGCGCACGCGCGCGTGCAGCTCGTCGGCGGTGCGCAGCAGGGTGGTGGTCATCGGGCGTCCCCTTCGGTGCCGTCGGTCCCGTGGGCGAGTACGCCGAGGAGGTCCTCGGCGAGTTCGGGCCTGAGCAGCCCGTGGGCGAGCGCCCGGTCCGCGGTGGCGCGCGCCATCGCCAGGTAGCCGGCGACGGCCTGCGGGGCGTGCCGGCGCAACTCGGCGACATGCGCGGCGACCGTGCCCGCGTCCCCGCGCGCGACGGGGCCGGTCAGGGCAGCGTCGCCGGAGCGCAGGGCGTTGTCGAGGGCGGCGCCCAGCAGCGGGCCGAGCATCCGGTCGGGGGCCTCGACACCGGCCGCGCGCAGCAGCTCCATCGACTGGGCGACCAGGGTGACCAGGTGGTTGGCGCCGAGCGCGAGGGCCGCGTGGTACAGCGGGCGCCGCTCCTCGGCGATCCACTCCGGCTCGCCGCCCATCTCGATGACCAGGGCCTCGGCGGCCAGCCGCAGCTCCTCGGGGGCGGTGACGCCGAAGGAGCACCCGGCCAGCCGCTGCACGTCGACGGGGGTGCCGGTGAAGGTCATCGCCGGGTGCAGGGCGAGCGGCAGGGCGCCCGCGCGCAGGGCGGGGTCCAGGACCTGCGTGCCGTACCGGCCCGAGGTGTGCACGAGCAGCTGGCCCGGCCGCACCGCGCCGGTGTCGGCGAGCCCGGTGACGAGCCCGGGCAGGGCGTCGTCCGGAACGGTCAGCAGCACCAGCTCGGCGCGGGCCAGGACCTCGGCGGGCGGAACGAGCGGCACGTCGGGCAGCAGCGCGGCGGCGCGCCGCCGGGAGGCGTCGGAGACGCCGGAGACGGCCACCGGGCGGTGCCCGGCGAGTTGCAGGGAGGCCGCCAGGGCGGGGCCCACGCGGCCGGCGCCGACGACGCCGACGGTGAGCCGCGCGGGACGGTCCCTGGGGTCGGGCTGAGGGGGTGTGTTCACGCGACGACGGCCTTCCCGTTCCAGTCCGCTCCGGGTACCGGACGATTTCTCGTCATGTTAACGCGATCGGTTCGAGGGGTGTTCGACTGTCCACAGGCTGTGGGTTTCCGCGCGGAGCGCCGGCACGCGGGGCGCGGGAGGCGGAGCGGTCGCGCGCCGGCGCGGAGGGCGGGGCGCGGGCACGCGAGCACGGGGCGCGGGTACGCGGGCACGGGACGCGGAGCGGTCGCGCGCGGGAGACGGAGCGGTGGCACGCGGGTGCGGAGACGGCGGGTGTACGCGCGGGGCGGCACACGGCATGATCACGGGAATGAGCGACACGGCAGACACCGGCGAGCGGATGCCGGACGAGGAGCACCGCACACGGCTGCGCGAGCGGCGCCTGGCCGCCGCGCGGAACGCGGAGCGGGTGCTCGCGCGCCTCGGGTTCCGGGGCACCCTGCGGGAGCGCCTGGCGCTGCTGGACGCGGCGCGGGACGTGTACGACCTGGACGAGCCGGCCGACGTCTACGGCGACGGTGTCGTCGAGGCCCTGGAGGAGCGGACCGCCGGGCTGCTCGGCCAGGAGGCGGCCGTCTTCTTCCCGACGGGCACCATGGCCCAGCAGGTCGCCCTGCGCTGCTGGGCGGCCCGCACCGGCAGCCCGGCCGTCGCCCTGCACGCGCTGGCCCACCCCGAGGTGCACGAGCGGAACGCGCTCAGCCAGGTCAGCGGTCTGCGCCCGGTGCGGGTGACGGACGCGCCCCGGCCGCCGACCGCCGCGGAGGTACGCGACCTCGAGGAGCCCTTCGGGGCGCTGATGCTGGAACTCCCCCTGAGGGACGCCGGTTTCGTGCTGCCCTCCTGGGAGGAGCTCACCGAGGTCGTGGCGGCGGCGCGGGAGCGCGACGCGGTGGTGCACTTCGACGGCGCCCGCCTGTGGGAGTCCACCGTCCACCTCGGCCGGTCCCTGGACGAGATCGCGGGCCTGGCGGACAGCGTCTACGTGTCGTTCTACAAGTCCCTCGACGGCTACGGCGGGGCCGCCCTCGCCGGCCCGCGGACGCTGGTGGAGGAGGCGCGGAGCTGGCGGCACCGCTACGGCGGCACCGTGTTCCAGCAGTTCCCGGCGGCGCTGTCGGCGCTGGTGGGCCTGGAGCGGGAGCTGCCCCGGCTGCCCGGGTACGTGCGGCACGCGCGCGTGGTGGCCGCCGCGCTGCGGGAGGGCTTCGCGGCGGCCGGCGTGCCGTGGGCGCGCGTGCACCCGCGGGTGCCGCACACCCACGACTTCCAGGTCTGGCTGCCGTACGACGCCGAGGTCCTCGCCGAGGCGGCGGTCCGCACCGCCGAGGAGACCGGCACCCTGCTGTTCGCCAACGCCTGGTCCCGCAAGGGCCCGGACATCGCCTGCACCGAGGTCTACGTACGGGCCGCCGGCCTCGACTGGACGGCGGACGACGTACGGGCGGCGGTGGCGGAGTTCGCCTCCCGGCTCGACGGGTAGTCCGGGTGGTGCCGGCTCGACGGGTGGCGCCGGTGGCTCCGGTGGTCCCGGAGCCGCCGGCGCCCGGTGAGGTCGCCTCGTCCGGCGCGGCCGTCGGTCGACGGCCGCGCCGTCGGCGGCGGGGTGCACCATGAGGGCATGAGTGTGCGCATCGACATCGCGGGCCTGCGGCCGGAGGAGGTGGTCGTCGCGCTCTCCCCCCTGGCCGAGCTGGGCTCGGCGCTGCACGTGCTCGCGGAGCCGGTCCACCACCCGGGCGTCAGGGGCTGGGCGACCGCGGTGTCCGCGCGCCTGGAGCCGGACCTCGCCGACCGGCTGTGCGAGGCGGACTTCCTGTGGACGGCGGCGTTCACGGACGTCTTCATGCCGTACGCCGGCGTACCGGGCCGCCGGACGCGGCCGGGCGCCACGCTCGCCGAGGAGCTGGACCTGCTGGACAAGCTGTCCGACGAGCAGTTCGTGGCCGCGGCGCTGGAGTTCACCTGCGGCGGGCCGTGTCCGGGCCCCGAACCGGAGCTGCTGGGCGATCCCGGGCTGCGGGAGCGGGCGCTGGAGCTGGCCGCCGCGCGCGGCCCCCGCCAGGCGCGCTTCACCCGCCGGCTGCTCGACGACCCGCCCGCGGTCCGCGCCTGGTTCCGGCAGCTCGTCCTGGACTGCGAGGAGGCGTTCTTCGCGGACACCTGGGCGCGCGTGCGGGGCCGGCTCGCCGCCGACGCCCGCCACAAGACCGAGCTGCTGCGCCGCAAGGGCCTCTCGGACATGCTGACCGCGGTGTCCCCCGCGATCGCCCTGGACGAGGAGGCGGCGCTCATCACCGTCGACAAGATGATCGTGGGGCGCACCACCACGGGCGACGGCGGCCTGCTGTTCGTCCCCACCAGCCTGGGGTGGCCCCACCTGCTCGTGCTGCACCGCCGCGACTGGCAGCCCGTGGTGCAGTACCCGGTGGGCGTGCCCGACGCCGTCGACCCGCCCTCCGTCGAGCAGATCACCCTGCGGCTGACCGCGCTCGCGCACCCGGCGCGGGCGCGGCTGTGCCGCCACCTCGCGCGCGGCGCGTTCACCACCGGCGAGCTGGCCGACGCGCACGGCATGACGGCGCCGGAGGTGTCCCGGCACCTGAGCGTGCTGAAGAAGGCCGGTCTCGTCACCACCCGCCGGCGCGGCCGCTACGCGCAGCACCAGCTGGACCTCGCGGTGGTGGCCCGCCTGGGCGGCGACTTCATCCAGGGCCTCCTGCGCTGACCCCCGGGCGCCTCGCGCCGGCCGTGCCCGCTAGCGGGGTCAGTCGAACCGGATGTGCCGCAGCCCGACCCGCGCCTGCCGCAGCCGGGTCCGTACCGGGCCCCCGTCGTCGGGCCGCAGCGTCAGCCCGGCCAGGGCGGCGATCCGGTCCGCGGTCCCCGGCACCGTCGCGCGGTCCGTCCACAGGTGCTCGGCGAACTCCGGCTCGCGCAGCCGCTCCAGGCAGTGGTCGAGCTGCCGCACGGCCCAACTGTCCCCGCGCGGCCCGGGGTTCCTCCCCGCCAGGTACCGCAGGACGTGCCCGGGACCGCGTTCGCGCAGCCGCCTCAGGACGGTCTCGCGTTCGGCGAGCAGCGTGAAGTGCCGTACGTCGTGGCCCATGTCGCGGAGCCGGCCGACGGTCTCGGCGAAGTGGCCGGGGTCGGTGACCGTCATGGGCGCGATCACCACGCCGGGGTGCTCGGTGAGGGCGAGGTCGAGGACCTCGACGACGCCCTGCCGCCAGGCGGCCAGCTCCCGGAAGCCCCCGCGGAGTCGCGGCGGGAGCATACGGCGCAGGCCGAAGCCGACGTGCTCGGGGTCGCAGACGACGCTGCCGGGCAGCCGGCGCCGTATCTCGTACGCGGTCTGTGTCTTCCCGCCCCCGAAGGGGCCGTTGATCCACAGGAGCATGCGCCGACCCTACCGGCACCCCGCGCCCCGGTCAGCCGTGTCCGCCGGCCCGCACCAGCCCCGTCTCGTACGCCAGGACCACCACCTGCACCCGGTCGCGCAGCCCCAGCTTGGTCAGGATGCGCCCCACGTGCGTCTTCACGGTCGCCTCGGACAGCACCAGCCGGGCCGCGATCTCCCCGTTGGACAGGCCCTGCGCGACCAGCACCATCACCTCGCGCTCGCGGCCGGTGAGCCGCTCCAGCTCCTTGTGCTGCGGCTGCCCGCCGGTGCCCGGCAGCATCGGCGCGAAGCGGTCCAGCAGCCGGCGGGTGGTGGAGGGCGCGACCACCGCGTCGCCGCTGTGCACGGCCCGGATCGCGGCCAGCAGCTCGCCCGGCGGCACGTCCTTGAGCATGAACCCGGAGGCGCCCGCCTTCAGCGCGGAGAAGGCGTACTCGTCGAGGTCGAAGGTGGTCAGGATCAGCACCTTCGGCGGGTCGGCCGCGGCGCGGATCCGGCGGGTGGCCTCCACCCCGTCCAGCTTGGGCATGCGGACGTCCATCAGGACGACGTCCACGTCGGTGGAGCGCAGCGCCTGGAGGGCCTCGACGCCGTCGCCCGCCTCCGCGACGACCTCCATGTCCGGCTGGGCGGCGAGCACCATCCGGAACCCGGTGCGCAGCAGCGCCTGGTCGTCGACGAGCATCACGCGGATCGCCATCGGGTCCTCTTCCGTGTCGTGTTCCCCGGCTGGGGGCGCGAGGGGCGTTACAGGTGTCAACAAGGGGCGTGCGCCGGCGTCAGTGCGCGGGTTTGAGCGGGAGCAGGGCGCTGATGCGGAATCCCCCGCCGGGGCGCGGTCCCGCGTCCAGGGTGCCGCCGACCATGCCGACCCGCTCGCGCATGCCGATCAGGCCGTGGCCCCGACCGTCGAGGCCGCCCTCCTCGTACAGCTCGTGCGGGGCGCCCTTGCCGTCGTCCTCGACCAGCAGGCCGAGCCCGTCGTCGAAGTAGACCAGGCGCACGCTCGCGCCCGCGTTCGGCCCGCCGTGCTTGCGGGTGTTGGTGAGCGCCTCCTGCACGATGCGGTAGGCGGTCAGCTCGACGCCGCTGGGCAGCGGGCGCGGGGTGCCCTCGATCCTGAAGTCGACCGGCAGGCCGGAACCGCGGCACTGCTCGACGAGGTCCTCGATCTGCCGCACGTCGGGCTGCGGCACGTACTCGCCGGCCTCCTGGTGCTCGCCGGTGCGCAGCACGCCCAGCAGGCGGCGCATCTCGGCGAGGGCCTGCCGGCCGGTGGAGGATATGGTCTCCAGGGCCTTCCTCGCCTGGTCGGGCGCGGCGTCCAGGACGTAGGCGGCGCCGTCGGCCTGCACCACCATCACCGAGACGTTGTGCGCGACGACGTCGTGCAGCTCGCGCGCGATGCGGGCGCGTTCGGCGGCGACCGCGACCTTGGCCTGCGCCTCGCGCTCCTTCTCCAGCCGGGCGGCGCGCTCCTCCAGCTGCGCGAAGTAGGCGCGGCGGGTGCGGACGGAGTCGCCGAGCACCCAGGCGAGCGCGAACGGCACCGCCTGGAAGACCGTCAGCGCGACGTTGCCCGCGACGCCCGTCTGGTCGCTCGGCCAGCGCAGCTGGGCCAGGGGGGCCGCGCACAGGCCCGCGGCCAGCGCGAACCGGGACGCCCAGCGGGCGCCCGTCGCGGCGACCGTGTAGACGATCACCAGCAGGGCGAAGTCGGCCGCCGTCGTCTCGACGTCCAGCACCAGCTGGACCACGCCCAGCCCGAAGGCCAGCAGCAGCATCCTCTCCGGCGCCCGCCGGCGCAGCGCGATCACCAGGCACAGCAGGCCGGCGACGGGCAGGACGATCATCGGCGCGTCGGTGCCCCTGGTCTCCTGCCGGGCGGCCTCACCCAGCACGGAGATCCCGAACAGGACGACGGCCCAGGCGCTGTCGACCCACGTCGGGTGCCTGCGGAGGAAGTCATAGAGGCGCTGCACGTAACCCAGCGTAGGGAGGCCGCGTGTGTGCGGGAGTCAACCGGAGGGCCGATCCGCGCCGGTCGCGCGTACTCCGCAAGGTGGAGTTCCGTTCCTTGCGTGCGTTTAGCCTGGGCCGGTGACAGCAGCGACGACGGGCCGGTGGCGGGGTTGGCGGGCGGCGGCGCAGGCCGCGCTGTACGGGCCGGGCGGCTTCTACCGCAGGCCGGAGGGGCCGGCCGGGCACTTCCGCACGTCCGTGCACGCCTCGCCGCTGTTCGCCGGGGCCGTGGCGCGGCTGCTGTGCCGGGTGGACGCGGCGCTGGGGCGGCCCGCGCGGCTCGACTTCGTCGACATGGCGGCCGGGCGGGGCGAGCTGGTCGCCGGGGTCCTGGCCGCGCTGCCGGCCGAGGTGGCCGCCCGCACGCGCGGGTACGCCGTCGAGGTCGCCGGCCGGCCCGACGGCCTCGACGAGCGGATCGCGTGGCTGCCCGAACCGCCGCGGAGCGTCACGGGGCTGCTGTTCGCCAACGAGTGGCTGGACAACGTGCCCGTGGACGTCGTGGAGGTGGACGCCGCGGGCGTACCGCGGCGGGTGCTGGTCGACACGGACGGGGCCGAGCGGCTCGGGGAGCCGGTCGCCGGGGACCAGGCCGCGTGGCTGGCGCGGTGGTGGCCGCTGCCGGCGGAGGAGGGGCTGCGGGCCGAGATCGGGCTGCCCCGGGACGCCGCGTGGGCGTCCGCGGTGGCCGCGCTCGACCGCGGCCTCGCCGTCGCCGTCGACTACGCGCACACGCGGGACGCCCGGCCGCCCTTCGGGACGCTCACCGGATACCGCGAGGGGCGGGAGACGCGGCCCGTGCCGGACGGGTCGTGCGACATCACCGCGCACGTCGCCCTGGACGCGTGCGCGCTGCCCGGCGCACGCCTCCTGTCCCAGCGCGAGGCCCTGCGCGCCCTCGGCGTAACCGGCGCACGCCCCCCGCTGGCCCTCGCCACCACCGATCCCCCGGCCTATGTGCGCGCCCTCGCGCGCGCCGGCGAGGCGGCCGAGCTGACGGCGCCGGGCGGGCTGGGCGACTTCGGCTGGCTGGTGCAGCCGGTCGGGATCCCCGGCCCGCCGGCCCCCGGCGCCGGCGGTACCGGGGCCGTCGGCGCCCTACTTGTCGATGTCGCCGACGACGAAGAACAGTGATCCCAGGATCGCCACCATGTCCGCCACCAGCGTCCCCGGCAGCAGCTCGGTGAGCGCCTGGATGTTGTTGTACGAGGCCGAGCGCAGCTTCAGCCGGTACGGCGTCTTCTCGCCCTTGCTGACCAGGTAGTAGCCGTTGATCCCGAGCGGGTTCTCGGTCCACGCGTACGTGTGCCCCTCCGGCGCCTTCAGCACCTTGGGCAGCCGCTGGTTGATCGGCCCGGGCGGCAGCTCGGCGAGCCGGTCCAGGCAGGCGTCGGCGAGGTCGAGGGCGTTGTGCGTCTGTTCCAGCAGGCACTCGAAGCGGGCGAGGCAGTCGCCCTCCTGCCGGGTGACCACCTTCAGGACGTCCTGCAGCTCCCCGTACGCGAGGTACGGCTCGTCGCGGCGCAGGTCGAAGTCGACGCCCGAGGCGCGCGCGATCGGCCCGCTCACGCCGTACGCGTGCACGGTCTCCGACGCGAGGACGCCCACCCCGCGCGTGCGCCCCCGGAAGATCTCGTTGCCGAGCACCAGGTCGTCGAAGTCGCCCAGGCGCGAGCGCACGGCGGCGACGGCGCCCCGCGCGCGTGCGGCCCAGCCGGCCGGCAGGTCCTCCTTGAGGCCGCCGACGCGGTTGAACATGTAGTGGATCCGGCCGCCGGAGACCTCCTCCATGACGTTCTGGAGCGTCTCGCGCTCCCGGAACGCGTAGAAGACCGGGGTGATGCCGCCGAGCTCCAGCGGATACGAGCCGAGGAACATCAGGTGGTTGAGCACCCGGTTCAGCTCCGCGAGCAGCGTCCGCGTCCACACCGCCCGCTCGGGGACCTCCATGCCGAGCATGCGCTCCACGGCGAGGACGACGCCCAGCTCGTTGGAGAACGCCGACAGCCAGTCGTGGCGGTTGGCGAGCACGATGATCTGGCGGTAGTCGCGCGCCTCGAACAGCTTCTCCGCGCCGCGGTGCATGTAGCCGATCACCGGCTCGGCGCGCGTGATGCGCTCGCCGTCCAGGACCAGCCTCAGCCGCAGCACACCGTGCGTCGACGGATGCTGCGGCCCGATGTTGAGCACCATGTCGGTGCTCTCCGCGGCGCCGCCGATCCCGACCATGGTCTCCGTCGTAGGCGTCATGCACCCAGTCTCCCCTACGTACGCTGGCCCCATGGAGACGGGGAGCCCGGACGACACGGACAGGGCGGGGACCGCGGGACCCGCGGGCACGGCGGAACCGGTGTGGACCGGGCTGCCGCCGGGACTGCTGCGGATGCGGCGGCTGCTGCTGGTGGTGTGGCTGGGGCTGCTCGCCCTCGGCCTGGGACTGCTGCTCGGACTGCTCGCCGGTCCCGCGTGGGCGGCCTTCGCGCTGCTGCCGGCGGTGGCGGCGGTGTGGGGCTGGGTGCTGCTGGAGCGCAACTGGCGGTCCTGGCGGTACGCCGAGCGCGCCGACGACCTGCTGATCAGCCGGGGCGTGCTGTGGCGCGAGCAGACGGTCGTGCCGTACGGGCGGATGCAGCTGGTCGAGGTCACCTCGGGCCCGGTCGAACGGTACTTCGGGCTGGCCAGCGTGCAGCTGCACACCGCCGCCGCGGCGACCGACGCGACCATCCCCGGCCTCGACCCGGCCGAGGCGGAACGGCTGCGCGACCGGCTCGCCGAACTGGGCGAGGCCCGATCGGCGGGACTGTGACGGCGCCCCGGGCACCCGAGGCCCGCGACGGCGCGACCGAGCGGCGGCTGCACCCGGTCACGCCGCTGCGGCGGGCGTGGGCGCCGGTCGCCGTCCTCATCGGATGGGCGGTGCACGACCCCGACCAGGCGCAGCGCCAGCTGACCCGGCTGACCCCGGCCACGCTGCTGGCCGGCCTTGCCGTACTCGTCCCGGCCGCCGCCCTCTACGGCTTTCTGACCTGGTGGTTCACCCATTTCGCGGTGACCGAGACGGAGCTGCGCATACGGACCGGCCTGGTGTTCCGGCGCACCGCGCACATCCGCCTGGAACGGATCCAGGCCATCGACGTCACCCAGCCGCTGCTGGCCCGGGTCGCGGGCGTCGCCAAGCTCAGACTCGACGTCATAGGCACCGACAAGAAGGACGAGCTGGCCTTCCTGGGCGCCGGCGAGGCCCGTGCGCTGCGCGCCGAGCTCCTGGCGCGGGCGGCCGGTTTCGCGTCCGGGACCGCGCGCGAGGTCGGCGAGGCGCCGTCGACGCGGCTGCTGCGCGTGCCGCCCCGCGTGCTCGCCGTCTCGCTGCTGCTGACCGGCGCCACCTGGGGCACGCTGGTCGCCGCGCTCGTCGTCCCGGCGCTGCTGTGGTCGGCCATCCACAGCCCGTGGACGGTCCTGGCGACCGCCGTGCCGCTGCTGGGCGCGGCGGGGGCGAGCAGCGCGGGACGGTTCGTCACCGAGTACGACTGGACCGTGGGCGAGTCCCCGGACGGGCTGCGCATCGACCGGGGGCTGCTGGACCGGGCCCACGAGACGGTGCCGCCGGGGCGGGTGCAGACCGTGCGGATCGTGGAGCCGCTGCTGTGGCGGTGGTGGCGGACCCCCGGCCCGGGCGAGGCCGGCGGCGGGGGCGGCTGGGTGCGGGTGGAGCTGGACGTGGCCGGGTCGTCGAACTCCGTGCTGGTGCCGGTCGCGCCGCGCGAGGTCGCCGAGGCCGTCATAGCGCGCGTGCTGCCCGGCGTGACCGTACCGCCGCGCTCGTCGCTGTCCCGGCCGCCGCGGCGCGCCCGGTGGTGCGCGCCGGTGTGGTGGCGCGGGCACGGCGTCGCCGTCACCGACGCGGTGTTCGCGGTCCGCCACGGCCTGCTGCGGCGCCGCCTGGCGCTGGTCCCGCACGCCAAGGTGCAGAGCGTGCGGATGACGCAGGGACCGTGGCAGCGGTTCCGGGGACTCGCCGACGTGCGCGTGGACACCGGGGCCGGCAAGACCGTGACGGCCCGGCTGCGGGACGCCGGGGAGGCCGCGGAGCTGCTGCGGGGACAGGCGGAGAGGTCCCGCACGGGGCGCCGGGACGCGCGCCCGGACCGGTGGATGGCGTGAGGGGCGGGTGGCACGGCGGCCGGGCCGCGCCACCCGCCCCTCGGCGTCCGGCGGGAGCGGGACGTCCGGCCCGGCGGGAGCGGGACGTCCGGTGGTCCCAGGGCGTCCGGTGGCCGCAAGGCGTCCGGCGCGCGGGCCGGGGCAGCCGGCCCGCGTCAGGAAGCCGCGCTGCGCAGCCCCTGGACGTCGATCGGCTCCGTCTCGTCGTGCGCCGTCAGGTCG
The DNA here is from genome assembly GCF_044456065.1 of Streptomyces sp. NPDC051041. NCBI lineage: Bacteria > Bacillati > Actinomycetota > Actinomycetes > Kitasatosporales > Streptomycetaceae > Streptomyces > Streptomyces sp. NPDC051041. The sequence continues at coordinate 55,064 of NZ_JBITFM010000017.1, forward strand.
ATGACCTGGCCCGCGCGCGGTGACTCGTCGTCCGCCGGCTTGAACCGGGCCTCCGCCTCGGCCTTGTGGAGGGTGAGGGCCTCCTGGCCGACCACGTCCGCGAGGTCCTCGTTGTGGACGGTGTCCAGGGCGGGCCGGGGCGCCGGCTTCTTCTGGTTCTTCGTGCCGAAGAAGTCGAACCCGCCCTCGGCCGCCGGCCGCCGCGCGGGAGCGGGCGGCACGACGGCCGCCGCGGTCGGCACGGTGAAGTGCCCGGCCGGCCGCCGCGCGGGCCGGTCCGCGGGGTCGGCGGCCGCGGACCGGTGCCCGCCGGCCGCCGGGAGCCGCCCCTGCGCCTCGTCCTCCCGCACCGGTCCGGTCCCGGTGCCGCCACCGGGCTGTCCGGGCACCGCCCGCGCGGCGCCCTCCCCGGCGGCCCCGCCGCCGTTGAGCCGGGACAGCGCCGCGCCGGCCAGCAGGAACAGCCGGGCGCCCTCCGGCGAGAACACCGAGGGCGTCTTCGGCCGCTGTTCGGCGGCCCCGGTGGCGCCCTTCGCCCGCCGCTCCGGCGCCGCCTCCAGCTCCCGCGCCGGAGCGGCGGACCCGGTCTCCAGCAGCCGGCGCCCCTCCAGGGCGCTCGCCCGCTCGGTCTCCGCCGTGGCGTACCGCCGCAGCAGCGCCGCGTGCTCGTTGCGCAGGCCCTGCAGCTCCGCGCGCTTGGCCCGCAGCCGCTGCTCCAGCTTGGCGCGCAGCTCGCGCGCCTCCTCCAGGTCCGCCTCCAGTTCGGCGACCCGCTCTTCATGGCGCCACTCGTCGCTCGCCCGCGCGCGCGTCAGCTCGGCTACGCGTTTGCCGGCCTGCGTGTCCCAGCGGCGCATGACGACCGCGCCGCCGACCGCGGTCGCCGCGGCGGCGGCGGCCAGCGACCGGAGCGCCGTCGGCTCCGAGAACACCCAGGGGCCGAAAGCACAGACGAGGGAGACGCCTGCGATCGCCGACGGAGGCAACAGCCTGTGCAAGGGCGGGGAATGGCGGTGACGTCCACGTGGCATGGCCAGAAACTTACCGCGCGTAGGCGAATCCTGGCGCCCCGCCTCGTAAAAACACAGCCATCTCTGAAGTGTTCACACTGCATCAGAAACAACCCGGGTCCGAAATAAACAAGATCATTTTCACTGGCCGCGGATCCGCCCGTTCATCCGCCGCGGCACCGCCGGAATCCCCCGCCGCCGGGTGCCGAAGTGATGACCACCGCTTTCCGCGACGAGCGGGGAGATCCGCACCCACCTCACGGCCTTCACGCGCTTTACCGACTTCGGCGCGTCCCGGCCGCCGGACCCCCGCCTTTGCCGCCGGCGACGCACCGGGGCGTGTCCGGAACCGGCCGGTGCCGAAAGCACCGCGGCGGCCGGCGCGATTCCCCGTCCCCGCCGCCGCGGACAGGGCCGCCGGCGACGGGCCGGCCCGCGGACGGACCCGCGGTGGACGCCCCGGAACGGCGCGGGGCGGCCGCCCGGAACCGCACCGGCCCAGGACGCCCGGCCCCGGCCCCGGCCCCTCCGCCCGGCCCCTTCGAGGAGGCCGCCCCGCCCCGAGGCCCCGGTCCGGGCGCACCCCGCGTACCGGTACGCACCCCGCGTACCGGTACCGGCCCGCACGGCCCCCCGGCCGCCCCTGGGCCTACGCTGAACACATGAGCAATCAGACCGGCCGCCGCCACGTGGCGGGCCTTCCCGCATGGGACCGCTGCGCGGTCATGGGGGTCGTGAACGTGACCCCCGACTCCTTCTCCGACGGCGGCCGCTGGTTCGACACGACGGCCGCCGTCAAGCACGGCCTCGCCCTGGTCGACGAGGGCGCCGACCTGGTCGACGTCGGCGGCGAGTCCACCCGCCCCGGCGCCACCCGCGTCGACGAGGCCGAGGAACTCCGGCGCGTCGTCCCCGTCGTCCGCGGTCTCGCCGCCGAGGGCGTCACGATCTCCGTCGACACCATGCGCGCCTCCGTCGCCGAACAGGCGCTCGCGGCCGGCGCCGCCCTCGTCAACGACGTCAGCGGCGGCCTCGCCGACCCCCGGATGATCCCGGTCGTCGCGGACGCCGGCGCCCCCTTCGTCGTCATGCACTGGCGCGGCTTCCTCCAGGGCGGCAACGTCAGGGGCGTCTACTCCGACGTCGTCACCGAGGTCGTCGACGAGCTGCGGGCACGCGTGGAGGCCGTCGTGGCGGGCGGCGTCGCCGCCGACCGCGTCGTCGTCGACCCCGGCCTCGGCTTCTCCAAGGACGCCCGGCACGACCTCGAACTCCTCGCCCACCTCGACCGCCTGCTCGGCCTCGGCCGTCCGCTGCTCGTCGCCGCCTCCCGCAAGCGGTTCCTCGGCCGCGTCCTCGCCGGGCCGGAGGCCGCCCCGCCGCCCGCCCGGGAACGGGACGCGGCCACCGCCGCCGTGTCCGCGCTCGCGGCGCACGCCGGCGCGTGGGCGGTCCGCGTGCACGAGGTCCGCGCGACGGCCGACGCCGTACGGGTCGCGCGCGCCGTCGCGGAGGCACGCGCCGCGAGCGCGGGCGACGGAGCAGAAGGAGCCCGGTGAGCGCTCCCCACACCGACGTCGAGCAGGTCGAGGCCGCCAACACCGCCTTCTACGAGGCGGTGGAGCGCGGCGACTTCGAGGAGCTGTCCGCGCTCTGGCTCGCCCCGTCCGACCTGGGCGTCGACGAGACGTACCACGACCCGGCGGACACCGGCGTGATCTCCTGCGTGCACCCCGGCTGGCCCGTCCTCACCGGCCGCGGCGAGGTCCTGAGGTCGTACGCGCTGATCATGGCGAACACCGACTACATCCAGTTCTTCCTCACCGACGTGCACGTCTCCGTCACCGGTGACACCGCCCTCGTGACCTGTACCGAGAACATCCTCAGCGGCGGTCCCGCCCCCGAGGGCGACGAGGAACTCGGCCCCCTCGTGGGCCAGCTCGTGGTCGCCACCAACGTGTTCCGGCGCACGCCCTCCGGCTGGAAACTCTGGGCGCACCACGCCTCGCCCGTTCTGGCCGAAACCGACGAGGAGGAGGACGACGGCTCCTCCGCATAAGTGGGTAGTCGGCCCGGAGGAAAGGAAAAGCGAGGGCCCGCGGGGCCGGGAGGCGGCGGAGGGGAGAAGTGGTGGGAATCACCCGGCGCGGGGCCGGGCCGCCCACCGGCCCGTGATCCCCCGGGTTCCCCGGGGAGAACACGCGGTGAATCCTCCCCGTCCCGGCCCGGTGCCGCGCCCCCGTGACCCGGAACCGTCCGGACCCGCGGGTAGATTCGACGTGACCGGCGTACCGCCCGCACCGGGCGCACCGGCCGGAACCGACGACAGCAGGAGTGATGCGCGTGGATCGTGTCGCGCTGCGCGGCCTGAAGGCCCGCGGGCACCACGGTGTGTTCCCCAAGGAGCGCGAGGAGGGCCAGACCTTCGTCGTGGACCTCGTCCTCGGCCTGGACACCCGGCCGGCCGCGGCCGACGACGACCTGGCGAAGACCGTGCACTACGGCATCGTGGCCGAGGAGGTCGTGGCCGTCGTCGAGGGCGAGCCCGTCAACCTGATCGAGACGCTCGCCGAACGCATCGCCCAGGTCTGCCTCAAGCACGAGGGGGTCCGGGAGGTCGAGGTCTGCGTCCACAAGCCGGACGCGCCGATCACCGTCCCCTTCGACGATGTGACCGTCACCATCACCCGGAGCCGAGCATGACCGCGTTCTCCGCCGGGGGCCCCAGCGACCCGACCGTACAGCCGGTACCCGCCTCCGTCACCGAGAAGGTCGACGCCGCCGACACCACCCTGCACAACCCGCGACCGGCGGTGATCTCCCTCGGCTCCAACCTCGGCAACCGTCTGGAGACCCTCCAGGGCGCCGTCGACGCCCTGGAGGACACCCCCGGCGTGCGCGTCAAGGCGGTCTCCCCCGTGTACGAGACGGAGCCGTGGGGCGTGGAGCCCGGGAGCCAGCCGTCGTACTTCAACGCCGTGGTGCTGCTGAAGACCACCCTGCCCCCCTCCTCGCTCCTGGAGCGCGCCCACGCCGTCGAGGAGGCCTTCCGCCGGGTCCGGGACGAACGCTGGGGCCCGCGCACCCTCGACATCGACATCGTCGCCTACGCCGACGTCGTCTCCGACGACCCGCGGCTCACCCTGCCCCACCCGCGCGCCCACGAACGCGCCTTCGTCCTCGCCCCATGGCACGACCTGGAGCCCGGCGCCCTGCTGCCCGGCCGCGGCGCGGTCGCCGACCTGCTCGACGCGGTCACCCGCGAGGGCGTCACGCCACGCGGCGACCTGGAACTCCGGCTCCCCGAGTAGTCGTTAAGGTCGAGACGACCGCAGCCCGGGCATCCGGGCATCCAGGGATCCGAAGGGACACCGTGAGAGAGCTGCGCATCAGGGTGCTGGCCGGAGTCTTCGTCGTCGCCGGGATCCTGTCCTGGGCGGGCGCCCGCCTGTGGAACTCGATCGGGACCCTCCCGAGCGTCCCCCTGGCCGCCCCCGTCGTGCTGGCGCTGATCGCCGTGGTCCTGCTGGCGACGGCGCTCTCGCTGCGCGCCCGCCTCAGGGCCCAGCGCGAGCGCCGGCCCGGCGCCAAGGGCGTCGATCCTCTGATGGCCGCCCGCGCGGTCGTCTTCGGCCAGGCCAGCGCCCTGGTCGCCGCCCTGGTCGCCGGCATGTACGGCGGCACGGGCGTCTTCCTCCTGGAGTCCCTCGACATCCCGGCCCGCCGCGACCAGGCGATCTACGCCGGCTTCTCGGTCCTGGCCGGCATCGCGGTCATAGCGGCCGCCCTCTTCCTGGAACGCGTCTGCAGGCTCCCGGAGGACGACGAGCACAACGGGGCGGGAGCGGCGCCGGCGGCCTGACGGCCGCCGTCCCCCGGGCGCGGCGACCGCCGCCCGGGGAAGGGGACGAGGACCGCGGCGGACACCGCCGGCCGCCGGGTCAGCGCGCCAGTATCAGGCTCATCGCCTCGGCGCGGGTCGTGGCGTCGCGGAGCTGGCCGCGCACGGCCGACGTCGTGGTCTTGGCGCCCGGCTTGCGGATCCCGCGCACCGACATGCACATGTGCTCGGCCTCGATGACCACGATCACGCCCCGGGCCTCCAGGATCCGCATCAGGGAGTCGGCTATCTGCGTGGTGAGCCGTTCCTGCACCTGCAGCCGGCGGGCGAACACCTCGACCAGCCGCGCCAGCTTCGACAGCCCCGTGATCTTGCCGGTCTCCGCCGGGATGTACCCGACGTGGGCCACACCGTGGAACGGCAGCATGTGGTGCTCGCACAGGCTCACGATCTCGATGTCCTTGACCAGGACCATCTCGTCGTGGCCGAGGTCGAACGTCGTGGTCAGGACCTCCTCGGGCGTCTGCCCGAGCCCGGCCAGGAGTTCCCGATAGGCCCGTGCCACCCGCGCCGGCGTCTCCCGCAGGCCCTCGCGGTCGGGGTCCTCGCCGACCGCGATCAGCAGTTCGCGTACGGCGTTCTCGGCGCGCTTCTCGTCGAACTCGCCGATCGGCGCCTCGGCGTCCAGCGTCACGGGGTCGGTCATGTGCGGTGCCTCGTTCCTGTGTGTCTGACGTGCGGGCATACGGAGATGCCGCGTCCCCCAGGCTAGAACCTGGGGGACGCGGCATCCATTCCGGTCCCGGCGGGGCCGGCGGGAGAGCCCCGGTCAGCTCTCCGGGCGGTTCTCCGGGGCTCGCTCCGGCGCCGGGGAGGTCTCCGCCGTGGTGCTCTTGGCGGTGGTGATCGCCGGCGTCGCGCCGTTGGCGCCGTTCGTCAGGGCCAGCTCCTTCGGGGAGAGCACCGGCGGACGGGTGGACGGCGTGCGGCGCGAGGAGCCGGTCCAGGCGGGCCGCGGCGGACGCTTGACGATCGGGGCGAAGATCTCGGCGATCTCCTCCTTGCCCAGGGTCTCCTTCTCCAGGAGGGCCAGGACGAGGTTGTCCAGGACGTCGCGGTTCTCGACCAGGATCTCCCAGGCCTCGTTGTGCGCGGTCTCGATGAGCTTCTTGACCTCTTCGTCGACGAGCGCCGCGACCTCTTCCGAGTAGTCGCGCTGGTGGGCCATCTCACGTCCGAGGAACGGCTCGGTGTTGTCGCCGCCGAACTTGATCGCGCCGAGCCGCTCGGTCATGCCGTACTGCGTGACCATCGCGCGGGCCAGGTTGGTGGCCTTCTCGATGTCGTTGGCGGCGCCCGTGGTCGGGTCGTGGAAGACGAGCTCCTCGGCCGCGCGGCCGCCCAGCATGTAGGCGAGCTGGTCCAGCATCTCGTTGCGCGTGGTCGAGTACTTGTCCTCGTCCGGCAGGACCATCGTGTAGCCGAGGGCGCGGCCGCGGGACAGGATCGTGATCTTGTGGACGGGGTCGGAGTTCGGCGAGGCCGCCGCGACCAGGGCGTGGCCGCCCTCGTGGTACGCGGTGATCTTCTTCTCCTTGTCCGACATGATCCGGGTCCGCTTCTGCGGGCCCGCGACGACGCGGTCGATCGCCTCGTCCAGCATCTTGTTGTCGATCAGCTTCTGGTCGCTGCGGGCCGTCAGCAGGGCGGCCTCGTTCAGGACGTTGGCGAGATCGGCACCGGTCATGCCGGGCGTACGGCGGGCGACGGCGGACAGGTCGACGTCGGGGGCGACCGGCTTGCCCTTCTGGTGGACCTTGAGGATCTCCAGCCGGCCCTGCATGTCGGGACGGTCGACGGCGATCTGACGGTCGAAGCGGCCGGGGCGCAGCAGGGCCGGGTCGAGGATGTCGGGCCGGTTGGTGGCGGCGATGAGGATCACGCCGCCCTTGACGTCGAAGCCGTCCATCTCGACGAGCAGCTGGTTCAGGGTCTGCTCGCGCTCGTCGTGACCACCGCCGAGGCCGGCGCCGCGGTGGCGGCCGACGGCGTCGATCTCGTCGACGAAGACGATCGCCGGGGCGTTGGCCTTGGCCTGCTCGAACAGGTCGCGGACCCGGGAGGCGCCGACACCGACGAACATCTCGACGAAGTCGGAACCGGAGATCGAGTAGAAGGGGACGCCGGCCTCGCCCGCGACGGCACGCGCGAGCAGGGTCTTGCCGGTGCCGGGCGGCCCGTACAGCAGGACACCCTTGGGGATCTTGGCGCCGACGGCCTGGAACTTGGCCGGCTCCTGGAGGAACTCCTTGATCTCCTGGAGCTCCTCGACGGCCTCGTCCGCGCCCGCGACGTCGGAGAACGTCGTCTTCGGGGTGTCCTTGGTGATGAGCTTCGCCTTGGACTTGCCGAAGTTCATGACGCGGGAGCCGCCGCCCTGCATCTGGTTCATCAGGAACAGGAAGACGACCACGATCAGGACGAAGGGCAGCAGGGAGAGCAGAATGCCGACGAACGGGTTCTGCTTGGACGGCGAGACGGTGTAGCCGTCCGGGATCTGCTTGTCCTGGTACTTGTTCTGCAGGGTGTTGGCGATGTCCACGCCCTGGTCGCCGATGTAGCTCGCCTGGATCTTCGAGCTGCCCTCGACCTTCTCACCGTCCTTGAGCTGGACCTTGATGGTCTGCTCGTCGCCGGTGGTCAGCTTGGCCGACTCGACCCTGTTCTGGTTGATCGCCTGGACGACCTGGCCCGTGTCCACCGTCTTGTAGCCGCCGGACGAGCCGACGACCTGCATCAACACGACCACGGCAAGGACGGCCAGCACGATCCACATGACCGGCCCACGGAAGTATCGCTTCACGTCCATCCATACGGAGCGGTGCCGCCCCGTCCCTCCTGCCATAGTGAGTTTGATAAAGGCTGTTCTTCGGACGGTACCCCAGCATTGTCACCTGAAGCCGCACAGGACGGCTGGCGATCCCGTCTACGCATGCTCCAACGGCGCAGAGCCCGCCGGGGTTCCCGATCTCCGTCGCGGAGCCTCCTCGCGGGGCTCAGCCGCCGTAGACGTGGGGCGCGAGCGTACCGACGAACGGCAGGTTGCGGTACTTCTCGGCGTAGTCGAGGCCGTAGCCGACGACGAACTCGTTGGGGATGTCGAACCCGACCCATTCCACGTCGATGGCGACCTTGGCGGCCTCGGGCTTGCGCAGCAGCGTGCACACCTTGAGGGAGGCGGGCTCGCGCGAGCCGAGGTTGGAGATCAGCCAGGACAGGGTCAGGCCGGAGTCGATGATGTCCTCGACGATGAGGACGTGCTTGCCCTTGATGTCGGTGTCGAGGTCCTTGAGGATCCGCACCACACCGGAGGACTGGGTGCCCGCCCCGTACGAGGATACGGCCATCCAGTCCATGGTGACGGGGGTGGACAGCGCCCGGGCGAGGTCGGCCATGACCATCACCGCGCCCTTGAGGACGCCGACCAGCAGCAGGTCCTCGCCCTCGTACTCCGCGTCGATCTTCGCGGCCAGCTCGGCCAGCTTGGCGTCGATCTCTTCCTTGGTGATGAGCACCTGCTGGAGGTCGGCACCCATGTCTTTCGCGTCCACCCGCATCACTTTCGGTCGTCCCGCATGTCGTGGCCCGTGTGCCTGGGGGCGTCCGCGCCGCTGCCGGCGGTGCCGGGCCCGGCGGCCCGCGCGCGTCCCGGTCGGCGGCGGCGTGTCCCTTCGGCTCACTCGCGGCCGGTCCGGCCGCCGCGGCGGCCCGCTCGCGCGGGCCGGTGGGAGCGTCCGGAGTCAGCCTTGCCGAATCACCAGTCTGCCACCCTGCCGCCGGGCGACGACTCTGCCCGGGAGGTTGATGGCCCCCTGGCCTCGCCAGGCGGTGATCAGCCGGTCGACTTCCTCGATGTGCCGGGCGAAGAGCGAGCCGGCCGGGGCGCCGGCCTCGATGGCGGCGCGGCGCAGGACGCGGCGGCGCACGGCGGGCGGGAGGGCGCGGAGCTTGGCGCACTCCAGGAGACCGGCGTCGTCGCGGACGGTCTCCTCGGCCTGGCGGGCCCAGGTGTCGAGGGCGTCGGCGTCGTCGCGGGAGAGCTGGGCCGTACGGGCGAGGGCCTCGACGACGCCCTTGCCGAGGGCCTTCTCCAGGGCGGGCAGGCCCTCGTGGCGCAGGCGGGAGCGGGTGTACGCCGGGTCGCTGTTGTGGGGGTCGTCCCAGACGGGGAGGGACTGGGCCATGCAGGCCCTGCGGGCGGTCTGCCGGTCGAGCTGGAGGAAGGGGCGGCGGTACCGGCCGCCGGCCCCCGAGACCGCGGCCATGCCGGACAGGGAGCGGATGCCGGAGCCGCGGGCGAGGCCCAGCAGGACGGTCTCGGCCTGGTCGTCGCGGGTGTGGCCGAGCAGGACGGCGGTGGCGCCGTGGCGCACGGCCGCGGCGTCGAGCGCGGCGTAGCGGGCGTCGCGGGCGGCGGCCTCGGGGCCGCCGGAGCGGCCGACGGTCACCCGGACGGACTCGGCGGGGTCGAGGCCGAGGTCGCGCAGGCGCTGGACGACCTCCTCGGCGCGCGCGCCGGAGCCGGTCTGCAGCTGGTGGTCGACGGTGACACCGCCGGCGCGGATGCCGAGCCTGGGGGCCTCGAAGGCGAGGGCGGAGGCGAGCGCCATGGAGTCGGCCCCGCCGGAGCAGGCGACGAGCACGAGCGGGGAGGGGGGGCGCTCGTGCGGGGTCGGGGGGGTCTGGTCGGTGAGGATGTCGTGGAGGACGCGGCGGACCGCCAGGCGTATCGCCGCGACCGCGGGATGGGGACCCATGTCCGGTTCCCTTCATGAAGTTTTCAGGGATGTGAACCCGAGGTTGGTCACTCAGAGTGTGTAAATGGTGACAGAAACGGGCCGTTCCCCGAGCATTGCACGCCTACCCATGCCTCACGGTCCCTCGGACGGGTGATTGAGGGGGCGTTCGCCTGCCGACGACCGGATTCGCTTCACGACCTCTTCACGGCGTGCCCGTCTCGGGCCTGCGGTGCACCCGCGTGACCCAGTCCGCCGGTTTGGCGATCTCCGCCTTGGTGGGGAGGGTGTTGGGGGAGGTCCACACGCGGTTGAAGCCGTCCATCCCGACCTCGTCGACGACCGCGCGGACGAAGCGCTCGCCGTCGCGGTACTGCCGGAGCTTGGCATCCAGGCCGAGCAGCTTGCGCAGGGCCAGGTCCAGCCGGGAGGCGCCCTTGGCGCGGCGCTGCTGGAACTTCTCGCGGATCTCCGCGACGGACGGCACGACGTCCGGGCCGACCCCGTCCATGACGTAGTCGGCGTGGCCCTCCAGGAGGGACATCACGGCGGTGAGGCGGCCGAGGATCTCCCGCTGGGCGGGCGTCTGCACCAGTTCGACCAGGGACCGCCCGCCGTCGCCCTCCTCGCCCTCGGGCCGGCCGCCGACGAGGGCCTGGGCCGCGTCCCGGAGGCGTTCCAGGACGGTCATGGGGTCGACGTCGGTCTCCGCCAGGAACGACTGGATCTCGCTCTGCAGGTGGTCGCGCAGCCAGGGCACGGCCGTGAACTGCGTGCGGTGGGTCTCCTCGTGCAGGCACACCCAGAGGCGGAAGTCGTGCGGTTCGACGTCGAGTTCGCGCTCGACGTGGACGACGTTGGGGGCGACGAGCAGCAGCCGGCCGCCGCCGTTCTCGCCGGCCGGCAGTTCCCGGGTGGCCGGGGCGAAGGTCTCGTACTGGCCGAGGACGCGGGCGGAGAGGAAGGACAGCAGCACGCCGAGCTCGACGCCGGTGACCTTGCCGCCGACGGCTCCGAGGACCGCGCCGCCGGGGGTGCCGCCGCGCCGCTGCTGCATCTTGTCGAGCAGCGGTTTGAGGATCTCCCGGAACCCGGCGACGTTGGCCCGGACCCAGCCCGGCCGGTCGACGACGAGGACCGGGGTGTCGTCGGCCTCGTCGGCGCCCAGCCGGGTGAAGCCCCGGACGTGCTCCTCGGAGGCTTTCGCGTGCCGGCGCAGCTCCGCGACGACGGCCCGGGCCTCGTCGCGGCTCACCTCGGGCCCCGGCCGCACCAGCCGGGTCGCGGTCGCGACCGCGAGATTCCAGTCGACCATCTCGGGACCACCGATGCTCGTCATGTGTCAACCGTACGTGAGCCCCGCCACTCGGGGCAGGCCGTGCGGGCGGCGGGCGTCAGCGGCAGCCGCACGCCGCCAGGGCCGTCGCCGTCCGGTCCAGCGCGGACTGGGCCGCCGCCGGGTCGGTCGTGTCCGACGCCAGGAAGGCGAAGGCCAGCAGCCGCCCGTCCTGGTCGACCACCGTGCCCGCCAGGGCGTTCACGCCCGTCAGCGTGCCCGTCTTCGCCCGGACGAGGCCGGCGGCGCCGTCGGTGTAGCGGCTGGCGAGGGTGCCGGTGAAGCCGGCGACGGGCAGGCCGGTGAGGACCGGGCGGAGGCCGGGGCGGGCCGGGTCGCCGGCCGCGGCCAGCAGGTGGGTGAGGAGGCCGGCGGTGATCCGGTCGGCGCGGTTGAGGCCGCTGCCGTCGTGGAAGGCGGAGCCCGCCAGGGGGGCGCCGAGCTTCCTCAGCTGGGCGGCGACGGCGGTCGCGACGCCGTCGGAGTCGGCGCGCTCGCCCGCCGCCAGGGCCGTCTGGCGGGCGAGCGCCTCGGCGATGTCGTTGTCGCTGTGGGTCAGCATCCGCTCGACCAGGGCGGCCAGCGGCGGTGAGGAGACGGCGGCCAGGGGCCGGGCGCGGTCCGTGGCCTTGGAGGGGCCCGGGGCGGTCGTCCTGATGCCGTGGTCCGCCAGGAAGCCGGCGAAGGCGCGGGTGGCGTCCGCCGCCGGGTCGCTCAGGCGTGGGGCCGGGCCGCTGGTGGAGTCGTCGGTGCGGGCCTCGTCGGCCATCAGGGGGGTGAGGGGGGCGAGGTTGTCGTTGACCCCGATCGGGTGTTTCTGGGAGCCGGGGTAGAGGGTGGTGTCGTACGACAGGGTCGCCTCGCGCACGCCGCGCTTCTTCAGGGCCGCGGCGGTCCGGTCGGCCAGGGTGCGCAGGCTCGCGAGGCCGTCGGCGTCCTCGCGGGCGGTGAGGGTGGGGTCGCCGCCGCCGACCAGGACGAGTTCCCCGGTGTCGGGCTCGAGGACGGTGCGGGTGGTGAGGCGGTGGCCGGGGCCCAGCGCGGAGAGGGCGGCGACGGCGGTGGCGATCTTCGTGGTGGAGGCGGGGACCAGGGCCCGGCCGGCGTCGCGGCCGTACAGGCGTCGGCCGGTGGCGACGTCCACGACGGACGCGGCGCGGCGGGTGCCGAGCGCCGGATCGGCCAGGAGGGGGTCCAGGACGTCCGCGAGGGCCTTCTCGTCCGGTGCCGTCCGCACGGTGCCGACGGCGCCGCCCAGGCCGGCCAGGACGGCGCCCGCGCTGGGGGCGGGCCGCGGCGCGCCGGCGGTGCCCGGACCGTGATCTGCGCCACCCGTGCGCTCCAGGGCCGCGGCCCGGTCCGCCTCGGCCGTACGCTGGCCCGAGGAGTCCCAGGGGCCGGCGACGGCCACCAGGCCGGCGGCGAGCGCCAGCCCGGCGGTGGCGGCGCCCGCGGTGTAACGCCAGGTCCTCGGCCCGGTGATCCACGCAGGACGCGGTGCCATGGCCCGCGCCGACCGCGCGACCCGCGGCCGGGCGGCCGCCACGGCCCGCGCGACGCGCGGCCGTACGACCCCCACGGCCCGCGACAGCCCCGGTCGTACGGCGTCCGCGATCCGCGCCACATGCGGTCCCGCGGCCCGCCAAGGCCTCAGCTCCGGCACGACCACCAGCCCCTTTCGCGATCACACACCTGCGTGAGGGACACTTAATCACCAGAACTATGTGCTGATCATGGAGGAGCCACCGGTGGAGTTCGACGTCACGATCGAGATCCCGAAGGGTTCGCGCAACAAGTACGAGGTGGACCACGAGACCGGTCGTATCCGCCTGGACCGCCGTCTCTTCACCTCGACCGCCTACCCGACCGACTACGGCTTCGTCGAGAACACCCTCGGCGAGGACGGTGACCCGCTGGACGCGCTGGTCATCCTCGACGAGCCGACGTTCCCGGGCTGCCTGATCCGCTGCCGCGCGATCGGCATGTTCCGCATGACGGACGAGGCCGGTGGCGACGACAAGCTGCTGTGCGTGCCGGCCACGGACCCGCGCGTGGAGCACCTGCGGGACATCCACCACGTGTCCGAGTTCGACCGCCTGGAGATCCAGCACTTCTTCGAGGTGTACAAGGACCTGGAGCCCGGCAAGTCGGTCGAGGGCGCCAACTGGGTGGGCCGCGTCGACGCCGAGGCCGAGATCGAGCGGTCCTACAAGCGCTTCAAGGAGCAGGGCGGCCACTGAGGTCTCGGCAGTACCCGCGGGCCGCACGCGTGCGCGTGCGGCCCGTTCGTTTCGTCTGCGCGCATACGGAGACCTACGGACGGTGTCGTACAGAGAGCACTACGCAGTGACGGACGTGGAGGACCGCAAGCCGCAGCCGGACGAGGCGAGGAGCGCCTTCCCGCCGATGCCGCCCGCCGGGGCGGCGGGGCAGGCGCCGGCCGACTCCGAGTCGTCGACCACGTCCGAGTTCGCGATCCCGCGGGGCCTGGCCGCCCCCCGGATCGGCACGGAGTCCGAGACGACGTCGGAGTTCGCCCTGCCGAAGGGGCTCGACGCCCCGCAGCCGCCGCAGGCGGAGCCGGAGGGGTCGGCGTTCAGCCCGCCGAGCACGTACGGCGTCCGGCAGGCCCCGCCCGCCTTCACCCCGCCGAACGGCACACCGGCGGTCAGCCTGACCAAGGACGTGCCCTGGCAGGACCGGATGCGCACGATGCTGCGCATGCCGGTGGCCGAGCGGCCCGCGCCGGAGCCGGTGCAGCGCGCGGAGGAGGGCGGCCCGGCCGTCCCGCGCGTGCTCGACCTGACGCTGCGCATCGGCGAGCTGCTGCTCGCGGGCGGCGAGGGCGCGGAGGACGTGGAGGCGGCGATGTTCGCCGTCTGCCGCTCCTACGGGCTGGACCGCTGCGAGCCGACCGTCACCTTCACGCTGCTGTCGATCTCCTACCAGCCGTCGCTGGTCGACGACCCGGTGACGGCGTCGCGGACCGTGCGCCGCCGGGGCACCGACTACACGCGCCTGGCGGCCGTGTTCCGGCTGGTGGACGACCTCAGCGACCCGGAGACGCAGATCTCCCTGGAGGAGGCCTACCGGCGGCTGGCGGAGATCCGCCGCAACCGGCACCCGTACCCCACCTGGGTGCTGACCTCGGCGAGCGGGCTGCTCGCGGGCGCGGCCTCCGTGCTGGTCGGCGGTGACCTGGTGGTGTTCGTCGCGGCGGCGCTCGGCGCGATGCTCGGCGACCGGCTGGCGTGGCTGTGCGCGGGGCGCGGGCTGCCGGAGTTCTACCAGTTCACGGTGGCCGCGATGCCGCCGGCCGGGCTCGGGGTCGCGCTGACGCTGGCGCACGTGGACGTGAAGGCGTCCGCGGTCATCACCGGCGGGCTGTTCGCGCTGCTGCCGGGGCGGGCCCTGGTGGCGGGCGTGCAGGACGGTCTGACCGGTTTCTACATCACCGCCTCCGCACGGCTGCTGGAGGTCCTGTACTTCTTCGTGGGCATCGTCACCGGCGTGCTGGTGGTGCTGTACTTCGGCGTGCAGCTGGGCGCCAAGCTCAACCCCGACGTGGCCCTCGGCGTCTCCGAGCGGCCGCTGTGGCAGATCGGCGCGTCGATGCTGCTGTCGCTGACCTTCGCGGTGCTGCTCCAGCAGGAGCGCTCGACCGTGCTGTGGGTGACCCTCAACGGCGGTGTCGCGTGGGTGGTGTACGGCGCCCTGCACTACGCCGGCGGCCTCTCGGCGGTGGCCTCCACGGCGGTGGCGGCGGGCCTGGTCGGGCTGTTCGGGCAGTTGCTGTCCCGGTACCGGTTCGCGTCCGCGCTGCCGTACACCACCGCGGCGATCGGGCCGCTGCTGCCCGGTTCGGCCACCTACTTCGGGCTGCTGGCGATCGCCCGGAGCGATGTCGACGCCGGGCTGGTGTCGCTGACGAAGGCCGTGGCGCTCGCCATGGCCATCGCCATCGGGGTGAACCTCGGGTCGGAGATCTCGCGGCTGTTCCTGCGGATCGGCTCCGCGGAGAAGCGCCGGGCCGCCAAGCGGACGCGAGGGTTCTGACCCCGGGCGCGGCGGCCCCCGCCCGGGGGGATCGGCTCAGTACCCCTGGTTGTAGGGGTGCTGCCGGTCCTGCTGCGGTCCGCCCTGCTGCGCGTCATGGGGCTGCTGCCCGCCGTAGCCCTGGCCCTGGCCCTGGTGGGGGTACTGGCCGTAGTGCTGCTGCTGGCCGTAGCCGCCGCCCTGGTGGCCGTACGGCTGCTGGGGCTGGTACGGCTGCGGCTGCTGGGGCTGGTACGGCTGCTGCGGGTGGCCCTGGCCGCCGTATCCCTGGTTGCCGTAGCTCTGGCCGCCGTAGCTCTGGCCGCCGTACCCCTGGTTGCCGTGGCCCTGGCCGCCGTACCCCTGGTTGCCGTAGCCCTGGTCGCCGTAGCCCTGGGCGGGGCCCTGCTGGGGCTGCTGGGCGGGGGTGACGCGGCGGAGCTGGGTCGTGGCGTCGTCCGTCACCGGGAAGCCGGGGTGGGCGGCGGGGGCCTCGGCCGCGGCGCGCTTCTTGCGGGAGCGCTCGCGCAGGTACTCGACGATGATCGGGACCACGGAGACGATGACGATCAGGATGAGGATCGCCTCGACGTTGGTCTTGATGAACTCGATCTGGCCGAGCCAGTAACCGGCGACGGTGACGCCGGTGCCCCAGGCGATGCCGCCGATGACGTTGAACGTGAAGAACGTGCGGTACTTCATCCGGCCGGCGCCCGCCACGATGGGGGCGAAGGTGCGCACGATCGGCACGAAGCGGGCCAGGACGATCGCCTTGGGGCCGTACTTCTCCATGAACTCGTGGGCCTTCTCCAGGTTCTCCTGCTTGAAGAGCTTGGAGTCGGGCCGGCTGAAGAGCCTCGGGCCGAAGAACTTGCCGATCATGTAGCCGACCTGGTCGCCGAGGACGGCGGCGAGCACGATCAGCGTGCAGACCAGCCACAGCGGCTGGCTGATGTAGTTCCCCTCGGCCACGAACAGACCCGCCGTGAACAGCAGGGAGTCGCCGGGCAGGAACGCGAAGAGTCCGGATTCCGCGAAGACGATCAGCAGGATGCCGGGGAGGCTGAAGGTCTCGATGAGGTAGTCCGGGCTCAGCCACTCGGGGCCGAGCGCAAGCGTGGTCACGGGGATGTGGCTCCTGCAGCTGGGGGTCAAGGGCGGGGCTGGCTGCCCAAATTATGAACGCAGCCGTCGAAGCCCAGGTTCCGCGGGGGTACCCAGGATGCACTGTGCCCCGCCCCGGGGAAAGCCGCGAGCCGGCGCCGGAGACGGATCGCCGCCGGTCGTGGCCCGGTGCGGCCGGGCCACGACCGGTCAGGCGGTGTGCCGTACGGCGTTGGCGAGGATCGCGTCCCGCATGTACGCGGCCAGTCCCGGCCTGGCCTGGTCGATGTTGCGCGTGAACCGCTCGTCGTTGACGTACATCTCCCCCAGGCAGGTGTGCATCTCGTACCCGCAGTCGTAGTGGTTGCGGGAGATGCCCCGCCGGTGGTCCTCGGCGACGTCCATCGCCGCCTCGGAGTCCGCCGGCTCGCCCGCGTCCATCAGGGCGACGAAGCGCCGGGTCAGCTCGTCGGCCTCGTTCTGGATCCGCTGCCAGTCCTCCTTGGTGTAGGAGGCCGTCCGCTCCCGCGACTGGCGGTAGGCGTCGGTGTCGCCCCAGCGCTCCTGGACCTCCTCCTGGTACTGGTCGGGGTCGAAGTCGCCGAAGACCTCGAACTTCTCCTCGGGCGTCAGGTCGATTCCCATCGTGCGTGCCTCCATGGCCTGTTCCACGGCCGCCGCCATCTTCTGCAGCCTCTCGATCCGGGCGGTCAGCAGCTCGTGCTGGCGGCGCAGATGCGCGCGCGGGTCCGCGGCCGGGTCGTCGAGCAGGACGGCGACCTCGTCGAGCGGGAAGCCGAGCTCGCGGTAGAACAGGATCTGCTGGAGCCGGTCGAGGTCGGCGTCGCTGTAGCGCCGGTGGCCCGCGCGGCTGCGCTCGCTGGGCACGAGCAGGCCGATGTCGTCGTAGTGGTGCAGGGTGCGCACCGTCACTCCGGCGAAACCGGCGACCTGTCCCACGGAGTAGCTCACTTCCGCTCCCTTCTCGGTACGCCCTCCACGGTGCTCCCTGACGCCACGTGAGGTGCAAGCCCGGGCCGGGGTCCGGCACCCCGCGCGGTCCGTCCCGCGGGCGGACGACGGGACCGTGACGACCGGGCCTAGCGGCTCAGGCGTGCGAACCGTCGTACCGCCAGCGGGAGGAACACCGCGAGCAGGGCCAGCGGCCAGACGACGGCCGGCCCCACGTGGCCGGCCTCGCCGCCGGGGCCGCCGAGCAGGTCGCGCACGGCGGTCGCCGTGTGGGACAGCGGGTTCCACTCGACGGCCGTGCCCAGCCAGCCGGGCATCGAGCCGGGCGCGGCGAAGGCGTTGGACAGGAAGCCGACCGGCCAGACCAGGATCTGCACGGCCTGGACCAGTTCGGGCCGGCCGGCCACCAGCGCCAGGTGGATGCCGATCCACAGCATCGCGAACCGGAGCAGCAGGAGCAGGCCGAGCGCGCCCAGGAAGGCCGGGAATCCGCCGTGCACGCGCCAGCCGAGCGCGTGGCCCACGGCGATCAGCACGGCGAGGCCCAGCGCCGACTGGAGCATGTCGGCGGCCGAGCGGCCCGCCAGCACCGCCCCGTCGGCCATGGGCATCGAGCGGAATCGGTCGACGACGCCCTTGTCGAGGTCCCGGGTGACGGCGAGCAGCGTGCCCTCCA
The DNA here is from genome assembly GCF_044456065.1 of Streptomyces sp. NPDC051041. NCBI lineage: Bacteria > Bacillati > Actinomycetota > Actinomycetes > Kitasatosporales > Streptomycetaceae > Streptomyces > Streptomyces sp. NPDC051041. The sequence continues at coordinate 72,834 of NZ_JBITFM010000017.1, forward strand.
GGCCGAAGGCCATGGTGAGCGCGAGCAGGCCGGGCATGAGGTAGTCGAGGTAGTCGCCGTTCACGCCCCGGCCGCCGCCGACCAGGTAGCCGAACATCAGCAGCAGCATGACGGGGAAGACCAGGTTGACGACGAGCTGGCCCGGCTGCCGCGCCCAGCGGGCGAGCTCGCGGCGGGTCATGGTCCAGGAGTCGGTCAGCGCGTGGGCGGTCGTGTTCACGCGGTCTCCTTCACTCGGTGGTCGCCGGTGAGGTGCAGGAACACCTCGTCCAGCGTGGGGCGGCGCAGGGCGATGTCCTCCGCCTCGATCCCGGCCTCCTCCAGGGCGCGTACGACGCCGGCGAGGGCGGCCATCCGGTCGGTGACCGGGGCGCTGAGCAGCCGGCGGCCGGGGTCGGCCGAGAGGCCGGCCAGCGGCAGCAGGGCGGCGGCCGCGCCGAGTCGGTCCGCGTCGCGCAGGACGACGTCGATGCGGTCGCCGCCGACGGCCGCCTTCAGCTCGTCCGCGGTGCCCTCGGCGATCACGCGCCCGGCGTCGACGACCGAGACGCGGTCGGCGAGCCGGTCGGCCTCCTCCAGGTACTGGGTGGTGAGCAGGACCGTCGTGCCGCCGCCGGCCAGGGAGCGGACCGCGTCCCACACCTCGGCGCGGCCGCGGGGGTCGAGGCCGGTGGTCGGCTCGTCCAGGAAGAGCACCTCCGGTTCGGTGATCAGGGAGGCGGCCAGGTCCAGGCGGCGCCGCATGCCGCCGCTGTACTGCCGCACCGCCTTGCCTCCGGTGCCGGCGAGGCCGAAGCGCTCCAGCAGTTCGCCGGCGCGGGCGCGTGCCCGCCGGGCGCCCAGGTGGTGCAGGCGGCCGAACAGCTCCAGGTTCTGCCGGCCGCCGAGCTCCTCGTCGAGGGCCGCGTGCTGGCCGAGCAGGCCGATGCGCCGGCGGACGGCGTACGCCTCGCGCACCACGTCGTGGCCGGCCACCTCGACGCGGCCCGCGTCGGGCCGGAGCAGGGTGGACAGGATCCGGACCAGGGTGCTCTTGCCCGCGCCGTTCGGCCCGAGCACCGCGTGCACCGTGCCGCGCGCGACCGTCAGGTCGAGCCCGTCCAGTGCGGGTGCGGCGTCCTCGCCGCGCCGTGCGCCGTACGTCTTGCGTGCGCCTTCGACGGTGATCGCCGCGCCTGCCACAGGAACCCCCTCGCTAGTCAAACTTGACTACACAGACGACGGTATCCCCGCTCCTCCGTCTGGTCAAACTTGATTAATGCGCGTCCCCGGGATGCCGCTCACCCGTCGCGTACGGGTTCTCCTCGCCCTCCGCGAGGACGCCGACGAACGGCTCGCCCTCCCCCGCGAACGTGTAGGCCCCGCCCTCGATGCGTCCGATCAGCCCCCGGGTCCACTCGGCCTCGGCGTCGGCCGTGTGGATCCAGAGGTTCATGATCTCGCCGATGTGGCCGAGCTGTCCGGGGCCGCCCTCGGGCACGTAGTGCTCGGTGACGGCCGAGCGCCACTGTTCGATCCGCCGGATCCGCTCCTTCAGGAGGGCCACCGCCTCGTCGCGCGGCAGGTCGACGATGAAGCCGATGGCCGCCGACTTGACGTCCGTCCGCTGGTCGTAGGAGGTGAGCGCCTCGCGGACCAGCCGGAGGTACTCCGCGGTGCCCCGCTCGGTGATCTCGTACTCCACGCGCGGCGGGCCGCCCGCGGTGGACGGGGCGCTCTCGTGCGCGTGCAGCAGCCCTTGCTTCGCCATCTGCTTCAGCGCGTGGTAGATGGAGCCGGGCTTGGCGTTGGACCACTCGTGCGCGCCCCAGTACTCCAGGTCGTTGCGCACCTGGTAGCCGTGGGCCCGCCCGTGCTGGCGGACGGCGCCCAGCACCAGGAGACGGATCGCTGACATGCCGTCCAGCCTAGGTCCTGCCGTCCGGCTCCTCCCGCGTCGCGGTGCCCGGCGCGCGCGTCCGCGGCGGCGCTCCCCCGCCCCGCGGCCGCGCACGCCGGACCCCGCTCGGGCCGGCCGGGGACGCGGCGCCTCCCGGCCGGCCCGGTCCCGAGGGCGGGGTCCGGCGGCGGACCGGATCAGCTCCGGGCGCCGGCCTGCTCCCGGGCCACCAGGTCCCAGGCGGTGGCGCCGTCCAGCGACTCGCGGAGGATGTCGGCGTGGCCGGCGTGCCGGGCCGTCTCGCGGATCAGGTGCAGGCACAGCCAGCGCATCGAGACCCGGCCCTCGGGCGGGAACCAGGGCCGGTCGGGCAGCGGGAAAGTGTCGTCCAGGCTCGGCACCGAGCGGACGAACTCCTCCGTCCCGGCGGCGACCTCCGCCCAGTACGCCAGCTGCGAGGCGACGGTCTCGTCGCCCACCAGCCGGAAGCACTCCTGCCAGTTCGACTCGTCCCGAGCCACCGCCGGCTCCTCGCCCCTGGCGCGGGCGATCCAGCTCTGCTCGACCTCGGCGACGTGCTTGATCAGCCCGGCCAGGGTGAGTTCGCCGGCGGTGGAGCGGGAGCTCGCCTGCTCCTCCGTCAGCCCGAGCACCGCCCGCCGGATGCCGCCGCGCTGCTCGGCCAGGAAGGACAGCAGCGCCCCGCGCTCGTCGCCGGGTGCCTCTACGGGAACGTGGGTGACCATGACCGGCCGCCTTTCGTCGGATCGCTCCGGGAAGAGGGGACCTCTTTCCCGGTGCCGACGAAGCTACGGGCCATATGGGCCAGCTCCCGTCCTCGATGGCCCGTCGCGGCCGGGAGATCCGGGAGGTCCTGGAAGGCGGCGCTAGAAGGGGAACCCGCTCCGCCCGTGCTGCACCGAGATCCACTTCAGGGTGGTGAAGGCGTCCAGCATCGCGTCGCCGTTCAGCCGGCCGATGCCGGAGTGCTTCTCGCCGCCGAAGGGGACGATCGGCTCGTCGTGCACGGTGCCGTCGTTCACGTGGAACATGCCGGTGTCGATCCGCTGGGCGAACCGCACGCCCCGCTCGACGTCGCCGGTGTGCACGGCGCCGCTGAGGCCGTACGGGGTGTCGTTGACGATGCGCACGGCCTCCTCCTCGCCGTCGAACGGGACGAGGAAGGCGACCGGGCCGAAGACCTCCTGCCTCAGCAGGGCCGAGTCGGCGGGCAGGTCCGTCAGCACGGACGGCTCGACCAGGTTGTCGGTCCGCCCGCCGCGCAGCAGGGCCGTGGCGCCCTCGGCCAGCGCCTGCTCGACGACGCCCGAGACGGCGTCCGCCTGCTGGGAGTTGATCACCGGGCCGATGACGGTCTCCGGGTCGCGCGGGTCGCCGGCCTTCAGGCCCCGGACCCTGGCGACGAACTTCTCGGTGAACTCGTCGGCGACCGCGCGGTCCACCAGGACGCGGTTGGCGGCCATGCAGACCTGGCCCTGGTGGACGTAGCGGCTGAAGACCGCCGCGTCGACCGCGTAGTCGACGTCGGCGTCGTCGAGGACCACCAGCGCGCTGTTGCCGCCCAGTTCGAGGACCGAGCGCTTGAAGTGCGCGGCGCACACGGTGGCGACGTGGCGGCCGACCTTGTCGGAGCCGGTGAAGGAGATGACCTTGGGGACCGGGTGCTCGATGAAGGCGTCGCCGATCTCCGCGATGTCGGTGACGACGACGTTGAGCAGACCGCCCGGCAGGCCCGCCTCCTCGAAGATCCTCGCGACCAGGGTGCCGCCGACGACCGGGGTGTTCTGGTGCGGCTTGAGCACCACGCCGTTGCCCAGGGCGAGCGCCGGGGCGACCGACTTCAGCGACAGCAGGAAGGGGAAGTTGAACGGGCTGATCACGCCGACGACGCCGACGGGCACGCGGTAGACGCGGTTCTCCTTGCCGTCGGTCGGGGAGGGGATGATCCGGCCCTCGGGGCGCAGCGCCAGGTGGACCGCCTCGCGCAGGAACTCCTTGGCGAGGTGGAGCTCGAAGGCGGCCTTCAGCCGGGTGCCGCCCAGTTCGGCGGTGATCGCCTCGGTGATCTCGGGCTCCCGCTCCTCGACCAGCCGCAGGGCCCTCTCGAAGACCGCGCGGCGGGCGTACGGATTGGTCGCCGCCCACTCCTTCTGGACCCGGGCGGCCGCCCGGTACGCCTCGTCGACCTCGTCGACCGTGGCTATGGTGATCGACGCCAGCTTCTCGTCGTCGTACGGGTTGAAGTCGATGATGTCCCAGGAGCCGGTGCCCGGGCGCCACTCACCGTCGATGTACTGCTGCGCCAGGTCGGTGAAGTAGGACGACGACATGTGATCCCTCAATCCGTTGCGGCCGAAGCAGGCCCGGTCCGATCGCCTTCACGGTCTGATCACGCGTCATCGTACTTGTGTTTCAAGAGAGTTGGAGGAGACCACGGAGAAGGTCCCGGCTCTCCGACGGCCCCGGGCTGTCCTGCTGGAGCTCCTTCATCGCCCGCTCGTACTGGGCTACGTCCTCCTGCTTGTCCAGGTACAGGGCGCTGGTGAGCTGCTCCAGGTAGACGACGTCCGACAGGTCGGACTCGGGGAAGCTGAGAATGGTGAACGCGCCGGACTCGCCGGAGTGCCCGCCGAAGCCGAACGGCATGACCTGCAGCCGGACGTTGGGGCGCTCGGACATCTCGATCAGGTGCTGGAGCTGGCCGCGCATCACCTCGCGGCCGCCGTACGGGCGGCGCAGGGCGGCCTCGTCCAGGACGATGTGGAACTCGGGCGCGTTCTCGGCGACGAGGTACTTCTGCCGCTCCAGGCGCAGCGTCACGCGCTTTTCGACGTCGGCCTCGCTCGCGCCCTTCATGCCGCGCCGGACCACCGCGCGGGCGTACTCGGGGGTCTGCAGCAGCCCGTGCACGAACTGCACCTCGTACACCCGGATCAGCGAGGCCGCGCCCTCCAGGCCCACGTAGGTGGGGAACCAGCTGGGCAGCACGTCGGAGTAACTGTGCCACCAGCCGGCGACGTTGGCCTCCCGGGCGAGGGAGAGCAGGGAGGCGCGCTCCTGCTCGTCCGTGATGCCGTAGAGCGTCAGCAGGTCCTCGACGTCCCTGGTCTTGAAGCTCACCCGGCCCAGTTCCATCCGGCTGATCTTCGATTCCGAGGCGCGGATGGAGTACCCCGCCGCCTCGCGCGTGATCCCGCGTGCCTCACGCAGTCGCCTGAGTTGCGAGCCGAGCAGCATCCGCCGCACCACCGATCCGGGCTCTCCCGCGCTCACCTTCGCTGCCTCCCCAACGTCTCCAGGGGCCGAAGTCTGCCACTAAAGCACTCCGCGTTGTACTCGTCCGGTTACGGAAACGGGATCGAGCCGGCGCGGGCGCGGGGCGCGAGCGGCGCAACGGACGGGGAACGGCACGAAGAGGAAGAGAAGGTGACGGAAAAATTGGCCAAGAAGCGGTACTGGTAGGTCCATTTCGGTCAGCTGCACGTGCATCTGCTCTTGCATCCGCTGTGCGCATCCGAAACCATGGTCCCGCACCACCGCTGCATCGCTTCGGCCGCGAACTCCCGGGAGTGCCTCGCATGGGGACGAATGGATCGACCATGCTCCAGCCGTTACGGCAGGGCCTTCCGCCCCTGGATCCCGCGGCCGTGTCCGACCTCGCCTCCTGCGCGCTGCCCGCCCGCCACGAAGCGGTGCGCGAGGCGCGCCGGTTCACGCGCGGCACGCTCGGGCGGTGGGAGGTGGGCGACCGCTTCGACGACGTGTGCCTGGTGGTCTCGGAGCTGGTGACCAACGCGCTGCGGCACGCGCTGCCGGCGCCCGCGTCCCGGCTGCCGGAGCCGGGCCCGCTCGTGCGCCTGCACCTGATGCGCTGGACCGACCGGCTGGTGTGCGCGGTGCGCGACCCCAGCCACGACAGCCCGGTCGCCCGCGACCCGGACGACTGCTCGGCGGAGTCGGGGCGGGGCCTGTTCCTCGTGGACTCCTTCAGCGACGGCTGGGGCTGGCACCCGCTGGCGGGCACGCTGAACGGAAAGGTCGTCTGGGCGCTGTTCCGCCTGTGACGCCTCCCCCGGAGCGAACCGCGGCGCGGCGGCGCGGCGCGGTTCTACGCGCGTCACGGCCCAGGAGGCGCCGGCCGTGCGGCCGCTCCGGCCCGCGCCGGGGCGGATCAGCCCGCGATCAGGTGGTCGAACTCGCCGTCCTTGGCGCCGAGGAGCATGGCCTCGATCTCGGCGCGGGTGTAGACGAGCGCGGGCCCGTCGGGGAAGCGGGAGTTGCGGACGGCGACGTCCCCGCCGGGCAGGCGCGCGAACTCCACGCAGGAGCCCTGCGAGTTGCTGTGCCGGCTCTTCTGCCACGCCACGCCGTGCAGCTCGGTGGCGGCGATGCCGTTGTACACGCCGGACGCGCCATGGGCGTCGGACACGTCGTACACGTCGTGGTCCACAGGTCGCTCCCCGGTGATGCACTGGCCGGCGTGGCCATGGGTGCAGTGGTCAACTGGACCGGATCATAGCCTTGTTCACGTGCATATGCAGAAGCAGATGCACGTGCACGCGAGGTGGTCCTGTGGTTACGGACGACGGCGGCGGTCGCGGTGCGACGGCGGCTCCGCCGGCCCGTGCCCCGAAGGCCGCGGGACGTGCGCGCGTGCACTGGAGGAGACGCACGGCGGGGGCTTCCTGTTCCCTGTCCGGGCGGAAGGGGCCGGGGGCGGCGGCCCCCGGCCCGGTCAGCGGGTGGAGTAGGGCAGCAGGGCCATCTCCCGCGCGTTCTTGATCGCCTTGGCCAGCTGCCGCTGCTGCTGCGACGTCACGCGGGTGACGCGGCGGCTGCGGATCTTGCCCCGGTCGGAGATGAACTTCCGCAGCAGGTCGGTGTCCTTGTAGTCGATGTAGGTGATCCCGGCCCGGTCCAGCGGGTTGGGGCGGTTCTTGGCGGGCTTGCGCTCGGGCTTGCGGGGCATGCGGGGTCAGACCTCCAAGAGGGTGTCGAAGGCGTGCGGCAGGTGCCGCCAGGCGTCGCGCCCGGCGGCGTACTCGGCGTCGGTCAGCAGGCAGGACTCCAGCAGGTGCAGGAGTCCGTCGCGGTCCAGGCCGGGAGAGGTGAAGACCAGGTGCTGGCAGCGGTCGCCGTGCTCGGGATGCCAGTCCAGCGCGGCGGCGGCACGGCGCACCGGCGGGACCATCTCCCAGGCCGCGTCCGGCAGGGCGGCCAGCCAGGGGCCGGCGCCCTCCACGCACAGGGCGCCGCCGGCCGCGTCCCAGTGCAGGAGCGTGTCGGGCTTGTCGGCGAGCCAGAACCGGCCCCGGCTGCGGGCGGCGGCGCAGGTCAGGTCCTCCAGGGCGGCGTAGAGCCGCTCGGGGTGGAAGGGGCGGCGGCGGCGCCAGACCAGGGTGGACACCCCGTGCGCGTCGGCCTCGGCGGGCAGCAGGGCGCAGGCGGGGTGCTGGGCCGCCGCCGCGGCCTCCACGTCGAAGCCGGCCAGCGCCTCCCGGGCCAGGGCGGAGGGCGCGGACACCGGGTCACCGGGGCCGATCGGGACCTGGCGGGCCGTCGGGTGCAGCTGCCTGAGCAGTTCGCGGTCCTCGTCGTCGGCCTCCGGGGAGTCGGCGACGGCGAGGACGGGGGCGTACTCCAGCTGCCGCGCGAAGGTGTCGGCGACGGTGCGCTGGTCGGTGGCCGCGGCGGCGAGGCCGCCGTCGGCGAGGTCGTCGCCGTTGCCGAGGTAGGGCAGGACGAGCGCCGGGTCGACGGCGGTGATCACGCCGGTGACGGTCAGCCCGCCGGAGGTGATCACCTCGGCCATCGCCTTGGGCTCGACCGAGTCCCACAGCTCGACCACCGCCAGCCGGGTGCCGCCCGCGTCCCGGAGGCGGACCAGTTCCGGCACCAGGTCCTCGCGCAGGGCGCAGCAGGCGCAGTCGTTGACCAGGGGGGTCTCGCCGGCGGCGACGACGCCGCCGGCGTCCCTGACGGTCCGTACGACCGTGCCCGCGGCGGCCGTCGCCAGGTCGTGGTGGAGTACGACACTGCCGGGCACGTCGGCGAGCAGCCGCTCGACGGCCGCCCGGCGGGCGTCGGCGTGCAGTCCGCCGACGATCACGACGGGGAGTCCGGACACCGCGCTAGCTCCGCTTCCCGTACCGGCGCTCGAAGCGCTCCACGCGGCCGGCGGTGTCCAGGACGCGGGCCGTGCCGGTGTAGAAGGGGTGGCTGACGTTCGAGATCTCCACGTCGACGACCGGGTAGGTGTGGCCGTCCTCCCACTCGATGGTCTTGTCGCTCGTCATGGTCGAACGGGTCAGGAAGGCGTGGTTCGCGGCGCGGTCGCGGAAGACGACGGGACCGTAGGCCGGGTGGATGCCCTTGCGCATGGTCAGCGCTCCTCTCGGAAGTCGACGTGGCGGCCGGCGACCGGGTCGTACTTGCGCAGGGTCAGGCGGTCCGGGTCGTTGCGGCGGTTCTTGCGGGTCACGTAGGTGTAGCCGGTCCCGGCCGTGGACCGGAGCTTGACGACCGGGCGGAGTTCGTTGCGTGCCATGCTGGTATCTTACTGAAAATGAATTCCATTTACACACTCGCTCCGAGAGAGGTGCATCACCCGTGTCCGCGCACTGCATGCTGACCGGCGCCCGACCCGGCTTCGGCAACGCGATCTCCCACTCGCACCGGCGGACCTCCCGCCGCTTCGACCCGAACATCCAGACCAAGCGGTACTGGCTGCCGAGCGAGGGCCGGTACGTGCGGCTGAAGCTGAGCGCCAGGGGGATCAAGACGGTCGACACGATCGGCGTCGAGGCGGCCGTGGCCCGGATCCGCGCCCGGGGGGTGCGGGTCTGATGGCCAAGAAGAGCAAGATCGCGAAGAACGAGAAGCGGCAGGAGACCGTCGCGCGGTACGCCGCCCGCCGGGCCGAGCTGAAGGAGATCGTCCGGCGGCCCTCGTCGACGGAGGCCGAGCGGCTCGCCGCGCAGCGGGAGCTGCGCCGGCAGCCGCGGGACGCGAGCGCCACCCGCGTGCGCAACCGGGACCAGGTGGACGGGCGCCCGCGCGGCTACTTCCGGGCGTTCGGGCTGTCGCGGGTGAGCCTGCGGGAACAGGCGCACGCCGGATTCCTGCCGGGGGTCCGCAAGTCCTCCTGGTAGCCTGCCGCGGCCATGGGGCCGACCCGGCCGTCCGGCTACGGCCCGGGAGCCTCGCGGCGCCTTCGGTGGCCACGGCGGGCCCCGTGCCGCCCCGCACGGGCGGCACGGCCGCGGGCGCGGATCGCGGCGGCGGCCGGCCTGGCGGGCGCGCCGGCGCCGACCGCGTGCGGCGACGGCGGCGAGGACCGGAGGACCGGGACGGCCGGCTCCGTCGGCGGCACGACGCCGGGGGTCACCCGGCAGGGCGGCCTCGGCACGGAGACCCGCACCCGGTCCGGGGGCGGCGGGCCGCCGGGCGGGCCGCCGGCCGAGGACCCCGGTCCCTGACCCCGAGGACCTCCGCGGCGGCGGGGCGGGCGACCGTTCCCCGGCCTCGTACGTGATGATCCTTGCAGCCGGTCCGCGGCCGCTCCACGGCCCGGGGACCCGCTCGTCCGGCACCGTTCGTCACGTCCCAGAGGAATCCGCCATGCGCGCCACCGCCATCCCGTTCGCCGTCTCCGCCCTGTGCGCCGCCCTCCTGCTGACCGCCTGCGACGACGGGGGCAGCGGCGGCGGCACGGACGACGGCGGCGAGGCCGCGCCGGCCGGCACGGCCTGCCGGCTCGACGAGGTCGGCGTGCAGGTCGAGGCGAGCCCCGCGCCGGCCGCCGGGGACACCGGCACCGTCTCGGTCGTCCTCACCAACAACGGCTCCTCGTGCACCCTCGACGGCTTCCCCACCGTCACCCTGGCCGCCGGCACCACCACGGCGGACGTCCCGCACGACCAGGCCGCCGCGGCCCAGCAGGTGACCCTCGCCCAGGGCGCCACCGCGTCCTTCACCGTCACCTACGCGCGCGGCGAGGCGGGCGGCGCGCAGAGCCTGGCCGCGGAGAAGGCGACGTTCGCCCTGCCCGGCGACTCCGCCACGCACGGCTTCCCCTGGTCCTACGGCGAGGTCGCGCTCGAGGGCGAGGGCGCGCCGGACGCCTCGGTGACCCCGTTCCAGCAGGCCGGCGACTGAGGCGCGGGTCAGCGCAGCGGCCGGCGGGACCTGACCTGGGCCTCGTCGGCCGCCCGGGTCCCCTCCGTCCAGCCCGCCGCGTCGTCGACGCCGCGCAGCCGGGTCGTGGTCGTCTCGGGGAACATCCGCTCCAGGCGGTCGGCGACCGCGGCCTCGCGGGAGGCGAGGACCGGCAGCACCTCCGCCGCCTCGGCCGCCGTCCCGGTGGCGGCGTGCTCGGCGGCGGCGCGCAGGCGGGTGCCGGCGCGGTGGGCGTAGGCCGCGAGGAAGGACTGGCGGAAGGTCTTGGTCCGCTTGCGGCCGCCCGCGCGCTGCGCCGCCTCCGCCTTCGTCATCGCGGCCTCGGCCTGCACCAGCAGCGAGGTGTAGAGGAGTTCGACGGCCTCCAGGTCGGCTTCGAAGCCGACCACGGTGGAGAAGCCGAAGGGCTCGTTCCACACCGCCCGGCAGTGGTTGGCGGCGGCCACCGCGTCCAGCAGCACCGCCTTGGCCTGCTCGTACGGCGGCTCCACGCCGATCCGGCAGGCGCCGGGGGCGTCGGGGGCGGGCGCCCGGGCCGCCAGCAGGGCCTCGTCGACGCTGTAGCGGGCCATCAGCTCCTGCGCCTTGGCGCTGAGGGCCTCCGCCTCCTGCGGGTACGCGGTCGCCTCGGCCTTGGCGAGCAGCGCGCGGATGCGGGCGAGCGCGCGGGACTCCGGGCGGGAGGCGGACGCCGGCTCGTCGACGGGTTCGAGGGCGGGCAGCCGCAGCAGCAGGCGGTACAGCTCCAGGACCGCCGTGGCGTGCGAGAAGCGGTCGGTACGGGGCGGCGCGTCGGCGGGCAGCGCGTCCAGCTGCGCGGCCCAGCGGCGCCCGCGCGGACGGTCGTGCGCCGCCTGCGCGCGGATCAGCGCCGCGGCCAGGCGGACGTGCCCGTCGCCCAGCTCGCGGCGCACCATCCGCATGACGTCGGCGGGCTGCCAGCCGCGCCGCCAGGCCGTCGCCACGAACTCCTCGCCCCGGCGGGCCAGCTCGGCGTCCGCCGCCGGGTCGGCCGCGAGCAGGGAGGCGGCGGTGTCGAGGGCGGTGTCGGCGCCCCGGGCGTTCTCGTAGAGGGCGGTCCGGAAGGCTCGGTCGACGGTGCTGGACGTGCTCACCCGGTGATGGTGTCACGGCCGGCGGCGTCGTCCCGCTGTCCGAGGGCCGGCCCGGAGCGCGGGAGCGCCGGGCGGCGGGCAACGCCGAGTGCCCGAGCACCTCGTCCCCGGCCTGCTCGCCGAACCCGGGCGCCTGGCCGCGAGGGCGATCGCCGAGCAGGGCGTCACCCTGGGACGCGGTCCGCGAGGCCGCCGCCGCGGCGCCCCCGCCGGCCGTCGAGGAGGCCCCGGAGCCGGTGCGGTACGGCTCCGCGGCGAAGAAGGTCCTGGGGCTCCCCTTCCGCGAGGCCCTGCGCCTCGGCCACGACCACGCCGGCACCGAGCACCTGCTGCCGGCCCTGCTGGAGCACGAGAACGGCACAGGTGTGCTCAGCTGTCCCGGCCTCGACAAGGGCAGGGCGGAGGAGTACCTCGCCGAGACGCTGTCGCTGATCGCGCGGGAGGGCGCGGAGCGGGAGGAGCAGCCGGACCGGGACTGAGACCCGGTGACCGGGGCCGGGACCCCGTTGTCAGACCTGCCTGGCACACTCGCGGCATGGCCGACCGGTGGGCGCTCGCCCCGGCCGAGGACGGTGGCGTGGAGGTCGCCCCCCTCGGCCCGGACGGGCTGCCCGCCGGCCCGGTGCGGCGGGAGCCGGACCTCGCCGAGGCCGTGCGCAGCCGTCCCGGCGTCACCCGGTGGGTGTGGCGGTCCACCGCCGAGGTCTACCCGCGCCTGCTCGCCGCGGGGGTGCGCGTGGAGCGGTGCTACGACGTCGAGGACGCCGAGACCCTCCTCCTCGGCCACGAGGGGCGCCACGGCGAACCCCGCTCGGCCGCCGCCGCCCTGGCCCGGCTGCGCGGCGGCCCCGTACCGCCCGACCCGCCGCAGCGGTCCGCCGAGCCGGGCGCGCAGTCCCCGCTGTTCGAGCCGCGGGGCGCGCACGTGCCGCTGGCCGACCTCGCCGAGGTCTACGCCGAGCAGCAGCGGCGGCACGAGCGGACCGAGCACCCGGACCGGATGCGGCTGCTGACGGCGGCCGAGTCGGCGGGGATGCTGGTGGCCGCCGAGATGAACCACGCGGGGCTGCCCTGGCGGGCCGACGTGCACCGCGAGGTGCTGCACGACCTGCTCGGCGAGCGGTACGCGGGCGGCGGCGAGCCGCGCCGGCTGGCCGAGCTGGCCGACGAGGTGTCCGCCGCGTTCGGGCGCCGCGTGCGGCCCGACCTGCCCGCCGACGTCGTCAAGGCGTTCGCGCAGGCCGGGATCAGGATCAGATCCACCCGCCGCTGGGAGATCGAGTCCGTCGACCACCCGGCCGTGAAACCGCTGATCGAGTACAAGAGGCTGTACCGCATCTGGGTCGCCCACGGCTGGTCCTGGCTGCAGGACTGGGTGCGGGACGGGCGGTTCCGGCCGGAGTTCCTGGCGGGCGGGACCGTCACCGGGCGCTGGGTGACCAACGGCGGGGGCGCCCTGCAGATCCCCAAGGTGATCCGGCGGGCCGTGGTCGCCGACCCCGGCTGGCGGCTCGTCGTCGCCGACGCCGACCAGATGGAGCCGCGGGTGCTGGCGGCGATCTCCCGCGACCCCGGTCTGATGGCGGTGGCGGGCCGGCAGACCGACCTGTACCAGTCGGTGTCCGACCGTGCCTTCTCCGGCGACCGCGCCCAGGCCAAGCTCGCCGTGCTCGGCGCGGTCTACGGCCAGACCTCCGGCGACGGCCTGCGGAACCTCGCCGCGCTGCGGCGCCGCTTCCCGAAGGCGGTGGCGTACGTCGACGAGGCCGCCCGCGCGGGCGAGGAGGGCCGGCTCGTGCGGACCTGGCTGGGGCGCACCTGTCCCCCGGCGGCCCGGGCGACGGAGGACCCGGCCGGGGAGGCCGGCATCCCCGTGGCGGAGGAGGACGCCGAGGACCGGCCGCGGGCGCCCGGACACGCCACCGCCGACGCCCGCGCGCGGGGCCGGTTCGCCCGCAACTTCGTCGTCCAGGGCAGCGCCGCCGACTGGGCGCTGCTGCTGCTCGCCGCGCTGCGGCGGGCCTGCGCCGGCATGGCGGCCGAGCTGGTCTTCTTCCAGCACGACGAGGTGATCGTGCACTGCCCCGAGGAGGAGGCCGACGCGGTCGTCACCGCGATCCGCGAGGCGGCCGACCTCGCCGGACGACTGACGTTCGGCGAGACGCCGGTGCGGTTCCCGTTCACGACGGCGGTGGTGGAGTGCTACGCGGACGCCAAGTGACCGACGGCGGCGGAACGCCGCGCCGGCACCGACGGAACGCCTCACCGGCACCGGACGACCGACGGTGACGAAACCCCGCGCCGGCGCCGAGCGGCCGGCGACGACGGGACGCCGCCCCGGCACCGGACGGCGGCGACGGCGGCGAACTGCCGTACCGCTGCGGCCTGGTCAGCGTACGTCGGCCTCGGCCGCGGCCTCGGCCTCGGTCCCGGCCGCTGCCTCGGCCGCGGCGATCAGCTCCCGCAGTTCCCCCAGCACGGTCCGCTCGTCCGTCCCGGCCAGCGCCGCGAGAGCCAGGCGCCACTCCTGGTACGCCTCCCGGTCGTGGCCCCGCTCCCGCAGCAGCAGCCCGTGCTGGTGCCGGGCGAGGCCGCCCATGTAGCGGTCGGCGCGGGCGTCGGCGCGGCGCAGCAGCTCGGCGCACTCGCGGGCGGCCCGCTCGGTGCGGCCGAGCAGGCGCAGGGCGCGGACCAGGCCGAGCCGGGTCTGGGACTCGCCGTGCCAGTCGCCGTGGCCGCCGAGGATGCGCAGGCTCTCCTCGAAGTGCTCCGCGGCCGCGGCCGGCTCGCCGAGGGTGAGGTGGGCGTACCCGATGTTGCAGTGCGCCGAGTGCTGCACGATCACGTTCCCGATCGCGTCGCCGATGGCGAGCGACCGCCGGTGCTGCTCGATCGCGGCCCGCGGGTCGGTGTGCTCGTACAGGTTGCCGAGGTGGCTGTAGGTGACGGCCTCGCCGTACGGGTCGTTCAGCTGCCGCGAGAGTTCGAGGCTCTGCCGCAGCGCGTCGCCGGACTCGGCGTGGCGGCCGAGCCCTTCGAGCAGCAGGCCCCGGTTGTTCAGGCAGCGGCGGATCCAGGAGAGCACGCCGAGCCGCCGCCAGATCACCAGCGCCCGGTCGGTGAGGGCGAGGGCGTCGCCGTGGCGGCCGGTGAGGAAGTGCAGGCCGGCGAGGTCGCCCAGCGCGTACGCCTCGGCGGCCTCGTCACCGAGCCGTCGCGCCACGCCCAGGGCGGCCCGGCCCAGCACCTCCATCTCCGCGACCCGGCCGCTGCGCTGGACGTACGGGAAGACGAGCCGGACCAGGACCAGGGCCCAGGCGGCCCGGCGGTCGTCGGCGTTCCCGGTGTTCCTGGTGTCGTCGGCGTTCCCGGTGCCTCCGGTGTCGTCGGCGTCGTCGGCGTTCCCGGCGTATCGCTCGACCAGCGCGACGATGTTCTCCAGCTCCGCGTCGCCCCAGGCGAAGGCGTCCTCGGGCGAGGGGAAGGGGGCGACGGCCGTCACGTGCGCCGCGTGCTCGGGCGGCTGCGCGGCGGTGGGGCGGCGGCGGTCCTCCCGGTCGAGGCCGGGTTCGACGATGGCGGTGAGGGTGCGCTCGGCGACGGCGGCGTACCAGCGCAGGGCGGTCTCGGCGACGTCGCCGCCGGGACCGTCCCCCGCGCGCTCCCCTCGCCCGAGCTCCCGCGCGAAGTCGCGCACCAGGTCGTGCGGCGCGTACCGGCCGTACGCCGTCTCCTCCAGCAGGGCCACGTCGACGAGGCGGTCGAGGGCGGCCTCGGCGCGGCGCTCGTCGGTGCCGGTGAGGCGGGCCAGCAGCGGGGCCCCGTACGCGGGCAGGTCCAGCGCGCCGATGCGGCGCAGGACGAGGGCCGCGTCCCGGTCGGCCTCGCGGTCGGAGGCGGCGAGCGCGTCGTGCGCGACGGCCAGGGAGCGGCGGACGCTGAGGTCGTCGTACTCCAGGTGGTGCAGGCGCCCTTCCGTGGCGGTCAGCTGGCCGGCCAGCACGTCCGGGGTGAGGACCCGGCGGGCGGCGAGCCGGGCGGCGACGACCCGCAGGGCCAGCGGGAGGCGGCCGGTGAGCTCGACGAGGGGGTGGGCGGCGTCGATGCGGTCCGGACCGTCCGGGCCGTCGCGGCCGGAGGCCGCCCGCAGCAGGGCCGCGCTGTCCTCGGCGGACAGCGGGGCGAGCGGGAAGCGGCGGGCGCCGTCGAGCGCGGTGAGCGGCGACCGGCTGGTGACGATCACCGCGCAGCCGGGACCGGCCGGCAGCAGGGGACGCACCTGCGCGGCGTTCGCGGCGTCGTCCAGGACCATCAACGTGTGCGTCGGTGCGAGCAGGGAGCGCAGCAGCGCGGCCGCCGCGTCCGGGTGTTCCGGGATGGCACGGGGGTCGGCGCCGAGGTCGCGCAGCAGCGCGGCGAGCGCCTGGCCGGGCGTCAGCGGGGCCATGCCCGGGGTGGCGCCGTGCAGGTTGACGTACAGCTGCCCGTCGGGGAAGCGCTCCCGCAGCTCGTGGGCGATGTGCAGGGCGAGCGCGCTCTTGCCGACCCCGGCCATGCCGCTGATGACGGCGACGGCCGGGTGCGGGCCGGGGGTGAGGACGCGGCGCAACTCGCCGAGCACGGCGGTACGGCCGGTGAAGTGCACGGGCGGCGGCGGGAGCTGGGCCGGCCGGAGCGGCTGGAGGGCGCCGGGAGCGGAGGGCTCCCCGGCCTGGTGGGGCTTCGGGGGATTCCGGGTCCCGGTCGGCGGGCCGCCGTCCTGCGGTGAGGTCTCCGCGGTGCCGCGCAGCACCTCCAGGTGGGCCTCGCGCACCGCCGGGCCCGGCTCGATGCCGAGTTCCTCGACGAGGCGGTCGCGCAGATCGCGGTGGACGGCGAGGGCCTCGGCCTGGCGGCCGGTGCGGTACAGGGCCAGCATCAGCTGCCGGTGGTACGCCTCCCGCAACGGGTGCTCCGCGGCCAGTGCCGCCAACTCCGGTACCAGACCGGAGAGTCGCGTGCCGCCCAGGGCGAGTTCGGCGTCGTAGCGCCACTCCAGGAGCAGCAGCCGCGCTTCTTGGAGGCGCTGGACGAAGGCGTAGCCGCCGACCTCGGACGGCAGTCCGGCCAGCGGCGTGCCGCGCCAGAGCGCGAGCGCCGTGGAACACGCGCGCACGACGCCTGCCCAGTCGCGCCCGGCGTGCGCGGCGCGCGCCGCGGCGACCTGGGTCTCGAAGACATGGACGTCCAACTCGCCCTGCTCGACGCGCAGCACGTACCCCGACGGCACCGACCGCAGCCGCTCGGGGTCGTCGAGCAGCCGGCGCAGCCGGGCCACGTGGTTGTGCAGCGAGGCCTGCGCCGACGGGGGCGGGGCGCCGCCCCACAGCGCCTCCTTGAGCGACTCGACGGAGACGGCCCGGCCGGCTTCGAGCAGCAGTACGGCCAGCAGGGCCCGCACCTTGGGGCTGGAGACGGGACGGACCCGGGCGGGGGCCGGAGCGGGGACGGGCCCCGCGGGAGCGGAAGCCGCGGGGGCGGGGGCGTCGGCCGCGGGGGCGGGGACGTCGGCCCCGTCGCCCCGGACGTCGTAGAGGACCGGCGGTCCCAGCAGTCCGAACCGCAGCTCGCACCGCAGTTCGCACCGCATCACACCGCCCCGTTTCCTTCCCGCGCACCGCGCCCGGATGCGCCCTTCCTGCGGACACTCACCGTTCCTGGCGAATTCCCACCCACTCCGCGGTGGTTTTCCGCCACCTTCTTCACAACGGCCTCCGCCAGAATCCGCTACCGTTCGGTCATCTTCCGTCGCCCTGGGGCGACTTCACGCCAACCGGCCCACGACATCGCGGGGAGCCGTTGGCCACATGTTAGCGAGCCGTTGGTGCGACCTGATGTGATCACAACATCGGATCTGGCCCGGGGGCGCGCGCGCACGACGCGTCGCTCGGGGGAGTGTCGCCGCCGCGGCCGGATCCGGGGACGCACGAGGGTCCCGGTCGGCGGAGGTGACCGATCGGGACCCTCGCCCGCTTTCCCCCCGCCCTCCGTGCGCGGCCGCCGGTCCTGCGCGCCCGCCGCCCGCGTCACATCACGGGCGGCCGTCCCAGCCGGCTGAGCCGCCACACCGTCCGCCAGCGCATGGGCCGCCGCTCCCCCGCCGGCTCCCGCACACCTTCCGCGAACCCCCCGAACCACGCGCGCAGCGCCCCGGGCGACGACCGGTTCCGCACGACGGTCAGCAGCACCCACACCGTCAGGTGCACCGGGACGAGCGGCAGCGGCAGCCGGCGCCGGACCAGCCAGACCCGGTTGCGGGCGTTGACCCGGTGGTAGATGGCGTGCCGGGCGGGCGAGGTCCTCGGGTGCCGGAGCAGCAGTTCGGGCGCGTACAGGATCCGCCAGCCGGCGTCGGCGGCCCGCCAGGCCAGGTCGGTCTCCTCGTGCGCGAAGAAGAACTCGGCGGGCCAGTCGCCGATCCCGTCCAGCATCGCCATCCGCAGCGCGTGCCCGCCGCCGAGGAACCCGGTGACGTACCCGCCGCGCAGCGGGCCGGCGGCGCCGAGCCGGGGCACGTGCCGCCGCTGGGTCTCGCCGTGCTCGTCGGCGATGCGGAAGCCGACGATGCCGAGCCGGTCGTCGGCCGCGTACAGCTCCCGTACCCGGCGCAGTACGCCGGTCCCGACGAGCAGGCCGTCGTCGTCCAGTTCGACGACGACGTCGATGTCGCCGAACGCGCGGAGCCGGGCGATCGCCGCGTTGCGCCCGCCGGGGCAGCCGACGTTCTCGTCGAGCTCGACGGTGGTGACCCGCCCCGGCAGCGACAGCCGCTCGGTGAAGTCGGGGAGCGGACAGCCGTTGCCGACGATCACGATCCGTTCGGGCGGGAGGTCCTGCTTGGCCACCGACTCCAGCAGGGCGTCGACCTCGTCGGGCCGGTCCCCCATGGTCACCACGGCGACGGCGAGCCTCGGCTCCCGCATCCCCGCACCCCCTGTCCCGACTGTCGGCGGCTGCGCCCGCGATGCTAGCCGTTCACGGTGAGGACTCCCCGAGTACGCCGCGCCGTTCCACCCCTTCGGCCGCGTGCGGGCCGGGGAGCGGCGGCCGAGCCGCGCGAAGGACCCCGGGGACGGTGCGATCGCTTCCGGGACCGTCCGCCGAACCGGCCCCTGCCCGCCTCACGGAGGGCGCGGGCGCCCGGAGCCGAGGCGGACGGGGCCCGCAAGGCGCCCGAAGACTCCGCAGAACGCCGAAAGGCCAGGTCACGAGCTAGGTGACCTGGCCTTGTACGGAGCCGCCTTCGGGATTCGAACCCGAGACCTACGCATTACGAGTGCGTTGCTCTGGCCATCTGAGCTAAGGCGGCGCGCTGCCCGCACCATGGTGCGATCGGCAACGTCGGTAAGTCTACACAGTTTCCGGGGATGCTCCGACCACGGTCCGGAAGCAGGCATTCCGACCAGTGCTGGAGGGGTTATGAGCAGCGCTTTCCGTCCGCGGGCGGGGTGCCCCGCAGGAGGTAGGCGTTGATCGTGGAGTCGATGCAGCGGCTGCCGCGGCCGTAGGCGGTGTGGCCGTCGCCCTCGTAGGTGAGGAGGCGGCCCGAGGAGAGCTGGCGGGCCAGGGACCGCGCCCAGCGGTACGGGGTCGCCGGGTCGCGGGTGGTGCCGACCACGACGATCGGGGCCGCGCCCTTCGCCTCGATGCGGCGGGGCTCGCCCGAGGGCTGCACCGGCCAGTACGCGCAGCTCAGGGAGGACCAGGCCAGACCTTCGCCGAAGACGGGGGACGCCTTGCGGAAAGCGGGCAGGGCCGTCCGCAGCTGGTCGGGCGTGTCGAAGGCGGACGGGAGGTCGAGGCAGTTCACGGCGGCGTTGGCGGACATCAGGTTGCTGTAGCCGCCGCCGGCGTCGCGCTCGTAGTAGCTGTCGGACAGGGCGAGCAGGCCCGTGCCGTCGTTCCTCCTCGTCGCCGCGGCCAGTGCCTGGCGCAGCTGCGGCCAGGCGCCCTCGTCGTACATCGCCGCGAGGACGCCCGTGGTGGCCAGGGACTCGGTGAGCCTGCGGCCGTCGGCGTCGCCGGTGGGGACGGGGCGCCGGTCCAGCCTCTCCAGGAACGCCTTGAGGTTCCGGCCGGCCCGCTCCGGCGAGGTGCCCGGGCCGCCCAGCGGGCAGTCGGGCCGGCGCACGCAGTTCCTCGCGAACGACCGGAACGCCGTGTCGAAGCCCGCGGTCTGTTCCAGGTTCAGCCGCCGGGCGGGCAGGGAGGGGTCCATCGCGCCGTCCAGCACCAGCCGTCCTACCCGCTGCGGGAACAGCCCGGCGTACGTCGCCCCGAGGAACGTTCCGTACGACGCTCCCACGTAGTTCAGCTTCCTGTCCCCCAGCACGGCGCGCAGGATGTCCATGTCCCGGGCCGCCTCGACGGTCGACACGTGCCGCAGCAGCTTCGGCGAGCGGGCGCCGCAGCCCTCGGCGAACCTCCTGTAGGAGGCGACGAGTTCGTCGGTCTCGCGCCGGTCGTCCGGCGTGGTGTCCGTCCGCGTGTACGCGTCCATCCCCGGCCCGTCCAGGCACTGCACCGGCTCGCTGCGGGCCACGCCCCTCGGATCGAACGCCACCATGTCGTAACGGGCGCGGATCCCCGCCGGGTAGCCGAGGCCGGCGTACTGCTGCAGGTAGCCGACCGCCGAGCCCCCGGGGCCGCCCGGGTTGACCAGCAGCGAGCCGATCCGCCTGCCCGGGCCGGTGGCCTTCTTGCGGGACACCGCGAGGCGGACGTCGCCCGCGGCGGGGTGGGCGTAGTCCAGCGGGGCCTTCAGCGTGGCGCACTCGAAACCGGCGGCGTCGCAGCCGCGCCAGGTCAGTTTCTGCTTGTAGTACGGCGACAGGGCCGCCGGCGTGGCCCGGGGCAGCGCGGCCACGGCCGAGCCGGCGGAACTCGCGGCGCTCCCGGAGGAGCAGGCGGTGGCCAGCAGCGCGGCGGTCAGGAGGAGGGCTCCGGTGCGGAACGTGCGGAGAGTGCGCCTGGTGTGCATTGAACGAGCGTAACTCTGTGCGACTAAATGCTCACCCTGTGCGCGCTGCATGCCTCGTATGGGCTACGTCTTGTGTGCTCCGTTGCCTTCCGGGGGGTCTTCCGCGCCCTTTGGGGATGCCCGGGCGCCTCCGGGAGACTCCTGCCGCTCTCCGGGAGATCCTCCGGGTGCCTCCCGGGCTGGCGTCGGCCCGGCCCGGGGCACGGGTGCCCGGTCAGCCCGATCTGAGGGCCATCGTCATCGCCTCCACCGCGAGGAGCGGCGCCACGTTGCGGTCGAGGGCCTTCCGGCAGGCGGCGATCGCCTCGATGCGGCGCAGGGTGGACTCCGGGGTGCTGCCGCGGGCGAGGCGCTCCAGGAGGTCCTCGGCGTCCGCGTTGGCGATGGCCACGCGGGAGCCGAGCTGGAGGGCCAGGACGTCGCGGTAGAGGGCGGTGAGGTCGGTCAGGGCGAGATCGAGGCTGTCGCGCTGGGTGCGGGTGCGGCGGCGCTTCTGCTTGTCCTCCAGGTCCTTCATCACCCCGGCCGTGCCGCGCGGCAGCCGGCCGCCCTGGGCCGCGCCGAGGGCGGCCTTCAGCTCCTCGGTCTCCTTGGTGTCGGTCTCCTCGGCGAGCTGCTTGGCGTCCTCGGCGGCCGCGTCGACCAGTTCCTGGGCGGCCTTGAGCGCGCCGCCGATCTCCTCGACCCGCAGCGGCAGCTTCAGCACGGCGGCGCGGCGCTCACGGGCGGCCGGGTCGGTGGCCAGGCGGCGCGCCCGGTCGACGTGGCCCTGGGTGGCGCGGGCCACCGCGGCGGCGACGTCGGGCTCGATGCCCTCGCGGCGTACGAGCATGTCGGCGACGGCGTCGACGGACGGCGTCCGCAGGTTGAGGTGGCGGCAGCGGGACCGGATGGTCGGCAGCACGTCCTCGACGGACGGGGCGCACAGCAGCCAGACCGTGCGGGGGGCGGGTTCCTCGACGGCCTTGAGGACGGCGTTGGCGGACTTCTCGTTCAGGCGCTCGGCGTCCTCGACGAGGATGACCTGCCAGCGGCCGCCCGCCGGTGAGGTGAACGACTTGCGGACCGTGTCCCGCATGTCGTCGGCGAGGATCTGCGTGCCGACGGCGGCGACGGTGGTGACGTCGGCGTGCGTGCCGATCAGGGTGGTGTGACAGCCGTCGCAGAATCCGCAGCCGGGTGCCCCGCCGAGGGAGCGGTCGGGGCTCACGCACTGCAGGGCGGCGGCGAAGGCGCGGGCCGTCTGCGTGCGGCCGGCACCGGGGGGGCCGGTGAAGAGCCAGGCGTGCGTCATCCTGGACGCCTGCGGGAGGGGGGCGTCGGCCGCGGCCGCCGTGACCAGGGCGTCGGCGTCGCGGGCGGCCGCGTCGAGCACGGCGCACACCTTCTCCTGGCCGACCAGGTCGTCCCATACGGTCACGGGTCACGCCGCCCTTTCGTCCTGCTTGGTGGTACGGGATCCATTGTGGGGGTGACCACTGACAGCACCCGGCTCGCGGTGGAGGCGGGGACCGGGGATCGGGCCGGGGCCGCGGGCGGGCGCCCGGAGGAGGCGGGCCCGCGGCCCGGACGGCCCCGGATGCGCGGCGGGACGGCGCACGTCACGGACGCCCCCGGCCCCCGTCCTCCCCGTACTCGTCCTCCCGTGGGCCCAGCAGTTCGTCCGCCAGGGTCGGCAGGTCGTCCAGCGGGGTCTCCTCGGCCCAGTCCGAGCGGCGCCGGCGGCGCGGTGCCCGCTCGGCGTCGACCTGGGGCAGCTCGCGCGTGCGGTCGTCGGATCCGTCCGGCCCGCCGGCGGGGCGCTCGTCCCGGAAGAAGCCCGGCGGGACCCGGTTCGCGGGCTCCTCCCCCGGCACCGGCGGCAGGACGGCCGTCTCGTCCGCGGATCCCGGCGTCGCCGAGGGCAGGACGGCCGTCTCGTCCGCCGCGCCCGGCGGGACCGGCGGGACCGGCGGCTTCGGCAGTTCGGCCGTCACCTCGGAGTCGGGGCTGCCGGAGGACCCGGCGGCGGCCTCCTCGGCGCCCCGTTCCCGCACCGGTCGCAGCACGGCCGTCTCCTCCAGCGGGCCGCCGGAGGCGTTCTTCGGCGTCACGACCGGGGTCGGCACGGTCGCCGCGTCGGGTGCGGCGGGTGCGGCGGGCCGGCGGCTGTGCGTGTCACCGGGAGGCGTCGGCTTCGGGCCCGCCGCGGCCGCGGCGGCCGCCTGCTCGGCCAGCCGGCGTGCCTCCTCGGCCCGCAGCAGGGCCTCCTCGGCCTTGCGCTGCTTCTCCAGCCGCCGGGCCTCGGCCTCGGCGCGCAGCCGGGCCTCCTCCTCGGCCTGCTTGCGGCGGCGCTCCTCCTCCGCCTTGCGGCGGGCCTCCGCCTCGGCGCGTGCCTTCTCCTCGGCGAGCAGCCGCGCCCGTTCCTCCTCGGCCCTGCGGCGCGCTTCCTCGGCCCGGCGCCGGGCCTCCTCGGCCTGCCGTTCGGCCTCGCGCCGCTGCGCCTCCTCCAGCTCGCGCCGCTTGCGCTCCTCCTCCTCGGCGCGCAGCCGCGCCAGCTGCTCCTGGCGCTCGCGCTCCAGGCGCTCCTCCTCGGCCTTGCGGCGCGCTTCTTCCTCGGCCCTGCGGCGCGCCTCCTCCTCGGCCCTGCGGCGGGCCTCCTCCCGGGCCTCGATCTCGGCCTCGGACAGCGGCAGCACCTGGTCGAGCCGGTGCCGGATGACGGTCGTGACGGCCTCGGGCTCCTGGCCCGCGTCCACCACGAGGTAGCGGCCCGGGTCGGCGGCGGCCAGCGTCAGGAAACCGGCCCGGACGCGCGCGTGGAACTCGGCGGGCTCCGACTCCAGGCGGTCCGGCGCCTCGGTGAAGCGCTCGCGCGCGGTCTCCGGGGAGACGTCCAGCAGGACCGTGAGGTGCGGGACGAGTCCGTTCGTCGCCCAGCGGTTGATGCGGGCGATCTCGGTCGGGGACAGGTCGCGGCCCGCCCCCTGGTAGGCCACCGAGGAGTCGGTGTAGCGGTCCGAGATGACGACCGCGCCGCGCTCCAGCGCGGGCCGGACCACCGTGTCCACGTGCTCCGCGCGGTCGGCGGCGTACAGCAGGGCCTCGGCGCGGTGGGAGAGGCCGGCGCTCGACACGTCCAGCAGGATCGAGCGCAGCCGCTTGCCGACCGGGGTCGCCCCCGGCTCGCGGGTGAGGACGACCTCGTGGCCCTTGGCCCTGATCCACTCGGCGAGCGCCTCGGCCTGGGTGGACTTCCCGGCCCCGTCGCCGCCCTCCAGCGCGATGAAGAAGCCGGACGGCGCGGGCGCCGGCACGGGGTCGTCGCCGCCGAGCAGCGCGTCCCGCAGGTCCTGCCGCAGCGGCACCCCGGAGCGGTCGTCGGCCTTGGCGAGCACCAGCGCGGCCACCGGCAGCAGCAGCGCGCCGGCCAGCATCAGCGTGAACGCGGCGCCGCCGTGCGCGAAGACGAACCTGCCGCTCTCCAGCCGGTGCGGGCCGATCCCCGCCGCCACCACGGGGGCGACCGCCGCGCACAGCGCCACGCAGACCCGGACGACCGCGTGCAGGTGCTCGGTCGTACGCGCCCGGCGCTGCTCCTCGGCCTCCTGGTCGAGCAGGGCGTGCCCGGTGTTGGCGGCCACGCCCGCGCCGACGCCGGCCAGCGCGACGATCAGCAGCACGCTGGTGACGTCCGGGACGAGGCCGGCGGCGAGCAGGGCGACGCCGGTGAAGGCGATCGCCAGCGCCAGCAGCCGGCGCCGCGACAGGGCGGGCAGCAGGGCGGGCGCCGTGCGGATGCCGGCGACGACTCCGCCGGTCAGCGCCAGCACCAGCAGGCCGTACAGCACGGGGCCGCCGCCGAGGTCCTTGGCGTGCAGCACCGACACGGCGACCGCGGCCGCCACCGCGCCCGCCACGGCCGCGCAGGCGAGCACCAGCAGCGGCATCGCGCCGGTGCGGCCCTTGACGGCGCCCGCGGCCGTCCTGGGGCGGCGCAGCCCTTCCAGCGGCGACCGCGGGCGGGGGGTGCGCGTGCCGGGCACCTCGAGGAGGGTCAGCACGGACAGGGACGCGGCGAACAGCCCGGCCGCGACGTACGACGCGAGGGCCGCCTGGTGCTGGGCGAACCAGTCGAGGCCGGCCCCCAGGAGGTTGTTGAACAGCGAGGCGGCGACGAGCACGGCCCCGGCGAGGGGGATCGCCACGAAGCCCGTGCGCAGGGACAGGCGGCGCAGGGCGTCCAGGTGGTCCGGCAGCGGCCGTACCGTGGCGCCCTCCGGGGGCGGGGCGGGCAGCAGCGCGGGGGCCGCGCTCTGTCGGCAGACCGTCCAGAAGCGCTCGGCGACGCCGCTGACGAAGACCGTGACCAGGAGCACGGCGAGGGCGTCGTCCGGCGTCCAGTCGATCCACAGCGGGGCGACGATGAGCAGCGCGGCCCGCAGCCCGTCGGCGCCGACCATGGTCCAGCGGCGGTCGAGCGGGCCGTCCTGTCCGGTGAGCGAGGTGAGCGGGCCGAGGAGGACCGCTCCGAAGAGCAGCGTGGCGAGGATGCGCACGCCGAAGACGGTCGCCACCGCGAACGCCACGCCCCGGTAGCCGCCGCCGAAGGAGCCCGCCGCGATCGCCGCCTGGAGGACGAGGGCGACCAGCACGAGGAGCGCGAGCACGTCGCCGGTGCCGCTCACGAGCTGCGCGCTCCACAGCCGCCTCAGCCGGGGCCGGCGCAGCAGGGCGCGGACGGCGCGCTCGCGGGAGTCCGCGACCAGGGCGTCGTCAGGGGCGGTGTGAGGGGCCGTTGGCTGCTCGGCTCGCGTCATGCATTCAGACTATCGGCACCCGCCGACAGCCCGGAGCGCCCGTCCGGGCGGGCGCGCGCCCCGGCACCTGCGGGGTGCCGGGGCGGCGTTTCGCGCAGCGGGCGTGCGGAACCGGGAACCGGAGACGCCCGGTTCCCCGAGGTCCGGTCCGGTCCTTCGCCGTCCGGTCAGTCCTCCGCCCTGGCGGTGGTCGCCTTCCTCGCGGCCGTCTTGGCGGCGGTCTTCTTGGCCGTCGTCGTCTTGGCGGCGGTCTTCTTGGCCGCCGCCGTCTTCGCCGCGGTCTTCTTGGCCGGGGCCTTCTTCGCGGCGGCCTTCTTCGCCGTCTTCTTGGCGGGCGCCTTCGCGCGCTTCTCGGCGAGCAGTTCGAAGCCGCGCTCCGGGGTGATCGCCTCGACGCTGTCGCCGGAGCGCAGGGTCGCGTTGGTCTCGCCGTCGGTGACGTACGGGCCGAAGCGGCCGTCCTTCACCACGACCGGCCTGCCGCTGACCGGGTCGGTGCCCAGTTCCTTCAGCGGCGGCTTGGCGGCCGCCCGGCCACGCTGCTTGGGCTGGGCGTAGATCGCCTGCGCCTCCTCCAGCGTGATCGTGAAGAGCTGGTCCTCGGACTGCAGCGACCGCGAGTCCGTGCCCTTCTTCAGGTACGGGCCGTAGCGGCCGTTCTGCGCGGTGATCTCCTGGCCGTCGGCGTCGGTGCCGACGACGCGCGGCAGCGACATCAGCTTCAGCGCGTCGTCGAGGGTCACCGTGTCCAGCGACATCGACTTGAAGAGGGAGGCGGTGCGCGGCTTGACCGCGTTCTTGCCCGTCTTCGGGGTGCCCTCGGGGAGGATCTCCGTGACGTACGGGCCGTAGCGGCCGTCCTTGGCGACGATCTGGCGGCCCGTCTCCGGGTCGCGGCCCAGCACGCGCTCGCCGCTCGGCTTGGCGAGCAGTTCCTCCGCGAGTTCGACGGTCAGCTCGTCCGGCGCCAGGTCGGCCGGGATGTCGGCGCGCTGGTGCTGCTCGGTGTCCTTCTCGCCGCGCTCGATGTACGGGCCGTAGCGGCCGACCCGCAGCACGATGCCGTTGCCGACCGGGAACGACGACACCTCGCGCGCGTCGATCGCGCCCAGGTCGGTCACCAGGTCCTTGAGGCCGCCGAGGTGGTCCCCGTCGCCGTTGCCGGCCTCGGCCGCGCCGCCGATGCCGTTGGCCTCGCCGAAGTAGAACCGCTTCAGCCACGGCACGGCCTGCGCCTCGCCGCGCGCGATGCGGTCGAGGTCGTCCTCCATCTTGGCGGTGAAGTCGTAGTCGACGAGCCGCCCGAAGTGCTTCTCCAGCAGGTTGACCACGGCGAAGGACAGGAAGGACGGCACCAGGGCGGTGCCCTTCTTGAACACGTAGCCGCGGTCGAGGATCGTGCCGATGATCGACGCGTACGTCGACGGGCGGCCGATCTCCCGCTCCTCCAGCTCCTTGACCAGGGACGCCTCGGTGTAGCGGGCCGGGGGCTTGGTGGCGTGCCCGTCGACCGTGATCTCCTCGGCGGCCAGGGGGTCGCCCTCGCCGACCTGGGGCAGGCGGCGCTCGCGGTCGTCCAGCTCGGCGTTCGGGTCGTCGGCGCCCTCGACGTAGGCCTTCAGGAAGCCGTGGAAGGTGATCGTCTTGCCGGAGGCGCTGAACTCGACGTCCCGGCCGTCGGCCGCCGTGCCGCCGATCCTGACGGTGACGGAGTTGCCGGTCGCGTCCTTCATCTGGGAGGCGACCGTCCGCTTCCAGATCAGCTCGTACAGCTTGAACTGGTCGCCGGTCAGTCCCGTCTCCGCCGGCGTGCGGAAGCGGTCGCCGGAGGGCCGGATCGCCTCGTGCGCCTCCTGGGCGTTCTTGACCTTGGCGGCGTACGTGCGCGGCTGCGGCGGCAGGTAGTCGGCGCCGTACAGCTGGGTGACCTGGGCGCGGGCGGCGGCGACGGCCGTGTCGCTCAGGGTCGTGGAGTCCGTGCGCATGTACGTGATGTAGCCGTTCTCGTACAGCTTCTGCGCGATCTGCATGGTCGCCTTCGCACCGAAGCCGAGCTTGCGGCTGGCCTCCTGCTGCAGCGTCGTCGTGCGGAACGGGGCGTACGGCGAGCGGCGGTACGGCTTGGACTCGACGGACCGGACGGAGAACCGGGTGTTCTCCAGGGCGGCGGCCAGCGCGCGGGCGTTCGCCTCGTCGAGGTGGAGGGCGCCGGCGCTCTTGAGCCGGCCCAGGGAGTCGAAGTCGCGGCCCTGCGCCACCCGCCTGCCGTCCACCGTCTGCAGGCGGGCGACCAGCGACGACGGGTCGGACGGGTCGCCCGCGCGGCCGGTCGCGAAGGTGCCCGTCAGGTCCCAGTACTCGGCGGAGCGGAAGGCGATGCGCTCGCGTTCCCGCTCGACCACGAGCCGGGTGGCGACGGACTGGACGCGGCCGGCGGACAGCCGCGGCATGACCTTCTTCCACAGCACCGGCGAGACCTCGTAGCCGTAGAGGCGGTCGAGGATGCGGCGGGTCTCCTGGGCGTCGACCAGCTTCTGGTTCAGCTCGCGCGGGTTGGCCACGGCGGCCCGGATCGCGTCCTTGGTGATCTCGTGGAACACCATGCGCTTGACCGGGATCTTGGGCTTGAGCACTTCCTGCAGGTGCCAGGCGATGGCCTCGCCCTCGCGGTCCTCGTCGGTGGCGAGGAAGAGCTCGTCCGAGTCCTTCAGCAGGTCCTTGAGCTTCTTGACCTGGGCTTTCTTGTCCGCGTTGATGACATAGACCGGCTGGAAGTCGTGTTCGACGTCCACACCGAGGCGGCGGACCTCGCCGGTGTACTTCTCCGGCACCTCCGCGGCGCCGTTGGGAAGGTCGCGAATGTGCCCGACGCTCGCCTCGACGATGTATCCAGGGCCGAGGTAGCCCTTGATCGTCTTCGCCTTGGCAGGCGACTCGACAATGACGAGTCGGCGGCCGCCCTTCGCGGTCTCGCTGGTCGGGGACAACTTCGCTCTTCTCTCCGGTCGACGCTGGGTCCCCCCAGGCCTTGGTTCCCGGGGTCGGGTCGTGCTGACGCTGCGGAGTGTGACGGTACATCCCGCCCCCGTGTCAAACGGGAAAAGCCCGCAACGGCCACTCGAACGGTAACCCGACTCGCGCTATTCCTGCCGCCCGGAGTGCCCACCAGCTCTTTCGGTCCGGACCGGAGCGCCGCCTCCTCCTTATCGGAGTGGCGGTTCCGTCACTGTTCAAACGCGCTTCTCAGACGCGCGTGAAGCACCAGGCCCCGAGAGCCAGGGTGATCATCGCGACACCGCCCGCGACGGTCGCGGATGCGACGGGGTTCACACCCTGGGCGACGGGGCGGCGCTGCCCCGCGCGGACCGCGGTCCACACCAGCAGTCCCAGTCCGAACAGGGCGAACACCACTCCCGCGAAGATCGCCGGTCCTTTCTCCATGGCTGCCCGTGCCCCTTTTTCTCCCGTCCGTGGGTGCCCAGCCCCAGGAGGCTGACACGCACGGGCGGCGGGCAGGCGAAGCACGGGTGAACGCGAGGCCGGCGGAGCCGTGAACCGGACCGCGGGGTGCCCGCCGGTCCGGACCGGGGCGGGCGCGCGTACATTTCCGGCCGTCTTTCACGGCGACCGGGCGCTCCGCGCAATTGATCCCGGGAAACCCCGGCGCCTCCGATTCCGCCGCTCGGACCGGTCCTCCCGGCCCCCCTTTGCCGCGGGTCCGGTCCGTGTGCGTTGCCGACGTACTTCTTGCCGCCGCGCTTCCCGCCCTGTGTCCGCGGACCCCGTCGCCGTCCTTCGGATTCCTCCGCTCCGCTTCGGGCCCCGCCCCTGTTCTCTCCGGACCTCGCCGCTGTGCTCCGGGTCCTGCCGCGCCGTTTCGGGTCCTGTCGCGCCGCTTCGGATTCCGCCGTCGTTTCCCGGTCCCGCCGCTGTTCCCCGGTGCCCGGTCAGCGCCCGCGGTCCCGATCAGGACCGGGCCGGTTCGAGGAACCCCTGTTCCACCAGCAGCCGGATCTGGGCCGGCGCGCGGTCGCGCAGCAGTACCGGGTCCTCGCCGACCAGCTGGGCGATGGCGTCCAGGATGCGGCCCGCGCTCATCGTGCCGTCGCAGACGCCGGCGAAGCCCGCGCCGACGGTGTCGACCCTGGTGGCCCGGCGCATACCGCGGTTCTGCCGCAGCACGACGTGCTCGGGGTCCTCGGCGCCGGGCAGCCCGACCTGCTCCTGGACGACCTCGCCGGCCAGCTCGAAGTACGCAGCGAGCAGGGCCGCGTCGTCGTGCGACCGCAGCCAGTCCAGGCGGTCGAAGTGCGCGCGGACCGTCTCCCCCAGCGGTTGTTCGACCGGGTGCGGCCACTCCTCCACCGTGACCGAGGGCTCGGCGGCTCCGGTCCGGCGCAGCGTGATCCAGCCGAAGCCCACGGCCCGCACCTTGCGCGCCTCGAACTCGTCGAGCCACGCGTCGTACCGCGCCCGGTACTCCGCCGCGTCGCCGCGGTGGTCGCCCGCGTCCCGGAGCCACAGCTCCGCGTACTGCGTGACGTCCTGCACCTCGCGCTGCACGATCCAGGCGTCGCAGCCGCGCGGCACCCAGGAGCGCAGCCGCTCGGTCCACTCCCCCCCTTCCACGTGCTGCCAGTTGGCGAGGAACTGCGCGAACCCGCCCTCGTTCAGCCGCTCCCCCGCCTGCTGGACGAGCGTGCGGCACAGGTCGTCCCCGCCCATCCCGCCGTCGCGGTAGGTGAGGCGGGCGCCCGGGGAGATCACGAACGGCGGGTTGGAGACGATCAGGTCGAACGTCTCGTCGTCCCGGACCGGCTCGAAGAGCGAGCCCTCCCTCAGGTCCGCGGCGGGGGCGCCGGACAGCGCGAGGGTGAGCGCGGTGATGTGCAGCGCGCGCGGGTTCACGTCGGTCGCCGTCACCCGCGTGGCGTGCCGGGCGGCGTGCAGCGCCTGGATGCCCGAGCCGGTGCCGAGGTCGAGGGCGGAGGAGACGGGCGTGCGGACGGTGATGCCGGCCAGCGTCGTGGACGCGCCGCCCACGCCGAGGACGACGCCCTCGTCCCGCCTGCCGATGCCGCCGGCGCCGCCGACCGCGCACCCCAGGTCGGACACGATGAACCAGTCCTCGCCGCCGGGCCCGCCGTACGGCCGCACGTCCACGGTCGCGGTCACCGCGTCCTCGCCGGCCGGCACCAGCCACCCGCTCTCCAGGCAGGCGGCCACGGGCAGGACGTCCGCCACGCGCGCGTGCGGCACGGGCTGCTGCAGCAGGAACAGCCGCACGAGCGCCTCCAGCGGCGTGTCCCCGCGGGTCGCCCGGAGCGCGGGCACGGTCTCGCCGCGTGCCAGCGCCGCGTACGCGGGGGCGCCGAGCAGGTCGAGCAGGCCGTCGGCGGTGAAGGAGGCCGCGAGCAGGGCGTCCCGGAGCCGGGCGGCGACGTCGGGGCGGCCGGCGGAGGGCAGGGGGGAGAGGCTGGCGTTACTCACGCCCCCATTGTGTCCCCCGCCCGGCGGCGTGCCGGCTCAGCTCGCCGCGGACGACGGCGAGGCGGACGCCGCCTGGCAGCCCTTCTGCTTGACCAGCGCCTTCTTCGGGTCGCCCGCCTCCAGCTCCTTCAGCGCGCCGAGCGCGCTCTGGCGCTGCTTCTCCACTTCCTCCATCCGGTCCGAGACGTCCTGCAGCCCGGAGGCGAAGTCGGCCTGGTCCTTCGTGTCGAGCGCGTCCACCTGCTTCTTGAGGTCGGCGTACGACGCGGAGAGGGTGGTGAGCTTCTTGACGGCGTCCTGCTGCTTCCGCTCGCCGTCGTCGACGCCCGGGGGCGGCCCGGCCTTCTGGATGACCGCCGCGCGCGCCCGGTAGCCGTCCGCCAGGTCCTGGAAGGCTCGGGAGTCGGTCTCCTGGAGCTTCTCCGGCGGGCTGTCCTTGGCCGCCTTCGTGATCGACTCGTAGGCGGCCGCGATCTTCGCGTTCTGCGCCGGCACGACGTCGCAGATCTGCTTGGCCCAGGCGTCCAGCTCCGCGTTGCCCTCGTCTTCACTGCACCCGGACAGCGCCAGTACCAGTACCGCACCGCCGGACAGCGCGGCCGCGAGCTTCTTGTTCACCGGATTGGTCCCTTCCATGGCTCTCGGCCCCGGAACATACACGCCGGACGAGCGGCAACCGCATGCCGAAGGTCGGCTAAAACATACATTGCACCGTTTGCGGCAAGCGAGAGAAGGCTCACGGCGCCGGCGTGCACGGGCACGGCGCGGGCGGACGGCGCGTCAACACGCGCCGCCCGCCCGCGCCTTGGACTGGAGCTTGTCCGAGGACGGGGGAAGGGGCCTAGGAAACCACCGCCGGGTCGGCCGACTTGGTCTCCCGGCCGGCGTTGTCTTCGTCACCCATGGCGATGCCGCGCCGCTTGGAGACGTACACCGCGCCGACGATCACGGCGAGCGCGAGGACCGCGATCAGCACCCGTATCCCGACGTTCCGGTCGGCGCCGTACGAGAAGCCGATCACCGCGGGCGCGATCAGCAGCGCCACCAGGTTCATCACCTTCAGCAGCGGGTTGATCGCGGGACCGGCGGTGTCCTTGAAGGGGTCGCCGACCGTGTCGCCGATGACGGTCGCCGCGTGGGCCTCGCTGCCCTTGCCGCCGTGGTGGCCGTCCTCGACGAGTTTCTTGGCGTTGTCCCAGGCGCCACCGGAGTTGGCGAGGAACACCGCCATCAGCGTGCCCGCGCCGATCGCGCCGGCCAGGAAGGCGCCGAGCGCGCCGACGCCGAGCGTGAACCCGACGAAGACGGGCGCCAGCACGGCGAGCAGGCCGGGCGTGGCGAGTTCGCGCAGGGCGTCCCTGGTGCAGATGTCGACGACCTTGCCGTACTCCGGCTTCTCGCTGTGGTCCATGATCCCGGGCCTCTCGCGGAACTGCCGCCGCACCTCGAAGACCACCGACCCCGCCGACCGCGACACCGCGTTGATCGCCAGCCCCGAGAAGAGGAAGACGACCGCCGCGCCCGCGACGAGGCCGACGAGGTTGTTGGGCTGCGAGATGTCCATGATCAGGCTCATCGGCGCACCGGGTCCGCTGAGCTGCTCGCCCACGTCCCGCGCGCCGGTGACGATCGCGTCGCGGTACGAGCCGAACAGCGCCGCCGCCGCGAGCACGGCGGTGGCGATCGCGATGCCCTTGGTGATGGCCTTGGTGGTGTTGCCGACCGCGTCGAGGTCGGTGAGCACCTGCGCGCCGGCGCCCTTGACGTCGCCGGACATCTCGGCGATGCCCTGCGCGTTGTCGGAGACCGGCCCGAAGGTGTCCATCGCGACGATCACGCCGACCGTGGTGAGCAGGCCGGTGCCGGCCAGTGCCACCGCGAACAGCGCCAGCATGATCGACGCGCCGCCGAGCAGGAAGGCCCCGTACACGCCGAGACCTATCAGCAGGGCGGTGTAGACGGCCGATTCGAGCCCGACGGAGATGCCGGCGAGGACGACGGTGGCGGGACCGGTCAGCGAGGTCCTGCCGATGTCCCGCACCGGCCGGCGGCCGGTCTCGGTGAAGTAGCCGGTCAGTTGCTGGATCAGGGCGGCGAGCACGATGCCGACGGCCACCGCGGCGAGCGCGAGGATCCGCGGGTCGCCGTCCCTGCCGCTGATCGCGGCGTCGGTGACGCCGTCGAGGTCGGAGTACCTTCCGGGCAGGTAGACGAAGGCGGCCACGGCCACCAGCACGAGCGAGATCACCGCCGAGACGAAGAAGCCGCGGTTGATCGCGCTCATGCCGCTGCGGTCGGCCCGCCGCGGCGCCACCGCGAAGATGCCGATCATCGCGGTGATCACGCCGATCGCGGGCACCAGCAGCGGGAAGGCGAGCCCCGCGTCGCCGAAGGCCGCTTTGCCGAGGATCAGCGCGGCGACCAGGGTCACGGCGTACGACTCGAACAGGTCGGCCGCCATGCCCGCGCAGTCGCCGACGTTGTCGCCCACGTTGTCGGCGATGGTCGCGGCATTGCGCGGATCGTCCTCCGGGATGCCCTGCTCGACCTTGCCGACCAGGTCGGCGCCGACGTCGGCGGCCTTGGTGAAGATGCCGCCGCCGACCCTCATGAACATCGCGATCAGCGCCGCGCCGAGGCCGAAGCCCTCCAGCACCTTCGGCGCGTCGGCCGCGTACACCAGCACCACGCAGGCGGCGCCCAGCAGGCCGAGCCCCACCGTGAACATGCCGACGACACCGCCCGTGCGAAATGCGATCTTCATCGCCTTGTGCGAGACGAGGGTGAGATCCTTCTCCGGCTCGCCCTTCGCCGGTGTCGCTTCCCGGGCCGCCGCGGCGACACGGACATTGCTGCGTACGGCGAGCCACATGCCGATATAACCGGTGGCCGCCGAGAATGCCGCGCCGATCAGGAAGAAAACCGATCGTCCGGCGCGCTGATTCCAGTCGTCCGCCGGCAGCAGCAGGAGCAGGAAGAAAACGATCACGGCGAATACGCCGAGCGTGCGCAATTGCCGGGCCAGATAGGCGTTCGCGCCTTCCTGGATCGCCGCCGCGATCTTCTTCATGCTGTCGGTCCCCTCGCCCGCCGCGAGCACCTGGCGTACCAGGACGCCCGCGACCACCAGCGCCGCCAGCGCCACGGCCGCGACGACCGCCACCAGGACGCGGTTGCCGTCCGTCAGCACCGCGGCCGCGAAAGTCGAGGGATCACCCAGCTGATGAGAGGTGGAAAGCCCCGCCATTCGTCCTCCTTGACGCTTGGGCCGAGCTCAAGATGTGGACGGATTGTAGGTACCGGAACCCGATCGAAACGGGGCGCGGTAAATGGAACTGGCCTACGGACACTCCTCGGCGAATGGTCTCCGGGCGGCCACGGAACCCGAGAACGGCAATGCCCTGAAAGCATGGGCATGTGATTCGGTTCGGCGCGCGACCGATCGTGAATTGATTCACGCAAAGTGTCGCTGGAAACACTGTATGCGCGGACCTCGTGTTCCGCACACGACGAAGGGCCCTACGAGGTAGGGCCCTTCGAGAAGGAGGTCGCTGTGCGAGGGGCGGGTCAGGGCAGCGGAGCCGGCGGGGGTGTCGTCGACCAGGTCATCCGGATCTGCCCGCCATGGGCCCCGGTCGTGACCTCGACGTCGTCGACGAGCCCGCTGATGACCGCGAGGCCCATCTCGTCCTCCTCGGTCTCCCCGTCGTCGCCTGCGGCTCCTGGGGCGTCGCCGGCGGGGACCGAGTGCGGAGCCTGGTCGCCGACCTCGATGGAGAACTGCTTCTCCTCCTCGATCAGCAGCACCTTCACCGGCGCGGTGACACCGCTGTTCCGGTGCAGCCCGACGGCTCTGGTGCAGGCCTCGCCGACGGCCAGCCTGACCTCGTCGAGAACGGCCTCGTCCACCCCGGCCCTGCGTGCCACCGCTGCCGCCACCAGACGGGCGGTCCTGACGTGCTCGGGCAGCGCGCTGAAGCGGAGTTCGACGGTGGCCATGCATCCCCCTCGGAGCTACGGGCGTGCTGTCGAGGTCCCGGGCAGCCGAGAGCCCGGACCCCCCTGCGATGCGACACGGCGGCCCGGGCACATGGCCCGGGCCGGTGATTCAGTCGGTGGCCGCCACCGCTTCCTCGACCGAGGTGTGGATCGGGAACACCTTGGTGAGGCCGGTGATGCGGAAGATCTTGAGAATGCGCTCCTGGTTGCAGACCAGGCGCAGCGAGCCCTCGTGGGCACGCACTCGCTTCAGGCCGCCGACCAGCACGCCGAGCCCGGTGGAGTCGAGGAAGTCCACGCCCTCCATGTCGACGACGAGGTGGAAATTCCCGTCGTTCACCAGCTCGACCAGCTGCTCGCGCAGCTTGGGCGCGGTATATACGTCGATTTCGCCACCGACCTCGACGACCGTACGATCGCCGACGGTACGGGTCGACAGGGACAGGTCCACGGATCCTCCAGCACCTTGCTATCGAGCGGTCGCCCCTCGGGCACCTCGGCTTGAAGCCCCCGGGACGGTTCGCCAGCCGCGATGGCATTCAATCACTTACCGGCAGGCGTGCACGACGCCTTGGGCCCATTGTCCGTCACGCCAGTGACACACTCGGTGCCGATGGCCGAGAATCACCGATCCGATCGAACCTCGACGGACCCCGCCCCCCAGCTCGCGCCGGGCACGGTCCTGGACCGGCTCGCCGCGGGGCCGAGCAGGGCTGCGCGCATCACTCATACGGAGCACTTGCCCCCACGCGCGGGCCGCCATGCCGTCTGGCCCGACCGGATTCGCGCCGAGGTCGTCGCGGCCGTGCGGGAAGCCGGCATCGAGCACCCGTGGGCGCACCAGGCGCGGGCGGCCGAGCACGCCCTGGACGGCGAGTCGGTGGTCGTGGCCACGGGCACGGCCTCCGGCAAGTCCCTGGCCTACCTGGTCCCGGTGCTGTCGACGCTGCTGGACGGCGCCGAGGCCCCGAACGGCCGCGGCGCCACCGCCCTGTACCTGGCCCCCACCAAGGCCCTCGCGGCGGACCAGTGCCGGTCGGTGAGGGAGCTCTCCCGTCCGCTGGGCACCGCCGTGCGGACCGCGGTGTACGACGGCGACACCCCGTTCGAGGAACGCGAGTGGATCCGCCAGTACGCCACCTACGTGCTGACCAACCCGGACATGCTGCACCGCGGCATCCTGCCGTCGCATCCCCGCTGGGCCTCCTTCCTGAAGGCGCTGAAGTACGTCGTCGTCGACGAGTGCCACACCTATCGCGGGGTCTTCGGCTCGCACGTCGCCCAGGTGCTGCGCCGGCTGCGGCGCCTGTGCGCCCGCTACGGCGCCTCCCCCGTGTTCCTGCTGGCCTCGGCCACCGCCGCCGAGCCGGCGGTGGCCGCCCGACGGCTGACCGGTCTGCCGGTGGTGGAGGTCGCCGACGACGCCTCCCCCCGCGGTGAACTGGTGTTCGCCCTCTGGGAGCCCCCGCTGACCGAGATGCGGGGCGAGAGGGGCGCGCCCGTCCGCCGTACGGCCACCGCCGAGGCCGCCGACCTGCTCACCGACCTCACCGTGCAGGGCGTGCGCTCGGTGGCCTTCGTACGGTCCCGGCGCGGCGCCGAGCTGATCTCCGTCATCGCCCGGGAACGCCTCGCCGAGGTCGACCGGTCGCTGGCCCGGCGGGTCGCGGCGTACCGCGGCGGCTACCTGCCCGAGGAGCGGCGCGCCCTGGAACGCGCCCTGCACTCCGGCGAGCTGCTGGGCCTGGCCGCCACGAACGCCCTGGAGCTCGGCGTCGACGTCTCCGGCCTGGACGCGGTCGTCATCGCCGGTTACCCGGGCACCCGGGCGTCCCTGTGGCAGCAGGCGGGCCGGGCCGGACGGTCCGGGCAGGGGGCGCTGGCCGTCCTGGTGGCCCGCGACGACCCGCTGGACACCTTCCTCGTCCACCACCCGGAGGCCCTGTTCGACCGGCCGGTGGAGTCGACGGTGCTGGACCCCGACAACCCGTACGTGCTGGCCCCGCATCTGTGCGCGGCCGCCGCGGAACTGCCGCTGACCGACGAGGACCTCGACCTGTTCGGGCCCGCGTGCGCGGACCTCCTGCCCCAGCTGGAGGCCGCGAAGCTGCTGCGCCGCCGGACGAAGGCCTGGCACTGGACGCGCCGGGAGCGGGCCGCCGACCTGACCGACATCCGCGGGGCGGGCGGGCGGCCGGTGCAGATCGTCGAGGCCGGGACGGGACGGCTGCTCGGCACGGTCGACGCCGACGCCGCGCACACGACCGTCCACGAGGGCGCGGTCCACCTCCACCAGGGCCGTACGTACCTGGTGCGCTCGCTCGACCTGGAGGACTCGGTCGCCCTGGTCGAGGAGGCCGGCCCGCCGTACTCGACGGTCGCCCGCGACACGACGTCGATCTCCGTCCTCGAGACCGACACCGAGATCCCGTGGGGCGACGGGCGCCTGTGCTACGGCTCCGTCGAGGTCACCAACCAGGTGGTCTCCTTCCTGCGCCGGCGTGTCGTCACCGGTGAGGTGCTCGGCGAGACGAAGCTCGACCTGCCTCCTCGTACGCTGCGCACGCGTGCCGTGTGGTGGACGGTCACCGAGGACCAGCTGGACGCCGCCCGGATCGGCCCGGAGATCCTCGGCGGTGCCCTGCACGCCGCCGAGCACGCGTCGATCGGCATGCTGCCCCTGTTCGCGACCTGCGACCGCTGGGACATCGGCGGCGTGTCGGTCCCGCTGCACCCCGACACGCTGCTCCCGACGGTCTTCGTCTACGACGGCCATCCCGGCGGCGCGGGCTTCGCGGAGCGCGCCTTCCACACGGCCCGCGACTGGCTCACCGCCACCCGCGAGGCCATCGCCTCCTGCGAGTGCGACGCCGGCTGCCCGTCCTGCATCCAGTCCCCCAAGTGCGGCAACGGAAACGAACCGCTGCACAAGCGGGGGGCCGTGCGCCTGCTCACGGTGCTGCTGCGGGGGGCGCCCGCGGAGAAGGCGGACGGGGAGCGGCGGGCCGGAGCCGTGCCAGGGGCGACGGCGCCCTCCCCGGAGGGGCCGGCGGGGGCTGCGCGGCCGACGACGTCTTCCCCGGGATCGCCGGCGCCGGCTGCTCAGGGACCGCCGCTCCCTGAGCAGCCGGCGCCCTCCGGGGAGCCGGTGACTCCCCGGGAGGGGGCTGCGGAACCTCCCCGGGAAGCCCCGTCTTCCCAGGAGCCCCCGCAGTCCCCGCAGTCCCCGTAGTCCCCGTAGTCCCCGCAGCCTCCGCGGGACCCGCCCGCGCCCTGACCTCCGCCGCGAACGGTCCCCGTCCCGAGGTCGCCGTCACGTCCGAGATCTCCCCGGTGAGCGCGCACCGTACGAGCCGTGCGCCCTGGGCCCGGGCCACCCGGTCCGCCCGGGCGCAGGCGGCCGTGGTGCCGTCGGCCCAGTGGTCCGCCGCCGCGAGCGCCGCGAGGTCGGCGCCGCCGGCCGCGCGGTGCCGGGCCACGACGGCCTGCCCCAGGGCGAGGACGGCGCCGGAGACCACGCACAGAACGGAGATCACGCACACGCTCCACACGGTGGCCGAGCCCCGGTCCGAGGGGCCGGCGCCGGCCGGTCCGCCCGTCACGTCCCCGCCCCCCTCGTCCCCTCCGCCGACGCCGCGGCCTCCTCCACCGAGGCGACGGCTTCCTCCCGTACCTCGAAGGGAAGGCCGCGCAGCGCCGCCGGCTTCGCGACGACCACCACGCGGACCCGGCCCGCCTCCCGGCGGACCGTGACCTCCGCGCCGCGGGGCGCCGCGGCGCGGGCCACCTCGACGACCGCGTCGACCGGGTCCTGGCGGGCCGCCGCCCGGGCACCGGTCCGCGCCGCGTCCACGCACTGGATCTGCGCGGCC
Organism: Streptomyces sp. NPDC051041; assembly: GCF_044456065.1. Classification (NCBI taxonomy): domain Bacteria; kingdom Bacillati; phylum Actinomycetota; class Actinomycetes; order Kitasatosporales; family Streptomycetaceae; genus Streptomyces; species Streptomyces sp. NPDC051041. The sequence continues at coordinate 111,206 of NZ_JBITFM010000017.1, forward strand.
ACGACCAGCAGTCCCCACACCAGCGCCATCGCGAACGCCACCAGCACGGGCAGCGCCACGGCGGACTCCGCCGTCACGAACCCCCGGTCCGCCCCCCGCTCACATCCGCGCATCGAGGGCCTGCTCCACGATGCTCTGCAACTGGGCGCTGACCGCCCCGCTCGTCACCACCTTGTAGAGCACCACCGCGAACGCCACCGCCGCGACGATCCCCATCGCGTACTCGGAGGTGACCATTCCCGCGTCCCTCCGCGCCGCACGCACCCTGCGCACCAGGACGCGCAGCCGTACCCGTACCGCCTTGTACATCTCAACCCCCGTAGGAACCGGTTCCTTCGAATAATTCGGATGATTCAGCCCTGTCGGGCCGTTCAGTGCTGCCGGATCGGTCAGTGCTGCCGGTGCTGGTCATCCACCACCCCCTCCCAGCGCCCCGCGCGCCAGCCCGATCACCACGGGCAGGACGCCGACCGCGATGAACGCGGGCAGGAAGCACAGCCCCACCGGCGCGGTGACCATGACGGCCGCCCGGCGTGCCCGTGCCGTCGCGGCGCGCGCCCGGCCGGCGCGGGCCTCCGCGGCCAGTCGCGCGACCGGCCCGGCCGCGGGGAGCCCGGACACGTCGGCCCGTTCCAGCAGCCGCGCCAGCGCTTCGGCACCCGGTGCCGCGGCCAGCCTCCGCCAGGCCCCGGCCGGTTCGCCGCCGAGCCGTACCTCGGCCGCGCCGCGCGCCAGCGCGTCCCCGACGGGCCCGCCCAGGGCGTCGCCCACGGCCTGGGCCGCGACCACCGGACCGGCGCCCGCGGCGACACAGGCCGCCACCAGGTCGGCGGCGAGGGGAAGCTGCCGGGCCGCCGCCACGGGATCGATCCGCTCCGGGCCACCGGGGCCCGCGTCCGTCCGCCGCAGGCGCCACCGCCACAGCCCGGCCGCGGCGGCCAGCCCCAGCACGGCGCCGGCGACGCCTCCGACCAGGGCCCATCCGGCGCACGCCGCCCCCGCCAGGGGCAGCCACCTGCGCGCGGCGCTCCCCAGCCCGGTGCGCGGGGCGGTCCCGGCCGGCTCGGCGGCGGCCAGTCCGGCCAGCCGCCGCCGCATCCTCCGCTCGCCGCGGACGGCGCTCAGCCAGTGCGCCAGCACCAGCAGCGTCCCCACGGCCGCTCCCAGCCGGTGGACGGCGTCCCCGCTCATGCCGCCGCCTCCGCCCCGCGCACGATCCGGGCCACCCACCACATCCCCAGGACCTCCAGCAGGCCCCCGGCCAGCAGACAGCCCAGCCCCGGTCCGGTGTGCAGGAGGACGTGCAGCGGATCGGCGCCGAGGCCGGTGCCGATCAGGAGCCCCAGGGCCGGCAGGGCGGCGAGCATCACCGCGGTGGAGCGGGCGCCGGCCAGCTGGGCGCGCAGGTCCGCGCGCTGGTCCCGCTCGGCGCGCAGCGCCCCGTCCAGCCGGTCGAGTCCGGCCGCGAGGCCCGCGCCCTGGTCCACGGCCACCCGCCAGCACGCCGCGAGGCCCAGCAGCCCGTCGGCGCCCGGCTGCCGGGCCGCCGCCGTGAGCGCGCCCGGCACGTCCCCGCCGAACCGGGCCGCCGCCAGTACGGCCGCCTGCGCGTCGCCGAGCCCGCCGGAGTCACGCGCGGCCCGCAGCAGGGCCTCACCCGGCTGGCGGCCCGCGCGCACCTCCCCGGCGAGCGCCCCGCACAGCGCGATCACCGCGTCCGCCCGCCGGTCCCGCGCCCGCCGCGCACGGCCGGCCAGCCGCACCCGCCGCAGCACCGGCACTCCCACCGCCCCCGCGACGGCCGGCAGCGCCGAGGCTCCCAGCACCGACAGCACCAGCCCGGCCACCAGCGCCCACCACTCGGCCCGCAGCCGCCCGCGGATCCGCCGCATCCCGCCGGTCGCCCGCTGCCATGCGGGAGACCCGGCGCCCGCCACCGCGCCGCCCGCGAGCAGCAACCGCGCCCGCCGCTCCCCGGAGCGCCACCCGCCCGTCAGGCACACCGCGGCGCCCAGGCACGCCACGGCCGCACCCATCGACAGCTCACCAATCCCGTTCATCCCCCGGCCTCCCTTCGAAACACTCGGTGCCGAGCAGCCCGCGCAGCCGCTCCCACCCCCGCTCGTACGCGAACGCCTCCGCGCGCCACCGCAGCGCCGGCACCGTCCGCACCAGTCCTGTCGCATCCCGCTCCAGCACGTGCACCTCGGCGATCCGCCGCCGCCCGGTCCGGTCGCGCACCAGGTGCAGGACCACCGACAGGGCGGCCGCCACCTGGCTGTGCAGGGCGGCCCGGTCGAGCCCGGCGGCCGTGCCGAGCGCCTCCAGCCGGGCCGGCACGTCCGCGGCGGCGTTGGCGTGCACGGTCCCGCAACCGCCGTGACCGGTGTTCAGCGCGGCCAGCAGGTGCACCACCTCCGCGCCCCGTACCTCGCCGACGACCAGCCGGTCCGGCCGCATCCGCAGCGCCTGCCGCACCAGGTGCTCCAGGGCGACCAGCCCCGCCCCCTCCTGGTTGGCGGGTCTGGTCTCCAGCCGTACGACGTGCGGGTGGTCCGGCCGCAGTTCGGCCGAGTCCTCGGCGAGCACGATCCGCTCGCGCGGTCCGACCAGTCCCAGCAGCGCGCTCAGCAGGGTCGTCTTGCCGCTGCCGGTGCCCCCGCTGACGAGGAAGGACAGCCGCGCCTCCACCAGGGCCCGCAGCACGCGGTCCCCGCCCGGCGGCACCGTGCCCTCGGCCACCAGTTCGTCGAGCGTGAACGCGCGCGGCCGTACGACGCGCAGGGACAGGCAGGTGCATCCGACGGCGACCGGGGGCAGCACCGCGTGCAGCCGGGTTCCGTCGGGCAGCCGGGCGTCGGCCCAGGGCCGGGCGTCGTCGAGCCGGCGTCCGGCCACGGCGGCGAGGCGCTGCGCGAGGCGCCGCACGGCCGCCGTGTCCGGGAACGAGACGTCCGTCAGCTCCAGGCCACCGCCCCGGTCCACCCAGACCCGGTCCGGGGCGGACACCAGCACGTCGGTCACCGACGGATCGGCGAGCAGGGGTTCCAGGGGCCCGCTGCCGACGAGTTCGGACCGCAACCGCTCGGCCGTGCGGAGGACCTCCGCGTCGCCGAGCACCCGCCCCCGCTCCCGCAGGGCCTGCGCCACACGCGCGGGCGTCGGTTCCGCCCCGCTCTCGGCGAGCCACTGCCGCACGCCGTCCAGCAGCGCGGCGCCGTCCGGCCGTCCGGGCCCGGCCGGCGTCCTCATGCGGTCCCCGCTTCCAGCAGTGCCCGCTCCCAGAACTCCCGGCAGAAGCGCGCGAGTGGTCCGCGGCCGGTCGCGGCGGGAGGCTGCCCGCTCCCGTTCGCGCGCGGCAGGGCGGCCTCGACGGGGACCTCGCCGGCCAGGGGCAGTCCGAGCAGCCGGGCCACCTCACGGTCGTCGAGCCCGGGCGCGTACGGGCCGCGCACCGCCACCCGCAGGTCGCGCAGGACCATGCCGACGGCCGAGGCCACACGTCCGGCCGCCGCGACGGCGCGCAGTTCGGCGGGGACCACGAGGAGCCCGAGGTCGAGCTGGGCGAGCACCTCCGCGACGCCGTCGTCGACGCGGCGCGGCAGGTCGACGACGACCGCGCCGCCCCGGCGCCGGGCCGCGGCGAGCACCGCCCGCACGGCCTGCGGCGGAACGGCGACGCGGTCGCCTCGGTCCCAGCTGAGCAGCCGCAGCGAGTGCAGCTCGGGCAGCGACTCCTCCAGGGCCCCGCCGCCGACCCGTCCGCGGGAGGCGGCGAACGCCGGCCAGCGCAGTCCCTCGACCGTCTCGCCGCCGAGGAGCACGTCGAGTCCGCCGCCCAGCGGGTCGGCGTCCACCAGCAGGGTGCGCAGGCCCTCGCGCGCCGAGGTGACGGCGAGCGCGCAGGCCAGCGTGGACGCGCCGGCGCCGCCCCGGCCGCCGATGACGCCGACGGTAAGTGCGGGCCGGCCCGTTCCCTCGGTGACGTCGGCGATGCGGTCGACGAGCCACTGTTCGCCGTCGGGCAGCATCAGGACGTGGTCGGCGCCGATCTCGACGGCCCGCCGCCACACCCCCGGGTCGTCCTGGTCGCGTCCGACCAGCACCACTCCGCGTCTGCGCGCGGCCCCGCGCACCCGCCGCGCGGCGTCGTCGCCGACCAGGACGAGCGGTGCGGTCTCCCAGCCGCCGCGCCCTTCGGGCACGCCGTGATGCACCTCGGGTGTGGCGCCGGCCGCCGCGCACAGGCGCAGCAGGTCGTCGAGGAGTCCGGCGTCCTCGGTGACGATCAGCGGTCCGCTCCGCCGCCCTCCGGCGGTGGGCGGCGGATGGTGTGTGACGGCTCCGGTCACGGTGGTGATCCCCCTTCGCTGCATCTCCCGCGCGGCCCCTGCGGCCTCGCGGTCCCCGGACGTGTGGAGAGCCGGCGACCGGCCTCCATATGAGCGGCCGACAGGAATCGGCCTTGCGCGCCCGACAAACGGAACCGGCCGTGAACTCGATGCGGCCGGAACGCGTCGGAAACACGGTGCAGCGATCCGGGAAATCGTGTGGATCTTGGTTGATAACCGTGGACAACTCGGTGGTTGTGAATATCGCCGTCACCCCTGCCGGTGACGGCCGCACCACCGCTCGCGCGCCTTCCGCAGAGCAGCCCGACGGCTACGCACGGTGACCGATCCTGGGTGTGATCGTCGGGTGGTCACCGACGCTCCGGCCCGGCGGCCCGGCGGCTCAGAAGCGGGAAAACCCACCCGGACATGCGACGACCCCCGCCGGGGGGGAGAGCGGGGGTCGTCTCCACGGCCGACTCGGGGGGGGGGGAGGAGTCGGACCGGGTTAGCACGGTCGCGAACGATCCGTGACTTCCATGGTGTACCCGAGAGCCTTCTCAGGCAAACCCACGCGCCTCACCTTACGCCGAATGGGCTGCCCCTATGCTCAGGGGCGTGGAAAACCACTCCCTCCCCCGTGCAGCGGCCTTCTTCGATCTGGACAAGACGGTCATTGCGAAGTCGAGCACACTCACCTTCAGCAAGTCGTTCTACCAAGGCGGACTGATCAACCGCCGGGCCGTCCTGCGGACCGCGTACGCCCAGTTCGTCTTCCTCGCCGGCGGCGCCGACCACGACCAGATGGAGCGCATGCGCGCGTACCTGTCCGCGCTGTGCCGCGGCTGGAACGTCCAGCAGGTCAAGGAGCTCGTCGCCGAGACGCTGCACGACCTGATCGACCCGATCATCTACGACGAGGCCGCCTCCCTGATCGAGGAGCACCACACCGCCGGCCGCGACGTCGTGATCGTCTCCACCTCGGGCGCCGAGGTCGTGGAGCCGATCGGCGAACTGCTCGGCGCGGACCGGGTGGTGGCGACCCGCATGGTCGTGGGCGACGACGGCTGCTTCACCGGGGAGGTGGAGTACTACGCGTACGGCCCCACGAAGGCCGAGGCGGTCAGGGAACTGGCCGCCTCGGAGGGGTACGACCTCTCCCGCTGCTACGCCTACAGCGACTCGGTGACCGACCTGCCGATGCTGGAGTCGGTCGGCCACCCCCACGCCGTGAACCCGGACCGCGCGCTGCGCCGGGAGGCGCTCGCGCGCGGGTGGCCGATCCTCGACTTCCACCGCCCGGTGCGGCTCAAGCAGCGGCTGCCCGCGTTCTCCGTACCACCCCGTCCGGCACTCGTCGCGGCCGCCGCGATAGGCGCCGCCGCGGCCACCGCGGGTCTCGTCTGGTACGCCAGCCGGCGCCGGGCGTCGGCGGCCTGACCCACCGGCCGCCGAAATATCGTCCTTCAACATTTAGGCGCCCGTTTACCGCCCTTTCGCACCTAAAAGTAAAGAACTACGGTCAGCACTTCCGCTTGCCACGGTCCTGGAGTACAAAGGACTCAACGGCCCGCGAGACCAAGGACATCCGAAAGGATCACCTTAAAACCGCATTTGGCCCCACGGACCGAGCATGAACACCGGGCACCCACGCGACGTCGACCCGTCGATTACGGGCCAGCCGCACCAGGTGACGGGCAACGTTCCCGACCTGATGGGCGACATATCGAGGACGCCTGGTACCCCGGTGATCATGCCAGCGGCGGTACGAGTACTCGTACCGCCGCAACCCTGCGAGGCCCCCGCCGGGGGCCTCCTCCCTGTTCCGCCGCCCCGTCCGGAGCGGATCACGCGGCTCCGCGCTGCAGCGCCTCGCACACCGCCGTCGACTCGCGCGCGCCCAGTCCGACCGCCCTGCCGCAGTGGGCGATCCAGGCCGCCACGCCCTCCGGGGTGCCGGAGACGTAGCCGTCGAGCGCCGCCAGGTAGGCCTCCCGGCCCAGTTCGGCGTGGCCGACCTCGGCCGGGCAGACCGACTTCGGGTCCAGACCGCTGCCGACCAGGACGATGCGCTCGGCCGCGCGCGCGACGAGGCCGTTGTGGGAGGCGAAGGGGCGCAGCGCCAGCAGCTCGCCGTGCACCACGGCGGCCGTGACCAGGGCGGGAGCCGAACCGCCCGCGATGATCAGCTCGGCCAGGCCCTCCAGCCGGCCGTGCATCTCCGCCGCGGCCGGCAGCGGCAGCCCGATCAGCGGCTCGTCGACCGGCTCGCCCTCCCGGCGGGGCCGCCCGACGTGGTCGGCCCCGTCCGCGGCGGCCACCAGGTGCAGCCGGGCCAGCACCCGCAGGGGGGACTGCCGCCAGATGGACAGCAGCTGCCCCGCCTCGGCGGTCAGCCGCAGGGCCGCGCCCATCGTGCGCGCCTCGCCGTCACCGCTGAAGTCGGTGCGCCGGCGCACCTCCTCCAGGGCCCAGTCCGCGCCGGACAGCGCCGCCGAACCGCGAGCGCCGCGCAGCGCCGCCTCGGAGGTGATCTCGTTGCTGCGGCGCCGCATGATCCGGTGCCCGTAGACCCGGTCCACGGCCTTGCGCACGGACTCCACGGACTCGGCCACGCCGGGCAGTGCGCCCAGGGCCGCAAGGGGGTCCCCCTTGCTCGGACTCGTCCGGGAGCTCGGGGGAGGATCGGCGGCCGCACCTGTCGTACTCATGAGTACGACCCTACGCACTTCGGCGGTCCGCCCCTCGAAGAAGTGGCCTTCTTCACCTCGGCCGCGACGCACGGTCGCCTTCTCGCCGCGGTTGGCGAACAGGGGAACCGCCTCCGCCGGGAAAGGCGGCAGCGGCAGGCCGGCCCTGTCTTGCTGTCCTTGCCCGGCGAGGGCTCCCCTCACCCGCGGGGCCCGCGTCCGCCCACGTCGCCCGGCGGGCCTCACGTCCGGGGCGCGGGCTCCCGCCCGGCCGCCGGCGCCCCGGGCGCGCCCTTCGGGGCCGGAGCGGGCCGGGCCGCCAGGAAGGACGCCCAGCCCCGCCCGGGGGCCTCACCGACCCCCAGGGTGCGCAGCTTGCGCAGCGTCCCGGGGTCCTGGGCGTCCAGCCAGTCCGTGAGCTGCCGGAAGGACACGCAGCGGACCTCCGGCTTGGTGCACACCTCCTCGACGACCTCCTCGACGGCGCGCATGTAGGTGCCGCCGTTCCAGGACTCGAAGTGGTTGCCGATGATCAGCGGCGCGCGGTTGCCGTCGTAGGCCCGGCGGAAGCCCCTGAGCAGGCCGTCGCGCATCTGGTCGCCCCACATGTCGTGCCTGGCGGGGTCGCCCTGGGTGGTGCCCGACTGGTTGACCATGAAGTTGTAGTCCATGGCGAGCTGCTCGTACGAGTGGCCGGGGAACGGCACGAGCTGCAGCGGCAGGTCCCACAGGCCCTGTTCCTTCCTGGGCCAGACCTGCCGGCCGATGCCGCTGGTGTCGTAGCGGAAGCCCAGCCGGCGGGCGGCCTTCAGGAAGTTCTCGCGGCCCTCCAGGCAGGGAGTGCGGGCGCCGACGAGCTCCTTGTCGTAGTCGAAGGGCAGCGGGGCCGTCCGCGTCAGGCCGGTGTTGGTCCTCCAGGTCCGCACGAACCGCTTGGCCTGGGCGATCTCGTCCTTCCAGTCCGCCACCGACCACTCGCCGACGCCGCCGTCGCTGCCGCAGAAGTGGCCGTTGAAGTGGGTGCCGATCTCGTTGCCCTCCAGCCAGGCCAGGCGCAGCTGCCGCACGGTGTCGGCGATGCCCCGCCGGTCGTTGAAGCCGATGTCGGAGCTGCCCGGTGCGTGCCGCGGCGGCCGGTACAGGTTCCGTTTCTCCTCCGGCAGCAGGTACACACCGCTGAGGAAGTACGTCATCGTCGCGTTGTTGTCCCGGGCCACCCTGCGGAAGCGGGAGAACAGCCGCTGGCTGTCCTCGCCCGCGCCGTCCCAGGAGAACACCACGAACTGCGGCGGCCTCCGGCCGGGCCCGAGACGTTCGGGCCTGGGCAGGTGCGGTTGCGGTCCGGTGTACGCGGTGGAGCCGTCGCCGATCAGCCGGACCACTCCGCCCGGCGCCGGGACCGGCTTCGCCCTCCGCGGGCCGGGTGCCTCCTCCTCGCCGGCCGCGCAGCCGGCGAGCGGTGCGGCGCAGACCGCGGCGATCAGGGCGCCCGCGGCGATCCTCCGGGTGGCGGCCATGCTCCGCCCACCTACTTCCTTCTCTCGGACTTGTCCCGGGCTGCCTCCCGGGACAAGTCCCGGGCTGCTCCGGGGCTTCTCCCGGACCGGCGCGGACGAGGGCGGCATCCGGCGCGATGCCGGGCCCGCCGTCAGCGCCGCCAAGGTCGCACGGGACCGAGAAGGAGTTAGTACGACAAGCCGATCGAAGAGCTACTTCACTCGCCAGGGTGATTAATTGCTCCATTCGCCTGGATTGTCTATTCCCTTCCTTTACTCAGCATTACGATCCATTTACTGAGCGTTGATTCATCCCGCCGCTGCACGCCGTGACCCACGGCCGCGACCCCTCCCGCCCCATGCGGGAGACCACCTGTTCCGCGACCGCGTAGCCCCGGAGGAGACGGGAAAAATGTCAGCCTGCGTCCCCACTCGCGCCGTCGACCCGGCCGGACCCGACCGCGCCCGCCGATCCCACAGCCCGCCACCGTCCCGGCCCCGCCGCTTCCGCATCGCGGGCGCCGACGTCTCGGCCTCGATCGCGGTCTTCCTGATCGCGCTGCCCCTGTCCCTCGGCATCGCCCTCGCCACCGGCGCCCCCCTCCAGGCCGGCCTCGTCGCCGCCGCGGTGGGCGGCATCGTCGTCGGACGGCTGGGCGGCTGCCCGCTCCAGGTCAGCGGTCCCGCCGCCGGACTCACGGTGGTCACCGCCGACCTCATCCACCGCTACGGGTGGCGCACCACCTGCGCCATCACCGTCCTCGCCGGCCTCGCCCAACTCGGGCTGGGCTGCCTGCGCGTGGCGCGCAACGCGCTCGCCGTCAGCCCCGCCATCGTGCACGGCATGCTCGCCGGCATCGGCGTCACCATCGCCGTCGCCCAGTTGCACATCGTCCTCGGCGGCACCCCGCAGAGCGCGGTCCTGGACAACCTCCGCGCGCTGCCCGCCCAGTTGGCGGACCTGCGCCCCGCCTCGGTGTCGGTGAGCGCGCTGACCCTGGCCCTGCTGCTGCTCTGGCCACGGCTGCCCGGCCGGGCCGGCCGGCTGCTGCGCAAGGTGCCGGCCGCGCTCGTCGCCGTCGCCGGCGCCACCGCGGCCGCCGCGCTCGCCGGGCTCCGCCTGCCCGAGGTGGACCTGCCGAGCTGGAGCAGCCACGCCCTGGCCGCGCTGCCCGAGGGCCCGGTGCTCGGCCTGGTCGCCGCCGTGCTCACCACCACGCTGGTGTGCAGCGTGCAGTCGCTGCTCGGCGCGGTCGCCGTGGACAAGCTGGTGGCGGCCCGGCCGGGCCCGCCCGTCCGCGTCGGCCGCGCCGACCTGGACCGCGAACTGCTCGGACAGGGCGCCGCCAACATCACCTCCGGCGCGCTCGGCGGACTGCCCGTGGCCGGTGTGGCCGTGCGCAGCACCGCGAACGTGAACGCGGGTGCCGTGAGCCGGAACTCCACGATGCTGCACGGCGTTCTCGTGGTGGTCGCCACGCTGCTGATGGTCCCGGTCCTGGAGCTCATCCCGCTCGCCTCGCTCGCCGCCCTGGTGATGGCCGTCGGCATCCAGATGGTGTCCCTGAACCACATCCGCACGGTGACCCGCCACCGCGAGGTGCTGGTGTACGCGGCCACCGTCCTCGGCGTCGTGACGTTCGGCGTCCTGGAGGGCGTGGCCCTGGGCATCGCCGTGGCCGTCGGCGTCGCCCTGCACCGCCTGACCCGCACCCGCATCACCCACGAGGAGCGGGAGGGAGTCCACCACGTCCAGGTCCGGGGACAGTTGACGTTCCTCGCGGTGCCGCGGCTCAGCCGGGCCCTGCACCTCGTGCCCCACGGGGCCGACGCCGTCGTCGAGTTGGACGGGTCGTTCATGGACCACGCGGCGTTCGAAACCCTGCAGGACTGGCAGAACACGCACACCGCGCACGGCGGCACCGTCGAGATCACCGGCCGCCGCCCCGGCACGCGCATCGCCGAACCGGACGACTCGTCCGGCTGCCGCTGCCGCCCCTGGACCCCCTGGCGCAACCACCAGTGCGAACGCCCCCGGCCCACCCCGCCCCAGGACGGATCCGGGAACACCGCCGACGCGCCGAGCGGCCACGAACTGGCGCGGGGCATCAGCGCGTTCCAGCGCAACACCGCGCCACTGGTGCGCGGTGAGCTGGCCCGGCTCGCCCGGGAGGGGCAGCGGCCCTCGCAGCTGTTCCTCACCTGCGCGGACTCGCGCCTGGTGACCTCGATGATCACCTCCAGCGGTCCGGGCGACCTGTTCGTGGTCCGCAACGTGGGCAACCTCGTGCCGCTGCCCGGCGAGGAGAGCGGCGACGACTCGGTGGCCGCCGCGATCGAGTACGCGGTGGACGTGCTGAAGGTGCGGTCCATCACGGTCTGCGGGCACTCCGGCTGCGGAGCCATGCAGGCACTGCTCGACTCCGAGCCCCGGGGCGCCCGGACACCGCTCAAGCGGTGGCTGCGGCACGGGCTGCCGAGCCTGGAGCGCATGGCCGACGGCGACCGTCCCTGGGCCCGGCTGGCCGGCCGCGAACCCGCCGACGCGGTCGAGCAGCTCAGCCTGACCAACGTGGTCCAGCAGCTGGAGCACCTGCGCGCCCACGACTCGGTGGCCCGGGCCCTGCGGGAGGGCGAGCTGGAGCTGCACGGCATGTACTTCCACGTGGGAGAGGCCCAGGCCTACCTGCTCACCGAGGCCGACGGCGACCGGGTCTTCGACCGCGTACGGGAGGTCGGCCAGCCCGCGTGAGGACGACGCGGCGACGGACGCGGTGCGGGGCTCCGCCCACCGGGCGGAGCCCCGCGCCGCGGCACCGGCCGACGCGAGGGCCGAACCGCCGACCTGCACGGACCGGCACAGGCCGACACGATGGAGACGCACCCGCAGAGCCGGATACCGGCACGGACCGGCACGGCGGGAGTCCACCGCGGGGCTCCCTGCGGCAAGATCCGACATGCCGGCATCCGACAGGACGGGAGCCGGCACGCCGAGGGCCGGCACGCCGGGAGAGCGGCATCCGGGCGCCCCGGGTGTGAAAGGCGTTACAGCACCTGAACTGCGGCCGGTCCGCGTCCGTGGGTACGGGTGACCCAAGCAGCCGCACCCCAGCCGCAAGCCACCGGGAGACCTCCGCCGCGCGACCGGAACACCGCCGGGAACACCCGGCACCATCCCGCAACCGCCTCACCAGAGGTCTAAACCAATTTTCCATCGGCCCTTGTCAGCGGGCCGCCCGGTCTGATGAGCTGTGGCCTGGGACACAGCGGACAACCCTGAGAAAGGGAGATGTCGTGAGCAACGAAAGCCTGGCCAACCTGCTCAAGGAAGAGCGCAGGTTCGCACCCCCCGCCGACCTGGCCGCCCACGCCAACGTCACCGCGGAGGCGTATGAACAGGCCAAGGCTGACAGGCTCGGCTTCTGGGCCGAGCAGGCCCGCCGGCTGACCTGGGCCGAGGAGCCGACGGAGACCCTCGACTGGTCGAACCCGCCGTTCGCCAAGTGGTTCAAGGACGGCACGCTCAACGTCGCGTACAACTGCGTGGACCGGCACGTGGAGGCCGGGCACGGCGACCGGGTCGCCATCCACTTCGAGGGCGAGCCCGGCGACTCCCGCTCGATCACCTACGCCCAGCTCAAGGACGAGGTCTCCAAGGCCGCCAACGCCCTGCTGGAGCTGGGCGTGCGCAAGGGCGACCGGGTCGCCGTCTACATGCCGATGATCCCCGAGACGGCCGTGGCGATGCTGGCCTGCGCCCGGATCGGCGCCACCCACTCGGTGGTCTTCGGCGGCTTCTCGGCGGACGCGCTCGCGACCCGCATCCAGGACGCCGACGCCCGGGTCGTGATCACCGCCGACGGCGGCTGGCGGCGCGGCAAGCCGTCCGCGCTGAAGCCGGCCGTCGACGAGGCGGTCGGGAAGGCGGGCAGCGTCGAGCACGTCCTCGTCGTGCGCCGCACCGGCCAGGAGGTCGCCTGGACCGAGGGCCGCGACCTGTGGTGGCACGAGCTCGTCGGGCGGCAGCCGGCCGAGCACACGCCCGAGGCGTTCGAGGCGGAGCACCCGCTGTTCATCCTCTACACCTCCGGTACGACGGGGAAGCCGAAGGGCATCCTGCACACCTCCGGCGGCTACCTCACGCAGACGTCGTACACGCACTGGGCGGTCTTCGACCTCAAGCCGGAGACCGACGTGTACTGGTGCACCGCCGACGTCGGCTGGGTCACCGGGCACTCGTACATCGTCTACGGCCCGCTCGCCAACGGCGCCACCCAGGTCATGTACGAGGGCACGCCGGACACCCCGCACCAGGGCCGCTTCTGGGAGATCGTGCAGAAGTACGGCGTGACGATCCTCTACACCGCGCCGACCGCGATCCGCACGTTCATGAAGTGGGGCGACGACATCCCCGCGAAGTACGACCTGTCCTCCCTGCGCGTCCTCGGGTCCGTCGGCGAGCCGATCAACCCGGAGGCGTGGGTGTGGTACCGCAAGCACATCGGCGCCGACCGGACGCCCGTCGTCGACACCTGGTGGCAGACCGAGACCGGCTCGATCATGATCTCTCCGCTGCCCGGGGTGACCGAGGCCAAGCCCGGCTCCGCGCAGCGCCCGCTGCCCGGCATCTCCGCGACCGTCGTCGACGACGAGGCCAACGAGGTCCCGAACGGCGGTGGCGGCTACCTGGTCCTCACCGAGCCGTGGCCGTCGATGCTGCGCACCATCTGGGGCGACGACCAGCGGTTCATCGACACGTACTGGTCGCGCTTCGAGGGCAGGTACTTCGCCGGGGACGGGGCGAAGAAGGACGAGGACGGCGACATCTGGCTGCTCGGCCGCGTCGACGACGTGATGCTCGTGTCCGGGCACAACATCTCCACCACCGAGGTCGAGTCCGCGCTGGTGTCCCACCCGTCGGTCGCCGAGGCGGCCGTCGTCGGCGCGGCGGACGAGACCACCGGGCAGGCGATCGTGGCGTTCGTGATCCTGCGCGGCACGGCGGCGGAGACCGAGGAACTGGTCGCCGAGCTGCGCAGCCACGTCGGCGCCACGCTCGGCCCGATCGCCAAGCCCAAGCGGATCCTGCCGGTCGCCGAGCTGCCGAAGACCCGCTCCGGCAAGATCATGCGGCGCCTGCTGCGGGACGTCGCGGAGAACCGCCAGCTCGGCGACGTCACCACGCTCACCGACTCCGCGGTGATGGACCTCATCCAGGCCAAGCTCCCGGCGACGCCCAGCGAGGACTGAGCCGACTGAACCGCGCCCGGAGGGGGCACCCGGCACGGAGCCGAGGGTGCCCCCTTCCGCGCCCGCGAGGCGCTGTGGATGCGCCCCCGGGCACCTTTAGGTAAGCTAACCAAAAACAGTGATCACTCCATGGTGTGCCGGGAAGTCTGGTCGGCATGTGCTCCGTCCTGCCCACCGACCGGAGGTTTCCCCATGACCGCCCCCCGCACCAGCAGCTCCCGCAAGGTCTTCGGACGTCTCTCGCTCCCCGAGCGCACCTTCGTCGCGGACGCGCTGCGCACCGAGACGGTCGGCGGCGTGCTGCTGCTCGCCGCCGCGATCGCCGCGTTGATCTGGGCGAACGTTCCCGCGCTACACGACAGTTACAAAGACGTCAGTCACTTCCATTTCGGCCCCGACGCCCTCGGCCTGAACCTGTCCGTCGCGCACTGGGCGGCCGACGGACTCCTGGCCGTCTTCTTCTTCGTCGCCGGCATCGAACTCAAGCGCGAACTGGTCGCCGGCGACCTCAAGGACTTCAGAGCCGCCGTGCTGCCGGTCGTGGCGGCCCTGTGCGGTATGGCCGCACCGGCGCTCGTCTACACGCTCACCAGCGCCGCCGGCGGCGGCTCCCTGGCGGGCTGGGCCGTGCCCACCGCCACGGACATCGCCTTCGCGCTGGCCGTGCTCGCCGTCATCGGCACCTCCCTGCCCAGCGCCCTGCGCGCGTTCCTGCTCACCCTGGCCGTCGTCGACGACCTGTGCGCCATCCTGATCATCGCGGTGTTCTTCACCGACCGCCTGGACTTCGCCGCGCTCGGCGGCGCCGTCGCCGGCCTCGCCGTCTTCTGGCTGCTGCTCAGGAAGGGCGTGCGCGGCTGGTACGTGTACCTCCCGCTGGCCCTGGTCGTCTGGGGGCTGATGTACAACAGCGGCGTCCACGCCACCATCGCCGGCGTCGCCATGGGCCTGATGCTGCGCTGCCACCGCCGCGAGGGCGAGGAGCACTCCCCGGGCGAGCGCGTCGAGCACCGCGTCCGCCCCCTGTCGGCGGGCCTGGCCGTACCGCTGTTCGCGTTGTTCAGCGCGGGCGTCTCGGTCTCCGGCAGCGCGCTCGGCGAGGTGTTCACCCAGCCGGAGACGCTCGGCGTGGTCCTCGGGCTCGTCGTCGGCAAGACGCTCGGCATCTTCGGCGGCACCTGGCTGACGGCGCGTTTCACCAGGGCCTCGCTCAGTGACGACCTCGCCTGGGCCGACGTGTTCGCGGTGGCGACCCTCGCCGGCATCGGCTTCACCGTGTCCCTGCTCATCGGCGAACTCGCCTTCGAGGGCGACGCGGCGATGACGGACGAGGTCAAGGCGGCCGTCCTGACCGGCTCCCTCGTCGCGGCCCTGCTGGCGGCGGTGCTGCTGAAGATACGGAACGCCAAGTACCGCAGGTTGTCCGAGGCCGAGGAGCGCGACGACGACCACGACGGCGTGCCCGACATCTACGAGGAGGACGACCCGGCCTACCACCTGCGCATGGCCGGCATCCACGAGCGCAAGGCCGCCGAGCACCGCAGGCTCGCCGAGCTGAAGGCCGCGCAGCGGCACGGGCTTGCCGAAGTGCCGGGCGGGGCAGGCGAGGACACGGACGGTCCGGCATGATCTGACGAGACGGTACAAAAGACGGGACCGTACGCAGTCGGACACACGTCAGGCCGCCACGGAACCGCACTCAGAAGAGGGAGACCGCGATGAGCGCACCCGACGGCAGCCCGGTCGGCGCCGAACGCAGCATCGGACAGCTGTTCGCCTCCGCGACGACCGAGTTGTCGGCGCTGGTGCACGACGAGATCGCGCTGGCGAAGGCGCAGCTGAAGCAGGACGTCAAGCGCGGCGCGACGAGCGGCGGCGCGTTCACGGTGGCCGCCGCGATCCTGCTGTTCTCGCTGCCGATGCTGAACTTCGCCCTCGCGTACGGCATCCGGACCTGGAGCGGGTGGAACCTCGCGGTCTGCTTCCTGCTGTCCTTCGCGGCGAACGTGCTGATCGCGGCCGTCCTCGCGCTGATCGGCGTGGTCTTCGCGAAGAAGGCCAGGAAGGGCCGGGGCCCGCAGAAGGTCGCCGCCTCCGTGAAGGAGACGGCGGGCGTGCTGCAGAAGGCCAGGCCGCACCCGCGGCCGGCGCTGGAGGACCGGTCCCCGCAGACCGTCGAGGCTGTGGCACGCTCGTCCTCATGACGGGCTCCTCCCTCCCTTCGGGGCATTCCCCCTCGGCGCACCCCGCCTCGGTCGTACGGCTCGGCATCCCCGGCGGGTACGAGGTGACCCACCGGGACGTGGCCGCCAACGGCGCGCGCTTCCACATCGCGGAAGTCGGTGACGGCCCGCTGGTGCTGCTGCTGCACGGCTTCCCGCAGTTCTGGTGGGCCTGGCGGCACCAGCTGGGCGCGCTCGCCGACGCGGGCTTCCGGGCGGTCGCCATGGACCTGCGCGGCGTCGGCGGCAGCGACCGCACCCCGCGCGGCTACGACCCCGCCAACCTCGCCCTCGACATCACCGGCGTCATCCGCTCCCTCGGTGAGCCGGACGCCGCGCTGGTCGGCCACGACCTGGGCGGCTACCTGGCGTGGACGGCGGCCGCGATGCGCCCCAAGCTCGTCCGGCGCCTCGCGGTGACCTCGATGCCGCATCCCCGGCGCTGGCGTTCGGCGATGCTCTCGGACGTCCGGCAGACCCGGGCGGGGTCCTACGTCTGGGGGTTCCAGCGGCCCTGGATCCCGGAGCGGCAGCTGACGGCCGGCGACGGCGCGCTGGTGGGCCGGCTCATCCGGGAGTGGTCGGGTCCGCGGCTGCCCGACGAGGAGGCGGTGGCGGTGTACCGCCGCGCGATGTGCATCCCGTCCACGGCGCACTGCTCGATCGAGCCGTACCGCTGGATGGTGCGGTCCCTGGCCCGCCCGGACGGCATCCAGTTCAACCGCCGTATGAAGCGGCCCGTTCGGGTGCCGACCCTGCATCTCCACGGCTCCCTCGACCCGGTGATGCGGACGCGGAGCGCGGCCGGCTCCGGGCAGTACGTCGAAGCCCCGTACCGCTGGCGGCTGTTCGACGGGCTGGGCCACTTCCCGCACGAGGAGGACCCGGTGGCGTTCTCCTCCGAGCTCATCAACTGGCTGAAGGACCCCGAGCCCGATCGGTGACCGACGGGGCCGGTGCGCCCCCTGGGAAACGCGATCGGCAACCGGACGAACGCGCCCGGTATCCGGACCCGCGTCCGCGTCACGAACACTTGTCGCACGAACGGCCACTTGCCCGCCGCATAGGCCAATTGGGGGCCCGGGGAGCGGTTATCGACCTTGGGGCGGGGGCACACGTCGGGGTATGGGCTGGACGCACGACTACAGTGACGCAGCACGCGACCGCCGCTCCGCCGGCGGTGTGAGCACCCACCAGCGAAGCGGCTCGCCGCAGTTGCCGGGCTCGGACCCGAGGGTGGGGATTCCGCACATCCTGCGCCGCCGGGCCCGCTGGGTCTCGGTCCGCCTGCGTCACTCCCGCGGCTGACCCGGCAGGCCCCCGCCGGCCCTACAGCGCGCAGCTGTCGCTGTCCACCTGCTGGTTCGCCGTCCGTCCCCGGGCGATGTCCTCCCGGATCTCGTCCGCGGTGAGCGCGTACCCCGTCTCCGCGTCATCGAGGGACTTCGCGAAGACCACGCCGTAGACCTCGCCGTCGGGCGTGAGCAGCGGGCCGCCGGAGTTGCCCTGGCGCACGGTCGCGTAGAGCGAGTACACGTCGCGGCGGACGGTGCCGCGGTGGTAGATGTCCGGGCCGTTGGCCGTGATGCGGCCGCGCACGCGCGCGGCGCGGACGTCGTAGGCGCCGTTCTCCGGGAAGCCCGCGACGATCGCGCCGTCGCCGCTGCCCGCGTCCTCGGCGGCGAACCGCAGCGCGGGCGCGTCCAGGTCCGGGACGTCGAGCACGGCGATGTCGCGCCGCCAGTCGTAGAGGACGACCGTGGCGTCGTACACGCGGCCCTCGCCGCCTATCTGCACGGTGGGCTCGTCGACGCCGCCCACCACATGGGCGTTGGTCATGACGCGGCGCTCGGCGAAGACGAAGCCGGTGCCCTCCAGGACCTTGCCGCAGCTCTGCGCGGTGCCCATCACCTTGACGATGGAGCGCTGGGAGCGCGCGGCGACGGCGCTGCCCGCCAGGGCCGGGTCCGGGGGCCGCACCTCGGCGATCGGCTCGTTGGCGAACGGGCTGAAGACCTGCGGGAAGCCGTTCTGCGCGAGGACGGAGGAGAAGTCCGCGAACCAGGTGTCGGCCTGCGCGGGCAGCGCCCGGGAGACGCCGAGCAGCACCCGGGAGCTGCGGACCTCCTTGCCGACCGTCGGCAGCGTGGTGCCCGCGAGGGCGGAGCCGATCAGCCAGGCGACCAGCAGCATCGCTACGACGTTGACGAGGGCGCCGCCCGTCGCGTCCAGGGCGCGGGCCGGGGACCAGGTGATGTACCGGCGCAGCTTGTTGCCGAGGTGGGTGGTCAGGGCCTGGCCGACGGAGGCGCAGACGATCACGACGACGACCGCGGCGACGGCGGCGGCGGTGCCGACCTCGGCGTCGTCCGTCACGGCGTCCCAGACGGCCGGCAGCACGTAGACGGCGGCGAGACCGCCGCCCAGGAAGCCGATCACCGACAGGACGCCGACGACGAAGCCCTGGCGGTAGCCCACGACCGCGAACCAGACGGCGGCGACCAGCAACAGGATGTCCAGCACGTTCACCGCTTCAGGCCTCGCCTCGTCGTCTTCCGCCCACACCAGCCCGGTCCGGGGCTCCGGCCCGCCGCGCGGCGGCCGGACGCAGCGTCCCGGGGAGAACACCGTACGCGGGCCACCCTGTCACGACCGCCAGTCGAGCGGGACCTGCCTGTTCCTGTCCCAGGGGCGCTCCCAGCCCGCGTAGTGGAGGAGCCGGTCGATGATTCCGGCCGTGAAGCCCCACACGAGGGCCGACTCGACCAGGAACGCCGGACCGCGGTGGCCGCTGGGGTGGACGGCGGTGGCCCGGTTGGCGGGGTCCGTGAGGTCCGCCACGGGAACGGTGAAGACCCTGGCGGTCTCGTTCGGGTCGACGACCCCGACCGGGCTGGGCTCGCGCCACCAGGCCAGCACCGGGGTGACGACGAAGCCGCTGACCGGGATGTAGAGCCTGGGCAGGACGCCGAAGAGCTGCACGCCGGCCGGGTCGAGCCCGGTCTCCTCCTCGGCCTCGCGCAGGGCGGCCCGCAGCGGGCCGTCGGCCTGCGGGTCGCCGTCCTCGGGGTCGAGGGCGCCGCCGGGGAAGGAGGGCTGGCCGGCGTGGGAGCGCAGGGAGCTCGCCCGCTCCATGAGCAGCAGCTCCGGCCCGCGCTCGCCCTCGCCGAACAGGATCAGCACGGCCGACTGCCGCCCCGCGCCGTCCTCGGGGGGCAGGAAGCGGCTCAGCTGTCCCGGCCGGACCGTCTCCGCCGCGCGCACCACCGGGTCGAGCCAGGCCGGCAGACCCTCCTTGCGGAGCGCCGCGCCCCGTGTGTTGCTCGCTCGCGCCATCACCACCCCCGTCGTTCCGCCGGATCCAACGCGCGAGGGCCCCGAGATCGTTCCCGGGCGGGCGTACGGGGCCGCCTCGGCCGGTCCGTCATCCGGTGGCCCCCAGCGGCGGCGCCGGCCTGCCGCCCGCGTCCAGATACGCCTGCGGGGGCCTCAGGCGCTGCCCCGGGAAGCCGCCCTTCTCGTACTTGAGCAGCTTCTTCGCCTTCTCCGGGTCCGTCTCGCCCTCGCCGTAGGCCGGGCACAGCGGGGCGATCGGGCAGGCGCCGCAGGCGGGCTTGCGGGCGTGGCAGATGCGGCGGCCGTGCCAGATGACGTGGTGCGAGAGGTCCGTCCAGTCGCTCTTGGGGAAGAGCGCGCCGACGGCGGCCTCGATCTTGTCGGGGTCGGTCTCGTCGGTCCACCGCCAGCGGCGCACCAGGCGCTGGAAGTGCGTGTCCACGGTGATGCCGGGGCGGCCGAAGGCGTTGCCGAGCACCACGAAGGCGGTCTTGCGGCCGACGCCGGGCAGCTTGACGAGGTCCTCCAGCCGGCCCGGGACCTCGCCGCCGAACTCCTCCACCAGCGCCTTCGACAGTCCGATCACCGACCTGGTCTTGGCCCGGAAGAAGCCGCACGGGCGCAGGATCCCCTCGACCTCCTCGGGGTCGGCGGCGGCCAGGTCCTCGGGGGTGGGGTACCGGGCGAACAGGGCGGGGGTGGTCTGGTTGACGCGCAGGTCGGTGGTCTGGGCGGACAGGACCGTGGCGACCAGCAGCTGGAAGGGGCTGTCGAAGTCCAGCTCGGGGTGGGCGTACGGGTAGACCTCGGCGAGTTCGCGGTTGATCCGGCGGGCGCGGCGGACCAGGGCCGTGCGCGACTCGCCGCGCGGCGCCCCGCCGGCGGTCCGCGCACGGGCGGCGCCTTCGGCCGGAGCGGGCTCTCCGGAGGCGGCGCCCTCGGCCGGGGCGGTCCTCCCGGCGGCGGTTTTCTTCCCGGTCGTCGTCTTCTTCACCGGAACCCTCTTTGCCGCTTTCGCCGTTTCACTGCCGCTGCCGGGGCCTTGTTCGCCCACGGCGGAATCGCGACGCACAACCATCCGCGCAGCCCCCTCGGCCTGTGCTCTCACCGGCGATTTGGACACCCGGTCAGCCTACGGCCCAGCACCGACATCCGCCGCAGGCCCCGGGGATCGGCGTCCGATCGGGCCCCTGGCGCGTACCCCGGGACACATGTGCGGCATCCTTGTGATAGATCACACTGTTTGGACTGTCCGGCAAAATGGGCACCACGGTCCCCTGGTGCACGGGGGAGCAAGATCCCCTGAGCAGGTCGACAAGGAGAGAACTCGTGGACGACGTTCTGCGGCGCAACCCGCTCTTCGCGGCGCTCGACGACGAGCAGGCCGCGGAGCTCCGCGCCTCCATGAGTGAGGTGACCCTCGCCCGTGGCGACTCGCTGTTCCACGAGGGCGACCCCGGAGATCGCCTGTACGTGGTGACGGAGGGCAAGGTCAAGCTGCACCGCACGTCCCCCGACGGCCGCGAGAACATGCTGGCCGTCGTCGGTCCCGGCGAGCTGATCGGCGAGCTGTCGCTCTTCGACCCGGGCCCGCGTACGGCGACCGCCACCGCGCTGACCGAGGTCAAGCTGCTCGGGCTGGGCCACGGCGACCTCCAGCCCTGGCTGAACGCCCGTCCCGAGGTGGCCGCGGCGCTGCTGCGCGCCGTCGCGCGCCGTCTGCGCAAGACCAACGACGCCATGTCCGACCTGGTCTTCTCGGACGTCCCGGGCCGGGTCGCCCGCGCCCTGCTGGACCTCTCCCGCCGCTTCGGCGTGCAGTCCGAGGAGGGCATCCACGTCGTCCACGACCTGACGCAGGAGGAGCTGGCCCAGCTGGTCGGCGCGTCCCGCGAGACGGTCAACAAGGCCCTGGCGGACTTCGCCCAGCGCGGCTGGCTGCGCCTGGAGGCCCGCGCGGTGATCCTGCTGGACGTGGAGCGCCTCGCCAAGCGGTCCCGCTGACGCCGGGTCCCGGCCGTACGTCCCGGAGTCCCGCCTCCCCGGAGGCGGGACTTCGCGCGTGTCGCCGCCGTGCTCCGGGGCCGCCGCCCCGGCTCCCGTCAGATGTCCTCGGATCGTCGCGGGATGAGCCCGTGCTCCTCCAGGTAGTCCAGCTGCGCCCGGACCGACAGTTCCGCCGCCGGCCACAGCGAGCGGTCCACGTCGGCGTACACGTGGGCGACGATCTCGGACGGCGTCCGGTAGCCGTCCTCGACGGCCGTCTCGACCTGGGCCAGCCGGTGGGCGCGGTGGGCGAGGTAGAACTCGACGGCGCCCTGGGCGTCCTCCAGGACGGGGCCGTGGCCGGGGAGCACCGTGTGCACGCCGTCGTCGACCGTGAGCGACCTGAGCCGCCGCAGGGAGTCCAGGTAGTCGCCGAGGCGGCCGTCGGGGTGCGCCACCACCGTCGTACCGCGGCCCAGGACCGTGTCGCCGGTCAGGACGGCCCGGTCGGCCGGGAGGTGGAAGCAGAGGGAGTCCGCGGTGTGCCCGGGGGTCGGTACGACCCGCAGCTCCAGGCCGCCGACGGTGATCACGTCTCCGGCGGCCAGGCCCTCGTCGCCCAGCCGGAGCGCCGGATCCAGGGCGCGCACGCGGGTGCCGGTCAGTTCGGCGAACCGGGCGGCGCCCTCGGCGTGGTCGGGGTGGCCGTGCGTCAGCAGGGTGAGGGCGATGCGCCGGCCGGCCCGCTCGGCCGTGTCGACGACCGCGCGCAGGTGGCCCTCGTCCAGCGGTCCCGGGTCGACCACGACGGCCAGGCCGGAGCCGGGCTCCGAGAGGATCCAGGTGTTCGTCCCGTCCAGGGTCATCGCGGAGGCGTTGGGCGCGAGGACGTTGACGGCCCGCGCGGTCGCGGGACCCGTGCGGACTCCGTCCCGCGGCCGGCCGGGCAGAACGCTTGCGTCCGTCATGCGGGGACTCCCCCGGTCTCGGTGGTGGTCGGGACGTGCCGGGTGAACTCGTCGTGGCCGGGCCAGGAGAGCACGATCTCGCCGTCCACCAGGCGGGCCCGGGCCAGGACGGGGGTCAGGTCGCGTCCGGGCGCGTCGGCCAGCGCCTCGGCGGCCGTGGCGTACGGGACCAGCCGGCGCAGGGTCGCGACGGTCGGCGGCATCATCAGCAGCTCGCCCCGGTCGTAGCCGCCGACCGCGTCCGCCGGCCGGATCCACACCGCGCGGTCGGCCTCCGTGGAGGCGTTGCGGGTGCGCTGCCCCTCGGGGAGGGCGGCCACGAAGAACCACGTGTCGTAGCGGCGGGGCTCGAACTCGGGGGTGATCCAGCGGGCCCAGGCGCCCAGCAGGTCGGAGCGCAGGACCAGGCCGCGACGGTCCAGGAACTCCGCGAAGGACAGGTCGCGGGCGACCAGGGCGGCGCGGTCCGCCTCCCAGTCGGCGCCCGTGGTGTCGCCGACCACGGAGTGGGGGTCCGGCCCGGCGAGGAGGACGCCCGCCTCCTCGTAGGTCTCCCGTACGGCCGCGCAGACGATCGCCTGGGCGGCGGCCCCGTCGACGCCGAGCCGGTCCGCCCACCACGCGCGCGGGGGGCCCGCCCAGCCGATGTCCCGGTCGTCGTCGCGCGGGTCGACCCCGCCGCCGGGATAGGCGTACGCGCCTCCGGCGAAGGCCATGGAGGCGCGTCTGCGCAGCAGGTGGACGACGGGGCCGGAGCCGGTGTCCTTCAGGAGCATGACGGTGGCCGCGCGCCGGGGGGTGACCGGTGTGAGGGTGCCGGCCGCGAGCGCGCGGATGCGGTCCGGCCACTCCGGTGGGTACCACTGCCCATTCGCCATGGCCGGAGGCTATCCCGAGACGGGCGGATGTTCGAGTGGCCGCCGTCCCCGGCGCCCGCCCGGGCGCCGGCGGCGCGGAACGGCCCCGGCGCGGACGACCGGTCCGGCCGGGCGCCCCCGCCGGGGCCCCGCCCCGGCCGGGCGTCCCCGCGCCCGCGTCCGCCGCGTGGCGCTACTCCTGTGTCAGCTCCACCTGGATCTCCACCTCCACGGGGGCGTCCAGCGGCAGCACCGCCACGCCGACCGCGCTGCGCGCGTGCACGCCCCTGTCGCCCAGGACCTCGCCCAGCAGCTCGCTCGCCCCGTTGACGACACCCGGCTGGCCGGTGAAGTCGGACGCGGAGGCCACGAAGCCGACCACCTTCACCACGCGCGCGATGCGGTCCAGGTCACCGGTGACGGACTTGACGGCGGCCAGGGCGTTCAGCGCGCACGTCCGCGCCAGGTCCTTGGCCTCCTCCGGCGTGACCTCGGCGCCCACCTTGCCGGTGACGGGCAGCTTGCCGTCCACCATGGGGAGCTGGCCGGAGGTGTGGACGTATCCGCCCGACTGCACGGCCGGCTGGTACGCGGCGATCGGCGGCACGACCGCCGGCAGCGTCAGGCCCAGCTCGGCCAGCCGCGCCTCGACCGCGCTCATCCCTGCTTCTCCCGCTTCAGGTAGGCCACGAGCTGTTCGGGGTTGTTCGGCCCGGGCACGACCTGGACGAGCTCCCAGCCGTCCTCGCCCCAGGTGTCCAGGATCTGCTTCGTGGCGTGGACGAGCAGCGGCACGGTCGCGTATTCCCACTTCTTGGTCATGCGGCCGACTCTAGCTGTATTGACCACGAGCGTTGTTAACACTGGTGGGTCTTGATCATGGCGAAGACCTCCGCTGTGGTGGAGCTGTCTAGGACTGCACCGCAGGGAGG
>NZ_JBITFM010000018.1:0-12444 GCF_044456065.1 Streptomyces sp. NPDC051041
CCCGCTTTCATGCCCGGTCGGCCACGAGATCACCCGACCGAGTCGACGACCTCGAACTCACGCCCACCAAGATCGATAGAGCAACAGCTTCTGAGCGGCCGAAGCGCGGAAAGAACCCTGGGGCCACAGCAAACCGCGGATTCCCGGTCTGGTGAGGCCAGGGCTGAGGGCCCTGCTTCTTCTTGCCCTGGGTCTTGCCGGGGATCTCGGTGAGCTGGGTTTTTGCTGGTCAGGGGCGGTGGACACGTACGCCTAGTGGTCGTCGTTGGTCGTCATTGGCCACTGTCGAGCGGCCTCGGACGGCCCAGAGACGGCCCAGCTTCGGCGCGCTCGCCTGACGGCCGGCACCTTCGATGCGCCCGGTCCGAACCTCAGCCGACGACAGCCCGCCATGACGGCGGATGCGCCGACCGACCACGCACGCGTGTGCCTCGCTGCACTCCCACCGGCCTCAGCCACGCTGCCTGTTTCGACGGCCAGTGCCTGACGGCGGCGACCGGGCGACCCTCAGCTTGGGAAGTTGCGGCTGGTTCGGGCACTGACCTGGGCGGAGGTCCTGGTCGTGGTGGTCTCGGGTGGGGCGGCTTTCACGGTGATTCCCCGTTCCATCTGGTGCGCTTGTGGTGCGGTGGGTTAAGCACCGTGGTCAGGAGCCGGCTCGATGACGTCGGCCCAGACCAGATCGCCCCACGGGCTTCCCTCTACTCCGAGGCGTTCCGCGACGGCATCATCGAGGAACTTTGCGTGAGCCACCTCAACCGCTTCGCCCGGCCACCACAACGAGTCGCACTCAGTGCACAGCGAGAAGGGCGCCCCATCGGCAATGAAGCGGTATGAGTGGACCCAGTCCTGCCCGCAGCGCGGACAGACTTGCCTAGTAGGCATGCTTGGCACGGTATCCCAGCGGGGCGTGGCTCTGTCCATGAAGAGGGGTTCTGGCTCGCTTTCCGTGACGCGTGCACGGTGGGTGATGTTCGCTGGGAGACCAGTGGGACCGAAGGCGGGCCTCAGGTGCAGACGATGGGGCAGCCGCGTCGGATCGAGTGCTGTGCAGCGCGCAGGAACAGTGCGACGTAGAAGGTTGTGTCCAGGTCCTTGGTCCAAGGTCCTGTGCGAGTAGTGGCCAGTTCCTTTGCTTGGTGCCTGAACCACGTGCTCAGGTCGAGGTTGTCGCATGTCGCCGGGGTTTCGGCTGGCAGATCGATGGCTGCCGCCAGCTTCTCGGCGAGCGATAGTACCTGGGGAGCGCCGGCCACCATGGACTCGTGATCGTCGGACTCGATGGGCAACCAGATCTCCTCATCGAGCGAGAAGGGCACGAGCACGGTCCAGCCGCAGAGGATCTCCGATTCCTCCCGTGACAGATGCGTCTGACACAAGGCGAGGAACCCCGTCATATCGGGGGTCAGCTTTTCCTCGAAAGCTTGCCCCGAGCCAGGAGCGAAGTCCGTCTCTGCGGGGACGTCCTCGTAGGGCGGCATGCCCCGCCGCCTGAGTTCAGCATTGAGCGCCGAAGCAACTTCACCCCATCCGTCCTCCTCGTCACCGAACCATTCCTCCGCGCCAACGCTCACCAGATAGACACCCATGTCGGGAAGCTATCGCGCGCATCTGACATCGATCAGTGAGCCAACAGGACTCGCTTGCGGAGCAGTGCGAATCCGGCCCGGCCGAACATCTGGCGCTTGAGCATCTTGATCCGGTTGACGTGGCCTTCGACGACTCCGGAGTTCCAGGGCAGGGTGAGTCCGGCGATGACCGCGTCGCGGTCTCGGTCGATGCCGGCCGCGAGAGTGTGGAGGCTGGGCAAGTCGTCCTGACGGACAGCGTCGAGCCACTGCGGCAGCCGTTCGCCCTGGCGCTCGGTGAGCATCTGGGCGAAAGACCGGACGTGACCGGTCAGGGCATTGAGTTCGGGGCAGTTGGCCAGGACAGCCTTGAGCCGGAGCTGCTCGATCTGAGTAAGCGTCTCGGGTCGGGTGAGGATCCATCTCGTCACCACGCGGGGTGCCGGCGGTTGCGCGGTGACCGGCCGTGGCGAGGTGCGCTTCTCTCGCAGGTAGGCGCTGACCCGGCCGTAGCTGCCGCGATAGCCCATGGGAACGATCTCTTCCCAGAGCTTCCAGGCGTGGGTGCAGCCCTCGTCCCAGCGTTCGTCCAGGTAGGGCTTGTACTCGTCGAGGACGGAGGTCCTGCTGTGCTGCCACTGGCCGCGAAAGAGGTCTTCCGGCTTCGCAGCGTCCGCGAGGCTCTTGACGGTGCGGTGGGTCATCCGGAGCTGGCGCCCGATGGAGCGGCGGCTGTGGCCGGCTTCCAGCAGCGCGTGGACTGTGCCGTGCCTGGCTCGGACGCGGTTGGCGAACCGCTCGCTCCGCCATGGCGAGGTCTCCTTCTCCTCGGGCGGCGCCGGTTCGTCGGCTTTCGCCCCGCGATCGGAGACAAGAACGCGAAGACACTGGCGGTGGCGGGCGACAGCCCGCTCAGCAGCCTCGTCGAGGTTGTGCCACAAATGCCAGCGGTCGGCGACCTGCGTCGCCTGTGGTGCCCCGGCTGCGGCGCCTTCAGCGAAGAACGGCGCGCGGTCCCGGCAGACGATTTCGATTCCGGGTCGCTTCGCCAGCCATGCGGCCAGGCTGGACGCCTTTCGGTCAGGCAGCAGATCCACCGGCCGACGAGTCTCGACGTCGACGAGCACCGTGCCGTAGACCCGTCCTTTGCGTGTGGCGTACTCATCAACACCCACCACCCGCGGGGCCGGGACCGCGGGTTCGGGCAATGCGTCGAGCAGCCGCAACACCGCGCTGCGGCTGATGGACACCCCGAATGCCTGGGCCATCCGGGCGCCGGCCCGGCCGGCGAGGGCGAGACCCACCGCGGCCAGAGTCGCTCGTAACCGCTCCGTCCACCTGCTGTGCCGCCGAGTCAGCCCCGGCATCTGTTCAGCGAACGTCCGCCGAGCGCACGAAGGCTCCGGACAGAAGAACCGCCGGACTCGCAGTTGCAGGACCACCAGACGTCCCCCGCTCGGCACGTCCGCTGGAAACCGCAGGTAAGAGCTGTGCACCCGGGTCGACTCGCTCCCACAGTCCGGGCATGCCGCCCCGGCCGACGTACTGCAGACATCGATGCGTATCGCCTCATGACTCACGTCCAGCGACAGCACCGACACGTCCGCGATGGACGGTAACAACAGGCCCTCCATGGGAGGCGACGTCTCTTCCACGACGCCGCACTGTCGACCACACCAAGATCGGCCCCGATCATTTTCAGGCAACTTCCCAGAGCCTGATCAGAGCACCAGCCGTCACTCAGCGTGCGCGCATCACGGAAAGCGAGCCAGAACCGAAACTCGTGAACAAGCCAGGGGCGTGAATGAGACGGAAACCGAGACGGCCTGACACAGGGCCAGACCGTCTCTACCTGGCGCGAACTTCTGATCCGTAGCTCCACAGGGATCGGTCATTGGAGGTCATACAGGTTGCGGTGAAGGCTGCGAGCGTCTGCGTTGGGCCCTGCCGGTTGCTGGGGTTGCTGTCCTTCGTTGCTGTCATGCAGGATCGGCCGATGTCTCGATCAGTAGGCGCGCACACCGCCGACCCGTGCCCCCGGTGCCTGGTTGAGGAGGTTCGTACGGGCAGCCTTGTGCCTACCGCGGAGCGCGGTGCGGTCGGCTATGCCTGCGGGCGATGCGGGCATTCGTGGTCCCGTCCGGTCGAGGACGACCTGGACGTGTACGACATCGTCAGAGCGGACCTTCCGGAAAGAACGCTCTACGGCACTGTCTGGCAGGTGGAGGACGACCGAGTCCAGGTGCTCGACACGAGCAGTGGGCGACTGCTGCGGATCGAGCGCTGGAGGACCATCCTCTATTGAGGCCGGTCCGACCTGAGCACCACACCATCGGCTTGGGAAGCTGCGGGCATCTGCAGCCGATTCGGCCGCTGACCTGCGTGAATAGCAGGTGTGTGTGGCCTTCCCCGGCTCGGCTGCTTTCACCGTGAGTCCCCGCTGTTCCCCGCTCGATCTGGTGCGCTTGTGGTGCAGCCGTGGAACTGACGATCTTGAAAACCGTCGTGGCAGCGATGTCACCGTGGGTTCAAATCCCACCGCCTCCGCGCTGGGAGCAGCGGGAACGGCCCCTGACCCGGATTGGCGGTCAGGGGCCGTTCGCCTGCCCGGGCTCCGGGGCCGTCCGGCGTTGCCCGCGGCTTCCCGCTCGATCGGGCACGGACGGGGGCACAGGCGCCGGCGACGCGGTCGCGGGCCGGGGACGGTGACGTGGTGTAGGCCATGAGGGCGGCGCATGGGTGGCGGGAGTTCCGCTCCGGCGTGAGGGTGGGACCTGCGGGCAGCGGCCGGGCGTGGGCGAAGGCGCTCGGTCGCTGCCCGCGGGCGTGACGGATCGGGCCCGGGGACGGGTGAGGGGTGCCGGGACGCGGCAGCGGAGCAACGGCGCCGACGGCGTACGGCCGTAGTGCCCGGCGGCAACGGGTTCGACGGCGTCGGGAGCGGGGGTGAGCAGGCCGGAGGCGCGCGTGAGGCGCAGGGCCGCCCGTCTCCGCCCGGCTGATCGGCTGCTCGGCCGGAGCACCGGGCGGGGGGACAGGAGGCGGGGTCGTCGGGAGGCCTACCGCGGCCGGGTCGTGGAAGGGCCGGCCGCGACGGGGCCGCGGTCAGGGCGATGAGCGGCGCGGTGGGGCGGGGGACGCCCGGGCGCGGGGTCAGGGCCCGGGCGTCGTCGAAGGGGAGGGCGAATGCCGCCCGCGCCGTGTCCTCCGCGTGGCTCAGGAGCGTGCGCGGGCGGCCGGATCGTTCAGGCAGAGGGCGATGTTCCGGACCGCGGCGGTGAGTTCCTCGATCACCCGGGCCGCCTGCTCCGCGTTGTGGAAGGCAGGGCGCCCGGCCAGGGGCAGGCCCAGCTCCTCCGCCGCCTGGAGAGCCGATCCGGCGCTCTCGGCGAGGGGGGAGGCGGCGGGCGCGGGCGACTTGGCCGCGGAAGACAGTCCCGGCGCGGCGGTCCCGGCGAGTTCGGTGGGGCCGGTGGGCGAGGCGGGACCGGCAGGCGCGGCCGGATCCGCCGCGGACGCGCCAGGAGACGCGGGTGCACCAGGAGATGCGGGTGTGTCAGGTGCGGCTGGTGTGCCGGGCGTGGCTGGTGCGTCGAAGGTTGCGGACGCGCTGGGTGCTGCGGGTGCACCAGGAGCCGTGGAGGGGTCGGGGGCTGCGGGGACCGGCCGGCGCACCGGCTCGGGGACGGCCGGAACCGGCGGACCGGCCTGCGGCGCACCGGTCGACGCCTCTCCTCGGTACTCGCCTTCCGCCTGGTACCCGTCTTCTTTCCGGTGCCCGTCCTCTCCCCGGTACTCGCCTTCCGTCCGGTGCTCGTCTCCCCTCCGGTACCTGTCCTCTCCCCGGTGCTTGTCCCCCGTCGGGTACTGATCCTCCGCCCGGTACCCGTCGAACGGGACGCGGAAGGCGGCGGAGTCGCCGGTCACGGAGACGCAGGCCTCCTCGCCCGGCCGCGGCGGCGCGCCCGGCGCGGAGCGGGAGTCCGGGGAGAGCCGCTGGGCGTGCGGGGCCAGGGCCGGCGCATTGCGGGTCCGGGGCAGCACGAAGTGCTCGAAACCGGGGAACGACAGGGTGCCGGAGTGCGTGGCGGGGCGCGGTTTGTACTCGGTCTGCCACTGCATGCGGTAGCAGTCGACCTGGTCGGCGCAGGCGGCGCGGGCGTGGAAGACCGCCGTGTCCTCCCCCAGGTCCGGGTACCAGAGGTTCGGGCCGGGGAAGCGCACGGTCCGCACCCGCGGCCGGATCGGCTCGGCGCATCCCATGCAGCAGCCCTCCGGCACCATGAGCGGAATGCCGCCGCTCTGGTCCGGCCAGCGGGGGCCGCCCTCCCAGCGGTACTCGCCGTGGTGGCAGGGCGGCAGCTCGCCGCAGGCGCGGCAGACGGCGTAGTGCTCCGGGAGGACCTGCCAGTCGTGGCTGGCGGGGGCGCACCAGTGCTTCGGCGTGGACCGGGGCAGGTTCTCGTTGCGCAGCACCAGGACCACCGGGCGCTTGTAGAATTCGGTCCGCTCGGGGGCCGGTTTGACCGCCTGGTTGTTGGCCCGCCGCAGTTCGTTGGCGTGCCACCACAGCTCCACGTGGTCGCGCCACGCCTTCTCGTAGGAGTCCGGCCACCGGTCGCCCGGATAGTTGTCGATCTCCAGGATCCGCCATGCCTGCCGGTCGAGTACCACAATGGAGCCGGCCCTCAGTCGCATGTGCGTTCCGTTGTCGCCCTCGTCCGGCCAGTCGTGCCGGCCGATACGAGTGGGCTGGTCTGGGAGCCACCTGCGAACCTGCATGTCATGCTCCTCGGCAACGAAACCTCTAGTTTCAACTGGGGCAGTGGGCAACATTCTGGACAATCAGGGCGTTTAGCCCGGTGTAGACACGCGCACGCTGTTGATCGAAGACGACCGGAAAGGCTTTTCGCGGCACCGGTTCCTTCCGGAAACACCTTTGGCTCTGGGCTTTTTGTGCCTGGAACCGTCGTCAGGTGCGGCCCTCTCCGCCGGGCCCGGGGCAGCGTCTCCCTACCCCGACGCCGGCTCCCGACACTCACCTGTACGTGTGATGGCACTTCGGACGCGGTCACCCCGTACGTGTAAATCGCCCCGCGCGTGTGCCGCCGACCGCCGTGCGGGAGCACGTCCGCGAACCGAAGGGGCGGCGCCGGCCGGCCCGTCGGAGGCGAGGGCCGCGCTCGCCGCATCCGGTCGCGGGACCCGCTCCCTGGTGCGCGGGCGTGCGGGGGCGGGGGTCACTCCGGTGCGGCGGCCCGCAGCAGGCGCAGCTGGCCGATCTCGGTCACGTTCTTCATCAGTTCGGCGTTCACCCAGGCGGCCATGTGCGCGACGGTGCGCGCCGGCTCGTCCGACCACGGGAACGGGGCCGCGGCGTCCAGATCGGCGTCGGTGAACCGGCCCAGGGCCGTCAGCCAGTCCGTACGCAGGGCGCGCAGCCACTCCACGGTCGGCGCGCCGGGGCCGGGCCAGGCGATGCCGGTCCGCTCCCGGGGCGGCCGTCCGGCCACGTGGTCGATCGCCACGCTCCACCACCAGCCGATGTGCCAGCTCACCCAGCCGATGGTGGGGACGGGGACGGGATCGGGCTCCGTCTCGGCCCAGTCCGGCACCCACGTGCCGTCGGCGGCCCGGCGCAGGGTCCAGCAGTGCGGCACCGGTTCCCAGAGGAAGTCACCGGGCTCCAGCCGTTCCAGGTGGTACTCGAACAGGGACCAGGTCAACTCGAACTGCCAGCGGAGCAGGTCCCCCCGGGACTCTCTCATCGGTCGGGCCTTTCACGGTGGGCGGGGCGGGGCTGCGGGTCCGCGGTCGGCGGGCGCCGGTACCGCGGTGGCTCCGGGCGGGGCTCCTACAGTTCGTGGTCCTGGGCGAGCCGCTCCCAGGGCAGCTCCCGCAGCGTCGGCTCCGCGTCGCAGCCGGAGGGCACCCGCGGGGTGGGCTGGAACCAGACGACGGCGAGGCCCGAGCGGTACGAGACCGGGTCGTGGGCCGGATCCAGCGCGGTGGAGGAGAAGAGGCCGACGCAGGCCACGGAGGGCAGGATCTCCACGGGGCCGAAGGCGCCGGCGTACTGGTCCGGGTGCTCGCGCGGCGGCGGCACGAGGTGCACCGGTGTGCCCGGGAAGGCGCGTTCGGCGGCGCGTACGAGGCCCTTGATCCTCATGTCGTTGACGGGCTTGCAGGGGTAGCCCTCCAGCATCCCGCCGTACGTCGAGGAGAGCCGTAGCTCGGCGAGGTCGACCGAGCGGCCGGAGGACAGGACCAGACGGGTCAGCGACATGGTCGGCACTTTAGGGCGGTGACGCATCCAGGTCTTCCGATTTCGGCGGACGGTGTCCCGTCCTCGTCGATCGCGTTCGAGGTCCGACCGGAGGCGCTGACGGTCGGGATGGCCGGGGCGGTCGGGACGGCCGGGGCGGTCAGGGGGCCGTCGTCGTTCCGGGGGCGCGGGCGGGCGGCTCTTCGCCGGGCACGGCCGGGCGGCTCCCCGCCGCCCGCGGAGGGGGCGGTCCTTGGCCGGTCACGGCCGGCGGCCGGTCATGCGGGCCGCCGACGCGATCGTCGCGCGGGCCTCGCGTTCGGTCAGGCCCCTGTCGAGGGCCGCGGCCACCAGGGAATCGACGAGGGCCGGGCCGATGCCGTTCTCGTAGGCGCGGCAGGCCGCCCAGAACAGGCGGGTGTTGCGCTGGCCCCGGTGGGCGGCGAGCACGAACTGGACCAGGCCCTGGCCGTGCTGCCCGCCGGCCGCCGGGGACGCGGGCTGCCGCGGGCGGGGCGGCGGCAGCAGCAGGCGCAGGAGTGCGGGCGGGCAGGCCGCGGGGGCGAGGTGCGCGGTGCCCGGGGCGACGGCGTACACGCCGTGTCCGGTACGGGAGCCGGGGCCGACGAGGTAGCCCCCGGCGCCGCGCACGTCGATGCCGGGGGCGAGGCGGCCGGCCGAGTTGGGGACGGCGACGCCGGGCGGACCGCTCAGCCAGAGGTGACGGCCGCCGCTGGGGGTCAGGACGACCACGGTGGGCGGGATCGTGAACAGGTGGCGCAGGGCCAGTTCGCGCAGGGCGGCCGAGGAGTCCGTCCCCGACTTGGTGTCCAGGTCGATGCCGATCAGGTGGTGCGGAGGCAGTCCGCAGGCGATGCCGTAGCCGGTCGCCCAGGGCGCGGCGTCGAACAGCTCGCGGATGCGGGCCGGGTCGGTCGAGGCGTCGTGGACCCCGTGGCCGGGGCGGCCGCACTCGCCGCGGCAGGGGAGGGAGGCGGGGACGTCGCGGTGCGGGGAGCGCAGGGCCGGGAGCTTCGTCCGGGACAGCGGGATGACGGCCAGTCCGCGTTCGGCGGCTGACAGGGCGTGCGCGAGGGCCAGCGTCGTGGCCTGCCGGTCGATGGTGGCCATACTTCTATATTCGTACACGCGTTCGAAAAAGGGAAGGGGGCGTGGGGCGACGCGCCGGGGCGGGGCGGTCGGCCGGAAATGTGGCGTAACGGTTCACCCCTTGCGGTGCTCGGGGCGGGGGTCCGTGCCGTCCCGAGGTGCGGCTCGGGGAGGGCGAAAAGGTTTATCGACTTGTCCTCACGCTTGAGTGCGAACCATGCCTTACGGGACGGTTCGCCGCGGACCCGGTGGGCAACTCTGATCTCGCGACGTCGTGCACAAGGACCGGACGGCCGGCCCCGGCGCCTCGAACCGGAACAACACGGCTCAGGTCGACGGCTCCGCCTTCACGGCCGTCGACCAGGGCAACGGGAACGTGGCCGTCGGCTTCGCCCCGCTGCGGTGACGGACTGAGGGGGCCGGCGTACCTGCTCCGGCGCCGGCCCCCTCGAAGACCGGGGTGTGCCTCACGGGGTCGTGACGCGTCCGCGCGGCGGTGCCGGAGCACCGCCGCGCGGGCGTTCCCGGAGCCGGGTCCCGGGGCGGATGCCGGAGCCGGGCCGTCCGTGCGGCGAGGCGCCGCTCCCCGCTCCGCTTCCCGCCGCCCCTCCGCTGCGGCCCCGCTCCAGGTCTCGCCCCCAGGGGTGAACCCGCACGCGCGCTCATCCTCCGGTCCACCTGCAGGAGGTGCGGCGGAACCCCTCCCTACAACCTGAGGGGGACTCGGCTTCGGGACCTGCGGCCGATCCGCGGGGGGCCCGCTCGCTCATAGCGTGGAGCCATGACCAGACCCGTCTGCACCAGCGCCTCGAACGCCGCCGCAGCAGCGACGCGGACCCTCCCCTTCCCGTACCCGTCGTTCTCGTCGTACGTGAGGGCCCGCCGGCCGGTGCTGCTGCGCACGGCCCGGTCGCTGACCGGCAACCCGAGCGACGCGGAGGACCTGCTGCAGACCGCGCTCACCAAGACGTACGTCGCCTGGGAGCGCATCGAGGACCACCGCGCGCTCGACGGCTATGTGCGCCGGGCGCTGCTCAACACCCGGACGTCGCAGTGGCGCAAGCGCAAGGTCGACGAGTTCACCTGCGACGAGCTGCCCGAGCCGGAGCCCGTGCCCGGCGGGGACGACCCGGCGGAGCGGCAGGCGCTGCACGACGCGATGTGGCGGGCGATCATGAAGCTGCCGGCCCGGCAGCGGGCGATGGTCGTCCTCAGGTACTACGAGGACCTCAGCGAGGCCCAGACGGCCGAGGTGCTCGGCGTGTCCGTCGGCACGGTGAAGTCGGCGGTGTCCCGGGCCCTGGGCAAGCTCCGCGAGGACCCCGAGCTGGTGCTCGCCCGGTAGGGGGCCGGGGGCTCCGGGCGGCCCGGACTTCCGCGGCCCTGCCGGGCCCGAGCCCTGTGGAGCCCCCGCAGGCCCCCGGGACCCCTGCGGATCGCCGCGCAGGCCCTGGAGCCTCCCGCGCGGACTCCGGCGGAGCGGCCGATGCGGGGCGGCGCGAAGGATCGATCGGTCGGACCTAGTGACATACCGCGCGGTATGTGCACAGAATCAGGCCATCCCTTACCACCGCGTAGGCAATGCCGCCCCGGGAGGACGCCGTGCAGAGCACGATGCAGGACGTACCGCTGCTGATCTCGAGGATCCTGACCCACGGGTCGGTCGTCCACGGCACATCGCGGGTGACCACCTGGCTCGGTGAGGGAGAACCGCACCGCCGCAGCTTCGCCGAGATCGGCGCCCGCGCGGCCCAGCTGGCGCACGCGCTGCGCGAGGACCTCGGGATCGGGGCCGACGACCGCGTGGCGACCCTGATGTGGAACAACGCCGAGCACGTCGAGGCCTACTTCGCGATCCCCTCGATGGGCGCGGTGCTGCACACCCTCAACCTCCGGCTCCCGGCCGAGCAGCTGGCCTGGATCGTCAACCACGCCGCCGACCGGGTCGTGATCGCCAACGGTTCGCTGCTCCCCCTGCTCGCCCCGCTGCTGCCGCACCTGAAGACGGTCGAACACGTGGTCGTCTCCGGGCCGGGCGACCGGTCCCTGCTCGCGGACGTCTCCGCACAGGTGCACGAGTACGAAGAGCTGATCGCCGGCAAGCCGACCGCGTACGACTGGCCGGAACTGGACGAGCGAGCGGCCGCCGCCATGTGCTACACCTCCGGCACCACCGGCGACCCCAAGGGCGTGGTCTACAGCCACCGTTCGATCTACCTGCACTCCATGCAGGTCAACATGGCCCAGTCCATGGGCCTGTCCGACCAGGACACCTCGCTCGTGGTGGTCCCGCAGTTCCACGTCAACGCCTGGGGCCTGCCGCACGCCACCTTCATGACCGGCGTCAACATGCTGATGCCGGACCGCTTCCTGCAGCCCGCGCCGCTCGCCGAGATGATCGAGAGCGAGCGGCCGACGCACGCCGCCGCCGTCCCCACCATCTGGCAGGGCCTGCTCGCCGAGCTGACCGCCAGGCCCCGGGACGTCTCCTCCCTCACCCAGGTCACCATCGGCGGCTCCGCCTGCCCGCCCGCCCTGATGGAGGCGTTCGACGAGCTGGGCATGCGGGTCTGCCACGCCTGGGGCATGACGGAGACCTCCCCGCTCGGCACCGTCGCGCGCCCCCCGGCCCAGGCGGTCGGCACGGACGAGGAGTTCGCCTACCGCCTCACCCAGGGCCGCTTCCCGGCCGGCGTCGAGGCCCGCCTCACCGGCCCGGGCGGCGAACGCCTGCCCTGGGACGGCACCTCCGCCGGCGAACTGGAGGTGCGCGGCCCGTGGATCGCCGGCGCCTACTACAACGGCCCCGACGCCGAACCGCTGCGCCCCGCCGACAAGTTCAGCGAGGACGGCTGGCTGAAGACGGGCGACGTCGGCACGATCTCGCCCGACGGCTTCCTCACCCTCACCGACCGCGCCAAGGACGTCATCAAGTCCGGCGGCGAGTGGATCTCGTCGGTCGAGCTGGAGAACGCGCTGATGGCCCACCCGGACGTCGCCGAGGCCGCCGTGGTCGCCGTACCCGACGAGAAGTGGGGCGAGCGCCCGCTGGCCACGGTCGTCCTCAAGGAGGGCGCCACCGCCGACTTCGCGACCCTGCGCGCCTTCCTCGCCGAGGAGGGAAAGATCGCCAAGTGGCAGCTCCCCGAGCGCTGGACGGTGATCGAGGCGGTGCCGAAGACGAGCGTCGGCAAGTTCGACAAGAAGGTGCTGCGCAGGCGGTACGCCGAGGGCGAGCTGGACGTCACCAGGCTCTGACCCGGTCTGGACGTCACCAGGTTCCGCCCCGGGCACGACTCCGCCCCGGGCGCACGGATGCCGGGCGGACCGCTCCCCGGCCCGCCCGGCATCCGCAGAGGTCACCGGGCTGCTCACCGGCGTACGGTGACCGGGCCGGGGGGGGGGGGGGCCGCCGGGCGGGGGCGCGGCGGGCCCCCCCCCCCCCCCGCGCGGGGGGCGCGCCCCCCCCCCCCCCCCCCCCCCCCCCCCCCCCCCCCCCCC